>JBNMKK010000029.1:0-31183 GCA_050874325.1 Coprococcus sp. | reverse complement strand
CTGTTAAATCTTGGTCTGTCACCCTGATTTCTGTCGCCATCCCTATTAAATCTTGGTCTGTCGCCCTGATTGCCGCCATCTCTGTTAAATCTTGGTCTGTCACCCTGGTTTCTGTCGCCATCTCTGTTAAATCTTGGTCTGTCACCCTGGTTCCTGTCACCCTGATTTCTATCGCCACTAAATCTCGCTCTGTCGGTTCCGCCCTGTCTGTCATTGTTAAATCTAACTCTGTTACCGTTATTGTTCATCTTGCCGTTGTTCTTATCCTCTCTGGCAAATCTAACATGATTTCCAGCGCCCTGTCTGGCTGCCTGATTATCCTCTCTTGCCGGGGTCTGCTTTGGTGCCTCAGTCTTTGGCTGCTTTGGTGCCTCAGTTTTTACCGCTGCCTGTGGCTTTACAGCCTGCTTTGCTGGTTCCTGCTTACTCTCCTGCTTTGGAGCATCTGCCTTCACCTGCTGCTTTGGCGTGTCAGCCTTTACTGCTGCCTGCTTAGGCGCATTTCCTGCTCCGCCAAACTTTGATTTGATTATGTCCACCATAGAGTCATCCAGATTTGACATATGACTCTTTATCTCTATTCCCTTTGCACCGAGGGTATCTATGATATCTTTATTTGAAATGTTTAACTGTTTTGATAATTCGTGTACTCTGATTTTTGCCAAATGTTACACCTCCATATTTTCATTTACATTCATATACTTTATGATCTGATTGCCAAAACCTTCGTCCAATATAGCCACCGATGTTCTCATCTCATTCCCTGTATACTTTCCAAGTTCATCCTTTGTTCCGTACTCATAGTAGGGAATTCCATAGTAGTCACACTTCTGGTCGAAAAGTTTCTTTGTATTGTCAGAGGCATCTTTTGCAACGATCACAACATATGCACTCTGAGTCTTTACCGCTCTTTCTACTGAAAAATTACCGCTGCAGAGCCTTCTCGCCCTGGCACACAAAGAAATAGTCGAGTATATCTTATTGTTCTTCAATATCACGCAGCTCCTTGTCTAATTGTTCATAAACCTCAGAAGGTATGCTCACCTTGAAAGACTTCTCAAGGGCTTTACTTCCGACCGCCTTCTTCAGACAGTCTGTCTTCCTGCAGATGTAGGCGCCTCTGCCGCTCAGCTTTCCTGTAGCATCAACTGCAAACGCTCCATCATTGCTGCGGACTATCCTAATAAGCTGATTCTTCTGAATCATCTCCCGGCATCCAAGACATTGCCTCAGAGGTATCTTCTTTGCCATCTCATCACTCCCTGTTTCTTTTCATGTGCCGTCCGGGCTATCCGGACATATGCATCGCAGTGTCATAATCAAATGTAAATGATTACTCTTCTACGCCTGTGTCATCAGTTTCATCTATGTCAACTGAAGTTGACTCGGCATCTTTATCATTGTCAACCTCATCATAATAATCTTCCTCATTGCCGTATGGGTCAAAATCCTTGTCATAATCGTCATCTGTTGACTGCTCATCGAAGTAACCCATCTCCTCAGCCTTTGAGTGGCTCTTGATATCGATCTTATATCCTGTGAGCTTGGCTGCGAGTCTTGCGTTCTGACCCTTCTTGCCGATTGCCAGTGAAAGCTGTGTATCAGGCACAACGACAAACGCACTCTTCTCATCAAGGTCAACTGATACATCCTCAACATCTGATGGGCTGAGAGCATTGTATATGAACTCGGCTGGATTCTCGCTCCAAGGAATGATATCTATCTTCTCGCCATTCAAATCAGCAACAACAGCATTTACTCTGTCACCGTTTACTCCTACGCATGCTCCAACAGCATCAACGTTCTCATCATTTGACCATACTGCGATCTTTGATCTTGAGCCAGCCTCTCTGCAAAAGCTCTTGATCTCAACCACGCCGTCCGCGATCTCTGTAACTTCCTTCTCAAAAAGTCTCTTAACAAGTTCTGGATGTGTTCTTGATACCACGATCCTTGGTCCCTTGTTGGTCTTCTTGACCTCAGTCACATACAGCTTGATCCTGTCGCCTCTCTCATAGGTCTCTCCCTCGATCATCTCTGATGGCTTGAGGACTGCCTCAGTCTTGTCATCAAGGCTTACATTTACGCTGTCCCCCACCTGTCTCTCAACGATACCTGTGACAACATCCTTCTCCTTCATGTGGAAGTGATCGTATATTGCCGCTCTCTCGTTCTCATTTATAGCCTGAACTATGACATTTCTCGCACGCTGTGCTGCGATTCTTCCAAAGTTCTTTGTTGTTATCTCAACGTTGACTGTATCACCGATCTCGTATCTCTTGTTCAACATCTTAGCCTGGCTGAGAGATATCTGGAAAGATGGGTTCTCAACCTCATCAACAACTTCCTTTGCAGCATACACATGACACTCACCTGTCTCTCTGTCAAGTGAAACTGTTATGTTCTCGTCTGTATTGAAATCCTTCTTGCAGGCCGTCTTGAGTGATCTCTCAATAGCCTCAAGCAGTACATCCTTGCTTATGTTTCTCTCCTTCTCCAGCTGATTCAATGCTTCAATGATCTCTGACACCTTTTTATCCTCCTAATATATAAATGCTAAACGTATCATAGAAATATCTTTTCTTGATATTGTAACTTCTGTTTCATCCTCAAATTCTATGGTAACTGTAGCGTCATCATATGCCTTGAGCACACCCTCGAACTCCTTTGCACCATTTATCTTGACAAATGTCTTGATCTCCACTACCTTACCAATACTTCTCTTAAAATCATTCTCTTTCTTCAGTGGTCTCGTAAGTCCCGGTGAACTTACCTCCAATATATATGCATCACTGATGTAATCCTCCTGATCGAGAAGGTCTCCCAATGCTCTGTTCACTATCTCGCAGTCATTTATGGTGATTCCGCCTTCCTTGTCAGCGTACACTCTCAGGTAATAATCACTGCCTTCCTTCACGTACTCCACATCCACCAGCTCAAGGTTGTTTGCCTCTATGATCGGAGTTACCAGTTCAACTGTCTTTGCCTCAATATCTGCTCTCTTCGTAATACGACCACCTTTCTCTTATAAGACCTTTACAACAATTAAGAGTGGGCCAAAGCCCACTCTCATGCTGCATACTATAACAATCGTGTTTATTGTATCATAATTATCAGATAATTCAAGTGCAAATATCAACAAATATGCGGATAAATACAGGTTTTTCCTTGTAAATATGGCAATATTTCTGATGTCTGCGCAGATAATCCCGACCCATCAGCCATTTCGTCTGGCTGCGTCCTCACGGTAATATTTATCAAGTATCTTGTTTGCCTTCTTGTCATCCAGAACGCACTTGTTGGAAAGCGCAGTCTTGACAAGCTCATCAAGTGCCTCCTCCCTGAGTGCCGGCGACTTTATATTTACATTTGCAAGCTCTGTATACGCTCCCATCTTCCTGGTCAGGATCTCATACTCCTCAGGGATCATCCTATCTATCATGTTCCTTATCTGCTTTGAAACTGCCTGACTGTTGCCTCCGGTTGTAACTCCCACCACGAGATCACCTCTGACGATCACACCTGGGAAAAGGAAACTGCTGAGTTCTTTATTGTCTGCCACATTTACCATGATACCATTGTCGTTGCAGTATTTGCCTATCTTGGCATTGATCTCAGGACGTCTTGTCGCTGCTACAACTATATCTGCATTCTGTAAAATATCGAGAGCCACATTGCTCTCATGGACATTTATCCCCTTTATAGCCTTTATATCATCACACACCTTTGGCGCAATAACCGCAATCTTTGCACCAAAATAAAGCAGCGAGTTGATCTTTCTGAGTGCCGCCTTTCCTCCGCCTATGACGATGACCTTCTTATTTTCAAGATTTATGTACATTGGGAAATATGCCATATCGATTCTCCTTCCGAATATATAAAAATAATCTGCATATATTGTAGTGAAATAACTGCCCCCTCATGCGGCAGTTACGAATAGAATTATAAATGAGGAAATAGAAAATGGCAATTACAAATAACGTGGGTTCACTAAAAATTCAAATTACCAACAACAATTTCTTTCCTGTGCAGGGTGCATCTGTGTATATAAGCCCCACCGGGATGCCCGATTCGGTCTCCGAAGAATTTGTCACCGATGAAAACGGCATCGTGATCGATGAGGAACTTCCCGCTCCCGATGTCGCCTACAGCCTGGAACCTAGCGATAACCAACCCTACTCTGAATATAACGTCCTGGTAAATGCCCCAGGCTACAATGAGCGCTTTATATCCGGGGTGCAGATCTTCTCCGGTGAGAATGGCATACAGAATATTGAGCTCACCCCCGAGGATGGAAGTGCGGACTCCCCCACTGTACTTGATGCGCATACTCTCTGGGAGCAGTATCCTCCAAAGATTGCCGAGGACATGATAAAACCTGTGAATCCATCCGGCGGTATAGTTCTGAGCCGCGTTGTCGTACCTGAAACTATTGTTGTCCACGATGGCGCCCCGACAGATCCCACCGCCAGAGACTACTATGTCCCCTATAAAGACTACATAAAGAATGTCGCCTGCAACGAGATCTATTCCACCTGGCCCGATGCCGCTATCCGCGCAAATGTCCTGGCGATACAGTCATTTACCCTAAACCGAGTGTATACAGAATGGTACCGAGGCAAAGGCTATGACTTCACTATAACCAGCAACACGGCATTCGATCAGAAATGGGTATACAATGCTACTATATTTGAAAATATATCCCAGGTGGTGGATGAAATGTTCGCAAGCTATCTCTCAAAGCCGAACGTCACCCAGCCGCTGTTCACTCAGTACTGCGATGGCAAGCGTGTGTCCTGTCCCGGCTGGATGACCCAGTGGGGCTCAAAATCACTGGCAGATGACGGACTCACCGCCATCCAGATCCTCCGATACTACTACGGAGATAATCTTTACATCAACACCTCCGAGACCATATCTGGAATTCCTTCATCCTATCCCGGTTATGATCTCACCATAGGTTCAAGCGGTGACAAGGTGTCACAGCTCCAGCGCCAGCTCGCCCGTATCGCCCTAAACTACCCTGCCATCGGCTCCGTAACGGTCGATGGAGTATACGGTCAGAACACCGCTGATGCTGTTAGAAAATTCCAGCAGATATTTAACCTGCCCGCCACAGGCGTCACGGATTATAAAACGTGGTATAAGATTTCTCAGATATATGTAGGTGTCACAAAGATAGCGGAGAACGTGTAAAGCCTGCTTATCTTTTATGTATTTTTTTACATGCATCGCAACATAACATAACGAAAAAAGCTGAAATCTTAATGATTTCAGCTTTTAGCAGTTCGTAGGGGAATCGAACCCCTGTTTTCGCCGTGAGAGGGCGACGTCTTAGCCGCTTGACCAACGAACCATAGGTCTTATTATTTTATTGTCGGATCTCTTGATCCTCAGCAGTTCGTAGGGGAATCGAACCCCTGTTTTCGCCGTGAGAGGGCGACGTCTTAGCCGCTTGACCAACGAACCATAAGTGCTTGTATCTTGCCGCTACGCTTGCGACCTGTTTAATATAACAGAAACGAAACAAGAATGCAAGCACTTTTTTTATAAATTTTGAAAGTTTTTTGTTTGCCCTTCTATTGTTCTTACACATTTACATAAAGTCAAACAGTGAAAGCTGATTTGTCTCAGGCATTCCATCCAATATTCCAAGCTCGGTCATCTTCTCAATGGTTCCCTTGCCTATCTTGGCACGCTCATTGATCTCCTCCTTGGAGAGGAACGGACCCTTCTGAGCAGCCTCGTAGAGCTGCTGGGCAGCCTTCTCTCCCATTCCTTCTATGGACGCGAAGGATGGCATGATCTTGCCGTCTATTATCTGGAATCTGTCGGCTTTCGCCTTGTATATATCTATAGGAACGAAGTCGTAGCCTCTGGCGTACATCTCAAGCACTATCTTGAGATCCTTGAGCTTACCCTCATCCTTTGCTGATCTCGAGCTCTTGTCCACCTTGCTTATCTCATTGATATGGAAAAGTACTCTCTCCTTTCCAAAGCACATCATCTCATAACTGAAATCATCAGCTCTGATACTGAAAAATGCTGTATAGTACTCAAGCGGATAATTGACCTTGAACCAGGCAATCCTCCACGCCATCATGACATATGCGGCAGCATGTGCCTTCGGGAACATGTACTTGATCTTCTGGCACGACCAAACGTACCAGTCCGGCACACCGTGGGCAGCCATCTCAGCCTTCCAGTCATCCCATTTGTCACATTTGCCCTTGGCAACTATTCCTTTACGAACTTTCTCCATGATGTTGAAAGCAAGTCCGGCGTCAAGTCCCATGTGTATCAGATAAACCATTATATCATCACGACAACAGATGGCTGTCGATATGGTACACTTACCTGACTTGATGAGCTCCTGTGCGTTGCCCAGCCATACATCAGTTCCGTGCGCCAGACCTGCTATTCGCACAAGGTCTGAGAAACATGTAGGCTTGGCATCTATAAGCATCTGCATAGCGAAGTCTGTTCCGAACTCTGGTACACCCAGACTTCCAAGCGGTATTCCATTGATATCCTCAGGTGTGATCCCCAGAGACTTAGTACTGTGAAAAAGTTCCATGACATCCTTGTCGTCAAGCCTTATCTTCGTGGCGTCAAGTCCCGTCAGATCCTCCAGTCGTCTGATCATGGTCGGATCATCGTGTCCGAGAATATCGAGCTTAAGCAAGTTGTGATCGATGGAATGGTACTCAAAGTGCGATGTGATGATATCGGAATTCACATCATTTGCCGGGTGCTGTATAGGGGTAAATGAATATATCTCCTCATGTCTTGGGAGAACTATCATACCGCCGGGATGCTGTCCCGTGGTCCTCCTGACACCTGTACAGCCCAGAGCCAGACGTTCCATCTCACATCGTCTCTTAGTCACAGTTGCATTCTCTTCGGCATACTTCTTGGCAGCCTTGTCATCCATTCCGGATGCCTTTGCCTCCGCCATCAATTTTTCCTTGGAATGATCCTTAAAGTAATTATACACATATCCAAATGCAGTCTTTTCCGCAACACCTCCGACGGTACCTGCCTTGAACGCCTTTCCCTTGCCAAACAAGACCTCGGTGTAGGCATGTGCTTTCGACTGATACTCTCCTGAGAAGTTCAGATCAATATCAGGCTCCTTGTCTCCATTGAAACCAAGGAAAGTTTCGAATGGTATGTCGTGTCCCTCCTTTATGAGTGGGGTTCCGCACTTCGGACAGTCTCTGTCCGGCATATCGCATCCACTCATTCCTGAATAAGACTTTACAAGTTCCGAATCAAAATCCACAAAGTGACACTTCGGACATATATAGTGAGCTGACAGAGGATTAACCTCCGTGATACCGGCCATTGTCGCAACAAATGAAGAACCGACCGAACCTCGCGAACCTACCAGATATCCATGATCATTTGAATCCCACACAAGTTTCTGGGCAATGATGTACATAACCGCAAATCCATTTGAGATGATGGAATGCAGCTCCCTATCAAGTCTCTCCTGAACCTGTGGTGGAAGATCCGGACCATATATCTCATGTGCCTTCGTGTAACATATATCAGTAAGTGTCTGATCCGAATTCTCGATTATTGGTGGTGCCTTATCTGGTCTTACCGGCTCTATCCTCTCTACCATGTCAGCTATCATGTTGGTGTTGGTTATGACTACTTCCCTTGCCTTGTCACTTCCAAGATACTGAAATTCCGCAAGCATCTCCTCAGTTGTCCTGAAGTAGAGCGGCGGCTGCATATCCGCATCGTCAAAGCCCTTACTCTTCATGATTATCGCTCTGTATATGTAGTCCTCAGGATCAAGAAAATGCACATCGCAGGTTGCAACAACCGGCTTGTTGAACATCTCACCAAGCTCCACTATCCTCTTGTTGTACTCTATCAGGTCGTCCATGGTCTTGGGATTTCTGGTATCCCTTGTCATGAACTCGTTGTTGCCAAGTGGCTGTATCTCCAGATAGTCAAACCAGTCCACCAGTCTCACTATCTCCTCATCGGGAGCGTCATCAACGATGGCTCTGAAAAGTTCTCCCGCCTCGCAGGCAGAACCAAGGATCAGACCCTCTCGGTATTTGTTGATGAGACTCATCGGCATACGCGGTCTTCTGGCAAAATATGTAAGGTGAGACTCAGAGATAAGCCTGTACAGATTTACCCTGCCGATCTCATTCTTTGCCAGAATGATCCCATGATATGTCCTGTCCTTTTTTATGGCATCAGGTGAGGTACTTCCCAGGACATTCAGGTCGTCCATGGTCTTGACATTCCTCTCTTTCAGCATATCCAGGAGCTTGAAGAACACCTTCGCTGTCGCCTCCGCATCATCTATAGCTCTGTGGTGATGGGCATTGACGACCTTAAGTTCCTTACACACTCTGTCCAGAGTAAATTTACCAAGTTCAGGCAGAAGTATGTGGCTGAGTGTCATAGTGTCCAGAACTGTATTGTCGAACTTCAGCCCCAATTCCTCCGCATTCTTCTTCACAAATCCCGTGTCAAATGATGCGTTGTGGGCTACCACTATGTCGTCACCGCAGAATTCCACAAATCTCGGAACTATGACATCATACATAGGTGCATCCTTTACCATGTCATCATTTATGGATGTGAGCTGCTCTATCTGGTATGGGATAGGAACGCCCGGGTTGATAAACTCTGAGAACGTGTCCACAACCTCTCCATCTTTCACTTTGACTGCACCTATCTCTATGATCTTATTGTGTTTCTTGGAAAGACCTGTGGTCTCTATATCAAATACTACATACTCTGTGTCAATACTCTGATTTCTGGAATTCTTGACCAGATCCTTAAGGTCATCTACAAAATATCCCTCGACACCATATATTATCTTGAAATCTTTTCTGAGTCCCTTTGTGTGATTGGCTATAGGGAATGCCTGAACCACACCGTGATCAGTGATGGCTATGGCAGGGTGTCCCCAGTCGCTGGCACGCTTGACTATCGTCTCTATGTCTACGACACTGTCCATCTCACTCATCTTGGTATGCATGTGAAGTTCAACTCGCTTTTCCGGATATGTATCCATACGAGGCACGCGGAAATCCTGTATATGTTTCATTCCAAGCACTCTGCATATCATAACTTCCTTAGCATATGTATCAAACTCAGCGAGTCCTTTCATCCTGTAGAACTTTCCCTTCTGGATCTCTTCGCGGTAGACCTCCATATCCTCTGGACTACAGAACATCTTGAACCCTATGGTATCCGTGAAATCCGTGATATATCCCGTCAGGATGATCTTGCCATTACGGAGTTCCCTCTCCTCCGTACTCATGATCTGACCATGGATGACAACCTCTCCAATACCATCATTGATACTGGATATCTCCAGCAGCTGTCCTTCCACATCTCTTCCAATAAACACTTCCGGATCATCGGAATATCTCTTTCTTCTGCCAAATGTTTCTTTGCCGGCAGGTTTCTGACCGTTATCTCCAGTAGGGACAGCTTGCTTTGTCTCTGTCTTTTGCTCTCCGGATGTCTTGTCCGCACTCTTGCTCACAGCAAGCTGCTCCTTGCCCACAGCCTGTCCATCTACTATGATATCTCCGTGATCCCTGAGATTGCTTAAGATAGCATCTATCTTCTGCTGTTCCACGAGGGCGCTTGCACGGCGGAGTTTCTCCTTGTCCGCTTCATTAAACTCAAATGCCACATTCACGCTCATGTCGAATCTGTCCTGGAACATTTCCTCCAGGTAATGCTTTATCTTGTCTGCGTGGATATGCGCGATCTTACTGTCCTCGATAGCTATTGTGATAACATCCTCATCACAATACCAGTCACCTATAGATCTTGATATCAGCCTGTATCCTACATTGCTGAACGACCTGATGTCGTAGAGGATACTCTTCTCATATGCCTTTACTATAGCCTCAAGATTATACTGAGTGGACAGATCATAGTGCTCCCTTATCTGTACTGTGAAACGTCTCTTGCCAAACAGATGTCTTCTGAGCTCCTCCTCAGCCTTTTCTATATTCGGACGGCTTATTATATGTCTTGAGCTTATATCAACCTGCAAGATTTCTTTGCTCTCTATGATGACTACTCTGGTTACATACACTTCTTCCCGGAACAGTCCCTCAAGATCCTTTGGCATCTCAAGTCCTTCAAACACGTCAAAAAACAACTGTCTGTCCTGCTCTGCCTGAACCGGATCACCTGCTACTTTTTCTTTATCCGGATCGTCTGTTACACTCTCATTCACGGATTTACCTTCATCCACTGGTTTGATGTCATCCACTGGTTTGATGTCATCCGTTGTTCCGCCTGCATCTACAGGCTCATCTTGGATCTGCCAGTTTGCAGCATCACTGTACATGAGAGACTGCATCTGTTCCTCATATAACTGCTCCTCATACATCTGTTCCTCATATGCCCTGGCATCCTGCATCTCCTGTGCGTATATCTCGTCAATATTTTGTTGTTTTAAAATTGAATCATCGTTGTTATTCAATCTACTCACTCCAATTATCTAATTCGCGTTTGAGAGCCGGTATAAATTCGTCCTCGCTCAGCTTTCCAACAACCTGTCCCTTCTTTATCAGGAGTCCACAACCCTTTCCACCTGCTATTCCAAGGTCTGCCTCCTTAGCCTCTCCTGGACCATTCACAACACATCCCATAACTGCGACCTTGATGTTCAAATGATCATAATCCGACACAAGTTTCTCCACCTTGTTTGCAAGTCCTATGAGATCTATCTCCGTTCTTCCGCATGTTGGGCAGGATACTAGTTCCACACCGCCTGTCCTGAGTCCCAATGCCTTAAGTATCAGCTTTGCCGACAATATCTCATCCACCGGGTCTCCAGTGAGCGATACCCTTATTGTATCCCCTATTCCCTCATGCAGTATTATCCCAAGTCCCACAGATGACTTTATGTTGCCTCTTGTCACCGTGCCTGACTCGGTTATTCCCACATGAAGAGGATAATCCGTCTTATCCGCAATTAATTCATGAGCCTTCACGCACATCATTACATCGGAAGATTTGATGCTGATGACGATGTTGTGGTAATCCAGCTCCTCTATCATGCGCACCTTATCCAGTGCACTCTCAACAATACCCTCGGCAGTCACTCCGCCATATTTCTCCACCAGATTTTTTTCCAGAGAACCGCTGTTTACACCCACTCTTATAGGTATATCTCTCTTTTTTGCAGCCTCAACGACCTTGGCAAGATTCTGCTGACCACCTATATTTCCCGGATTTATCCTTATCTTGTCAACGCCATTCTCTATCGCCTTAATAGCCAGCCTGTAATCAAAATGTATGTCACCGACAAGAGGTATGTGTATCCTCTTCTTGATCTCCGGAACAGCATCAGCGGCTGCCTCATCATTTATGGTGCATCTGATTATGTCACAGCCAGCCTTCTCTAGCTGCAGGATCTGGGCAACTGTTGCCTCCACATCGCTCGTGCGGGTGTTTGTCATCGACTGTATGAGTATAGGATTTCCTCCACCTATCACTCTGTCGCCAATACGAATCTCTCTTGTCTTCATATATCCATAAACGCCAGTACCGTTACGGCACCGGCGTCTTCCTCCTATTATATTTCTGATATCTTTTTCAGCGCAAAATTATATACGCTAAGTAAAAAATACATTCTTTATATCATTGAACAAAATTACCACCATGAGTATCATGACCAGAACAAAACCTATCACGGTGACTATATTCTCCTTTTCCCTCGGAACCTTCCGTCTGGTTATAAGCTCTATGAGCAGGAACAGGAATCTTCCTCCATCGAGTCCAGGAATTGGCAGCATGTTCATGATACCAAGGTTTGCCGAGAGCAGCACGATATAATTCATCCAGTTCAGCACCACGGTGAAGAAGTCTATCTTGGCCGCCTCATTGAATGTATCATTCATACTCTTTGCAACTCCCACAGGTCCCGATACGTCCTCGGAACTTACCTGTCTTGTGACTATGAGCTTAAGGCTCAGGAACGTCGCCTTCACCCAGTATCGCACCTCATATGCCGAATACTTCATCAACTCGCCAAAGTTCTTTGGAAGCACATTTCCGCTGCCTATTATTCCAATTTTATAACCACTATCTGTCTTAACCGGATATACCGTAGTGTCGTACACCGTTCCATCTGATCGCTTAAGTTCAAGATCGATCGGTGATCCGTCACCGTAGATCTCAAGGTATATCTGTAACTCTCTGAAGTTCTTTATACTACTTCCACCTATCTTGAGGACGGTATCTCCATCTTCTATACCAGCTTCCTGTGCAGGATACACACCACCAAATGCTTTCACGTAATCCGCATAATCGCTCTCCTGTACCATATCGGCATCATATACCCTTGATATCGTAGCTGGATCTGTTCCGCAGTAATGTATGAGTATAACCGAGAATATAAATGCGATCACCATATTCATGAACGGACCTGCAAGCACTTCCGCTATCCTCACCCATATGGATTTTTTTTCAAATGCACTCTCATCATTCTCGTGTCCTGCCTCAGCCTCTGTGACCAACATGCAGTAGCCTCCAAGAGGTATAAGCCTGAGTGAGTACTGTGTATCCTTCCTTGTAAATGAGAAAAGCTTTGGTCCAAGTCCCATAGAAAACTCAATGACTCCTATATGGTTGATCTTTGCGACTATGAAATGTCCAAGCTCATGGAAAAATATTATAACGCCAAAAACAAGTATAATAAGTATAATGTTCAATCTACCACCTGCTTTCTACCAATTCATAAACCCAGCTCTCTGTATCAAGTATCTGTGATACATCCGGATTTTCTATGACTTTGTGCTCCGACATACACTCTTCTATTATCCTGTATATGTCAAGGAATTTGATCTTTCTATCTAAAAATTTCGCAACAGCGCACTCATTTGCCGCATTGAACACAGTAGGCATCGAGCCGCCCTTTTCTATAGCATCATAGGCATATCTAAGCCCCTTGAACGTATCCATATCAGGTTTCTCAACAAGGATTGAGTTCATCTGCCAGAAATCCAGTCTGTCACCTGCCAGGTATCTTCTCTCTGGATAGAATAATGCATACTGTATCGGAAGTTTCATATCCGGTGTGCCCAGCTGTGCCATGACTGCCCCATCCCTGTACTCAACCATGGAATGTATGATACTCTGAGGCTGCACAACCACCTGGATATCACATGGATCCACATCAAACAGCCACTTCGCCTCTATCACCTCAAGGCCTTTGTTGACCATCGTAGCAGAATCTATGGTTATCTTTCTTCCCATGCTCCAGTTTGGATGTTTCAATGCATCCTCCACCTGAACATGTGATAAAAATTCCGTATCCTTCCCTCTGAATGGCCCCCCCGAGGCTGTAAGCAGTATCTTTGCCACATCCCCGTGTACATTTCCCTGCAATGACTGGAATATCGCCGAATGTTCACTGTCGACAGGAAGTATTGACACGCCCTTATCCTTCGCTAGGGGCATGATGATATGTCCTGCTGTGACAAGTGTCTCCTTGTTGGCAAGTGCAATATCCTTTCCCGCATTTATCGCTGCTATGGTAGGTCTTATTCCTATCATTCCAACAATTCCAGTGACAAGTATATCTGAGGATCCAAGCTCTGCTATCTCTATCAGACCATCCATACCGGATACAACTCTTATGTCTGTATCTGAAAGGCTCTGTCTGAGCCGGGCAGCATCCTCATCACTCCATATTCCTACGACCTCAGGTCTGAATTCTCTCGCCTGCTGTTCCAGTAGTTTTACATTTTTTCCTGCGGCAAGTGCCACTATATTCAGATCATCATTTGCCCTGGCAATCTCCAGAGTCTGCGTTCCAATAGAACCTGTGGATCCAATTATCGCTGTATTTTTCATCTTTCCTCCTGTTTAGCCCTTCGGCTTGCCCGAGTTCTCGAACTAACAATAGGCAGTATCCAGTGAACACACTGGGCACTGCCCATTAATCCTGTCAACATTTACAGCAGATACACAAGTAAATAATAAATTATAGGTGCTGTAAATATTATACTGTCAAATCTGTCTAATATTCCTCCATGACCCGGAATCAATTTTCCGTAGTCCTTGATGTCATTATTTCTCTTTATCGCAGATGCTGCCAGATCTCCGATAACCGCCGGCAAAGCTCCTATGGCTCCGACAACAGCAAACAACAACGGAGCATAATTCATATTCTCCACATATGAGTTGAACAGTATTCCAAATACCGCTCCAAACACTCCTGCTCCAACAATTCCGCCCACGAGTCCTTCTATACTCTTTTTAGGACTGAGCACAGGTGCCATCTTATGCTTTCCGAGTGCTCGTCCCGCAAAATATGCACATGTGTCGTTTATCCATGAGCTTACAAATATGAGCAGTACCAGAACCATTCCATGTTTCATATCCCTTATCAGATACACGAATGAAAGCATCACACTCACATAGAAGAAATCCATAAATGCAGCCATGATCTGCTTATCTGTGTATGTCGGAAATGTGAGCACATATACAGCAAGCATAACAAGCAGATATATGACCATCATTGGAAGGATCATATCTGTGCGCTGCAGATATAGCACCACATAATACAGAACCGTTGCCAGATAACAAACTATTCCAGGAAGTTTCCTGTTCACTCCATATACTCTGAGAAGTTCCATGTTGCCGATCAGCGACACAATGCCCATGACTGCACATGTAACTATCCCACCAAAATACAGTGTCACGGCAAGTATCACCACCAGGACCGCTCCACTAATAACTCTCTGTTTCATTATATATTTTCCTCCGGATTACTGATAACTATTTTGCGTCTCCGAATCTTCTCTCTCTCTTATTGTAATATCTGACAGCCTCTACCAGTGAATCCATGTCAAAATCCGGCCACAAGGTATCTGTGAAATAAAATTCTGAATACGCAAGCTGCCATGGCAGGAAGTTGGATGTTCTCTCCTCACCGCTCGTCCTTATGAGCAGATCAGGATCTGGAACTCCTCTGGTGTCAAGGTAGTCGGCAAACAGTTTCTCGTCTATATCATCCGCGGCCAGCTTTCCATTCCCGGCATCTGCAAGTATCTTCTTCACCGCTCTCACGATCTCATCTCTTCCGCCATAGTTTATGGCTATATAAAACTGAAGTCCCGTATTGTTAGCGGTAGCCTTCTCCAGATCGTCCATCTTCTGTACGATGTCCTCCGGAAGACCCTCTCTCTTGCCTATGAGATTGACTTTCATGTTTGCATTGTTTGATCTCTCTATACTGTCAACAAGATACTTTCTGAAAAGGTTCATTATTCCTGTGACTTCCTCCACAGATCGTTTCCAGTTTTCTGTTGAAAACGCATACACCGTGAGATACTTTATGCCTATCTTGTCACAGTTTTCACATATCGCCTCAAGAGCCTTTGCGCCCTCAGCATGACCATAATTTCTAGGAAGGAATCTCTTCTTTGCCCATCTGCCGTTTCCATCCATTATCACCGCAACATGCTCCGGCACGTTGAGCATTTCTCCGTTAATCTCTCTCTTCATATTCTCTCCGATACAAAACGAACCAATGACTATACAGTCATGATCTCCTTGGACTTTGCGTCCACAGCCTTGTCTATCTGTCCAACATACTTGTCAGTGAGTTTCTGGATCTTATCCTCATTGTCTGCAAGCTCATCTTCGCTGATGTCACCGTTCTTCTCCATCTTCTTGATAGCATCGTTGGCATCACGTCTTATATTTCTCACTGCAACCTTTGCTGCCTCACCCTTTTTCTTGATATCCTTTACAAGTTCTTTTCTTCTCTCCTCTGTAAGCTCAGGGAAGTTAAGTATGATATTTCTTCCATCATTGTTAGGTGTAAGTCCGAGATCTGAATTCATGATAGCCTTCTCGATCTCCTTTACAAGTGACGGCTCCCATGGTGCGATCATCAGAGTTCTCGCCTCAGGAACTGTTATATTTGCAAGCTGCTGCATAGGTGTTGGAACACCGTAATACTCAACCTTGATCTTGTTAAGGATATTAGGGTTTGCTCTGCCTGCTCTGATCGTAGCATACTCTGCCTCAAGGTTGTCAACTGACTTCTGCATCTTCTCTTCGTACTGTGATAACATTACTCTCATTCCTCCTGAATATATATATTGATCTCTTTGTTTATTCTCTATCTGATCCACTACTCTGCTCTGACATATGTTCCTGTGAAACCACCTGTTACAGCCTTTACGATACTGTTCTCGTCATTGAGTCCGAAAAGCATCATAGGCATCTTGTTCTCCATTGCGAGGACAGCTGATGCCAGATCTATAACTCCGAGCTTGTTGTCCACGATGTCACTCATATTCATTGAATCATACTTCTTCGCATTTGGGTTGATCTTTGGATCACTGTCGTAAACTCCGTCAATGGCCTTACCCGAAAGGATGACATCTGCGCTGACCTCAATTGCCATGAGTACTGTCGCCATATCTGTTGAAAAGTAAGGATGACCTATTCCTCCTGCAAAGAATACCACATCGCCCTGCTCCATGTACGCTATAGCCTTGTCCTTGTCAAAAAGCTCTGTCATGTTGCCGCACACAAAAGGTGTCATGATGTGGGTCTTTATACCACAGCTTCTAAAACTGTCAGCTGTGTATATACAATTCATAACCGTGGCAAGCATTCCTATAGAATCTGCCTTCACTCTATCCATATTATCAGATGTTCTTCCTCTCCAGAAGTTACCTCCTCCGATGACAACACATACCTGTATGCCCTTGTCGACTATCTGCTTAACCTGATTTGATACATCCTTTACTGTCGCCTCGTCAAATCCATGTTTCTTGTCGCCGGCAAGTGCCTCGCCGCTCATCTTGAGAAGTATCCTGTCCATCTTGATATTATTAGCGTTCTCCATAATGCATATCCATCCTTTGCAATATTATAAAAATTTATACTATCATCTCACTGCACATTCTTAGATAGTATATCACATACAGCGTATAATTCAAACAAAAAAATGCCCTGTCTGTGGTCGTACATCCAACCGCATACAGGGTATTTTTTATCATAATAAAATGTCATCAATAATCGTCAGAATCACTGCTGTCATCAGTGTTCACAATTGAGTCGACATCATCCTGAACTGTAAACGAATCGAGATCAAGCTGATTGCCATAACCTGAATCATTTACTATATTGTCACTTATATTCTGGACAGTTGCTGAAGGTGTGTAATTGTTGTCATTGAACAGGAATCTATGCAGCGCTGTTGCATTTGTTGCAAGATCACATGCAACCACATAGCTGACATCATTCATCGTCGGGCTTGCGATGGTGAATGGGAATCCTGTCGTTGTAGAGAGCTTATAGTTGAAACATGATTTTGCCATGTCCATGATCTCACTCTCTGTAAGACTTGACGCAACATCGTCAACAACAACATTGATGCAGTCTAAAAGTCTTGAGAGTCCTGCGCTCTTGGCAGCCTCGATCATCTTTGATATAACAGTTCTCTGTCTCCATGTTCTTGTTATATCACCCTCATCTGTACTTCTTATTCTTGAGTATGCCGTCGCCTGAACACCGTTCAGATGAACCACACCTGTGTCATATACATAGTCTGAGTAAATTCCATTGACACCCATCTGCTCATCTATACACTGATTGAGCTTGTACAGCTCCTCCTCCTTCAACTCAATATCGATACCGCCAAGTGCATCGATAGCCTCTGTGAGTGCGGTGAAGTTGACTGCAACGTAGTCTGTTATATTAAGGTCAAGATTCTTATTGAGCATGTTTACAGCACCCTGAGCGCCGCCGTACGCATATGCGTGTGCCGCTTTCTCATATGACTGGCTGTCATTACAGAGCTCAAGATACGTGTCTCTGTATACTGAAAGAAGTTTCACTTCCTGTGTGTCATTGTTGATACTGCAGATAATTATACTGTCTGATCTTACACCGTCATCAACCATTCCTGAATCTCTTGTGTCTATACCAAACAGAGCTATATTTGTATATCCCGTCATCTTCTTGACCGATTCCTCATTGAGGTCCTCGTTGATGTGGGTATCCTTAAGTTCGTTGTACTGCATCTTGCTATATGTGTTGTTGATGTATGCCTTTACAAACAGAACACCTATCACTATAGCAGCAACTATCTCTATTGCGAGTATTATACCCCATACTCTGTTCTTCTTTTTTCTGATCTTATCTTTCATATCCTGCCAGTCTTCTGTATCTTCATACTCATCATCATAACCATCATCGGCCGAGCCATCGTCAGTTGCAGCAGCATTGTCTCTCCAGTCGCCATCATCTGCATCATCATAATCTGCATCAGGTCCAAATGCGCTGTCGCTGTAATCATCCTCCGGTCTCTTCACCGTGTCATAGCTGTCATAATCTGCGTCATCATCATAATCGTCGTCATCGTCAAACAACATCTCACCGGAATAATCTCTCTTACCACCTGATCTGCCATTTGACCTTGCATCGGAATTCCTGCTTGACGGAGTCCTGTTAGATCCTCTGTCGTCACGACCGCCTATATTGTTTCTCATAGTTTTCTCCTAAATATCAAATAGTATTCAAATTTTGTTGTTCATACAGAATTGCATTTTACTACAAAAGAAAACCAAATTCAACGCAATACTGGACATTTCACACTTTTTAAATATTTTCATCTCCAAGGATGAACTTGTCCACAACAGGGACCAGACCATCCTCGTCATTTGAAAGAGTGATATAATCGGCGTGTTCCTTCACTATATCCTGGGCATTCGCCATGGCAACACCCACACCTGCATAGTCTATCATAGTGAGATCATTGTAGCCATCGCCACAGGCTATCAAGTCCTTGACATCCATGTTCAGAACACCTAGGAGTTTCTCCAATGATGTTGCCTTGTGGACATTCTGAGGCATGATCTCAACAAAATAAGGTTCTGAACGAAAAATCGTCACCTTGTCGCCAAATTTTGCGACCAGTTCTGTCTCTATCCTGGCTGCCTTGTCAGGCTCCGCCGTGAGCAGACACTTGTTGAGTGGAAAATCAATATAATCTTTAAAATTATCGATCCTCATGATCTCCATGTGGTTGATGCTCGCCTCAAATGTCATGTAGCCATCTATATCCGTTCCGGTTATCACTCTGTCTCCATCATATGTCACCATCCCGCAGCCGACATTCAGGCAGTAATCATATATCTCGCCCACGATCTGATTGTCGAGAGCTGCCTGATACACCACATCTCCTGTTTTATAGTTGACTATCCTTCCACCATTGAACGCAAGAACATATCCGCCAAATTTGTCAAGCTTTATAGTATCAGCTATCTTTCTGATCCCCGGAAGCGGACGTCCTGAGGCTATAGCCACAATGTGTCCCTTCTCCTGGACCTCTATGATCTTCTGGAGCGTCTTAGGTGTTATATCCTTCTGTGTATTTGTAAGTGTACCATCAATATCAAGTGCCAACATTTTCTTTTGCATAATTTATAATTTCCTCCATTATTTTATATGCTTTGCATTTTCTCCAAAGTGATATATAATTCATGTCAGTTTCATTTGACAACGCAATATCGACCTCAAAAATGGAGAAAATCACATGGATATAAACATATACGTTAATCAGAAAAAAATCAACCCTCTGTGCCGCAGCGCCATAAGCGAATATATCAAAAGGCTGTCCCCATATTGTAATATGAAGATAGTATGTGCATCCGGGCATATAAAATATACCGCAGGACATAGCAGTGCACACCTCGCGGTCACCCCCGCCTTGGACAATCCGACCTATTCTGGATACGGCAATTGGAACAACGGATATTATGATCACGAAAGCTCAATAAGCAACGCAAGATCACGAACCGTGTCATCCGAGGAATTTGCAGCCCAGATAAACGCAGTTACCTCTGGCGGCATTTCAAAACTTAACTATTACATAGGATATCCTCAGGAAGAAACCGAAGGGATGGACACTTTCTCTGTATGTACTATCTCCCCTTCTGATGAGATGACTGCCCTTTTGCTAAGCGAACAGATATATAGGGCTTACACTATACTGAACAACATAACATATCACAAATGAACAGACCACACAGCCCTCTATAATTCAATATCAACATCAACTGTGTATCTGTCTGGATACATCCATTATCTGCTCTGCGAGAGCTACCCTCATCAGCTGATGCGGAAATGTCATATCAGACACGCTCAGTCTGTAATCTGCCAGTTTCACTATCTCAGGAGCCAGTCCCAGCGAACCTCCTATGACAAATGACACCATATCTCGATCTCTATCCACCGCTTTAAGTATCTGCTCCTTCAAAGCTTTTGTGGAAGTCTTTTTCCCCTCTATGCACAGAGCTATCACATACGACCCCGGATCTATCACATTTTTCAGTCTGCCCGCCTCCGCCTGAAGTATCATCGCATTTACCTTGTCACCATTTTTTTGCGGTATACGCTCATCCGGAACCTCGCATATCTCAAGGCTGTCTCTCCTGTCAATTCCGCGGCAGTACTCTTCTATCATCCCGGTAAAATAATCCTCTTTTATCCTGCCCACGCAGGCTATCCTGTATTTCAAACACCACACCTCCAGCAAAAAAATTACTTTTGCTCCTCAACCATGCGGTCAAAGTCATTTAACTCACTCTCATCATTTTGGCGCGTACATCTGCTCACCAGAACTGTACACAGAAGACTCACCACAAACCCGGCTACATCCCCACTCAGATCAAAGTATTCCTTAAGACTGCCGCTCTGCAGCACCGGAACATAATTCCACACAAAAAATGTTGCTATACCCGAAAAAATTCCGACATACATTCCGGCCTTTGTGGAATTCCTGTACATGAGGCTCATCATCAGCGGAGCCGCAAGAGCTGCCGTACAAAGCCCCCAGCTAAGCGCTATCATGTGCTCCCTGTCATATTCGACGAACGTTCCAAATAACAATATTATAACTCCGGTAAGCACAACAACCACTATGTCTATGGTAAGTTTTAGCCCTCTTCCGGCATTTGTCAATGTCGGGACCAGACCTCTTATATGCTCACATATATTTCTCATAAATGATTCCAGCATTACAACAACCGCAAGAATAAATATCATGAGTACCGCAAGTCTCACCGCATGGGCATATCTGCCATCGCCAAGCAGATGCTTAAGCATCTGGCTGTACACCTGGAAAGAGTTCATATACGCTGATATCCTTGTTGGATACAGAACCGGAACCACCAACAGAGCCAGGGCGCAGCTGGATATTATCGTAAATCCCTCAAATACTATAGCCCATATTCTTCCAGCATCCAGTTCTTTTACATTCTGTATATTTATTACACCTTTGTACATGAGCGGCATGGCTATACAGCCAAGTCCCACCCCCGCCATGGACACAGCACTTCCTATATTTATTGGCTTTCCATCCAGATACATTATATTCAAATAGGTACTGGTTCCACCTGCGAGCCTTGCCCTTCTGTAATTGTCCAGTATCTCCCATACATCCATCCTATAAAACACAAGACCGATCAGGGCAAAACATGCTATTATCACAAGTATGAACACTGTTGTCTTTATAACACCCATGAGCCTGTTATCTATGAGGATCGTCGCAAGCACCAGAAATGCTACGATTATCGCCATCCATACATGCTCATCCATATCCATGAAATAGGCAGCGACTGACACTATGACCTTCAGCACCGACACCAGTATAAGCCCCAGGGTGATGATCCAGATCACTGAGACAAGGTCCTTGAGCAGCCATGAATCATATCTCGCAGCAAAAAGCTCCGGTGCGTTGTGTATCTTCTTTTTCGATATCTCCACATATGAATTCATTCTTTTTGAGAGAAATATCCACCCTATTACATTCCCGGCAAATAAACCGATGGACACAAAGCACTGACCGGCACCATGAAGTACTATATTGACCGGCAAAAGAAATATGACCCACAATATGACATCATTTGCACACACTTGACCTGCCGTGGAAAGTCCGCTGGCATTTTTCCTTTTTATTCCAAACACTCTCTTATCTGTAAAGACCGACATAACTATCTCCAATCCGGCACAAACAAATCATGCCTTCTTCTTTTGCTGGATTCCTGTTAAATCCACTGTTCAGCGCCCATTCTAACACACCATAAGGCACATAGTCACCTCTTAATTAATTGTTACATTTGACGAAATGTCAACATTATTTGCATTATTTTTTCAATAGTACAAAAACTACTGTTGTGATATAATCAGAAACAAATGGGCATTTTTACATATTTATTACTTTATTTTTACTTTGGCATATCAAAGTAAAATATTCTTTACTCAGGAGGGCATTAATTTTGGATTTGTTTTCTATTTTAACATTGCTTGGAGGCGTTGGCTTGTTCCTGTTTGGAATGAACCTCATGGGGGCCTCACTAAAAAACCTGGCAGGAGGAAGTCTTGAAAAAGTCCTGGAGAAACTGACAACCGGAAAAAATCAGTTTACGGGAACTATAAAAGGATTCACACTAGGAACTGCAGTAACCGCCATCATTCAGAGTTCTGCAGCCACAACCATCATGCTCATCGGCTTTGTAAATGCCGGTATCATGAAACTCGGTCAGGCGATTCCGGTTGTCTTCGGAGCCAACATAGGTAGTACAGCAACCGCACAGATTCTTCGTCTGGGAGACCTTGCGGAGACAAGCATTTTCTTAAAACTTTTGAAACCGTCATCTTTTGCCCCTATCCTCATATGTATAGGTGCTTTTATCATACTCTTTACCAGCAACAACAAAAAACGCGATGTTGCCAGTATACTCGTAGGTCTGGGTATCCTCTTCCTTGGAATGAACACAATGGAGGGTGTATTTGCACCACTCAAGGAATCGGAAAGTTTCCAGAATCTGTTCACATCATTTAACAATCCATTTCTCGGAATACTCATAGGTCTGGTGCTGACCGCAATAATACAGAGTTCATCTGCATCCGTTGGTATCCTTCAGGCTATATCATCAACCGGTGTCGTGACATACGGAACTGCTATCCCTATCATCATTGGTCAGAATATAGGAAAGTGTATGACCATCATTCTCGGAGGAATAGGTGCCAACAAGAAGGCAAAGAGAGTATCACTCTCATATCTTCTCTTCAATATATTTGGAGCTGTGTTCTTTGTTGTTGTAATCTACGGACTCCAGCTTTTCATAGACATGCCTTTCATGGATAAGGTTGTAAACCGAGGCAACATTGCCAATGTTCACTTCCTGTTCAACTTCATTATAAGCTTGATCCTCCTGCCATTTTCCAATCAGGTGGCAAATATCACAGGCAAGATCATCAAAGATGACGAGGAATCCAAGATCGACAAGGAACTTGCAACCCTCGATCCAAGACTCATCGCAACACCTGCCATCGCCATCTCGCAGGCAAGAAATGTTATGTTCTCCATGGCAGACTGCATCAGAGAGAACTTCGCCATAGCATGCAGACTCATATCCAACTACAATGAGGAGGACGCTGCAAAGCTTGAGGAGAATGAGGACTTCATCGACAAATGTGAAAGTTCCCTCAACAACTTCCTGCTCAAGGTCACATCCCAGAACAACATGTCCAGATCTGAAAGACTTGACGTATCAGAACTGCTGAACAGCTTAAGTGATATGGAGCGTATAGGTGATCACTGTGAGAACCTTCTGGTGGTATCCAGGAATATTTTGGATCAGAAGATCAATTTCTCCGATCAGGGTATGAAAGAAATTCAGACAGCACTTAAAGCCACCGACAATATAATCGACATGACTCTGAGTGCTTTTAAGGAGGACGACCTTCAGGCAATCTCAAGGATCGAGCCACTTGCGCAGACCATAAGCGAGATAACGGAGCTCATAAAAGATCACCATGTTGTGAGACTTCAGGTTGGCGAATGTGGAATCCCTGGTGGATTCGCACTGGTTGATATCCTCACAAGCCTTGACCGTATCGGAAGTCACTGTAAAAATATAGGTCTTCATATCGCCAAAAAGATCAGGGGAACTCACATGGACGAAATGCACGGACATATCTATATCACAGGCTACAAGACATCCGAGGAATATAAGGCTCTGTATGTATACTACTCTTCTATGTACGAGGATCCTATAGCTGAGGATTTTGACAACAGCCTTCATGAGCTGCGCGCCATAACAACTCCGGACGATCAGTCTTCTGATAGCACAACAACTCCGGATCCAGCTCCAAACAGTATCTCTGACACTGATACTTCTGCCAAGCAGCAAGATAAGAGTGCAATGCCAAAACAGAAAGAAAAGAAAGGCTCAGATTCTGACAATAAAAAGAAATCATCAGCAAAAAGCAAAGCAGCTGAAAAGCATGAAAAGATAAAGCAGAAACTTGACGAAAAATATTCTGGCAAGAACAGCAAAGGTCAGAAGAAAAAGTAATAAACAGATTTATCTATAAAGCAAAAAAGGAACACATGATCATTGAATATCATGTGTTCCTCTTTTATATTATGCTTTATCAATCTCTGCTATATATCACTATCATGTATCCGCTGTCCAGCTCTATTCTGGCACCATCTTCCACTATGGTATTGCTCACTCCAAGGCTGTCGCCTACCTCAAATGTTCTGTTCTCCACATTGTACTCAAATCCTGACAGTGTGACATCCGTGACCGGACCGCCATAAGGTATCAACGATACATAATCATATCCATCTATTTTATCAAGTGTCGCATTTCCACTTATCATTGTGATGATATTGTGATCGTCCTCAATATATGCACTTACTCCTCTGTCTGCACACTCCTTTAACAGCCCTATATTTGCCATGGTGTGATCCATACGTGTTCCTGTGGCACCGGATATATATATATCGGTAGCGCCCTCATCCATGGCGTATTTAAGTGCCACATGTGTATCAGTAAAATCCTTGTGTGTATCAAGATCCAGGAATCTGATAGATCCCTTTTTCTCTGCCATTCTCCTGTACACACCCACGACAACAGAGCTTGCCGAGTCAAAATCCCCAACTATGACATCAGGTACTATGCCTATCCTGTTGCAAACCTCCAAACCCTTGTCAACCGCTATCACACAGCTTTCGTCCATGTGCCTGTCCATCATTCCCTGCAGTGATTTCAGATCGACTCTGCCGCCAGATATTATCATATAGCTATTCATTTGACACCGCTCCATCAGTTTCAAACTTTTTGAATCTCTCCATAAACGCTGTGCTGTTGTCATATATGTCGCCACCAAATACCGCTGAGCCTGCAACGATCACATCTGCACCTGCCTTCAATACATCATCTACATTTTTGAGGTTAACTCCTCCATCAACCTCAATTCTTACATCGAGATTTCTCTCATCTATAAGTTTTCTTACCTCAGCAATCTTTCTGAGCGATGACGGTATAAACGACTGACCACCAAATCCTGGATTGACGCTCATGACAAGCACCATATCCACCTCATCTAAAACATAATCTATTGCTGACACCGGTGTTGCAGGGTTTAATGCCACACCAGCCTTCATTCCAGCCTCCTTGATCGCTGTGACCGTCCTGTGCAGATGCTTACAGCTCTCGGCATGGACTGTCACCCAATCTGCTCCGGCTTTCTTGAAATCATCCAGATATCTGACTGGCTCCTCTATCATAAGATGCACATCAAAAATCATATTGGTTTCCTTTCGGAGACACTTTATAACCGGCGCTCCAAATGAAATATTGGGAACAAATGCTCCATCCATGACATCCAGGTGGAGTGCCGGAACATTTGCCCTGTCAAGCTCCTTTATTCCATCTGCTATATGAGCAAAATCCACTGACAATAATGAAGGTGAAAGAACTATCATTTTACCATTTCCTCTTTTCTTTTAAATCATTGTATATCATAACGTAATCATCATACCTCACGCGGCTTATATCGCCATCTTTCACAGCCTTCTGAACAAGGCAGTCCGGCTCGCTTATATGATTGCACATGTTGAATCTGCACTTGCCTGTATATGCCGCAATATCCGGGAAATACTCCTTCAGGTCCTCAGGCTCTATGGAATCCACATAAAGGGACGAAAATCCCGGAGTATCCATGATATATGTATCCCCCTCTATATGCATAAGCTCAGAGTGTCTGGTAGTGTGCTTTCCTCTCTTTATCTTCTCACTCACCGCTCCGGTCTGTGCCTCAGCCTCCGGCTTTATTGCATTAAGCGTTGATGACTTGCCAACTCCCGATGGGCCTGCGAACACCGTGGTCTTGCCAATGAGAAGCTGTTTCAGTTCATCTATACCCTCATTTTCCCTGGCACTTATAAACAGTGTCTCATATCCGCTCTTACTGTATGACCTGCATGTCTCGAGGTTGTCCTTACTGAGATCCGTCTTGTTGAAACATATTATGGTCTTCACCCCGCTCTTTTCCATGCTGACAAGAAATCTGTCCAGCAGGTTGAAATTCGGCTCGGGCTCGCTAACCGCAAATATAATGATGGTCTGATCCACATTGGCAACAGCAGGCCTTATTAACGAGTTAAATCTAGGCAATATCTCAACGATATTACCTAGATCTTTCTCTGAATCAATTATCTCTATATTTACATTATCTCCCACAAGAGGTTTTATCTTCTTGTTGCGGAAAACGCCCTTGGCCTTACACTCGTAAAGAACACCATCCCTGGCATCAACATAATAGAAACCGCCTATTCCTTTAATGATCTTTCCAGTTATTGTATTCGCTGCCACTTATTCTCCGCTCTCCTGTGTAAATGTTGCTGACAATCCGCCGGTATTAAAGCTTGATGTTACATCAAATCCCTCTGAATCGGTGATCGTCACTGTAAATGTACCACTGTTTGTCTCTATTCCCGTAAGTCCCTGAACACCATCTATGCTGAGAGGGAAATCACCGGCACCGGCTGAACCATTGTATACGGAATAACTCTCTCTTCCTATGGTGTAGGATATGCTTACATTCACATTTCCAAATGTATCAAAGTCAAACTCTGTGTTGGTAAGAGAACCACTGAACGCCACTGAATATGTGACTTTCTCCGGACCCTTGCTCACGACATATGCAACCGTACTCTGCTCATCAACCTCAGTGTTGACCGCAGGATCCTGTGAAATTACCTGTCCCTCTTTCACTGTATCGCTGTACTCATATGTTGGAGCACCGACTAGATTTAACTTGGTGAGAGTTGCCGCTGCATCATCCTCACTCATTCCCTCAAGATTAGGCACAACCACCGATTTCTGTTCCTTACCATTGCTGACTATTATCTTAACTGTTGATCCTTCCTCAACCTCGGTTCCGGATACAGGATCTGAAGATATTACATGATCCTTTTCTACCTTATCATCATATGCATAACCGTGGGTAACCTTGAGACCAGCCTCCTCAAGAAGTGTTGTTGCCTGACTGTCCTCATATCCGACAACATCAGGAACTTTTGTCATCTCTTTTCCTGATGATATGACTATAGTTATGGCTGTATCCTTTGTTATGGATGTTCCCTCATCTATGCTCTGGGATATTACATAGCCCTTCTCAACCTTAGGATCTGTCTGCTCCTCAAAAGTATAGTTGGTGAAACCATTCTTCTTCATCTGCTCCTCTGCTGCTGTCTTGTAGAGTCCGACAACATTCACCATAGGTATTTTGTCTGCCTCTGTAGTGGAAAGAGCATCAGCCGATGTAAGCACGTCAGAACCAGTCTTTGACTCTGTAGTCTTGCCCTTTCCAAACAGTCCTCCAGGGAACCATCCCGCAATATTACCTATTATGACCAGCGCAAGAATGGCAAGGACAACTGCTATAGCAACGCTTGCAACTGTTATAATCTTTTTGAGTCTAGGATCGAGTTCCTCTTCATCCTCCTGATACTCATCGCTGCCCTGATCCTGATAATCATCATCTGCATTGTCTTCATACTCATCCGCATAATCATCGTCATCATCAGGAAACAGATCATCGAACTGTGATGGTTTCATCACTGGTCTGTTGACCTTTATCTCTGAAATTCCAGGTTTTACAGGTGGAACCTCCTGTGTCTCCGCAGCATCTACCTGTCGGCCAGTCTTTATCATCTCCATCTCCTGCTTTGTCATCTCTATTGTAGGCGATGAAGGGACTGTCTGCTTTGGAACGACTATACAGTCAATATTCGGATTCTCCTTAACACGATTCAGATCCGCTATAAGTGCATTTGCTGTGAGATACCTTCTCTCAGGTTTCTTCTGTGTACACTTTCTTATGATCTTCTCCAAACTCGTAGGGATGTCTGGATAGTACTCTCTAGGGGATACCATCTCACTCTGAATATGCATCAGCGCTATAGCTACATTGTTCTCCCCCTCAAATGGAACATGTCCTGTAAGCATCTCATAGATCGTGATTCCGAGGGAATATATATCGCTTCTCTCATCACTGAATCCACCTCTCGCCTGCTCAGGTGATATATAATGTACACTTCCCATGGCATTTGTGGTGGTCGTGCTTGAGGATGCCGCCTTTGCGATCCCGAAGTCTGTAACCTTTAATGTGCCATTGTTGGCTATGATTATATTCTGTGGTTTTATATCTCTGTGGATAGTATGGTGCTCATGGGCAGCCTGAACTCCCTGTGCTATCTGTATGGCAAAATCTATAGCCTCCATTGGCTCTATCCTGCCATGTTTCTGGATATACTCCTTGAG
Source organism: Coprococcus sp. (assembly GCA_050874325.1). Taxonomy (GTDB): domain Bacteria; phylum Bacillota; class Clostridia; order Lachnospirales; family Lachnospiraceae; genus Coprococcus. Next base: position 2,522 of record JBNMKK010000029.1, on the reverse strand, counting down.
GGTTATACCCTCCACAAGCTCCATGACAATATAATATACGCCGTTATCTTCTCCTACATCATACACATTCACTATGTTTGGATGCGAGAGACCAGCTGCTGACTGTGCCTCGATCCTGAACTTTGTCACAAAATTGACATCTGAACTGAATTCAGGCTTGAGTACCTTTATCGCTACAAACCTGTTAAGCACATGGCATTTTGCCTTATATACCTCTGACATACCGCCAGCGCCAACCATCTCGATGATCTCATATCTACCGCTGAGCATCGTTCCCGGATTCAACATACAATCTATTCCTCCCAATCTATAGCCACTACAACAGCAGAAATATTATCCTTGCCGCCATAGTAATTGGCTCTGTCTATCAGTTTCCTGCAAGCCTCTTCAAGGTCATCTGTACCTGAAATGATATCTCTTATCTCGTCGTCCTCTATCATATTGGACAATCCATCAGAGCATAAAAGTATCTTGTCATCTGATGTAAGTTCTACCTCAAAGAAATCAGGAACAACGGAATCCCCTATACCCAATGCACGCGTAATTATGTTCTTCTCCGGATGATTTCGTCCTTTATTCCTGTCCAACTGACCATTTCTGATGAGTTCCTCCACCAGAGAATGATCCATTGTTATCTGTTTTATATCATTGTTTACTATATATAATCTGCTGTCACCTATATTCGCAACATACATGGTTCCATCATCTATAACAGCAGCCACAAACGTTGTACCCATTCCGGCATAATCGTCCGGATTGCTGAGTGAAAGCTTATATACCTTGTCATTGGCATATACTATAGATCTCTTCAAAAGCGTGACAGGATTCCTAGTCTCGCTCTCACGTATATATTCTGTTGCAGCCTCTATGGCTGTCTTCGATGCAACGTCCCCTGCCTTGTGACCTCCCATGCCATCTGCAACAATGTACAGATTCTGGATAGGTCCTATAGGTTCATCTGTATGAAATATACTGTCCTGATTCATGGAACGCTTTTTGCCAACATCTGTTAATCCAACTGATCTCATATTCTATATCGTTCTCCAATATCTTAAAATATAATCCGATACGTCACCTTGCCTATTTTATCACAAGACATAAAAAAGAACAAGATGAACTATTTTTAGTTCATCCCGCTCTGTTCCTCATACTTTCTGCGCAGCTGTCCACATGCGGCATCTATATCACGCCCCATACTTCTCCTCACCGTCACGGTGATCTGCCTGCTCTCAAGCACCTTTTTGAAATTTTCTATAGATGTGTTGTCTGCCCTCTCATAAGTTCTTTCCTTTATCGGATTTACAGGGATCAGATTTACATGGCAATTCATTCCCCTTATGAGCGCAGCAAGTTCACGGGCCTTCTCCGGACTGTCATTTTGCCCCTTTACCAGTGAATACTCAAATGTGATCCTTCTTCCTGTCCTGTCAAAATAATACCGGCATGCACCTAGTACTTCCTCTATGCTGTATCTGTTAGCTATCGGCATCAACTCACGTCTATCTGCATCATTTGGCGCATGCAGTGACAGTGCAAATGTGATAGACAGATCCAGATCTGCCAGTTTTCTGATCTCCGGGACAAGTCCACAGCTGGATACAGTCACATTTCTCTGACTTATGTTCAGACCATTCTCATCTGTCAGCATCCTGATAAATCTGATCAGATTGTCAAAATTGTCGAGTGGCTCTCCAGTTCCCATCACCACTACATTTGATACTCTCTCACCGCTGATCTTCTGTATGCTATATATCTGGGAAAGCATTTCCGATGCAGTGAGATTTCTCACAAGGCCGCCTATAGTTGATGCACAGAATCTGCATCCCATACGACATCCCACCTGTGATGATATACACACCGAATTCCCGTGCTTATATCTCATAAGAACGCTCTCTATGACATTGCCATCATGCAGTCTAAAAAGGAACTTATTGGTACCGTCCTCCCTGGACTCAAGTCTTGTAACCACACTCACTCCATACATCGCCTGTCCATCCATCAGCTCCCGAAGTGATTTGGGAAGATTGGTCATCTCCTCCGTACTGTCCGCAAGCTTGACATGAAACCACTGATATATCTGCTTTGCCCTGAACTCTGGCTGACCAACGCTCTGAACCCATTCTTTCAGCTCGTCAATCGACATAGACTTTAAGTCACATGTCGCCTCAGTAGCATTCCCATCTATTTTTCTGTCTGTTTCGTTTTTCACGCCTGTACCCTTTCTTTAGCTTATCTGCGCTTGAACTTTGCGATAAAGAATCCATCACACTCATCTATTCCCTGATGAAGTGTCACAAATCCCTTCTCTCCTCCATGTTCCGGAATGACATCCTCTATGCTGCACAGGCTGAAATCATGAGTTTTTTCAAACCACTTTGCATTTTCGTCATTTTCCAGGCTGTCTATTGTACATGTCGAATAAACCAGTGTTCCTCCAGGTCTGACATACCGGCACACAGTCTCAAGTATCTCCCTCTGGAGTTTTGCAAGTTCCTTTATACTATCCGTGGATACGTGATATT
>JBNMKK010000028.1:0-32480 GCA_050874325.1 Coprococcus sp. | reverse complement strand
ATCTTTTCTGGAACAATTGCCATTCAAATACTCCTGCGCAACCTTAGCCCTAAACTCAGGTGTATATGATGATTTAGACATAAAAAACCTCCTAAGTAGATTTTGGTTATTTGCCTTGTCTACTTAAGAGGTATCATATCAATTCTATGAATTGATGGTATTTTATTTAGTATATTAATGTATAAATTATCCGGCACAGTAAACGCCGCATATGTCTACTCCTGGGCAGGTGGGACTTCCGATGTACAATGCATACACTTTGTCGCCTTAATATCTATCTCACCCATACAATATGGACATTTTCTTGTTAGAGGTGCTGCAGGCTCCTCTTTCTTTTTTCCAAGATCCATGATCGCATTTATTCCCTTCATGATAACAAATATAACAAATGCCATGATTATGAAGTTTATCACTGCAGATATAAATGCACCGTATTCAATATACTGTCCTGTGTGGAATATCTGAAAATGTCCGCCTATCTCAGCGCCACCTATACTGTTTATTATCGGTGTGATGAAGCAGTCTGTAAAAGATGTAACCAATGACTGGAATGCTCCACCAATGATAACACCGATAGCCAGACTCATCACATTACCCTTAAGGGCAAATTCCTTAAACTCTTCCAAAAACTTCTTCATCTGTATCCTCCAAACTGAATACAGCACCGATCGTAACAAACATAATATTGTGATCGGCGCCGTATCGTGTATTTATTGTTCTGTATTACTTTCTTACAATAAGTGACTTACCTGTCATCTGCTCAGGCTGAGGAAGTCCCATAACCTCGAGGAGTGTAGGTGCGATATCTGCAAGGCATCCACCCTCGCGAAGCTGTACGTCCTCACCATAGTTATAAAGGATAAATGGTACAGGATTTGTTGTATGAGCTGTGTGTGGAGCACCTGTCTCATAGTTGATCATCTGCTCTGCATTACCGTGGTCAGCACAGATAAAGAGAACACCATCAACCTTATCAATTGCCTCAACAGCAGCGCCAACACACTTATCAACTGTCTCAACAGCCTTGATAGCCGCAGGGATAACTCCTGTATGTCCAACCATATCAGGGTTAGCAAAGTTGATAATGATGACATCATACTCACCGCCAAGTATTGCTGCATTGAGTTTCTCACTTACCTCTGGAGCACTCATCTCTGGCTGGAGATCATATGTTGCTACTGCTGGTGACTTCACAAGGATTCTGTCCTCGTTCTTATTTGGCTCCTCAACGCCGCCGTTGAAGAAGAATGTTACATGAGCATACTTCTCTGTCTCAGCAAGTCTGAGCTGCTTGAGTCCCTTTGCTGCAAGATACTCGCCAAATGTATTATCGATCTCTTCCTTCTTGAATGCAACAAGCTTGTTAGGTATTGACTCGTCGTAATCCTTGAAACATACATATGTGAGTGGCATACGACCATTTGGTCTTGCAAATCCATCAAAATCGTCACAGCAGAATGCTCTTGTTATCTCACGAGCTCTGTCAGGTCTGAAATTGAAGAATATAACTGAATCATTTGGCTTAACAAGTGATACAGGCTTGCCATTCTCTGTGATAACTGTAGGAAGAACGAACTCATCATAAACTTCCTTGTCATATGACTCCTGCATAGCTGCAACGGCATCCTCGGCCTGGACGCCCTCTCCAGTAACAAGTGACTTGTATGCAAGCTCCACTCTATCCCATCTGTTATCTCTGTCCATTGCGTAGTAACGGCCTGACATAGATGCAACCTTACCTACACCGATCTCCTTCATCTTGGCGCTAAGTTCCTCAAGGTATCCCTTACCTGATGCAGGTGGTGTATCTCTTCCATCAAAGAACGGATGAACATATACGTTCTCGAAGTTATTTTTCTTACAAAGCTCAAGTATAGCATAAAGATGTGTATTGTGACTGTGAACACCACCGTCTGAGAGAAGTCCCCAGAGATGAAGATCTGAATTATTCTTCTTGCAGTTCTCTATTGCAGCGAGCATCTCCTCATTCTCAAAAAAGTCTCCATCAGCTATAGCCTTTGTGATTCTTGTCAGCTCCTGATATATGATACGACCTGCGCCGATATTCATATGTCCTACCTCTGAATTACCCATCTGTCCATCCGGAAGTCCTACAGGAAGTCCTGATGCTGCACCCTGTACAAATGGTGCTGTAGCCATAAGCTTATCCATAACAGGTGTATTTGCAAGCGCTACCGCATTACCCTCTGTCTTGTCACTGAGACCATATCCATCGAGGACCATTAAAACTACTGGTTTCTTACTCATAATTTTTCTCCTTTTTATTTATTCCGACTGCCATCTTGTGAACCAATACATCCTGCATCCTATCAGAAATACTGATCCTCTCTGGCATATAAATCGCCCAGGCAGTCTCTTAGTCATTATTCACTCATTTGAGATTATACTTATATAATGCCAATTTTTCAAGCTGTGATGACACGCTTTATCAATGTTTTTTGTTATCTATGCTTTCAGCTTACACTACAGGTCAATATCAAGTTCGACCGGACAGTGATCAGATCCCATGACATCAGTGTGGATCTTGGCATCGACAAGCTTGTCCTCCAAACTTTCCGATGTGAGGAAATAATCGATACGCCATCCAGCATTCTTCTCCCTTGCCTTGAACCTATACGACCACCACGAATATATATTCTCCTTATCCGGATAAAAATATCTGAATGTATCGATAAATCCATCGTCTAAAAGTGTCGTCATCTTCTCTCTTTCCTCATCGGTAAAACCGGCATTTTTTCTGTTTGTCTTTGGATTCTTAAGATCTATCTCTCTGTGTGCCACATTCATGTCACCGCACACTATAACTGGTTTATTCTCCTCAAGTTTTTTCAGATATGTCCTAAAATCATCCTCCCACTTCATTCTGTAATCAAGCCTTGCAAGCTCATTCTGGGAGTTTGGGGTATATACGGTTACCATGTAAAAAGTCTCATATTCCAGCGTTATAACGCGCCCCTCATGATCGTGCTCATCTATGCCTATACCATTTGTAACACTTATGGGTTCTTCCTTTGTAAAAATGGCTGTTCCCGAATATCCCTTCTTATCCGCATAATTCCAGTACTGATGATATCCCTGCATATCAAGTGTGAGCTGCCCCTCCTGCATCTTAGATTCCTGTATACAGAATATATCTGCATCTATGCCGTCAAAAAAGTCCATGAACCCTTTGCCGACACAAGCCCTTATTCCATTTACGTTCCATGAGATAAGTTTCTTCATAAATTCTACACCTTTTCATCCTTTAATTATATTTCTAAATGTTATTTATTTTAACATATTTTATTTTCTCACACAAACCCAATCAGTATATCCGATCACTTCACCAGCTTCAAAGCTCCATTTAATATTCAAAAAGAAAAGGACAGCCAACAATGAATCTACTCACTGTCAGCTGTCCAAATGTATATATGTTGTTTTTAAGTGGTCTTAATTAATTTTTCACAAATGATACATTTGATATAGAAACTGTATGCTCTCCAAGTGTGTATCCTTCAACATATCCCATTGAGAAGAATAATCCAGCTCCTGTATCAACAGTGACACCATCCGTGAAAACTTCTTCCTTAGGAGTGATCGTAAGTGTTATATCCTTAGCCTCCCCCGCTGTAAGAACTACATCTTCACCTCCGTGCCATGCATATCCCGCTGAAGGAGTCATTACAGCGATCTTCACAACTCGGTCAACATCAGAAACCAATGTACATTTAAGTGTATATGACTCTCCATGCTCAAGATACAATCCCATCTGCTTAAGCTGGATATTCCAGTCTGCATCACCCACATTTGTAACATTGTATGTGATCTTTCCTTCTCCAGTCTCAAATGTGGCATCTCCAGGAGAAGTTACAGCATTTTCCCAACCTGTAAGTTTTCCATCCTCCCCTATCTCAAATTCCGGATTTGTGATAAGATTCTTACCTGCAGGAACATCTATCTCTGGAGCAGAAGTCTTTTCAAGGACAATGTTGTCAATACATATTCTATGCTGATCAGTAATCGCCGAACCATTTTCTCCGCCTGCGCCAAGTGCAATATTGAAAATACTCTCTTCATCTGTTTCACAGGTCATCTGGAATGTGTTTGAAACTGTCACATACTTCTGATCAGCCTGTTCGTATGCATCAAGCTTTACTGTCTCCTGAACATACGGTGTCCAGTCCTCTGCACCTGTACTATCCTTATGTGTGCTTCCATCTCTCTGCATCGCATACTGAATGGTTCTTGACACAGAGCTCTTAATATCAAATGAAAGCTTGTACCACTGTCCTTTCTCAAGTTTGATATTATTCTGCTTGAGCTGTATCTTCCAGTTCTGGTCACCAGAATTCTTTATTGTGAAATCAGCAGCATTGTTCTCCTTCTGGCTGTCCACAACAGCATCTGCATCCGCGCTGCTGTCCACATACACATCATATCCGGCAAAATCTGCTGAAAAATCTCCGTTGAGAAGAAGTGAATCCTGCATTATCTTCACATTGTCTAACAAAACTTCTCCGCTGTTACCAAAATCAATGCTGATTGAACTGTCAGCCACTTCTTCCCCGGTCTCAAATTTATAAACATAACTCTTAATACCTTTCTCAAGAGTTACATCAAACTTTGAATCTCCTGTAGTGATAATTATATTCTTTCCCTCGGATACAGTCTCAGCATCAAACTTAAGTATATACTTTGTATTTGGGGCATACGCAAGCTCATCCTGTGATAATTCGAAACTGCCATCTACACTCTCATCCAATGACTTATATGAAAATCTTCTTCCATCAGCCAGACCTGTCACCTTATACTCAGCACCGCAAGTGTTACTGACTGTCCAGTATCCAAGTCTTCCTGTTCCCTCCTGGAATTCTCCATTGTAAACAAGGTTTCCATCAGCAAGGATCGTCTTCTTGTCAACTATCTCAGTCTGATTTATCTTCACCAGCTTTATATTTGTAATATGTACACCAGCCACACTTCCCTGATTGCCGAGATTGAATTCTATTCTTCCCTTGTCATCAGATGAATCAGTCATCGTATACTCATACTCGTATGTCTGCTTTTCTGTTGTCATATCAAATTTTGTATCTTTGAGATATCTTCCCCATGATCTTGTTGGTGCTGAGACATCAACTATTCCTGTCCTTGCCTCATCTGCCCACGCATCAAATGAAAGCTTGTATGTGGCACCTTTTTCCACCGGAATGTTCGGCTGTACCAGCTGTATGCTATAATCAACCGTTCCTGCATCAGTAGTGTTTATATTGATTGCATTATTCTCGATAACAGCTGTTCCCTCGCCGCCATTTTGAGACATAAATATCCAATTGTCTGCATCCCCAAGGTCTTCTGTCTCGCTAAAATCACCATTTATTACATAGTTTCCATTTTCATCAGGATCACGAATTATAACTTCATGCTCCGGCTTTGTCACATTTTCATCATAAGAGTCCTTCTGGTATACTCTCACATAATCAACGTACAGACTTTCACTATTGATATAATCTGCATCCGCATCAGGATTTCCAGGCCAGTTACCACCAACCGCAAGATTAAGTATCACATAAAACGGCTGGTCAAATGGTGCTGGGTATGTGACAGTCCCCTTTCCCGCTGTTGTTGAATACCATTCACTCTCCTCATGCATCTTAACTCCATCTACATACCATGTAATCTTTCCCGGTTCCCAGTCACATGTAAACACATGGTAGCTTTCAGCAAATGACTGTCCATTTTTTAATGTATATGTTCCCTGTGACTCTGAATGCGGATTGCCATAGTGAATCGTTCCATAGGTTGTGTATGTGTTATCCCCAAGGACCTCCATAACATCAATCTCACCACATCTAGGCCACTGTCCATACAGACTCTCGTTTGTCGGCATCATCCATGCAGCAGGAAGATATCCTTTACCTGTAGGAACCTTTGCTCTGAACTGCACTCTGCCATACTTGAAATCCTGCTTATTCTGTGTATTTATTCTTCCCGATGTATATGATACAGAACCATCCTCGTTTACTGTTTTCTTTGAACTTATAATAAGCGTGCCATCCTTAACCTTTATATTATCTTCAGAATCAACATACGACTGAAGCTCATTATTAACCCATCCTGGCTCATGAAGTTCAACATTCCAAATATCACGATTAAGCTCTGTTCCGTCAAATTCATCATGCCACAAGAGTTTATACCCCTGAGACTCATACTTATTTTCAACGGTTACTTTCTTCTTTACGGTCACTTTGCATGTTGCGTTCTTTCCCGATCCGTCAGCAGCTTTCGCTGTAATTGTCGCTGTACCTGGCGCAATAGACTTTACAACACCCTTTGCCGAAACTGTTGCAATCTTTGTATTGCTCGATATCCAAGTTAATGTTTTATTGGTCGCTGATGCAGGAGAGACAGTAGCTGTAATAGTTTTACTGCTCCCTTCTGTTACAGTGAGTGTTGCCGCTGAAAGCTTGATAGAAGTAACTGGCTGTTTTACTGTAATCTTACATCTTGCATATTTCCCACTTCCATCCATAGCCTTTGCAGTTATATATACTGTTCCAACCTTAACCGCTTTTACAACACCTTTCGAGGAAACTGTTGCTATTCTTTTATCTGATGATGTCCACTGAATCCCCTTATATGTAGCATTCTTTGGCGCAATGGAAACTTTTAACGTCTTGCTGGTTCCCTTAAACATATTTACAGCCTTTGAAGACAATGCAACAGTCTTCGTTGGAACTCCAACATAAACATTAAATTTATACATTACCTTAGGATTTGCAGCACTCTTTACTGCAATGACTGCTTTTCCTGATTTAACAGCTTTGACAACGCCTTTACTGTTTACTGTAGCTATCTTATTATTTGATGATACATATGTTACCTTTTTACTGATCTTACCTGTAACTACAACTTTAGGTTTTATCTGAAACTTTGTACCTTTTTTTAGTACAAGCTTATTTGTGACAAGATTTGTCACAGATACAGACTTCACCGTAGCTTTTGATACGGCTGCATTAGCATCCGTTGGACACAGAGTGATCAGCATACAAACCACAAGAATCATAGCCACAAGCTGTTTTAACCTTCTCATAAAATACTCCTCTCAAAAAAATATTAATGTTTACGACGTCGTATCTTTATAAAGTACCTTGATAATAGCATTATATCTATTTGACTTATATCGTTTTATTGCTTTTTATATCGTGTACATGATATATTATAGTAAAAATGTAAAATAAATTTGTTTATAATCTTTTTATTACATATAACATGCACAAATAATATTAAATTGAAATATTCAAACCCGACACGATCCACCAGAAAGGATTTACACACCGATGAAATATACAAAGGAAATATTCTATCAAGAATTTATTAGACGCGAAGATTCAACCAATAGAGCACCTTACAACCCAGAGCTCGAATTTTACTCAATAATACAAAACGGAGATACAGAGCAGATTAAAGAATTATGTAAAGCCTCACCGCTCAAGGATAAAAAAGGACTCGGTTTACTATCCGAAAATCCAGTCAACAACATAAGATATCACTTTGTAATCACAACAGCCCTTGTTGCAAGATACTGTATTGAAGGCGGCCTTGATGTTGCGACAGCTTACAATCTTAGCGATTTTTATATAAAAAAGTCAGATACAATGAAATCTGTGGAGGACATATCTGAATTACATGCGTTTATGTGCATCGACTATGCCAAAAAGATGCGAAATCTTAAGAAAAATACTATTTGCTCCAAACCGATCGCAGAATGCATAGACTATATATATGATCATCTACATACCAGAATAACTGTTGAACTTCTGGCAAAACGTGTTAATCTAACCCCTGCATACCTGTCAAGGCTGTTCAAAAAAGAGACGGGAGATAATATCGGGCATTATATAAAAATGCTTAAACTTGATACTGCAGGAAATATGCTCATGTACTCTGATTATAGTCCTGCCCAGATAGCACAGACTCTCGCATTTCCAAGTCAGAGTTACTTTACTGAACAATTCAAAATACATACAGGACTAACACCTGTAAACTATAGAAATATAAACTTCAGGCAAACCCCATTTCATAAAAACGAGACTTAGTTTCTGCAATATGCCACATTTTTTCTTCGCGAAAACAAAAGGGATTACCTTGTGATAAAACACTTGATAATCCCTTTATATATTCTATATCAGATTTAAATTAAAACTAATATATTTTAGACTGTTTAAAATTACTTTCCAGCGTTTACAACTTTACCAAAGTCAGCCTTGAGTGAAGCACCGCCGATAAGACCACCGTCGATGTCTGGCTTTGCAAGAAGCTCAGCAGCGTTGCCAGCGTTCATAGATCCGCCGTACTGAATTCTTACTGCCTCAGCTGTATCTGTATCGTAGATCTCAGCGATGAGATCACGGATTCCCTTACATACTTCCTGTGCCTGATCTGATGTAGCTGTCTTACCTGTTCCGATAGCCCAGATTGGCTCATAAGCGATAACCATTGACTTTACCTGATCTGCTGTTACACCAGCAAGATCTGACTTGATCTGAAGACGGATCCAGTCCATAGTAACACCGAGCTCTCTCTGCTCAAGTGACTCACCACAGCAAAGAATAGGTGTGATACCAGCCTCAAATGCCTTCTTAACCTTCTTGTTGAGAAGAACATCATCCTCCTTGAAGTAATCACGACGCTCTGAATGTCCGATGATAACATACTTTACACCAGCATCTACAAGCATTGCTGCTGAGATCTCACCTGTGTAAGCTCCGCTCTCCTCGAAGTACATGTTCTCTGCACCTACAGCTACGTTTGTTCCCTTTGTTGCCTCAACAACTGGTACGATATCGATAGCTGGTACACAGTATACTACATCTACGTCATCATTCTTTACTAAGTCCTTTAACAGGTTAACAAGCTCAACAGCCTCGCTAGGAGTCTTGTTCATCTTCCAGTTACCTGCAATAATCTTCTTTCTTGCCATTGCAATCTACCTCTTATATTGTATTTTTTCGATGAATGTCGGACATGTCAAAGACTGTGCCGACACTCATCACTATAATCTTTATATCTCTGTGATATATAAATTACTTGTCGTTAGCTGCTGCTACACCTGGAAGCTCCTTACCCTCAAGGAACTCAAGTGAAGCTCCACCACCTGTTGAGATGTGGCTCATCTTTGAACCGTAACCAAGCTGGTTAACAGCTGCTGCTGAATCTCCACCACCGATGATAGTTGTAGCGTCTGTGTCAGCAAGTGCTGCTGCAACTGCCTTTGTACCAGCTGCAAGTACAGGGTTCTCAAATACACCCATAGGTCCATTCCATACAACTGTCTTAGCTGTCTTAACTGCCTCTGAGTAAAGAGCGATAGTCTTAGGTCCGATATCACAGCCTTCCTTGTCAGCAGGCATCTTGTCAGCGTCAAATACCTCTGTCTTGATGCTTGGATCGTCGATAGGGTTAGGGAAATCCTCGATCATAACTGTATCAACTGGAAGAAGAAGCTTCTTGCCAAGGCTCTCTGCCTTTGCCATCATCTCCTTGCAGTAATCGATCTTAGAATCGTCTACAAGTGACTTACCGATCTCATATCCCTTAGCCTTAAGGAATGTGTAAGCCATACCACCACCGATGATAAGTGTATCACACTTCTCAAGAAGGTTTGAAATAACATTGAGCTTGTCAGCAACCTTAGCGCCACCAAGGATAGCTACAAATGGTCTAACTGGGTTCTCTACTGCATTTCCAAGGAAATCGATCTCCTTCTGCATTAAGTAACCAACTACTGCTGTGTCAACAAGTCCAGCAACACCAACGTTTGAGCAGTGAGCTCTGTGAGCTGTTCCGAATGCATCGTTTACGAATACATCACAGATGCTTGCAAGATCCTTAGAGAAAGCCTCTCCGTTCTTTGTCTCCTCAGCTCTGAAACGAGTATTCTCAAGAAGGATAACCTCTCCGTCCTTCATAGCGTCAACTGCAGCCTTAACTGTATCGTCAACAACCTCAAGGCTTGGTACGAACTTAACCTCCTGTCCAAGAAGCTCTGTAAGTCTCTTAGCAACTGGTGCAAGAGTCTTTGTCTGCTTGTCCTCCTCAGTCTTAACCTTTCCAAGGTGTGAGCAAAGGATTACCTTTCCACCGTCAGCGATAAGCTTCTTGATTGTTGGAAGAGCTGCAACAAGTCTGTTCTCGTCTGTGATCTCTCCATTCTTTAATGGTACATTGAAGTCGCATCTGCAAAGCACGCGCTGTCCCTTAACATTGATATCATCTACTGATTTCTTGTTTAATGACATTTCTAATTCCTCCTGAATAAAAAATCTACGACCCGACTCTGCCAGGTCTGATACTCCGCTATACAGGGACGAACCTGTATAACAGAAAAACGGAGCCCGGTCCATTAAGACCGGACCCCGTTTAAGGTCTTATAAATACTTATTAGTTAAACAAATTAAGCTAACTCTGCGAAGTACTTGATTGTTCTAACCATCTGGCTTGTGTATGAGTTCTCGTTATCATACCATGAAACAACCTGAACCTCGTATAAGTCATCACCGATAGGAGCTACCATTGTCTGTGTAGCATCGAAAAGTGAACCAAATCTCATTCCAACGATATCTGATGAAACGATCTGCTCCTCGTTGTAACCATATGACTCTGAAGCAGCAGCCTTCATTGCAGCGTTGATTCCTTCCTTAGTAACATCCTTGCCCTTAACTACAGCTGTAAGGATTGTTGTTGATCCTGTAGGAACTGGAACTCTCTGAGCTGAACCAATGAGCTTACCGTTGAGCTCTGGGATAACAAGGCCGATAGCCTTTGCAGCACCTGTTGAGTTAGGAACGATGTTAACAGCAGCAGCACGTGCTCTTCTTAAATCGCCCTTTCTGTGTGGTCCATCAAGTACCATCTGATCGCCTGTGTAAGCGTGGATAGTTGACATGATTCCTGACTGGATTGGAGCATAGTCATTAAGTGCCTTAGCCATAGGAGCTAAACAGTTTGTTGTACATGATGCAGCTGAGATGATCTTGTCATCTGCTGTAAGTGTATTCTCGTTTACTGAGTAAACGATTGTAGGAAGATCGTTTCCAGCTGGAGCTGAAATAACTACCTTCTTAGCACCTGCATCGATATGAGCCTGTGACTTAGCCTTTGATACATAGAATCCTGTACACTCAAGTACTACGTCTACATCAAGCTCGCCCCATGGAAGGTTCTTAGCGTCTGCCTCAGCATAGATCTTTAATGTCTTGCCACATACTGTGATTGTACCAGCCTCATCATCTGCTGAAACCTGATCAGCGTACTGATACTTGCCCTGTGATGAGTCATACTTTAACAGGTGAGCTAACATTGAAGGCTTTGTAAGATCGTTGATAGCAACAACCTCATATCCCTCTGCGTCAAACATCTGTCTGAATGCAAGACGTCCAATACGTCCAAATCCATTGATCGCTACTTTTACTGCCATTTTCTTATTCCTCCTAAGTTTTGAAATAATAAAAGTATTTATCAATCTGCCACGCAGGAACGTGACAAATAAATCGTGTTAAATACACAAGCTAATCATACATTCTTTAGGTATAAATTTCAAGTCTTAATGTTATTTTTTTAATTTAGCTCTTATTCAATTCCCACAAAAAGCTTTTAACATATTGCCCATTTAAAATTATATATTTTTTACCAATAAAGCCTGTTTTTCTTTTTAGGCTGCATTTGCTGTGCTATAATATGGAACTGATATATAACAATATATAGGAGGTAAAATATGTTAATTTGTGATTCACATGTACATTCGGAATTCTCAAGCGACTCTACCGCACCGCTTGAAAGTATCATACAAAAAGCAATCTCTCTCAGGATTCCAAAGATCTGTATCACAGATCACCATGACATAGATTTTCCAATAAATGAAGAGGACGGCTATGATTTTCAGCTAGACGCCCCATCTTATATTACCGCTGTTGCCGCAATCCGCGAAAAGTACAAAGGGAAAATAGATATACGAACCGGCGTTGAACTTGGACTTATGAATTCAGTATCAAAAAAAGCCCGTGCATTTGCTGAAACATATAAAGAACTGGATTTCATCATCGGATCCTCACATCTCGTGAGGGGTGCAGATCCATACTATCCTTCTTACTACGAGGGTCGCAACGAGATCCAATGCATAAGAGATTATTTTGAATCAATACTTGAGAATGTCTCTCTGATCGATGATTACGATGTGTATGGACATCTCGACTACGTTGTGAGGTACTGCCCTTCCGGAGAAAAAATATTCAAAATGTCGGATTACCGCGACATATTTGAACAGATATTCAAGATCATCATACCAAAAGGAAAGGGTATCGAGATCAACACAGGAAGTCTGTATAAGAATATGAGCTATGCTCACCCTCATATGGATATTTTGAAAATGTACAGATCAATGGGCGGTGAGATAATAACCGTTGGATCAGATGCGCACAAACCGGAATATCTCTGTTATGCTTTTGAAACCTATGCCAGGGATGCCCTTAAGTCACTGGGCTATGATTACTTCTGTACATTCAAAAACAGAAAACCTGAGTTCAATCCTCTTTAAAACATTTCATTTTCAACATATGCAAAAGGCCAAGGAAATTATCTATCATATAACTTCCTTGGTCTTTTATATCTAAAAATATTCGCGCTGATCGCTCCAGATATCTTCCACATAATATGGACTGTGTGGTATCGTCTGCAGATCTGCATATCTCATTTTTTTAAGATATTCCATATTGTTGCCATTTTCACCATAGACCGCATTCGGGCAACTTTTTAACACCGTATTTACTATGTTTCTCTTTCCCTGCTCAGAACAATTCATGACATCGATATTAAGAGTGTTATCCTTATCTATCGTGTGCAGACGAAATACTTTCACTTTCACCCTCGACGACATATCTTCATAATAATCCACGAGAAATACACTCCATCTATATGCCATCTGAGGAGCATATCTGTGGTTTACAGATATCACATTATCAGACATTGTAATATAATCATCGCTGTATTTAATGTTGTTATATAGATCGTCAGCCATCTCCAAAAGATTAGGATTCTTGCCTCTTCTAATAGTTCTTTCCGGTGATACGATCCTCACGATTCCCATACAGGACAGATAAAGTGTCCAAAATAGCAGCATGCATATAACAAGCGCATAACGCGCCTCCGCATTATCGTCAATAAGCACTCTGAGCACCAGGATAAGGGCAACCGACATTATCACTCCGGCAACCACAAACCTAACGCCATTTCTCCTCAATGATGATATGATCTGTTCTTTTCCCATTTGTTCCCCCACCTATCAATTAAATATATACTGTAACATCCTGTCAAATTATGTCTCAGGTCAATAATAACACATGACGTGATTTTATAATAGCCTTTATCTGTCTTTTAAAGCATCACTGCACCGAAATAATATCAGCAGATACTTCCGCCGCCCAGCACATGATCATTCTCATAGAACACAACAGCCTGTCCTTTTGTCACCGCTCTGACAGGTTCATCAAATACAGCCTCAACCAGATCATCATCTATCTTTCTGATAGTACACATACTTCCCTTATGATTATATCTGATCTTTGCTTTAACATGCATAGGCTCTACCAGATCCTCTATGGACATAAAGTTCAGCTTATTGCAAATCAAACTCTTCGAGAATACATCTCCATTCTCACCTATCACGACCTGATTCGTCTCAGGTATGATATCAACTACAAACACAGGATGTCCCATCGCAAGTCCAAGCCCTTTTCGCTGACCTATAGTGTAATGTATTATTCCCTTATGCTTTCCTATCACATTGCCATGTATATCTACGAAATCCCCCGGAACAGACTTAAGACCCGACTCATTTTCAAGATATCCTGCATAGTCACCATCTGGAACAAAGCATATATCCTGACTGTCCGGCTTATGTGCCACCATCAGCCCATGCTCTTCTGCAATCTTTCTTATCTCCGGTTTGCTGTACTCTCCTACCGGCATAAGAGTCCTGGTAAGTTGCTCCTGAGTAAGATTATATAGAGCATATGTCTGATCCTTCTCTATCCCTCTTGCCTCCTGGAGAGTATATCGGCCATTTGAAAGCTGGATTATTCTTGCATAATGTCCTGTGGCAATATAGTCACCACCGATCGCCATGCATCTTGTGAGCAGTGATTCCCACTTCACATATCTGTTGCAGGCAATACATGGATTCGGGGTTCTGCCATGCCTATATTCGTCTACGAAATAATCTATGACATATCTCTTGAACTCTTCCTTAAAATTCATAACATAATATGGAATATCAAGCTGCGACGCCACACGTCTGGCATCATCAACAGCGGAAAGCCCACAGCATCCGGCATGGGCACTCACAACATCTCTGTCCTCGTCCTGCCATATCTGCATGGTGACTCCTATTACATTGTACCCCTGTTCCTTAAGTAAAAGTGCAGCAACAGATGAATCCACGCCACCTGACATTCCCACACATACGGTCTTCTTATCTGTATCAGTCAAAATTTTACCCTCTTTATAATAACTGTGATCTTCACGCAAAATATTATATATCCTTTTTGCATTATATTCGCGATCATTTCTTTTGTAAATTATTTATTTCTCTTCACAAAATCCTGATACGACGGCGACATCTTTCTAAGATTTTCTACGATCCTTTTCAGATTATCCACCACATAATCAGCCTCATCAAGTGTATTCTCATACCCCAATGTAAGTCTTACCGCTCCATGAGATATCTCTTTGGGAAGACCTATAGCTGTGAGCACATGTGATGGGTCAACAGACCCTGACGTACACGCAGACCCTGCGGATGCACATATTCCTGCCATATCAAGCATTATAAGGACAGTCTCCCCCTCAACAAATTGAAAACTGATATTTACATTGTTGGGAAGTCTGTCTGTCTCGTGTCCATTCAACCTGGAATATGGGATCTCTGTCAATATCCTGTGTATCATATGATTTCTGATCTCAGTTTCTTTCTTTATCCTCTCATCCATTGACAGCACTGATATCTCAGCGGCTTTTCCCATTCCAACTATCCCCGGAACATTCTCCGTACCGGCACGCCTGCCTCTTTCCTGTTGTCCTCCATGGATAAAACTTCCTATCTTAATTCCGTTTCGTATATAAAGAAAACCAACACCTTTTGGACCGTTTAGCTTATGTCCACTGCTGCTGAGCATATCTATGTTCATGGAATTTACATCTAAAGGAATCTGACCATACGCCTGAACAGCATCGGTGTGAAAAAGTATGCCATGATCATGGGCGATCTGTCCTATCATACCCACAGGCTCGATAGTCCCAATCTCATTGTTTGCCGTCATTACAGATATGAGTATTGTATCTGGTCTGATTGCACTTTCAAGCTTTTTTACATCTACAACACCCCTGTCATCCACATCCAGATATGTCACATCGAATCCCATATTCTCAAGGTATTTGCACGTATGAAGAATTGCATGATGTTCTATTTTAGTTGTAATTATATGTCTTCCCCTGTCAGAATACATCTCCGCTACAGCTTTGAGTGCCCAGTTGTCTGACTCAGAACCACCACCGGTAAAATATATTTCCTCCGGTTTTGCACCCAAAGAATCAGCAATTATATCTCTTGATACATTTATCACATCCTTATTCTTTGATGCAAATGTATATACACCTGAGGGATTTCCATATTTTTCTGTAAAATAAGGCAGCATGGCGTCAAGCACTTCAGGTCTCACCGCCGTGGTTGCTGCATGATCCATATATATCAACTTTTCCATATTTGCTCTCTTTCCATTACCTTTTCTGCCATCTATCATGACAAATGCAAAACTGCGTTCATCATATGAAAATTATACTACTATATAATATTCTATCACAGTCCAGTTGCCACGCACCATATCTATATTTCTTCAGTTTTTATAGGTTTGATTATCTTCTTATACACTCTAAGCAGGAGAAGTGCCGATAAAACAACACTGCAAATCTCCGCAATCGGAAACGCCGCCCACACTCCATTTACACTGTTCATCGCTTTCGAAAGGAAATATGCTACTGGAAGAATGACAAATAACTGCCTTGCCATTGACACGAGCATACTGTATACACCCTTTCCAACGGCTTGGAACATTCCCGAACATGTAACAGAAAATCCTGCAAATATAAACGCTGTACTCATGATCCTCACCGCTGGTATTCCCATGGACAGCATATCATCTTTGGCATCAAATATCTTGAGTATCTGTCCCGGGAAAACCTGCATGATCAAAAGACAGAACAACATTATCGAACATCCCACAATAACTCCAAGTTTCATTGTGCGGATCATTCTATCTGATTTCTTTGCGCCATAGTTGTACGAGATTATAGGTATCATTCCATTGTTCAGACCAAACACAGGCATAAATGCCATACTCTGAACTTTAAAGTATGCTCCAAATACAGCAACCGCCATCTTTGAAAATGAAAACAATATAATGTTTAAGAAATAATTCATCACCGAACCAATCGCAACCATAATAACGGACGGAACACCAACGCTAAGTATTTTTCCAATTATCTCACCGTGCGGTCTGAATCTCTTTAGTGTAATATGAAGTTCAGGGTTCTTTTTTATATTGAATAACATCGCCAATGTTCCTGCTATACACTGACCACACACAGTTGCGATGGCTGCACCTTTTACACCCATACGAGGGCATCCGAGAAGTCCAAATATCATAATAGGATCAAGTATCAGATTTATAACAGCACCAAGTATCTGGGTTATCATGCTATACATTGTACGTCCTGTGGACTGCAGCAGTCTCTCAAATGTCATCTGGAACGCAATACCAAAAGCACAGCAGCAACACACCTCCAGATATTCTGTACCATACTGAATAACCTGTACATCCTTTGTCTGACTTTCCATAAATGTCCTTGCAAAGAATAATCCTATTATTAAGAATATTATATATCCTATTGCCTCAAGAAATATCCCCTGTCTCGCAACTTCATTTGCTCTCTCAATTTTCTTTTCACCGAGAGCTTTGGATATAAACGCATTAAAGCCAACTCCCAGGCCGGAAAACACTCCTATCATCAAATTCTGTATCGGAAATGCTGTGGATACAGCCGTAAGACCATCCATGCTGAACCTCGATACGAATACACTGTCAACAACATTATACATAGCCTGAAACAACATTGATATGATCATCGGAAGGGACATTGACATAAGCAACTTTCCTTCTGACATAACACCCATCTTATTTTCTCTGTTAACCTCTTCCATATGTACCTCTCTCATTTTAATGTTCATCTACTCTATTCAAACTAATATATACTACATTATTTTTTTATCATTGACAATAACATTCTTTCATAAGATTTTGCTTATCACTCACATAAAAAGTCCCATCCTGATAAAATTACATTACCAGAATGGGACTTTATAAAATATATATTCAGATAAATGCCTGTACAAGATTACTTGTTAGCAAGCTCAGCCTTAATAGCCTCTGTAAGAGCTGGAACGATCTTGTTGAGATCTCCAACTACACCATAGTCAGCTACATCAAAGATAGGAGCATCCTCATCCTTGTTGATAGCAACGATGATGTCTGACTCTTCCATACCAGCTACGTGCTGGATAGCACCTGAAATACCGATTGCGAAGTATACCTGTGGACGAACTGTCTTACCAGTCTGACCAACCTGAAGCTCCTTTGGTTTCCAGCCTGAATCTACAACTGCACGTGAGCATGATACCTGTCCGCCAAGTACCTCTGCAAGATCATCAAGGAGCTTGAAGTTCTCTGCTGAGCCAACTCCACGACCACCTGAAACAAGGATCTTAGCATCCATGATATCCTTGATATCTGAGATAGCCTTTGAGATCTCAAGAATCTCAACATACTTGTTGTTAGGTACGAATCCTGGATTGTACTCGATAACCTCTGCCTTCTTACCTGCTACTCTGTCAAGTTTCTGCATAACACCTGGACGTACTGTAGCCATCTGTGGACGGTTGTCAGGACATGCGATCGTAGCGATTGTGTTACCACCGAATGCAGGACGTGTCATAAGAAGCTGGTTGTGCTTCTGCTCCTGATTTGGAAGTGCAACAAGAGGGAAATCACCGATCTCAAGTAATGTACAGTCTGCTGTAAGACCTGTAGCAACTCTTGCTGAAACTGTTGGGCCAAGATCTCTACCGATTGCTGTAGCACCAACTAAAACGATCTCTGGCTTGTACTCATTGATAACTGATGCAAGTGCATGTGCATATGGCTCAGTTCTGTACTCCTTGAGTTCTGGATCGTCAACAACGATAACTCTGTCTGCGCCGTACTCTGCAAGCTCATCTACAAGACCCTTAACGTCTGAACCGATAAGTACTGCAGTTACCTGCTCATCAAGTTTCTCTGCCAGTCTCTTTCCTTCGCCGATAAGCTCGAAAGAAATACCACTTAACTTATTATCTACCTGCTGTGCAAAGACAAATACGCCTTTGTAGTTCTTCATTTCTTCTGCGTTCATTGCGCCCATTTTATTCACCACTTTTCCTTTACTATATTAGATTACATGCTTATCCTTTAACTTGCCAACAATATAGCTAACTGCCTCATCTGGAGAATCAGGAACAACCTTCTCGCCTGCGCCCTTTCTTACCTTATCTGAAGCCTTAGCGATCTTTGTAGGTGAGCCCTTAAGACCGATGTTTGAATCATCAACATCAACGAGGTCTGCTCTGCCAAGTGTTGTGATCTCTGCATTAACTGCATCAAAGATTCCACCTGGAGTCATGTATCTTGGCTCATTTAACTCAGAAAGTGCTGTTACAAGGCAAGGCATCTTAGCCTTTAACATATGATATCCGTCATCATACTGACGCTTAACGATAACTGCGTCTCCGTCAACCTTGATCTCCTGTGCATATGAAATTACAGGAATTCCAAGATGCTCAGCGATCTGTGGTCCAACCTGAGCTGTATCTCCATCGATAGCCTGACGACCTGTTATGATCAGATCATAATCGAGCTTTCTAAGAGCTCCAGCGATTGTTGTTGATGTAGCCCATGTATCAGCTCCACCAAGGACACGGTCTGTTACAAGAACACCCTTGTCAGCTCCCATAGCAATCGCTTCCTGAAGAACGTCAGCAGCCTTTGGAAGACCCATTGTAAGAACTGTTACCTCTGCACCATACTGATCCTTTAATCTAAGTGCAGCCTCAAGTCCTGCCTTATCATCAGGGTTCATGATTGTAAGCATTGCTGCTCTGTTTAATGTACCGTCTGGGTTGAACTGTACTCCACCCTTTGTATCAGGTACCTGCTTTATACAAACTATAACCTTCACGTTAAGTACCTCCTATATTACTTTAATAAGTTTGCAGAAATAACCATACGCTGAACCTCTGAAGTTCCCTCGTAGATCTCTGTAATCTTAGCATCACGCATCATACGCTCAACATCGTACTCCTTGATGTAACCGTAACCACCGTGTAACTGAACACACTTTGTAGTAACTTCCATAGCAACCTCAGCTGCGTAAAGCTTAGCCATAGCTGCCTCTACTGAGTATGAAACCTTTGCACCGCTCTGGTACTGATCCTTCTTTCTTGCTGCCTTGTATACGAGGAGCTTAGCTGCCTCGATCTTTGTTGCAAGATCTGCAAGAACGAACTGTGTATTCTGGAACTGAGCGATTGATCTGCCGAACTGCTTTCTCTCCTTAACATAGTTAACTGTTGTCTCGAGAGCGCCCTCTGCGATACCAAGAGCCTGAGCAGCGATACCGATACGTCCACCATCAAGTGTGTGCATAGCGATATTAAATCCCTTACCCTTCTGTCCAAGAAGTGCATCCTTTGGAATACGGCAGTCTGTGAAGATAAGCTCATATGTTGAAGAACCACAGATACCCATCTTGTTCTCCTTTGTACCGAATGTAAATCCAGGTGTACCCTTCTCTACGATGAATGCTGAGATCTCCTTCATCTTTCTGCCACGTTTCTCAACGATACCAGTAACAGCGATAACGATATATACGTCAGCCTCTTTACCGTTTGTTATGAAACACTTTGATCCGTTAAGTACCCACTCGTCTCCGTCAAGTACAGCCTTTGTCTGCTGTCCCTGAGCATCTGTACCAGCACCTGGCTCAGTAAGACCGAAAGCACCAAGCTTTCTACCTGAAGCAAGATCAGGAACATACTTCTCCTTCTGAGCTGGTGTACCAAATGTTACGATAGGATCAACACAGAGTGATGTGTGTGCTGATACGATAACACCTGTAGTACCGCAAACCTTTGAAAGCTCCTCAACGCACATTGCATATGTGAGAATATCACAGCCCTGTCCGCCTAACTCCTTAGAAACAGGAATTCCTAAGAAACCATACTTTGCCATCTTCTCAACTGTCTCTCTAGGAAATCTGTGCTGTTCGTCAATTTCCTGAGCAAGAGGCTTTACTTCATTCTGCGCGGACTCTCTGAATAAATTCTGCGCCATTTCATACTTCTTGTCTAAAGCGAAATCCATTCTAATTATTCCTCCATAAATATATTATATTACTTAGCACTATTACTGAGCATCAACTGGTGTCTTTGTACGATCAGCATTGTATACATAGAATCCTCTGCCGCTCTTAACACCGAGATTGCCACCACGTACCATCTTACGAAGTAATGGACATGCACGATACTTGCTGTCACCTGTCTCATTGTACAGAACATCCATGATTGCAAGACAGATATCAAGGCCTACGAAATCACCTAACTCAAGTGGTCCCATTGGATGGTTAGCACCGAGTTTCATAGCTGCATCGATACCAGCTATATCTGATACACCTTCCATCTTGATGAATGCAGCTTCGTTGATCATAGGGATGAGGATTCTGTTTACTACGAATCCAGCAGCCTCGTTAACCTGTACAGGAGTCTTACCTATCTCCTCTGAGATCTTAACGATCTTATCTACAGTCTCAGCTGGTGTGTTAACACCTGCGATAACCTCGATGAGTTTCATTCTGTCAGCTGGATTGAAGAAATGCATACCGATCATAGGACGTGTAAGACCATTTCCAATCTCTGTGATAGAAAGTGATGATGTGTTTGAAGCGAATACACACTCTGGCTTGCAGATCTTGTCAAGCTCAGCAAATGTTGTCTTCTTTACTTCCATGTTCTCGAAAGCAGCCTCAACGATAAGGTCGCAGTCTGCACATAAGTCTTCCTTGAGACCTGGAGTGATGCTGGCAAGAATACCATCAACCTTCTCCTGTGTCATCTTTCCTTTTTCTACGAGTCTTGCATAACCCTTAGCGATCTTGTCCTTACCGCCTTCAGCCCACTCCTGCTTGATGTCGCAGAGTGCAACCTCGTATCCGTCAACCTGAGCAAATGCCTTAGCAATGCCCTGACCCATGGTTCCTGCACCAATTACGCCAACCTTCATTTTTATGTCCTCCTAAATCTTTTTTTCTGGTAAACATGAGAAATTCATGTACGTTTCGTTTAACATGCTACCATAATACTTATATCACACATTTAGGATGGTTTACCTTCATCAGATTCCCCACCCTAAATGTTAATATCAGAACTGTTAATTATTACTTATTCTGGAAAGGAACAACCTTAAGTTTCTTCTCCTTGTCTTTCTCAAGGAAGTTGCCCATTCCTGCCTTCTGGTCCTCTGTCTCGAAACAGTCGCCAAAAAGTTTCTCCTCTATAACAATTGCCTGATCCATATCTACCTGTAAGCCATCGTTGATAGCCTTCTTGCAGTTTCTAACTGCAATAGGAGCGTTTGCTGCTATTCCGGCTGCCATCTTCTTAGCTGCTGGAAGGAGCTCCTCAAGTGGATAAACAGCATTCACAAGACCGATTCTGTAAGCCTCGTCTGCCTTGATATTTCTTGCTGTATAGATAAGCTGCTTAGCCATGCCTGCACCTACAAGACGTGCAAGTCTCTGTGTTCCGCCAAAACCAGGTGTGATTCCAAGACCAACCTCTGGCTGACCGAATATTGCATTCTCTGAGCAGATTCTGATATCGCAACTCATTGAGATCTCGCATCCGCCACCAAGAGCGAATCCGTTCACTGCAGCGATAACAGGGATTGGGAATGTCTCGATGGTCCTGAACACATCGTTACCCTTCTTACCGAAAGCCTCTCCCTCTGCCTTTGTGAGTGTTGACATCTCACCTATATCAGCTCCGGCAACAAATGACTTCTCGCCGGCACCTGTAAGAATAAGACATCTTGTTGTATCAAGATCAACTGCCTTGAATGTTGCATCAAGCTCCTCAAGAACAGCACTGTTGAGTGCGTTCAGAGCCTTTGGGCGGTTGATAGTAATAATTCCTACATATCCATCCTGTTCGTATGTAACAAACTCCATGATATATCTCCTTTATCTAAAATTAATCCTCGATCTTAACGACTGTTGAGCAGCCCATTCCACCACCGATACAGAGAGTAGCAAGACCTGTCTTAGCACCCTTTGCCTGCATCTCATGAAGAAGTGTAACAAGGATACGGCATCCTGAAGCTCCAACTGGATGTCCAAGAGCGATTGCACCACCGTTAGGGTTAACCTGCTTGTCAACATCAAATCCAAGCTCCTTAGCAACTGCTACTGACTGTGCAGCAAATGCCTCGTTTGCCTCTATAACATCGAAGTCCTCGATCTTGAGACCAGTCTTAGCCATAACCTTCTTTGTTGATGCAACAGGTCCGATACCCATGATTGAAGGATCAACTCCACCAAGTGCTCCAGCTACCCATGTAGCCATAGGCTTAACGCCAAGCTCCTTAGCCTTCTCCTCGCTCATAACAACGATAGCTGCAGCACCATCATTGATACCTGAAGCATTACCAGCTGTAACAAATCCGTTAGGATTGATTGTTCTGAGTCTTGAAAGTGTCTCAACTGTTGTACCAGGTCTTGGTCCCTCATCCTTCTTGAACTCAACGATCTCTTTCTTCTTCTTTACCATAACTGGAACGATCTCAGCGTCGAATGCGCCTGACTCCTGAGCTGCAACAGCCTTCTGCTGGCTCTTTGCTGCGAACTCATCAAGCTCCTCACGAGTAAGACCCCACTGCTCACAGATATTGTCAGCTGTCTTGATCATATGATAATCATTGAATGCATCCCAGAGAGCATCGTTTACCATTGTATCTACAAGTACACCATTGTTCATTCTGTAACCGAAACGGCCCTTCATCATAGCGTAAGGAGCCATAGACATATTCTCCATACCACCTGCAACTACGATATCAGCGTCTCCTGCCTCGATCATCTGTGCAGCCATATTGACACAGTTAAGACCTGAACCACAGACAACGTTAACTGTAACAGCAGTTGTCTCGATTGGAAGTCCTGCCTTGATAGATGCCTGACGAGCAACGTTCTGTCCCTGTCCAGCCTGGATAACACATCCCATGTATACGTGATCTACCTGATCTGCTGGAACTCCTGCTCTGTTGATAGCCTCCTTGATAACGATTGAACCTAACTCTGCAACTGGTGTTGTGCTGAGTGATCCACCCATTGTTCCGATAGCTGTACGACATGCGCCTGCTAAAACAATCTTCTTTGCCATTTTCAAATCCTCCATTTTAAAAATATTGTTTAAAAATTTTAGTGTGACATAAGACTACATATATAATAAATCTTTTTGATCGCCATATATTGTATATTCACGTTGTTCACCCAAAACAGTACACGACAATCTAAAGGTTCACACAATCTGCCATAATTCTAGCACAAAAGCATGTACCACGCAACCAAAAATGAGCGACTCAATATAGCGCTTATTTCCTCTTGTGCCTTTTGTTTCCACTTTTGTTTCTCGCATCATCTGCATTTTTTCTGTTTTTTGAAACTAAAGCTTTATTATTTTTGCCATTTTGAACATTATGCTTTGTATTATTCTTAGATCTGTCATTTCTTCCAGTTGAATGATCCCTGTCCTTTACAGCTTTCCCTTCCATTTTCCGAGGCCTTATCAGACATTTTTTATCAAAACCTATAAGATCCTGTCTTCCAGCCTTTATAAGTGCCTCTTTTACAAGATCATAATTCTCAGGTTTTCTGTACATCATGAGTGCTTTCTGCATTGCTTTCTCATGAGGATTATGCGGCACATATACCGGCTGCATCGTACGTGGATCGACCCCTGTGTAATACATACATGTAGATATGGTCGAAGGTGTTGGATAAAAATCCTGCACCTGTTCAGGCATATATCCTATGTCACGCACATATTCAGCAAGTTCCACAGCCTCCTTGAGCGTAGACCCAGGATGTGATGACATCAGGTAAGGTACAACAAACTGCTTTTTGCCGGTTTTGGCATTTACCCTCTGGTATCTTGCTATAAAACTCTCATACACACTGTTTTGCGGTTTTCCCATCATCTTAAGGACATTATCCGACACATGTTCTGGAGCTACCCTCAGCTGTCCGCTTATATGTTTCTCACAAAGCTCTCTGAGAAATTCATCACTGCTGTCCGCCATAACATAATCAAAACGTATTCCTGATCTGATAAATACCTTCTTTACCCCAGGCAGAGCCTCAAGTTTCCTCAGCAGTTCAATATAATCTTTGTGATCAACCTTCAGATTCCTGCACGGTTCAGGGAAAAGGCATTGTTTATTAGTACATACGCCGTATTTATCCTGTTTTGAACATGACTTATGTCTAAAATTAGCAGTAGGTCCTCCGACATCATGTATATATCCCTTAAAGTCTGGATCATGGGTCATCTGTTCCGCCTCACGGATAATTGATTCATGACTTCTCGTCTGGATTATCCTTCCCTGATGAAATGTCAGTGCACAAAAACTACAGCCTCCAAAACAGCCCCTATTGCTGGTCAAACTAAATTTGATCTCAGAAATTGCCGGGATCCCGCCTTTAGCCTCATATACCGGATGGTAATTATTCATATACGGAAGATCATATACATCATCCATCTCCATCTGTGTGAGAGGATACGCCGGTGGATTCTGAACTACATAGCCCCTGTTACCATATCCTTCAACCAACGTCTTTGCCGAGTAAGGATCAGTGTTGATATACTGGGTATAAAAACTTCTTGCATACTCCAATCTATCCGCTGTCAGGCTGTCGAAATCCGGCAGAATGACAGAATCATCAGGTATATTAGATATATCCTTCGTCCTGTAGCAGGTTCCTCTTACATAGGTTATATCCTTTACATCTATGCCACCATCCAGAGCCTCCGCTATCTCTATCATACTGTGTTCGCCCATTCCATATGACAGAATATCCGCTGAGGAATCCACCAAGATTGAATGTTTCAGCTTATCTGACCAATAATCATAATGTGCCATTCTCCTAAGGCTGGCCTCAATTCCGCCAATTATGATCGGAACACTCTTGTATGTTCTCCTGATAAGGTTACAATAAACTATGGTCGCATAATCAGGTCTCAGGCCCATTTCCCCTCCCGGTGAATACGCATCCTTCTGTCTTCTCTTCTTGGACACTGTGTAGTGGTTTACCATGGAATCCATGTTTCCTCCACACACCAAAAAACCCAGTCGTGGTTTTCCAAAAACATCAATGCTTTTGTCATTTTTCCAATCAGGCTGGGCTATAATACATACTTTATATCCATATCTTTCAAGCAATCTGCTGATGATAGCAGGACCAAATGACGGATGGTCTACATAGGCATCGCCTATAACAAACACAAAGTCAGCCTCAGTCCAGCCTCTTCTTCTCATATCATCCACACAGATTGGCAAATAATCTTTTTCCATATATCCTTATTCATCTTTCTTTTCATTGATAACTACAGACATCCCCGCACCAAGAGCAACAGCCTCCAGTGCTTTCTCAGATACATACGCATCTATTCCTGTGCGCTCCTTTATCAATGTGTCCATACCATATATCAAACTTCCACCGCCTGTAAGCACAATGCCGGACACTGCTATATCTGCTACAAGTTCAGGTGGGGCTGTCTCAAGAACATTGTGTATTGCACCGAGTATATGATTTGTTGTCTCCTCAAATGCTGCAACAGTTTCATTTGCCGTAATTGTAACAGCCTTTGGCAATCCCTTTATAAGATCCCTGCCTTTTATAACATACTCTATATCGTTTTCTCGTTCTATGACAGAACCTATTGCGATCTTAGCTTTCTCTGCAGTCTGATCTCCTATGAGAAGGTTATACTTTCTTCTGGCATATCTTACAAGGGCATTGTCAAAATCATCCCCGGCATATTTTATAGAACTGCTTTCCACCGCTCCACCGAGTGATACAACGGCAATATCAGTAGTTCCACCTCCTATGTCAACAACCATATTTCCCTTCGCCTCATGGATATCTACATTTGCTCCTACAGCAGCTGCCAGCGGTTCTTCCATTACATATACAGTCTTTGCACCGGTTTTGTATACAGCTTCCTCAACAGCTCTTCTCTGAACCTCTGTAACGCCACTCGGCACGCACACGCATATACGTGGTCTTCCAACGCCTGATCTCTTCTCCATAGCACTCCTGATAAATGCCTTTAGCATTATTTCAGCAATAGTATAATCTGATATAACGCCCTTATTAAGAGGTCTCACAACCTCTATATTTTCCGGAGTCTTACCTATCATCTTCTTTGCCTTAGTACCTATCGCAATAACTTTTTTTGAGGAAACTTCATATGCGACAACAGATGGCTGATTGACAACAACACCCTTGCCTCTGACGCTTATCAATACATTTGATGTTCCTAAATCCACTCCTATATCAGTCGAAAGCATATAAAAATCTCCTTATCCTCTATCGTATTCTATCTCTCTAACACACACAAATAATGCCAGTGCATATAACATTGATATTATAAGCACTGGCATATTTTTTTTCAACAGATTTCTGTCTTTAACGACAGCTTACTTGTCGATCAAATATTTATACTATTTCTTTTTTGAGAACCTTTCTATCTATAGGATCTCTAGTATCAGCCTTCTTCATCGCCTCATCCATAGCACCGAGCAATCTGTCGACATTACCTGTCTCCATACCCATAAGTATATTTTTGATTGCAGAATCAGCACCGCTTTCAAGCTTGAAACCTTTTTCCTCAACATAACACTCAGCCACATTGACCATTCCATTCTCATTGATCTGATCAAAATAGATACGATTGTTGAATGATCTCGCCTGAGCCATGTTTGCAGCAAGCATATTGCTGAGTGCTGTCTTCTCACCTGTAAGAATTATCTTAATATCATTCTTTTCAGGAGAACACATATCCACCATCTCTTTGAACCTGTCAGGTGTGATGAGACCAGCGCTCTCTATTATGAGACATCCGCCTTTAAGTTTTGCCACAGCACCGGCAAGCTTTCCACCATTTATAACCTTTGCCTTAACCTTTGCCTTAGCCTCAGATTTACATATTCCCATATCATAGTAGAATTTTGCAAAATCTTCACCAATAGTTGTAAGACCAAATCCATGCTGTCCAAGGATAACTATGTTCTTCGATCTCTTTGGATCAACCTTGAGAGTCTGGAGTACGTTGACGATCTGTGCACCAGCAGGCTCAACGCCCAGATATTTGTACAGATACTTCGCCTCAACAGGGAGTGACTTACGTCTTGCTGCAACTGCCTCGCTTATGGATGCCGCCATAGTAGCCTCTTCATCCTCCGTTATAACCTTTGCAGCTTCCTCAACTTTTCCAGCCTTGAGAAGTTCTTCCTGCTTTCTGTATTCTCCCTCTCTCTTTATTGCTTTTTCAAGAACCTTAGCAGCAGCACTTGCCTTACTCTTTATATCTTCAAGCTGTTTCGTAACATCAGCCTCAGCCTTATCTATAGCTGAAAGATCTTTCTTCTTCTTCTCTTCAGCCTCAGCCTTTGCCTGCTTTGCAGCCTCTTTTCTCGCAACTACTCTCTCTGCCTGTTCTGTCTTTAACTCTGATATCTTAGTCTTGATATCTGTCTCTTTCTTCTTTGCATCATCAAGAAGTTTCTTTGCATCTGCCTCAGCCTTTGTCTTCATGTCTGCGGCATCTTTCTCCGCTTTCATCGCAGCTGTCTGAACCTTCTCAAGCTCACCAGCCTCAGCATTTGCATACTTCTCATCCTCAGCAGCAATAAATGCCTCATGTTTAGCCTCTCTCAGCTTGCTGTCAGCATTTATCTTGTCTGTCTTCTGCTTAGCCTGATTTTCTGCATTCTGAACTTCAACTTCCTCAGATATCTTAGCCTCTTCTACTATCTGCTCAGCCTCCTCAGCAGCAGCCTCCGCCTTCGCAAGCAGATCTTCTGCCTCAACAAGCGATTTCTTTGCCTGACTGAGTGCATCCTGAGCCTCAGCCTTTGCTGCCTTGAATGAATCATTCTCCTTCTTTGCAGCTGCAACATCTGCAGATATCTTCTTGTTATCCTCCTCGGCCGTCTGAATTGTCTCAACAGTCTTCTTGATAAATTCTTCACTGTCAGCTATCTTCTTCTGAACATCAGCCTTTGCCTGTTTTGCCTTTTCAAGTGCCTTCGCAGCTTCCTCTTCAGCTTTCTCGGCCTTCTTTAATTCCTCTTTCTGGATAGCAAGCTTTGTATTGGCATCATTCTTGCTGTTCTTTGCATTTTTGATTGCCTTCTCTGAATCAGCAAGTTTTGCATTCAATTCATCGAGAGTCTTCTGTGACTTTGTCTCCATCTCTGTTGTGTTCTTGAGATTTGCATCAGCCTCTGCCTCTGCTTTCTTGGACTCACTGAAGATTGTTCCAGCCTTGTTTTTATCATCCTCAGCAGACTTAACTATCTTGGCTGCTCTAGCCTCCTCATCTGCACGTTTCTTCTTGGCCGCCTCAATGGATTTCTTCTTCTCTGCGTCAATATCCGCAAGTTTCTTCTTATCTTCATCCACTGCTTTCTTGTATTCAGCAGTGCCCTTATCAATATTGTTTTTCTTTGTCTCAGCAAGTGCCTTTATAGCCTTATCAGCTGCAGTCTGAGCCTCTGTGATGATATTATTCTTGTATGTATCAGGATTGCTCTCACTGAGGATCTTATCAGACTCCTTCTTGGCTTTCTCATTGGAATCCTCGATCTCTTTCTTAAGCTTAGCTATAGTCTCATCAAGTTCCTTCTCCTCACGCTCCAGAAGTTCGGCATCATTCTTCTTCTTTGCCTCAGCCTCCTGTGCCATCTTGGCATCGTAGCTTTCCTTCTTAGCCTTGAATTCTTCAAGCTGCTTTTCAAGATCCTTCTGAGTCTTCTCACATTCTTCTATGGTCTTTCTGGAGGTCTCTGCATGTTTCTTTGCTTCCTCGGCATTCTTTTTAGCATCATCTATAGCCTGCTGTTTCTTTGCCTCAGCCTCAGCCTTAGCCTTCTCAGCGGCAGCCTTCTTTCTTGCCTCTTCAGCCTCTTTGCGTTTCTTCTCCTCCTCAGCCTTCCTCTTGGTCTCTTCCTCAGCCTTCTTCTTGGCCTCTTCCTCAGCTTTCTTCTTGGCCTCTTCCTCAGCCTTCTTCTTGGCCTCCTCAGCCTCTTTCCTCTTTGCGGCCTCCTCCGGGCTCTCCTCGTCTATATTTGACAGATTCTCTATACCTGCACCGAGGAAATCGTCATCATCGTCGTCATCATCATCAAAATCATACAATGATTCATTCGAAGAATTCTGCTTATTTCTGTCTGGAAGTATACTGAACAGATCACCATTGGCATCGCTGCCTGTCTTAGGCGACTTAACTTTGTTGACCTTTGCGTTCTTGTCTTCAACCCACTCAAGTGTCTCTTCATCGGTATTCTCAGTCTCATCATCGGTGAGGATTATGTTATCTCCACCCTTCGACTTCACTGTACCCTGATTTAATCCACCGAGATTCAGTCCGCCCTCAGGCTTGTTTCCAAGACCTCCGCCAAGACCACCCTCTGGTTTACTTCCAAGGCCTCCGCCGAGTCCTCCGCCAAGACCACCTTCAGGCTTACTTCCAAGGCCTCCGCCAAGTCCGCCCTCAGGCTTACTTCCGAGTCCCCCGCCGAGTCCTCCGCCTAATCCACCAAGGCCTCCCTGCATGTCATCTGCAACTCCTCCAAGGTTAAGACTAAGTTTTGGTGCCGAACCATTCTCCTTATTCTCTTCTTTTTTATTATCAGATTTCAGTCCATCTCCCTCATTCTGGACTTCATCCTTCTTCTCATCCTCATCAGGTGTTTCTGGCTCATCCTCCCTCACGATACCGAGAGCTTCCTCTCTCTTACGGCGTCGTTTTGCCTCGATTCGCTCCAACTCCTCTTTGGACAAAGTTTTGTGTTGGCTTTTTGTAGTCTCTGCTTCTTTCTTCTTGCCGCCGCTTTTCAGAAGTTCTTCTTCCTCTTCTCTTTTCTTCTTTGCAGCCTCAGCAGCACGCTCCTTTTCAAGCTGTGCTTTTATCGCAGCGATCATTGCTTCTGTCTGATCTACAGCCAATTCCCTCGCCTCCTTCCGCGTGTTCAAATAAAAAGCAATATAGATATATAGTAATGCTAATTTATTTTTTTATTTACCCTTCAACTTGAAAGATTTCTTATCTCTTTTTTTATCCTTTTCCATTTTCTCGTTGATTGGTCTTTCTCCATCTGCAATTCCACTATCCACCTGCTCAGGGATATTTTCTTCATTTGCAGATTCCTTCTTAACAAGTTCATCATCGGAACTGTTTTCTTCCGGATTATCATCCGAACTTATATCTCCAGATCCATCCTCATCAAAATTGAGTATAGATTTGAATTCTGTTTCAAATTTAATCCCAAGTCTAGCAAGCAGTCTGTCTGTCTCTCCGAGAAGATCCTCCTCTTTTTGAAGATTTTCAGAAATCTTCGCCTCCTCAGCTTCTATATGTGGCGTTTTACTCTCTCCAACCGCATACATCTTTGCCCCTTCTGTATTATAATCAGGGAACAAACTGCTCTTGAAAACAGGAAAATCTAAATATTTATCTTTGGACGAAACATTTTCATCTTCAGAATTGACATCTTTAAAATTGACATTCTCAGTAATGTCCTCACTTTCAAGATCAGCACTCTCAATATCAATATCTTTGATCTCTACATTTTCGTCATCATCAAAACTGGAGATATCAATATCTTCTACATCCTCGATCTCGCCAACATCTTCTAAATGATCAAAATCATCTTCACTCACAAAATCTTCTATAATCTCGAAATTCTCTGCACTCTTGAAATTATCTGCATCATCAAATGTCTCAAATTCCTCTTCCGCTGTAATACAAGGCTCTATCTCTTCTTCTGTATCAGATGACTCAGGTTCGGAGATCACCTCATTATCCACATTCTCAACCTGATCATGTTCATCATCAGATATCTGAACACCGTCAATATGCTCAGGTTCATCATCTATCTGAATATCTTCAATATGCTCAGGTTCATTGTCATCTATCTGAATATCTTCAGTATGCTCAGGTTCATCGTCATCTATCTGAACATCTTCAGTATGTTCAGATTCTTCATCGGATTCTTTTGTTACCTCGCTTTCTAAAGACTCTTCTGGATCAAACACATCTTCCAAATTATCCGCAGTCACATCTTCAATATCAAAGTCATCCTCTTCAACATCAAATTCTTCCAACGATTCAAATGCTTTGTCAAAATCAAATGCATCTTCAGTATCCTGATCAGCTGCATGCTCCTCGTCTTCCGCTGCAAAAAATGTATCTTCATCTTCTTTGTCAAATTCAGGGTCAAATGACTCTTCCTGAACATCAGGATCATACTCGCCCGCCTTATCACTTTCCTCAGCATCAGATTCTGTGACAACTGTATTCACCAGATCAGCATCGACCATCACAACCTCTTCAGGTTCTTCCTCTATAACAAAGGAATCTTCCTCTTCTGTGTTATACACTGCCGAATCCTCTGCCGATAAATTCTCTGGTGATAACTCTGTCATATCCTGTACAGCATCTATAGCTTTGTCTTCTCCCTCAGAAACTGGCTCAACAGTTGTCTCTGCACCTACATCTTCGCCTTTTTTCTTTGCTACTGTATCAGTTATCTTACCATCACTGCTGGCAGCCATTTCAGCCGCTGCCGTTTCCTCACTATTTTCACCGCCGGATACCACCTCATCCAAAAGTTTTTCCTTATCAAAATCCTCTGACTGGATATCCTGCATTTCCTTATCTACAAGCTCCTCCTCCTTTTTGGACATTATTCCAAAAAAGGTTCTGGATTTCTTTTTATCTTTCTTATCTTCTTCGCTTTCTTCTCTCTTAAGCTCCTTCTTGTGCTCCTTCTTGTCCTTGGAACGTATCCACATCTGTTTCAGTTTCATGGAACTTGTAACAGGAGCATCGTCCTCCACCATGATCATAATCTTTGCGTCTTTAGGATGTATCTTCAGGTTATCCTCAGCAAGGATCTTTTTTTCCTGCTCTCGTATGATTTCCTGATCCGGCGCATCATCCGTTT
>JBNMKK010000027.1:0-34698 GCA_050874325.1 Coprococcus sp. | reverse complement strand
TACCGAGAAAATTTAACGCTGCGAAAGGTGTTAAATTTTTTCTGTATATAGAGGAAATATGCAGAAGGATAGGGGATTGGTCAAATGGTATGATAGGGGTCTCCAAAACCTTTGGTGGGAGTTCGATTCTCTCATCCCCTGCTAGAAAAACGTCAGAAACTTTGGATATACAAAGTTTTTGGCGTTTTTTGTTTATATAAGAAAAGTTGACTTAGCCGTACGGCTTATTGTATAATCAGAACTATACAAAATTAGCCGTACGGCTAATTTAATATAATGACATATAAAATTTAGCCGTACGACCTTATAATGAGTATATAATTATGTATTGATATTTGATATAGAAGGGAATATATATGAAAATAACAGATTCAAAGTCTTTGGGTGAGGCGATAAGAATAAGAAGAAAAGAACTGAAATATACGCAGGCTTATATAGCAGAATTTACGGGATTTAGTGTAAGTTTTATTTCAGATTTGGAAAGAGGAAAAGCTACAGCAGAAATCGGAAAAGCAATTACAATTATCAATTTGTTGGGAATGGATATTCTAGTAGAGAA
Organism: Coprococcus sp.; assembly: GCA_050874325.1. Taxonomy (GTDB): domain Bacteria; phylum Bacillota; class Clostridia; order Lachnospirales; family Lachnospiraceae; genus Coprococcus. Next base: position 34,139 of record JBNMKK010000027.1, on the reverse strand, counting down.
GAGAGGTTAGAATATGAGACATTTGGGTGTTTGGATAGAGATTTGTGGTTTGCAGACATATGTAGGTTGTATAATTGGAGAAAATGCGGAAGATGCTCGATTTTCATATGCAGAAGAGTATTTATCTGGAAACATAGCCAGACCGATATCAATACATTTACCATTATCTGAAAATGCATTTTCAGTTGATGATACAAGGAATTTTTTTGAAGGATTGTTACCTGAGGGATTTACTAGAAGATGTGTGGCTGGGTTATTGCATACTGACGCTAATGATTATCTGGCATTATTAGCTGGGTTGGGTAATGAGTGTCTGGGAGCAATAAGAATTACAGATACGAATAACGAAGTAGTAAATGCAGATTATCAGAAATTGACAATTGATGAGGTTAGTCAGTTGGCAAGAGAAGGGGCAATGGAGACTGCGGAGTTAGTAACAAAGTCACATTTGTCACTTACGGGAGCATCTGGAAAGGTTGGGTTATATTATGATGAAAATAATAAAGAGTGGTATTTACCCAAAGGGGCAGCACCAAGTACACATATAGTAAAGCAGAGCCATGTGAGACTTGACGGAATAGTTACAAATGAGCAGTTATGTATGATGACGGCTGGAAATATGGGAATTGAGATCCCTGAAAGTTTTATAGTCAATGTCGGTGATGGCAAAGATGAGGAAGTTTTGTTAGCAACTAAAAGGTATGATCGTGCTATGAAGAATGGATTAAATAAAATCAAAGGCTTAAGTGTTCCGTACAGGTTACATCAGGAAGATTTTTCTCAGGCGATGGGAATATCGTCGCTTAATAAATATGAGAATGATAATGCAGGATATTTAAAAATGATGTTTGAGGTTATAAGACAGAAATCGTTTAACCCGATAGCAGATCAATTGAAAATGTGGGATATATGTATATTTAATTATCTGATAGGCAATACAGATAATCATATTAAAAATGTTTCGTTGCTTTATGATGAGAAGTTGAGGAATGTTCGCTTGGCACCGGCATATGACATATTGAGTACGGTGATATATACAAGCAGTACCAGAGATATGGCGTTTAGTATTGGAAATGTGTATGATATAGAAAAGATTACAAGAGATTCTTTTAGGAGAGAGGCAGTTAACATTGGACTAGGAGAGCAAATGGCCATGAAACGGTTTGATGATTTGGCAAATAAGTTTCCGTATGCACTGAATAAAGCATGTGATGAATTAATGGACAAGGGATTTAACAAAGTGGTTGATATTTACAAGAGAGTTAAGGATAGGAGAAGAGAATATATTTCATAAAACGTATAAGTTCTATGTATAATTTGGAGGTTAGGAAATGACAGAACTTGAGAAAAGATAATAAAAAGCCCTGAGAAGATCGGCATAGCGTTCCTTGAATTTCTTGTGAGCAAAGTTGTTCAAGGAAAATGCATATGATATCTGCTGATCTTTACAGGGCTTTTTATTAAATTTGATTTATTAAAAATTATAATATAGACATGAACCACTCAACTGTCTCAGGGGCATAGTGTGAGAAGAAGAGGCTTTCGCCGCTGTCGAGTGCTTCGATGGCAGCCATATCCTCTGGAGTCAGAGTGAAGTCAAATATATCGAAGTTCTGCTGCATACGATCCTTGTGAACAGATTTAGGAATTACGACCACATCACTCTGCATCAAAAAGCGGAGAGCAACCTGGGCTGCTGATTTGCCGTATTTTGCGCCGATGGCTGTGAGAACAGGATTTGTGAAGAAGTCGTTGCGTCCTTCTGCAAATGGTCCCCAGGATTCTATCTGGCAGCCGTATTTCTGCAGATATTTCTTGGCTGTCTTCTGTTGCTGGAACACATGTGTCTCTATCTGGTTGACAGCTGGCTTGACTGTGGAGAAGTGCTCGATGTCAAGGTAGCGGTCAGGTCCGAAGTTAGACACACCTATGGCACGAAGCTTGCCTTCGTTGTAAAGATCTTCCATAGCGCGGTATGTTCCGTAGTAATCGCCAAATGGTTGGTGGATAAGCAGAAGATCAAGATAGTCTGTCTGGAGTTTTTTCATCGACTCTAAGATAGAAGATTTTGCTTTTTCATAGCCGGCATTGGTGATCCATACCTTTGTTGTGAGGAAGAACTCCTCACGGGGAAGTCCACACTCTGCAAGAGCAGCGCCAACGCCCTCTTCATTGTAATATGCCTGGGCTGTGTCGATACTCCTGTAGCCTACCTCTATGGCGTCCAGCACACAGCGCTTTGTATCTTCTGGTGGAGTCTGGTAAACTCCGTATCCGAGCTTAGGCATCTTGATTCCATTGTTAAGTGTAACATATTCCATGATTCTACCTCCAAATTATTGAAATATAAAAAATACAAATCTCAGTTACAATTCAGACTTTACAACAAACTTAAGTGTAAGTACACTATAGATATTGGAACCTACGTTTCATAATATGAAATGTGGATATTGGTTGCAAATCATATGGAGATGATGAGGTATAAAGATGATAGATTTATATGAACTAAAACAACTCATAGCATTTGAGGATATGGGGACGCTGGCAAAGGTGGCTGAGGAGTTTCATATATCGAATCCATCAATCACGCGGTCAATGAAACATCTTGAGGAGAGTTTCGGAGTGACTTTGTTTGTACGTGGGAAGAACCATATTGAGCTAAATGATACTGGAAAGCTGGCAGTGGAATATGGTAGAAGACTCATAAATGAGGCGGAGCAGATGGCTGCAAATGTGCGGGCATTTGATCAGAGGCAGAGGACTATAGTTGTGAGATCTTGTGCACCGGCGCCACTCTGGGAAATCCTTCGCAAGCTGTCGGCGGCATATCCGGATATGATGGTGAAGTCGGCCATTTGCCAGAATGTGGAAGTGGAGAACGCCTGGAGAAATGGGGAATGTGATGTTGCTATTCTCCCATATGATGCAGGTGCGGTTACTGAAAATATAGATGATGAAAATAGGAGTGAACATATCAGTAAATCTAATGGTAAACAGATTTCGGGATCTGATTTTATCGGTTTCATGAACGAGAAACTTTTTGTCTGTGTACCGCCGGATCACAGACTTGCGGAGAGTGAGACACTGACATTTGCGGATATAAATGGATTTAACTTTCTGCTGAGATCGGAGCTTGGTTTCTGGGATACGATGTGCAGGCAGAAGATGCCGGCGTCCAAGTTTCTGGTGCAGACGGACGAATATACATTTGATGAGCTGGCAAGGTCATCGTCACTTCCATGCTTTACTACGGATTATTTCAGACAGAGCATGGATAGATATGGCAACAGAGTAAATATACCGCTCACTGATGCGGAGGCGAATGTGACATTTTACCTGGCGGTGAGAGATGGAATAGATGTGAATAAACTCATCGATCTGCGGTGTCCGTCAAAATAAACATGCAGCGTTAGTACCGTAAAATATGAATTAGAGGGCTACTGATTTGTAGATGAAAGGAAAAGAGTATGGAACTAAGGGTTTTGAGATATTTTCTTATGGTGGCAAAGGAGCAGAGTTTCACGAAGGCGGCGGAGCAGCTTCACATAACACAACCGACTCTTTCAAGGCAGCTTGCGGCGCTTGAGGAGGAGCTTGGAACTCCGCTTTTTTGCCGGGGAGGAGGCAGCATCACACTTACGGATGATGGATTGCTGCTCAAGAGGCGAGCACTTGAGATGATAGACCTTGGAGATAAGATCATGGATGAATTCAGGGGAGACAAGGACGAAGCACATGGAATTATAACTGTTGGCTGCGGAGAATTTGCCGCGGTGGAGAATCTTGCAAAGGTTATTGAAAGGTATAGAGGAAAGTATCCGATGGTACAGTTCAGGATACATACTGGAACTGCGGATCAGGTCATGGAGATGATGAATATAGGACTTGTAGAGGTAGGCTTGTTTATGGAGCCGGTGGCCACAGAGGACCTTGATTATATCAGGATACAAGACAGCGACAGGTGGGTAGTTGGAATGAGACCGGATGATCCGTTGGCGGGAAAGGAGCATATCACGAAGGATGATCTTCTGGAACTCCCGCTCATACTTCCGGAGCGTTACAGCGTGCAGAACGAGCTTGCGAACTGGTTTGGCAGGGAATTTGAACGGCTTGACATAGCATTTACGAGCAATCTCGGAACAAATGCCGGAGTGCTGGCGATGCAGGGGCTTGGTTATCCAGTGTCGATCGAGGGAGCGGCAAAATACTGGCGGAGTGACCTGATAGTGCAGAGACCGCTTTATCCGGAGATAAAGTCTAACACGATAATTGCATGGAGACGCAATATACCGTATTCTAGGGCTGTGAAGCTGTTTATAGATGAGATAAAGAAATAAAAGAATATATGTAGTGAGTTTCACCAGTTTTTCTTTTGCCTTTAGAATTTTTAGAGGTAGGGAGACTGGTGAATTTTCTATTTATAACATCTATACCGATAAGTATAACTTATCAATTGCTGAAGTATAAAGAATTGATTGAGATTTCATTTGTGGCTATGCTTATATCAGAAGAACAAATAAAGCAGCAAAAGCTGATAACAGATAAGGAGGCATATATGAGTAAGAATCTTATTATTTATTACTCCCGGAAGGGCGAGAATTATGTAAATGGAAGGATCGTTGATCTTCCAAAGGGCAACACGGAGATCTGCGCAGAATTTATACAGAAGGCGGTCGGCGGAGACCTTTTTGAGATCGAGACAGTGGCTGAATACTCAAATGACTATAGCACGTGTACAGATGAGGCAAAGCGTGAACTCCATGAAAATGCACGCCCTGAACTAAAGAGATATCTGGATAGCATAGATGAGTATGAGAATGTATTCGTATGTGGTCCATGTTGGTGGGGCACATATCCGGTGGCGGTATTTACACAGCTTGAGAGGCTTGATTTCACAGGTAAGAAGGTCATGGCACTCATGACACATGAGGGAAGTGGACTTGGAAACAGCGAGCGCGATCTAAGGAGAATGTGCAAGGGAGTTTCATTTGGTACGGGTATAGCGATACATGGCGCAGATGCTGCAAAGTCTGAGAAGTCAGTGGCAGACTGGGCAAGAAAGTGCGTGGAATAGAAGAAACATCTTATTGAGTAGATTAGTCATCTGATATGTAAGAAGATATTAGTAAAATATATGTGACGGATAGAAATGGTACAGCAGATAAAGAGTGGTATATGATGAGAAAGGAGAAAATCAAAGATGAATAAGAAAGATGTAATGATAGTGACAGGAGCAGGACAGATATCCATGGCGATAGCGAGAAGAATGGGTTATGACAAAAAGATTGTCATGGGCGATAAGAATATTGAGAATGCAAAGAAGATTGCTGAGACGATGAACAATGCGGGATTTGACGTTGATGTGGTTGAGATGGATCTGTCGTCCAGAGAGTCGATAAAGAAATTGATCGGAAAGGCACAGGAATATGGAGAAATAAAGATGCTTGTAAATGGTGCCGGAGTGTCGCCTAGCCAGGCTCCGATCGATGCAATCTTAAATGTGGATCTATACGGAACCGCTGTGCTGCTTGAGGAAGTAGGCAAGGTGATATCAGAGGGCGGAGTTGGTGTGACGATATCCAGCCAGTCTGGATGGAGGATGCCACAGCTCACGGCTGCCGAGGATGAGGCACTTGCAACGACGCCTACAGAGGAGCTGCTTAAACTTGACATCCTGCAGCCGGAGAATATAAGAGATACACTTCACGCATATCAGCTAGCAAAGAGATGCAATGAGAAACGTGTCATGGCACAGTCAGTAGAATGGGGCAGACGCGGAGCAAGGATAAATGCGATCGCTCCGGGAATCATCGTCACACCTCTTGCAATAGATGAGTTCAACGGACCGCGCGGTGACTTCTACAAGAATATGTTCGCAAAGTGTCCGGCGGGCAGACCGGGAACAGCCGATGAGGTTGCAAATGTGGCAGAGCTGCTCATGAGCGACAAGGGCGCATTTATCACAGGTTCCACATTCCTTATAGATGGTGGTGCAACATCAAGCTACTTTTATGGACCTCTCAGACCATAATTGACTGGCGTACATTTTCAAGGAAAAGGCTTGCGGCGTGACTGAAAACGTTGCGCCTTTTCCATACAAGGTTATACTTCACTTCAAGCTTTGGCTCTAATGGGCGGAAGGTGACTCTGCTATATGGTTCCGGCGACAGCTGATCCTGTGTGGTGAGGAAGTAGCCGATATCGTTCTGGACAAATGTAGCAGGACTTCCGTGTACAATGTTGTATGTTGCGGTTATATGAAGGTGCTCTATATCCGTCCCCGCCCAATCTGCAATATCCTGTTGTAATCCGGCGCGCCTGTGGAGGATCAACGGCATCTGCAGCAGATCGTCAGGGCGAATCACATCCAGGTCGGCAAATGGAGACTCATTTTTCATCAGAACGCCCCAGATAGAATGGTCGGGCAAAGCAATATACTCGTATTTGGTGTTGTCAATCGGCTGCAAAAGCACGGCGAAATCGATGTTGCCGTGGTCAAGGCGCTCAGTCACATCGATGGCATCCCCACTGTAGAACTGGAAGGATACATCCGGATACTTTGAGCGTATGGTGGATGCTGCTGTCATGAGAGTATGTGGGATGCTGCCGCCTATGGATATCTCCCCTGAAACATTTGCAAAGTCAGATGAGATCTCCTGTTCGGTTTTTTCAACCAGGGCAACTATGTCCTCAGCTCGTTTTCTGAGAAGAATACCTTCTTCTGTCAGGGTTATCTTGCGCTTGCTGCGTATGAGCAGTTGTTTGCCGAGCTCCTGTTCAAGCTCCATCATCTGTTTTGAGAGAGATGGCTGAGCTATATGCAGACTCTCAGCTGCTCTTGTTATATTTTCTTCTCTGGCAACAGCCAGAAAATATTTTAAAACTCTGATATCCATGAGTGTACTCCTTTATATTTGATGGAAATAATATTGTCTAATCCGTATATCAGCCGCATTATTACTGATGTTGTTATATATTATATTGAAGATAATCATTCCTGTAAACTATGATAAATCATAGTTTATATGTATTTGTTATAGAATGGAACGGTCTATATAATTACTGAGGATAAAAGAAAGGATGAATTGCAATGCAGAAATCAAACACCAGAGCAGCTAAGATGGATATGCTGAATGGCTCTCTGTGGAACAAGATCATACAATATGCGCTGCCTGTTGCCGCCACGGGCATACTTGAGCAGTTATTTAACGCATCGGACATAGCGATAGTGGGAAACTTTACAGGTGATGCAAAGACGGTCTCGGTGGCTGCGGTTGGAGCCAACAGTCCCATAGTCGGCCTGCTGCTCAATCTGTTCATAGGAATCGCGCTTGGCGCAAATGTGGTTATTGCAAATGCCATAGGCAGAAATGATGAGAAGTGCATACATAAAGCGGTACACACGTCAATCATAGTATCGGTGGTCGGCGGACTTCTGGTGATGCTGATAGGTGAGCTGTTCATAGGAAATCTCCTGTCAGTGCTAAAGGTCCCTGATGACGTATACCCATATGCGCTGATGTACATAAGGATATATCTTCTTGGAATGCCAGTTATACTTCTGTATAATTTCGAGGCAGCGATATTCAGGAGCATAGGAGAGACAAAGATACCTCTTGTAGCGCTTGCAATATCTGGTGTGCTGAATGTGCTACTCAACCTGTTCTTTGTCATAGTGCTTAAGATGACGGTAAATGGTGTCGCCATAGCAACAGTTGTGGCAAATGCGGTCAGCTCAGTTATCCTTTTCATAAAGCTGGTGCGCACAGACAGCGTCATACGAGTGAGACGGCATGAACTGAGATTTGACGGAAAGACATTCCTTGACATTATACGGATAGGACTTCCGGCGGGAATCCAGAGCGCGGTATTTGCCATTGCAAATATAGTCATACAGTCGGCGATCAACAGTCTGGGAACAGTTGTTATCGCGGCATCAAGCGCGGCATTCAACATAGAGATATTTGCATATGATGTATTCAACTCGTTCAGCCAGGCGTGTACGACATTTACGGGGCAGAATTATGGAGCAGGACAGCTTAAAAGGTGCAAGAAAGTTCTCCTTCTGTGTATCATAGAGGATGCCATAGCAACGGGACTCGTGGTTCTTCTGGTGCTGCTCACTGGAAAGACGCTTCTGTCGATATTCAACAATGATCCGCAGGTAATTGAGATAGGATATACCAGACTGCTGATGGTATTTTCGGCGTACGCGTTCAGTATGCTGTATGAGAACATGTCCGGCTATCTGAGGGGATTTGGAATATCACTTGTCCCTGCGATACTCACCACCATAGGAGTGTGTGGAGTGAGACTGCTCTGGATAGCACTTGTGTTCCCTGCACACAGGACATTCAAGGCGATCATGGCGGTGTATCCGCTGAGCCTTTCTGTTACGGCGGTGCTGATCTTTTTCGCACTTATAGCGTACAGACCGTCAAGGAAGATGGTTTCCTTGGCGAATTATATGTTCCTGCGGAGGACAAATATCCGGGAAAAGCATTGATCTGTTTCAGTGGTAGTGATGGTGGAATTGAACTGGCCTATGCACTTGGTGAGGATCTTCCATATTCGTCATACGGAATGGAGAAGTTCCCTCTTGGAGATATACTTAAGAAGAGCATCAAGCTCAGGGATGTGACTATGTATGATCTCTACCTGCCGCTTGTGCAGAATCCAAATCCTGACGCAGTCACCCAGGTGGAGAAAACAACAGGACCTATTTTACTGATCTCATCCAAGATGGACAATATGTGGCCATCGGAGCCGGCGTCAGAGCAGGTTATGAAGAGACTTAAGGAGAAGAAATTCTCATACCTGTATCAGCATCTGAGTTATGATTATGGCGGACACATGTTTGTTCCGATGGAATTTGGACAGACAAAGATGTTCAAGGGTGATCGTGGAAAGAACAAGGAGCCTGGACTTAAGGCAAGACTTGATTCACTTGATAAGACATTATAGTTTGTATCCAAGTGGTAAGATACATAATATATTTGTGGGCAGAGCGTATAGAGGCGGCTCACATGAAAGGGATGGCTTGCGAGCCGTCCTTTTTTCATGTCCTAATATCCAAGATTTTGTGCAATTTTTTTATATAAATTTGGTCAATATTGATATAAAATACATTAGCGTAAGTAAATTTTCATATTGATGGAATCCAGGTGGTTGTTGAAAACAATATTTGTCATCGTGGATGATGTGATAAGGAGACGGAATTATGTTTAAGGATATGCAGGATTCAAAATGGAAAACACTGAGCACGATAGCGCAGACGTTGATGATACTTGTTTTGATAGTCATTGTGGGAATTATGATGTTGCGTATCAATCAGCTCCAGGGAACGGCAAGGGTGATCAATTATGCAGGACTTGTCAGAGGAGCAACCCAGAGAGCGGTAAAGCTTGAGATCGCAGATCAGCCAAATAATGATCTTATAGATAGGCTGGACAATATTTTATACGACCTGAAATATGAAAAGGGACGATATAATCTGGTCAGTCTTGACGATAAAGACTATCAGAACGATCTGGACACCCAGATGGCATATTGGGAGGACTTGAAAAAGGAAATAGACAAGGTCAGAAGTGAAGGCTATGAGAATACGGATATAATCGATATGAGCGAGACGTATTTTGATCTTGCAGATAAGACTGTAGCGGCGGCTGAGAGATATTCCGAGAAAATCGCGCAGAATATAAGGCTGCTTGAGATTCTTTCTGCGATTGTCATGATATTCCTCATCATAATTATTCTGTATAGAACTGCATTTTCGATAAGGATGACAAGGATAAACAGGCAGCTTCAAAAGAAGGCATATCTGGATCTGCACACAGGACTTCCGAACAAAAGTGCCTGTGAGCGTTTTTTCAATGATGAGCAGTTCATCAACGAGCCGATGGCAGTTATCGTATATGATCTCAACAACTTAAAAAATGTAAATGACACGCTGGGTCACACAGTAGGAGATCAGTTCATCCTGAACTTTTCTAATATTTTAAGGGATACTATACCGGCGCAGGATTTTGTCGGCAGGTATGGCGGCGATGAGTTTATGGCCGTCATATACAATGCCTCAAAAGACAAAATCGACGATATAAATAAGAAGTTTGATGATGCAGTAAATCAGTTTAACAAATTGCATCACAGCAGAGAGTATATCGATATAAGTTACGCGCACGGCTGGGCATTTTCGGGAGATTATAAGCAGTGCACATTTATGACACTGTTTAATAAGGCGGACAAGAATATGTACCAGGATAAGGTGTGCATTAAGAAAACAAAGGATACCAGTGATGAGCAAAGGTGAGTGGGCGAAAAAAATAATCGTCATAATAATTGGTTCAGTTATTGCCGCGTATGGAATAACCCTGGTATTGTATGCCGGATTTGGCGGTGCGACTCTGGCGGTATTATGGCAGGGAATATCCAGTACGTTTCATGTGAGTATCGGGGCAGCGTCGTTCATAGTGGCGGTGATAATGATTCTTTTTGTTCTTGTATATGACAGGTCGCAGATACATATAGGAACGATACTTTACCAGATTGTTTACAGTCTGTGTGTTGATCTGTTTGCACAAATGCATGTCTACAGCAAATACATATGGCTCAATATGTTGATCATGCTCGTCGGAATTGTGCTGTTTGCGGTGGGAACGGGGCTGTATGCGGCAGCAGACCTTGGGCGTGGTTCGTATGAGGCTGTGACATTTGCACTTGCAGAGAAGAATCACTGGCAGGTGAAGGTAGTCAGGATGATACTTGATGCCGCCATGGTCGTGATAGGTGTGATCCTTGGGGGAAAGTTCGGTGTGTGTACGGTTGTTACTGTGATTGTATCGGGGCCGATAATTCAGGGGACTGTTGGGAAGGTGAAGAAGGTAATAAAACTATAAATTCTCCTTCCTATATTCATTCGGCGTGATCCCATAATGCCTGTGAAAGAGTTCACAGAAATAGCTCGTACCAGAAAATCCACAGGCATAAGCCACGTCAGTCACGGACGTAGAAGAGTTTCTAAGCATAGCACATCCCTTTTCAAGGCGATAGTTGTTCAGGTATTGCATGGGCGATACCGACAGGTATCTCTGGAAAAGGGATGTGCATTTTGTTTTACAGCAGTTTCCGGCGCTTGAGATATCTTTGAGCAGCAGCTTGCCTGGATAGTTCTTCTGGATGAATCCGATCATGGCCGTGAGTGACAGGAGGTCATCTGAATTTTCTACATTCTTATTCTGCGTATCCATATTCTCCGACAGCAGCTCCATGATATGAGCAAATTTTTCGATGACGGAGAATGGTCTTAACACGTCGTGGCTGGTATCGTAAATTGCCTGTATATCACCAAGAATCATGTTCTGCCATAAAATGGCGGGAGTAAGCTTCTGGTAAGGATATCCGGTATTGCCGGTGAGCGGCTCCAGATAGTTCTTGGTAAAATAGTCATTTGCGGACAGGAGAGATAGAGACATTCTCAGGCAGATGAAATGGCAGTCTGCATGTGCATCTGAGTAGCCGTAGTGCAGACATCTGCTGTTGACAAAGACGCCTTCCCCGGTCTGCATGTCTATGCTCTGTCCATTTATGTCATAGGTCATCTGTCCATCCACCATCATAATAAACTCAATGTCGTTATGCCAGTGGCTGACACCTCTGTAGTCGGGATAGAGAGATAACTGTTCCATCCTTATGTAGGCTGGAAATTCCGGCGTGTTGTAAGTTGCATTTTCCGACAGATCTGAGTTAAGTTTCATACTTTTACATGTATCCATAAAAACCTCTTTTAAATGTATGTGATATTTCAAATGTGTTTCGTGTGTTGATCGTTATTACACGATATTATCTTACTCCATATGACGGACGATTGTTATATATTTATGTCGAATTATGATATAAAAATGGATTAAAATGCTTTATTTTTATATTAGATCGAATGGCTGATATCCGTTTCGACATTCATTTTTGAGAGGAATACGATATGGATAAGAAATTTAGAGGTAAGCTGCTGATGCTTGCTATGTCGAGTTATTATGTGATAGGAAAGTCGATCAATTCGATGATCGTTGCGGGAATATTTCCGGCGGGTGGAGACACTCGTTTTGGACTCAGGTGCGATGTCATCACCATGTGGTGCTTTGCGGTTCCGCTTGGATTTGTCGCAGCATTTGTGTTGAAACTGCCTGTGCTTGCGGTATACTTCACGCTGAACCTTGATGAGATAGTGAAATTGCCGACGGTATTTTCACATTATAAGAAATACAAATGGATAAATAATCTAACGGAAAAGGAGAACTGAAAAATGAGTATGGACATGAGAAAGAGAAGAAATATGCAGATGGCATATATATCAGACGAGGCAGTCATGGACGAGCAGGCTGAGTGCAGAAAGATATTGCAGAAGCTGAACTTCATGGATCGTTCGGATTTTGATGGCATATCAGAGGTCGTAAAGGAGCTGTTCGGCAAGTCTGATGGAGCATGTGTCAATCCGCCATTCTACTGCGATTACGGTTCACACATAGAGGTTGGCAAGAACTTCTTTGCAAATTATAACTGCACGATCCTTGACGTTGCAAAGGTGACCATAGGTGACAATTGTTTCATGGCGCCAAATGTAGCGATATACACAGCGGGTCATCCGATATATCCTGATGTTCGCGGTGCTATGTGGGAGTATGGCAAGGAAGTGACCATTGGAGACAACGTGTGGATCGGCGGCAACACTGTGATCTGCCCTGGCGTGCATATTGGAAGTAACGTTATAATCGGTGCGGGCAGTGTTGTTACAAAGGATATCCCTGACTGGGCGATTGCAGCGGGAAATCCATGTCAGGTACTTCGCATGATCACAGAGGATGACAAGAGAAGACTTTTCCGCGATGAGGAGATAGACGATGAAGCCTGGGCTGAGATCTGCCAGAAGCTGGGCTGGTAATATTTAAAGAAACTATCTTCGTATTGATTTTATAATATAGCGTATAAGTGGATAGAAAACCTTCCTCCACTTATATAAAGCCGGTTCTGTGTGCTTGGACCGGCTTTCTTTGTATGTTTGTGACCTATCCTGTTGCGAAAGATACAGGACGCTGGCAGGCAGCGAAAAACTTGCTCCAATACCGAACATAAGGGGCGGTTTCGTTGTTCGGACAACAGAAAAATCAGTCACTAGAGGGTGGGAGTATTGCTGAGGCAATACACCACCCTCTTAAATTATGGGCTGCTTATCATACTTAATATAACTTATGAATTTGGCTGATTGAATTTAAAACAATAAGTGCTAAAATGGAGTTGGTTAGAATAAACTAACTAGATGAGTATACAGACGAAAGGTGGTTGTATTTATGATGAGCATTTTACTGAGTATAGGTCTTGTTGTTTACATAATATTGCTTATAATAAGCTGTAAGAATAAAGATAATAAAAAAATACAAATTGCTACGCAGTTGGTTCAGGGCGCACTATGGACTCTGCTTGCGGTGGACAACTGGCAGAATGGACACTTGATTACACGGATCGTATATGTGGCGATCGTCGTACTGTCATTTGCAGGGGCGGTTCATATGATTGTGAAGAAGTAGGAGCGGTTTAGAGTAATATAGTTGGGTAAGAGGAGATAATGTGTTATGTCCTATGAAGAGTATAAAAATATGAATGTTCGTATAGAGTTGCTAGAAATCCTGGCAGAGGCAGAAGATGATGTGAAAAATGGCAGGGTTGCCCCTGCATCCGAGACATTTGGCGATTTGAGAAAAATGCTTCAAGAGAGATGAACATGAATTGTGGAAAATGTTTTTCTATACTCCCTAGGTGTACATCCAGTCTTTTCCCTGAAACATTTGCCAAAGTGGCTTATCTGATGAAAACCTACATATGCCGCGATATCTCCGACAGGAGAGTCGGTCTGTTTTAAAAGCTGCGCTGCCTTTGACAGGCGGAATTCCATCAGATATTTGTATGGGGTGGTGTCAAGGCTTAGCTTGAAACAACGAGCACACTCGGATCTGCTGATATGGGCACTGGAAGCCAGGTCGGCCAGAGAAATGTCCTCGGAATAGTGTTCTTCAATAAATCTTAGAATTTGATGCATACGTGAATTAGCGATGCTTTCTCCTTTGGGAGAGGGTATCGCTATATTTTTTATGATAGTAAGCCACATTGAAGTCAGATGCACCATGACTGCATAGTTGTAGAACTCATTCTTATTTTCTTCAAGTACACATAATTCATTGAGGTGAGTTATAACGGACTTGTGCCACATGATGGATGGTACAAAATGAAATGTAGACAGTTGTTCGCTTGATATGATACTGTCAACATTGTTTCTGGCGGGACAGCCTGTATAAAATCCCAGAAAACTGGCGGGAAAGAGAAAACTTTTATATTCACATCCTTCAGTTTGTTTTACATAGTGGATCACATCTTTGTTTATGAACATAGCCTCTCCTGCGGATATACATGTTGTCTCATCAAGTGTGTATACGAGAACCGTCCCGGTGATCACGTAGATAAATTGTAGATCTTCATGCCAGTGCATGATCTGAAAACCGGGATTCCTTGGGTAGATATTATCTCCGGTGACATTCAGCACGAGATACGGAAAGTCTGTGTCTATGTTTAGATTTATGGAATTGACATATTTATCTTTATATGAATTCATGTTTTGTCAGTTCTCCCTTTTTATTTACAAATGATGTTAAATCGAATTTTGGTTGACCCATTTGCAGTAAAAACATAATATGAGTATATTGTAATAGTTTTTGGGCTTATATTGATATTATCATTAGCTATATGGTGATAAAATGATAAAACAGAGACGGGAGAATGTCAATTAACAAAAGTCTGATGACCGGAGGTGATACATTTGTATTTTGAGTATGGAGACGAGGAGATAGTATATCTGAAAAGCAAGGATAAAACGCTTGGTGAGATCATAGACAAGATTGGTCATATAGACAGAGAGACAGACACAGATCTGTTCTCATCAGTTGTCCATCATATCATAGGACAGCAGATCTCAGCGAAAGCCCAGGCAACCATATGGGGAAGAATGAGAACAAGACTGGAGGAGGTAAATGCAGACACGATCTCAGATGCTACAGTGGAACAACTGCAGTTGCTAGGCATGACATTTCGCAAGGCTGAATATATCAAGGATTTTGCCGATAAGGTAAAAAAAGGAATATTTGACCTGGAGGTCGTATCACATATGTCAGATGAGGATGCGATAAAAGCTCTTGTGTCGTTAAAAGGGATAGGAGTATGGACGGCGGAGATGATATTGCTTTTCTGTCTGCAGCGCCCGGACATATTCAGTTTCGATGATCTGGCGATACAGAGGGGACTTCGGATGACATATCATCACAGGAAGATAGACCGCAAGCTGTTTGAGAGATACAGGAGGAGATTCAGCCCTTACTGCAGCGTGGCAAGCCTGTATCTGTGGGCTGTTGCTGGCGGCGCGATTCCAGAAATGCGGGATTATGCACTGAAGAAGAAAAAATGAGGTGACGCTATGATATATACAAAAAAATACTCTTCGCCACTTGGCGGCATATTGATGGCAGCAGATGACATTGGGCTTATCGGTGTGTGGTTTGAAAATCAGAAATATTATGCTGATGTACTGAGGTATGCCAGCACGGAAAATGACAGTGGCAATCAAAATAGGAATAGTGAAAATACTGCCATTAGTCAGACAGAGAGATGGCTTGACATTTATTTTGGCGGTGAGATTCCGGATTTTACTCCGCCGATACATATGATAGGCTCAGACTTTCGCAAGTCAGTATGGAATATATTACTCACAATTCCTTATGGGCAGACGATGACGTATGGGGAGATTGCGGGAGTTCTGTCAAAGAAAAAAGGAGGCACAAGAATGTCGGCTCAGGCTGTTGGTGGCGCTGTTGGTCACAATCCAATATCGATCGTCATCCCATGTCACAGAGTAGTCGGCACAAATGGAAGTCTGACAGGTTATGCAGGTGGAATAGACAAGAAGATCAAGTTACTGGAGATAGAGAAAACAGATATGAAAGATATATTCAGACCTAAGAAAGGAACCGCACTATGAGACTGGCTGATATAGTAGGTGACAGCAAAACGGGATTTTTACCATGTTTGTAACATGGTGAAAATCCCGTTTTACATATAGATTGCTGACAACCATAGGACGTAAAATAAAATAGGAGCGGTTTAGTTTATGCCGCACACCCTGCAGACCTCATGAACCCAGCGGTCAGCGTCAAGCAGCAGTTCTTCGTGCTGCAGATCAAATTCACAGATATCCGGATCGGCGAAACACTTCCGGTAACGCTCAAGATATTTCGCACCCATTTTCTTGGCGTAGAATACGTGGATAGTCGTTCCGGGTACGCTTATGTGCTCACCGACGCTTGTGTACAGGTCGGTGCAGAACTGATTCTTCATTGACTCCTTGGATATGAATGAAAAGTCTATTCCACTTCCCTTGCCCATGAGCTCCATGAATTTCTTCATATATTCAGAACTGTCATTTCCCTCGTTCATTTTATTCTCAAATACTTTTTTCAGAAGGCCGCTTTCCTGTTCGGTGATAAAAGGATAGAACATAGGCATCATGATTGCTGTCTCAAGTTTTGCAAGCCACTTTGGTGCCTGATCCATGTCGCTTGAACCAATGATTCCGTGATCTATATGTATATTCTGGCGACTGATCAGGAGAGAGACAAATGAACCTCCGAGTGAGCAGCCGTATGCTGCAAACAGTTTTCCGTCAAGCTTATCCTTGATATAGTTCTCAATCTTCTGAACCTCGTCAAGCTCTGAGATAAATGTAGAATTCTCCGTATCGTCAAATCCACTGTAGCTGACAACCAAAGTGTGAAAATGCTCCTGAAGTCCATCAAGAACGTGTCCAAAGTTAGTTTTCCAATAGCAGCAGGTGCCAGGAAAGAGCATGATGCTCGGTTTATTTTTATCCCCGAATTCGTAAACTTTCATAAAAATATTCTCCCATTTATTTAGTCATATGATAAAATGAAAAAGTGTTAGATATAACTAACTAATACAGATACTAGCACTGACAAAAGAGGATGTCAATGTGAGCATGATACGGTGCTATACAAAAGGAAATGGGAGGAAATAATATGGAGAATAAGGTTGACAAAAGACATTGGCTTTGGCTATGATCTGCGGAATATTGGGCTGCTTTTGCTATGGCGGAGGAGACTGGCTGATGATATATGGTGACACAACAAGCAGTGGCGAGTTGTTCTGGCTTACCCAGGGCGCAGCATAGATAGCACCGTGGCGAAATGGGCTTGCAATGCTTCATTCAGGCATTTCCGGGAATCATTTTCTACGAAATCGCGTTATTTTACATAGGAAGATTTATTCGCGGGGAGAAGGAGCGCAAGTTATATCACTATCTGAATGCATTTGGCCTTACTCCATGGATGTGCCTGCATCTTTTCTATATCATGATACTTTACCTCTACAACTGGATGACAAATAATGGTTATTCAGAGGCGGCACTGCCTGCATGTGAGGCTTTGTATTCCCATCTGTCATGGGTTATAATGTTCAGTGAAGTTTTGTTGTCGGTAGTGGTGGCGGTAATTTATCAGTTGTTTATTCCGTATTGGGGATAGATTTCGCCGCTTGAAAATATGAAAGTGTGAAATTGCCATACTATCAAATTTATTAGTAACTCATAAATTTGCCAATATCTTACTAAATGCGAGCAGATATAATATCATGAGTGCATCAAAGACAAAGGAGATGTGCTTATGCTTACAGAATCAGTGATCAAATTATTAAAAAATGAAATGTGGGATCTTGCCACATGCTTAGATGGTGAGCCAAATGTCGTGCCTGTTGCGTTCAAGGATGTGACAGAGGATGGCAAACTTGTGGTTGGTGATGTGTTCCTTGAGACAACTCTTGCCAACATAAAGGCAGATGGCGGCAAAATAGCAGTTTCAGTATATGATGCGAAGAATCTTGAAGGTTATCAGGTAAAAGGAACTGCTGAATATGTGACAGAGGGCAATGTAGTGGACACATTCAAGGCGATGGTTGAGAAGATGTTTGACGGCAAAGCAACCGCAAAGGGAGCCCTCATTATCACTCCGGAGAAAGTGATCGTGACAACTCCGGGAGCAGACAATAAGAAAGAACTTTAAGATCAATAAAACAAATGTTACTAAAAATGAATGCAGAGATGTATATAGATTTGGAATATACACCTCTGCATTTTTTATATAGAAAGGTACTAATAAATTTCATAGTTACTTTATCTTTGAAAGTAATGAAGTTATAATATTTGCAATCAATGTAGATTACAAAACAGGAAAGCACAGAAAAGAGATGTATATATGGCAAAGTACAAGAAAAAACTGGATGAAGATATACGCTGTCCGTTGGAATATGGACTTGCTATATTCGGCGGCAAATGGAAATCAAGGATCATCTGTGTCCTGTCGGCAAAGGATACATTAAGATACAGTGAGCTCAGAAACGAGATGAAAAATATAACAGATGCTGTACTTGCGTCAACTCTCAAGGAACTTATAGCAGACCAGATCGTCTGCAGAAGATCCTATGATGAGATTCCTCCGAGAGTTGAATATTCACTTACAGATAAGGGCAAATCAGTTGTGCCAATACTTCAGAGCATTTGCCAGTGGTCAGGAATCTTCTACAAGGAAGACAACGAAAACGAGATGACACAGTGCCAGAAATGTGACCATAGGGGGTAGACATAATGATAAAATATACAGAAGAAAAAACATTTACACAGGATCAGATACAGGAGCTTTTTAAGTCGGTTGGGTGGATCTCGTCAGAATATCCACAGAGACTTTACAAAGCACTCATGAACTCACAGACGGTCCTTACTGCATGGGACGGAGAGCGCCTTGTCGGGCTTGCCAGAGTGCTGGATGATTCAGAACTTGTAGCATTTGTCCACTATGTTCTTGTACATCCTGAATATCAGGGGCGGAAAATAGCCGGAAATATGATAGAATATATCAGAGACAAATATAAGAATTATCTTTACATAGAGGGAATGCCGGAAGATAGCAAGAATGTCGCCTTCTATGAGCGGCACGGTTTCCACGTTATGGAAGGTGGTACGCCGATTCAGATATGCAATTTTTCGGATAAGAGGTAAGAAAAGATACACGGGAGGTACACATGGCAAAGCGAAAAACATTGCCAAAGGATTTTGAGCAGCTTGTGCAGACGGCAAGTGATGAGGACATCAAGAAGGTATTTGGCAAATGCGACATCAATGCATATGGCGGATACAACAAGGGAAATGCACTGGAATTTCCACTTTCAGAGGAGATGATGCGGTGGCTGATAGAGCAGGGAATCGACATCAACTATGTTGACCAGTATGGCTACACACCGCTGCTTTATCATGCCGGAAGAATGGCATCAGAGAAACAGGCAATAGCACTGGTGAAGTTGGGCGCAGACATAACAGCTACCCAGGGCCTTGACAGAGAGACCGTAATGCATGTGGCTGTGAAGACAGGCAATCTTGAGCTTGTCAAATGTCTGATACAGGCGGGAGCAGATGCGGAAGTGACATCCAGATCCGGGGAAACTCCACTTGAGAGAGCGTTTCACTGGGCAAGGACATTTGATCTGATAAAGCTTGCGCCGGTAGCAGAGTATCTGATAGGGATAGGAGTTCCGGTCACAGATAAAATAAGAACATATATGAGAGGCGTGGCTGAGGATATAGAGTTTCGCAGGAAAGATATGAGTCCTGATATTATGCCGGAGCTTGACAGGGCGATGGAGAGTCTGTACGGGCTGCTCGGAGTAGCCCCTGTTCCGAGGCGGGTAGAATATGACGGCACATCGCCGATCGTCATTCAAGAGAAACGCTGGCAGAAGCAGCATGGAGAACTGTGGAATCTTCTTGTGCCTGGTTCGGGACATGCGGGCACAGTTCAGGGCGAGGTCATCCGTATATCGGGAAAACTTGCCTATGAGATACTGGATAATGGATGCTGCAACTGGGATTCAGATTTCAAGAGCATGGCAAATGCTCTGTATAGATACATATGTATGGGCACGCCGCTTGACGCGGACGAGCAGAGAGAATTTGCCGGACTCATAAACGGCATCAGGAATGCCGATGATACGGAGATAAACAGACTCACAGAGCTTTCGGTCAAATGGGTGACACTTAATCTTAATCCTATGGCAGTGGGAGAGGTTGATTATAAAAGGTAAATCAATTACTGTGATTTCCGTCCATAGCGGAAGTCGCAGTAAGCTCCGTTTTCGGCAAGGGTCTGTGTCCTGGTGAGTTTCATGTCCATCATGTCAGCGAGCACGTAGTCCATACGGCACAGATACTTTGCCAGTTCAAAGCATCCCTCGTCGCGGCAGAGATTACAGATTCCGCAGTTGTGATAATCGTAGCCGAGCACGAAGTCATCGTTTGGTCCGCCCTCGATTATGTCAAGAACCCAGTCATTCTTATAGCGCTTTAGATGAGATTCCTCAGACCATTTCTTTCTTCCCGGAAGCTTTTTCTCATCGAGATAGCTGTCCGCATTTCCAAGCACCATATGAAAAAGTTTATTATTGTACAGTCCGTCTTTGTACAGGCTGAAACATTCCTCCGGTGAAAGAGAAGTCTTTCTGTTTAGTGCGATGAAATATGCGCCCATGCAGTAAGAACTCATGAGGTGTGACTTTCCTATGTCATCGGCACGCCCAAGGATTGCCTTATATTCGTTCTTTATTGCCTTGCTGTCAAGGCTTAGATGCTGTGCCCTTGCCTGTTTCATGCATGAATTGTGATAGAAATAACCAAATAATTTATGCGTAAATCCATAATACATAGTTACATATCCTTTCTACTTAAAGAGAATTTCGATTATCTGACACATGCAGGATTTGTCCAGATGCTTGAAAACAGTGTTGAGCACAAATCCATAACGTTTGTCAAGAGGTCTGTACCCTGTGAGATATCCTTTCCTGATGACCGAACTGAATGAAGAACTCCAGCTCTTGAGTTCCGAGAGTTCGTCGACACTGAAATAGACACCGATGTTGTCGTCACAGTCCTTGAGCCATGTCTTCAGCATGTTCTTAAGACCCTTTTTCTTCGTCGCGTCAAATACCAGCTTGCCTCCAGGAAAATGCTCTGCCATGGCGGTAAACAAAGTCTTAACCTGCTCAGTTTTGAAATAGTAGAAGACACCCGATGCGAAGAATACGATCCCGTCCTCAGGGCGGAAATCTATCTTGTCAAACCATGAGAGATCGTTGAGGTCACAGGCGATATTTGTCTCGCGTTCACGCTCACTTAAAAGTTCATTGCGGACAGCTATGGCGTCAGGAAAATCCAGATTGTACGCGCGAGCCTGTCCGTTATCCACCTGGCTGAATGTTGTGTCGAGACCACAGCCGAGGTTCACAACGCAGGCTCTTGGATGATCCTTGAGATACGATCTGCAGACGGATGCCAGATCATATTGCCTGGTGGCAGCCATGATCGCACCGACTTTCTCCATGACCCCTTTCCTGTTATAGTCTATCTCCACCTCATTGTATATTCTCTGGCAGTCAAGATCATTAAAGTTCCCTGGATACATCTCCATGGCACGCTTTCTTCCGTACAGTGGAAGAAGAAGAGTTTCCTGGACAGAGCCCTTTTCAATTATCTTTTTTCCCATTTGTTTTTCCTCCTATCTGCAGTCCCGCCTCTATTCCGTGCAGCAGAACATTCATAGCCTCCATAAATGCCGTTTTCATCTCCGCTGTGACTCCATTTCGGCACGAGTCATCTGCGATCATTTCGCAGATCATTGAGAACTCAGCCAGAGAGAGCATATACACGGTCTTCTCGGATAATTTTACTGATGCGATTCCACGTTTGTATAATTCGTCATAATACTTAAGCGCAAAGCCGGAGCTTCTTTCTATGTAGATGCTGCGGAATTTCTCCAGGCATTTGCCAGAGTCATTTTTCAGCAGCATATGAAATAGCTGCATGTCGCCTTCAAGCATATCGAAGATCTGTACCGATACCCTGGAATATAACACCTTGAGCAGCTCGTCATCTGACATGGCGGTGAAGCCTGTTCCGATCATGGATTCAGTGACTTCCATGAGCTTTCTGCCGCTTTCCTCAAATATCTCATCGAACATTTCTTCTTTGCCTGAGAAATGCTTGTATATTGCACCCGCTGTTATACCGGCTCTTGCGGCAATCTTACGCATGGACGCCTCCTGATACCCGGCCTCAAGAAAGACTTCCATGGCACTTTTAAGTATTACAGCCCTTGTTTCTTTTGTACTTTCCCTAATGGTAGTCACCTCCGTTTGCTACTTGGTAAACACTGTTTACTTTATATCACATGATATATATAAAATCAAGAAGAAAACAGTAGTGATTGACATGTAATGACAATGGCGTTACAATCAAAACAAAGGAGGTAGATGGTATGGAAAAAACAGCAACTCTTAATTTGCGAGTAAATCCAACTTTAAAACAGAATGCAGAAGAAGTCCTCAGTAAGCTTGGTGTACCAATGTCAACAGCTATAGATATATATTTGAATCAGATTGTCCTTGTAGGAGGACTTCCATTTTCTGTCACATTACCAAATGCACCAGAGACAATAGATGCAACAAGGATGACAGATACACAGATTCATGACAAGATTCAGAGAGGTTATAATGATTATAAGGATGGCAGAGTACAGGATGCGGCTGGAGCTTTTGCTAAGTTTAGGGAGAGCCATAGCTGATGAATAAATATATTATTAAGATTACCGATGAAGCATTAGCAGACATGGAGAATTTATATAATTATATAGCGTTTGAACTTCATGCTCCAGGTAATGCTATGGGACAATACAACCGAATTGCAGAGGAGATTCTAACTCTTGAAGAATACCCTGATCGTTTTGGTGTTTTTGATTCGGAACCAGAACACTCCATGGGAATTCATAGAATGGTTGTAGATAATTTCCTTGCTTGTTATGTCATAGATCAGGATGTTGTGACTGTTATTAATGTGTTATATGGTGCGTCAGATATTCACAATAGATTACAGATTAGACATAGTAACGACAAGGGAGACATCAAGTGACTAAACATTCAATGAAGATATTTACAAGAACGATCATGATCCTGTTTATCTGCGGAGCCTATCTTCTGTGGGGAACATATTTCATATATAGATGGAATTCTGCCGGTACAGTCATTTCAGTAAAAAATGCATCGAGTGACATTCCGGGAATACTGATGCAGAATCTGACAGTGGCGGAGATCCCGATCATTATTTTCCTGATTACTTTTTTCCTGATCAGTGACAGATTCGCAGAAGAAATGTTCCTTAGGATCAGTGGGAGAAAGCAGAAGATTGCGCTGTTAATTATTGCAGCGATATTGCTTGCCATGACAGTTTTCTGCATTGTCACCAAAGAAGATAAGGGTTCTGTGTTATATGGACTGATATATTATCTTGTGTTTGTGGCATTTGCCGAGGAATTTGTGGTGAGAGATGTGGGCGTATACCTGCTGAAGGGGGAACGAAATGTCATCCGTTACATAGTGCCAAATGTGATATTTGCAGTTATGCATATCTTTTCATATGCACAGTGGGGAACGATCACAGTCTAACCGGATGTTTTTTTCAGTTTCTAAAGGATAAATCCAGGACGATCTGGATCTCTGTTATTGTTCATGCGATCATGGATTATTCGGCGGTGCTTTCATACAACTAGCTTAGATTATCAGTTGGAAATCCATGCCCTATGATACGGCATGGATTCCGGATATAATCAGTGTTGACAGTGTGTGTGTCATTTCATCAAGGCTTGTCTTGCCCGGATGCGATATCCATTCGCGGTAGACGGAGACCATTCCGCCGGCTATGAAACTGGATACAAAGTGATACTGATCTTCAGGTACAGTCATTTTTATCTCATTCTTTTCAAATTCTTTGAGTATAGTTTCGTTGAGTGTATTCTGCAGTTTGTTAAACAATAGATCTCCATTATCTGAAGAAAAAAGATTTTTGGCGATATCTGCATCGGTCATGATGATATTCAGCGCTGCGAAAAGTGTCTGGGGCGCCAGAATATCGTAATCTTTGGATAACTCTATTATCAGATCCCTGAATGAATTTACAAGTTCGTTGATGCTCTCATCAAGAACATCATTTACAGTTGAATAATATCTATAAAATGTTTTTCTGTTTATATCGGCGGCAGAGGCGAGTTCAGTTACAGTGATGGAGTTGATGCTTTTTTTCTGCAAAAGTACGCTCAGCGCTTCATAAATTGCCTTTTTTGTTTTGAATATTCTTCTATCAGTATTAAGTTCCCTGTTAATCGAAGTCATATATTGTCCCCCTGAAATTCTTTTTATATCAAATGTATTTAATAAACAAATTTCGACAAAATGTTACATATGTATCAAAAGTGGAATAATTGACCTTTGAAAAATTATAGCACGAAACATACAATCTGGATAGTAAACAAAGTGAGTAATAAGGGTACAGTTGTGTAATATCTTGTGACTGTATATGTGGTGAGAAAAGATGAAGAAAAACGGATTTATAAATGCCACTGCAGCTTTGGGAAGAGGTCTGGTATACGCATATCTTCGGATGATGTTCAGACCTAAGGTGTGCTATCAGAACAGTGAGACCAAAAAAGAAATAGAAAATGGAGGTGTGATATTTGTAAGTAACCATGTTGGACACAACGATGGGCAGATGTATTACATGTTGTTCAAAAACAGCATGCTTATCATGGCGAAGGATTGGGCTGACAAAAAAATAGTTAAGTGGGTGACAAGCGGCGGAAGGTTTATCCCGGTGGACAGATTTGGGATAGATATTACATGGATACGTGATGCCGCAGATCATCTGAAATCGGGGGATAATGTGATCATATTCCCTGAGGGACATACATCGAAGAATGGTGTCATGGATGAGTTTAAGCCTGGCTTTGCCATGCTGGCTGTTATGTCCGGGGCAAAGATTGTTCCGGTGTACAACGATGGCGAGTACCACAGATTATTTGGCAGAAGACTGCGGCTCTATGTTGGAGAGCCTATGGAACTCGATGCGGAAGGCAGGGGATTAAATGCAGAATATCTGTCCACTCAGTGCCAGAGATTCCGCAGTGCTGTGGATGATTTGAAGAAAAAAGTGAACAAATGAAAGTTGTAAATAGAAAACAAACAGAAAAGGAGTATGACTATGGATCAGTATTTTTACAATATGGTAAATCCTGAGGAGATGGCAACTTTGGAATACATTCCAACTATTCCGGAGTTTCTGGAGTTTATAAGAAACAGGTATGCAGAGTATCCGGCGGTGAGTGATAAGATAACTACGTTGACGTATCGTGAACTTGTGGCGAGGGTTGCAAGACGAGTTACATTTATCAATTCTCTGGGACTTGAAAAGGGTTCACATATAGGTGTGCTTGCGAAAAATGATCTGGATGCAATGGAGCTTTTCCTTGCTGTTCCAGCATCTGGCAATGTCCTTTTGATGCTGCCAAATGCACTTGGGGAGAAGGCTCTTGTGGGAATAAGCATGAAATTTGAGCTTGCGGGAATATTTGTCGGAGAAGAATTCAAGGAGACTGCTGCAAATGTACCTTGTAAGACATGGCCGGCAAGTTCGATAGGCGACGAGGAGTCAGAGTGGGCAGATGTTGATAAGGATACTACAGCGGCGATCTTCTTTACAGGAGGAACTACCGGGTCGCCTAAGGGAGCGGTACATAGTCATGGGTCTATCATGAGAGGTTCGTTCAATGGTGTATTTGGTCCGGGAAATGTCCTGCACAGACGCTATATAGCCATGCTTCCACTCTCACATATATTTGGTTCGATCCGTGGATATATGGCAGACCTTTACACTGGGTCACTGACATATACCTGTTCAGACATGCGGGCAGCAATCGGTGATATACCTGTTGTGCGACCTGATACATTAGTGCTGGTTCCCGGACTTGTGGAGATCATCATCAATATTGCCAAAATGAAAGGAAAAGCATTCCTTGGAGATCTGAACCTGATAATGTGTGGTGCGGCTCCTGTTCCGCCAAGACTCATGGCAGAATGTCGTGATTTTGGAATTAACCTGTGTGCGGGATACGGCCTTACAGAGTGTGCAAATCTGACATCAGGGAATTGTGATACAGATAAGAAACCTGAATCCATGGGACATATATATCCGGAGCAGGAAGTAAA
The DNA here is from genome assembly GCA_050874325.1 of Coprococcus sp. Classification (GTDB taxonomy): domain Bacteria; phylum Bacillota; class Clostridia; order Lachnospirales; family Lachnospiraceae; genus Coprococcus. Next base: position 7,904 of record JBNMKK010000027.1, on the reverse strand, counting down.
AGTTGTGGATGGAGAACTGTGGATCAAGGGTGACAACGTGATGAAGGAATATTACAAAGATCCGGAGCATACTGCGGAGGTATTCCAGGATGGATGGTTCAAGACCGGAGATCTGGTAGAGTTTGATGATGAGGGATACATATATATTACAGGACGAATAAAGAATCTCATCATCCTTCCAAATGGCGAAAATGTGTCTCCGGAGGAGATAGAAGATCTGTTTTACAAGCAGCCGCTTGTAAAGGATTGCCTTGTGCAGGAGATGGAGCTGAATGGAAATACAGTTATAGGTGTGGAGATAATACCATACATGCCAGAGCTGCAGGGCGCATCGGAGGATGAAGTACAGAGGAAAATGCAGATGGTGGTCGACGAGGTCAACAAAGAGCTTCCTCCATTTAAACGTGTACTTAAGCTCAAGATAAGAACTGAGGATTTCAAGAGATCAGGTGCTATGAAGATACTGAGAAATCAGGATTGAGATACGGAGGAATATTATTATGGTATTTGAGAAATTAAAGGAATTATTTGTGAAGGTTATGCCACAGTGCGATCCATCGATCATCACCATGGACAGTGTGCTTACGACAGATCTGGGGGTAGATTCATTGAATATGATGCTGCTTGCGATCACAGTTGAGGATGAATTCAAGATCAGATTTGGCTCGGATGCTAAGCTTGAGACAGTTAAGGACATAGTTGATTATGTAGAGGCAAATATAAAGTAAGATAGAAGGATGATATATGGGCGAAAAGAAAACAGGACTTGTTCTTGAAGGCGGAGCTATGAGAGGTATATTTTCTGCCGGAGTTCTTGACTTTATGCTTGAAAAGGATATCCGGTTTGATTATGTGGTTGGAGTATCCGCCGGTGCGGGAAATGCAGTCAATTTTGTCTCAAGACAAAAGGGAAGAACAAGGCAGATAATAACACATGAGAATGCGGAGGCGTATTATGGTGTTGGTCAGCTGTTTGAGAATAAAAAGATACTCAACCTTGATATGCTTGTGACAGAATATGCGTTGAAAGATATTCCATATGACTTTGATACTTTCTTTGCATCCGATACTGAATGTGAGAGTGTTGTCGTCAATTGTGAGACAGGTCAGGCGGAGTATAAGGGCAATTTTAAAAGTAAGGAAGAATTCCTGAAATGTCAGATGGCAAGCTGCTCAGTGCCGTTTATATGCGATCCGGTGGAGATAGACGGCAAGTTCTATCTGGATGGCAGCATAGTTGATTCTATACCTGTAAAGCGGGCGTTGGAAAAAGGCTGTGACAAGATAGTTGTCGTTCTCACAAAACCGGAAGGGACAAGGCCAACGGACTACTCCAAGGTGAGGAAACTTGTTGACCGCTGTTACAGAAAGTATCCAGAGCTTTGCAGGGCGATGGTGAACCGTGGCGAGGCATACGATGAGCAGAATGAATGCATGAAGAAACTGATGGATGAGGGAAAGGTGTTTGTGATACGTCCGGAGGAGCAGATGATCAGGCATTTTGAGAGCAATAATGAAAAACTCATGCATTGCTACAATTATGGTTATGAGACCATGAGAGGAGCATTTGACGATTTTGAGAATTTCATGAAAGGATAGTGCGGTAGAACAAATGAAAGTTTTGGTTGTAAATGGAAGTCCAAAGGGTGCAGGCAGCAACACGATGAAACTGACTGAGGCTGTTCTTACAGGTATCAAAGAGACTGCTTCTGATGTGGAGACAGAGAACTTATGGATTCGCGATATGGACATAAAACCGTGCATGGGATGCATGAGCTGTTGGGGAAAGACGGCAGGAAAATGCGTGATAGACGATGACATGCAGGACGTTTATAAAAGTTTTGTGGCGGCAGATGTGATAATATACAGTTTCCCACTGTATTTCTTTGGCATGCCTGGACCGATGAAGACATTTGTGGACAGACTGATGCCGCTCATGGAGACATACAGAGGAGAAGTCCGTGATATAGGTGACAGTGCTTTTCATGAGTTCAGGGTTGATATGAGTGATAAACGGTTCGTCATTATATCGACATGCGGATATGGCAGGACAAATGAGATATATGATTCTCTTATCAAGGAGATGAATTTTATATTTGGAGCAGATAGATATGATGCACTTTTGTGCCCTCAGGGTGAGATGTTTGCCATTCCGCAGCTGATGAACCAGATAAATGAATATCTCAAAAGATATATAGAGGCTGGAAGATGTATCGGACGCGGTGACTCGATTCCTGAAACCCTGATTGAGAAAACCTCGGAACCTATTATTCCACAGAGAGCATTTGAAATGCTGGTAAACAGGTATTGGTCAGCAGCGCCTTCAGAGGCAAAAAAAGTGAAGACTTATTATATGTTTGGAGATTCGATCATGAGAGGTGTAATGCCTGATGAATCATGGAATTACCACAGTTCTGATGCAATAGGATTTGATGAGATGCAGAAAACATATAATATAAATTTTGTCAATTATGCCATGCCGACATTTACCTCAGACAGAGTAAATATGTGGATGAGGCAGACTCTTGAGAGCCAACAGCTTCCGGATACTGCGTTTCTGGAGTGTGGCGGAAATGACTGCGATTATGATTGGAAATCGATACGAGAAGGAAAATGTGATTTTGAACACAGACATAGGAATTCTCTTTCTGATTTTGAAAGCAATTATGAGAGTATGATCAGATTCCTGCAGGATAAGGGCGTGGAAGTCGTGTGTGTCATAACACCGCCTATTCCAGTTGACTCATATCTTAGACATTTGATGGATAGTGGAATAGATAAAACGGTCATGGATAAATATGTATCATCACCGGAACAGATGAAGGCAGAATTTGCCGAGTATGCAGAGGCTATGATCAGACTGGCACATAAATATGGCTGCAGGATTTTGAATCTCAGGGAACGATTCCTTGAACTTGATGACCTGAGTCCATACTACAGCATGGATGGCATGCATCCAAATGAATTTGGATATGGCCTTATACGACAGGATTTTGAGAAGTTTTTTTCTGCGAGAGTGTAACTTAAAACGGTATGCCTTTTAAGCATAACATATAATTCGATATAGGTATTAGACATATAGATGTATTAGGACTACAATAAGCATGTATTTAAAAGTACATGCTTATTTTTGTGCTCAGACATACGGCGTATGCCTGAGTGTATAGTTTATAGTGAGTCAAGTTTTTACAAAGATTTGACATGCAGTGTCAGCCCCTGCCGATGTCGGCATATAGATGGGGATGATTACTAAAAGGAGGTTTACATAATGTCAAAGAAACTTATAGCATATTTCAGCGCAAGCGGAACCACGAAAAAGGTTGCAGAGATGATATCGGAGGCAGCAGGCGCAGATCTGTACGAGATCAAACCAAAGGAGCTGTACACCAAGGCTGACCTTGACTGGATGAACAAGAAATCCAGGAGCAGCGTCGAGATGAGCGACAAGAAGATCAGACCAGAGCTTGATGATTCAGATGCACACATTGAGAATTATGATGAGATAGTACTTGGATTCCCTATCTGGTGGTATGTGGCTCCTACGATCATCAACACATTTCTTGAGAAATACGACTTCACAGGCAAGAAGATCACACTGTTCGCAACATCTGGCGGCAGCGGATTTGGCAACACTATCAAGGAACTCCAGCCATCGGCACCGGGTGCTGAGTTTGTAGAAGGCGGACTGCTTAACAGGGCAAACAGACAGGAGATCGAGAAGTGGGTTGACAAAACACTCGCGTAGAACATAGAAACAGAGTTACATTTGGAAGGAGAAAAAATAATGGCAAAGATAGTACAGACAGCGGGAAGAAACGCACTCGGAGAGTTTGCTCCTGAGTTCGCACATTTCAATGACGATGTTCTCTTTGGAGAGAACTGGAACAACAATGATATCGATGTAAAGACCAGAAGTATCATAACCGTTGTGGCACTCATGGCACAGGGAATCACTGACTCATCGCTCAAGTTCCATCTTCAGAATGCGAAGGATCACGGCGTATCACAGAAGGAGATCGCAGCAGTTATCACACATGTAGGATTCTATGCCGGCTGGCCAAAGGCTTGGGCAGTATTCAACCTGGCAAAGGAAGTGTGGAATGTAAATGAGGGCGATCTTCCATATGAGGATGAGGCCATGAGAGCACATGCAAAGAGCATGGTATTCCCTATCGGACAGCCAAATGATGCATTTGCCCAGTATTTCATAGGACACAGTTATCTGGCTCCGGTATCGACTAGCCAGGTCGGAGTATTCAACGTGACATTTGAGCCGGGCTGCCGTAACAATTGGCATATCCATCACGCAAAGAGCGGCGGCGGACAGATCCTTGTATGTGTCGGTGGACGCGGATACTATCAGGAGGAGGGCAAGCCTGCAGTTGAGATGAAACCGGGCGACTGCATCAACATTCCTGCTGAGGTAAAGCACTGGCACGGCGCAGCTCCTGACAGCTGGTTCAGCCACCTTGCAATCGAGGTTCCGGGTGAGGAGACATCAAATGAGTGGTGCGAGCCTGTGACAGATGAGGAGTACGGAAAGCTGCAGTAGATCCGTAGTAAATAACGCAAGTGATAAGATCACATGAATATATAAAAGCCATCTGGGTAGAGATATGATTTGCGGTTGAATGCAAATTGATATTTATATCCGGGTGGCTTTTTATTTGGACAAGAGTCTTGATGGATATACCCTGATGGGATCATGTATAGTGACCGCCGATGAGATTGACAATGTGTATGATCTTGATATAACCTGTTATGTAAATGGCGAAAAGCGTCAGTCGAGCAACATCGGATATATGATAACCACTGCGGAGGAGGCGATAGCTGAGCCCTCTCAGGGAATGACTCTCTCCGCCGGAACAGTGATCGCAACCGGAACTCAGGGAGGCGTGGGTATGGGCATGAAACCACCTGTGTACCTGGCGAGCGGTGATGTGGTAAAATGTGAGATAGAAAATATCGGAGTGCTTGAAAATACTGTGGAATAATAGAGTATCGAGGATAAGACAAATGGATGAAAAAAAGACATACAATTTCTGGGGCTGGGAGCATGTAGATGCACCAGCCATCACAGATGAATATCCGGGGATAAACACCCCAACAGACCTGTACGATGCCCTGAGTCATATCTGGTGTGCGGATACCTGTGCGCCGAGGATGAGGGACAAATGGACAAAGGAGAACATGACGCTGGGGCAGTGTTCCATAACCGCGTTTCTGGCACAGGATATATTTGGCGGAAAGGTGTATGGTATAAAGAGACCGGGCGGGAATTACCATTGTTACAATGTGATAGGCGACTGCGCATTTGATCTGACAAGCGAACAGTTTGGCGATGAAGTCCTGGATTATGAGAATAATCCGGAGCAGCAGCGTGAGGTACATTTCGCTAAGGAAGAGAAAAGGCAGAGGTATGAATATCTGAAGGCGGCGCTCGGAGAATATACAAAATGATGTAGATAAAAAATATGACATTCTGAAAAAAAGTAGCAGGATAATTAAGCTAGTTATGATAGAAAAGTGTTATCTTACTCACACATTATGATAGATGATATGTAGAGTGCTATATAAATCTATAGACCGGAAAATACATACAGAATGTATAGAAATAACAGGATGGAGAAAATGGCGGAAATAGAGAAAGTAATATTTATGAACATGTGCATGGTATATGATCACGATGGTCGTGTACTTGCACTTGATAAAGTAGGGAAAAGCTATTCCGGAACCACATTCCCTGGTGGGCATGTGGAACCCGGAGAGACATTTACAGAGTCGGTGATACGTGAGATATATGAAGAGACGGGACTTACCATAAGCAATCCAAAACTCACCGGAATATACCACTGGATGACCGGAGATGTGAGAAATGTCGGATTTCTGTATAAGACGGATGAGTATAATGGAGATCTTATATCTTCAGAAGAGGGCAGAGTGTACTGGATATCAGGAGAGGAGTTTCAGAGAAAACCTCTTGCACCTGGAATGGAACAGGTGTGGCAGATGATGCACGATGACAGTGCATCGGAATGTCTGCAGACACTGACAGAGAATGGAATAGTGTCAAAGCTACAATAATAAAAGTTTAGTGGGATTTTATGGGGGAAAGAAAATGTCAATATTTACAGATATATCAAATCTGACAAGAAAAAACCGTAAATTAGAAGTACCAACGCCGGATACAAAATTGTTTGTGAGGGGGATTGTGTTGTTGGCATTGGGGATTCTTGGTGCCTCAGTCTACACAGTTGAGGATATAGACAAGACCCCGGCTCTTATTTTTCTATGTATTGGAGCCGTGCTGATCATAGTAGCTATAATTTCTTTGATACGGTATGGAAGTCAGGCTGCAGCATTTAAGAAATATACTCCGACATGGGAGAAACACAGAAGTATATTTGACGATTTCGCAATAGAATTAAATCAATGGTATGATTCTGACGTGCGTCCTCGCAGCTGCGATGGAGATACTTCATATATTCTTCGCCTTCAGAAAGATAGATTGGCACGAAAAGGAATTCGGATGATACAGTATACATCTCCTGTAAAGAGGGAATCTTTTGGAACTGCAAGAGTACCGCGAAAGACGCTTTGGTATACGGTCGATCTTATGTACGAGAGTGCTGCCAGACGTCTGCAATTCCAGAATTCATCTGGGACAATATATGAGCGGATTACCGAAGATATGATGTATGAGACGGTTGTTCATACTCCAAATGAACAGGAACTTACACGAATGTCAATGACATGTCCAAACTGCGGTGCAGTGAGTCCTGTGGCAGCTCTCACGGAAGGCTGTCCATATTGTCGTACGGTTTTTCGCATCAATGATCTGTTCCCCCGTGTAACAAATACATTTTTTATACGGGAGAATTCTTCTGCAAAGAGTCAGAAGAAAATTGGAAAGACTACCGGGATAACTATTCTGATCATATTTCTGGCAAGTGTAATCCCTCTTTTGCTTGACAGGGAAACTCCAATACCACAGGATCTGTTCATGTCATATTTTATAGCACTCATTGTTGGCGGAATATTTGGCTATGTAATTTCTATTATCATAGTTATGGTAAAACAGTTCAACAGGGATGGACGAAAGAGGATACCGTTCTGGTCATATGTGACAACTAAAGGAAAGGTCAAAAGGGTATTTGCACAGTATGATCCGTATTTTTCATTTGAGAAGTTTGAGGGACAGATCATATCACTTGTGCGCATGGCAATTATGTCAGACCATCCGGAGAATTTAGCCTCATATTGTGGTGCACCATTAAATTCGTATTTTCAGGATATTGTAGAAATGACATATATGCAGGCAATGACTGTGAAGGATATACATATGGAGGGCAGCAATCTGTGCCTCACACTTAGAACATGGTGGATAAACTATAGCGAGAAAAATGGCAGCATCAACAGACGCGGAGACTGTATAGATGTAACGCTACGGAGAAATACGGCTTATATGGAGCCGCCTGGATTTTCTATTACATCTGTGCATTGCAGGAATTGTGGCGCAAGCTTTGATTCGGTTCGCCAGAGAAACTGCCCATATTGTGGCAGTACATATCATATGGAAAATGAGGGGTTTGTGATTGAGAGATTGGAACTGTCATAAAATAGGCAAAAAAATGCTTGACTTTGTAAAATGATGGTGGTATCTTATAAAAGCTGTCGCGTGAGACACGATGAAACAGCTTGAAAAAAGATGAAAAAAGTTGTTGACATTGAGGATACGATGTGATAGTATTTAGAAGTTGTCGCTGAGAGGCGAGAACATAAAGAACCTTGAAAAATTAACAACATGACAACCCTGAAATTCCAAACAAGAATTTCAAGAACGTCGGATCGAAAGATCCAACAAACCAATAACAGTAAAGATGGTTAGGAAAAATACAAGCTAG
>JBNMKK010000026.1:0-34800 GCA_050874325.1 Coprococcus sp. | reverse complement strand
GTTCATCCTGAGCCAGGATCAAACTCTCATTAAAAAGTTTGTAAATCCTATGTCAGAAATCATACTAGCTTGTATTTTTCCTAACCATCTTTACTGTTATTGGTTTGTTGGATCTTTCGATCCGACGTTCTTGAAATTCTTGTTTGGAATTTCAGGGTTGTCATGTTGTTAATTTTTCAAGGTCCTTATATAAGCTTTTGATACTAAGTATGTCTAACGGAGAAGGAGGGATTTGAACCCTCGCGCCGCTATTAACGGCCTACTCCCTTTCCAGGGGAGCCCCTTCAACCGCTTGGGTACTTCTCCAGTATCAAGCGCTTGAACTTTCATATGTATGAAAGCCAGCGGAGAGAGAGGGATTCGAACCCTCGCGCCCTTTCGGACAAACGGTTTTCAAGACCGCCTCGTTATGACCGCTTCGATATCTCTCCATATGCAATCCAGCTTGTTGATTTACCAGCTTGCTGTCTTTGTTTTTTCATCGCCATCAACCGGCGACTTGTACATATTATCACTTTACCATCTTTGTGTCAACATCTTTTTTCAAAAAATTTGATGCAATTTTTAAATCCTCAGGAGTAGTGATTTTCAGGTTCTCATATGCACCCATTATAACCTTGGTGCGTACATCGCTATACCTCTCAATTATCATGGTATCATCAGTTATCAGCAGTCCTTTTTCTCCTCTAAGTCTTTCATAGCAGGCAAGCAATAATTCTCTGTCAAAGCTCTGAGGTGTCTGAACCTGCCACAGTCTGGATCTATCTGGGGTGTCTACGCCCAATTGATCCCCATCTACTATCTTTATCGTATCCTTGACTGGCACACCGACAGTACAGGCCTTATACTTCTTCACACAGTCTACTGAATCCTCTATAATTTTTCCGGTAATACATGGTCTGGCACCATCGTGTATAAGGACATACTTTGCCCCATTTGCCGCGGTCAGCCCATTTCTAACCGAATCGTAACGCTGAGCACCACCCGAAACTATAGCACGTACCTTTGAAATGTTATATTTATCCACTATATCTGTCTTACAGTAGTCTAAATATTCTTCCCCTGTCACCAGGATTATGTCATTTACAGAGCTTTCCTGAAATGCTTTAAGTGAATAATAGATCACCGGATAACCTTCCAGCATCATAAATTGTTTTGGTATATCACTATTCATCCTGCTACCCTTGCCGGCAGCAAGCACTATAGCTGTTATATGTGGGGTATCGTCTCCTGTTATCCCATTTTCATCTACCGATATATCTTCCATTATGTCTTTCATGCAATCATCCCCCGGTACACTCGTTTGTCACTATGCAATGCATTTGGAATATCGTCTGCTCTTAACGTTCTCCAAGTTTTAGATTAGGAATGGCATTGAGATCCCATCCATGCCTTGTTCCATTGATATACTCATAGTACCCTGCCGCGCCTATCATCGCAGCATTATCCGTACAAAGTATAGGAGAAGGATTATATAGGGTAAGCCCTGCCTTCTCACACGCAGCCTTCATGCTGGCTCTGAGAGCTGAATTGGATGCAACTCCCCCTGCTATGGCTATCTTGTCCATATTGAACTCTTTCGCCGCAGCTACAGCATGCCCTGTGAGCACCTCAGTAACCGCCTTCTGGAATGATGCAGCAACATCAGCCTCATTTATCTGTTCATCCCTCATATGTGCCTGATTTATGTAGTTAAGTACAGCCGATTTAAGACCGCTGAAACTGAAGTCATATACAGATTCTGCGACCTTCGCCCTAGGGAATTCTATTGCATCCGGATTGCCCTCTTTTGCCTTTTTGTCTATCTTTGGTCCGCCTGGATATCCGAGTCCTATGGCACGGGCAACCTTGTCAAATGCCTCTCCTGCCGCATCATCCCTCGTTATTCCAAGTATCTCGAATTTTCCATAGTCCACTACCTTGACAAGATGTGTATGTCCTCCGGACACAACAAGGCACATGAATGGTGGTTTCAGATCCTTGTTCTCTATATAATTGGCGGCAATATGTCCCTCTATATGATGAACTCCCACAAGAGGTATATCCTTTGCAAATGCTATGGCTTTCGCCGCACCTACACCAACCAGGAGCGCGCCTACAAGCCCCGGTCCATATGTCACCGCAACCGCATCTATATCGTCCAGGGTGCAGTCAGCCTCTTTGAGTGCCTGTCTGATAACCTGTGTGATCTTCTCTATATGTTTTCTCGATGCTATCTCCGGCACAACCCCACCGTACAACGTATGTATGTCTATCTGGGAGTATATTACATTTGACAGCACATTTCTTCCGTTTACGACCACCGCTGCTGATGTCTCATCACATGATGACTCTATAGCCAGTATCTTTACTTCTTTTTCCATAATTCATCTCACCTTTGCCGTAACATATTGCTTATATGATTCTATTCATTGTCTGAAAACTTCAATGTCGTTGTTGCTCGATCTTTTGCCGCTATAGTTCTCGGGAAGATTGCCCTCACCTCGTCCATAAATACAGCTGGTTTCGCCATCGAAGGACTGTAATGGGTAAGCCACATCTCTCCAACATCCGCCTTTGCCGCTATCGCCGCAGCCTCCTGCATCATCATATGCTTATGCTCAATGGCTTTTTTCTCCTTCTCCTTCTCACCGTACATGCCCTCACATATGAACAGGTCGGAACCCGCAGCATATTTTTCTATGAGAGGTGTCGGTCTTGTATCAGTACAGTATGTGAGTTTCAATCCTTTTCTGTCCGGTCCCAGAACCATATCCGGTGTATATACATGTCCATCCTCTTCGTAGGTATTACCTTTCTGAAGGCCATTCCAGTATTTCATAGGGATCTCATTTTCCCTTGCCCTGTCCACACTGAACTTACCAGCTCTTGGAAGTGTCATCGAATATCCATAACATGTCACATTATGATTTACCCTGAATGCCTCGACTTTCAGATCCTGCCACTCAAATGACTCTTCCGCCTCAGAAAGTTCCTGGAACTTTATCTCAAACGGAAGTTCCGGAGCTATAACTCTGAGCGAATTGACAACCTTTTCAAGCCGTTTTGGTCCAACCATGAGAAGCGGCTCCGTCCTCTCAGCATTGCCGATCGTGAGCAAGAGCCCTGGAAGTCCACTTATATGATCCGCATGGAAATGGGTAAAGCAGATAACATCTATCTGCTTAAACCCTATCATCCCCTGCTGGCGCATGGAGGTCTGTGTCCCCTCCCCACAGTCTATCAGCATCTCATGCCCATTATATCTGACCACAAGGGATGTGAGTGCCCTGTACGGCAGCGGCATCATCCCTCCTGTTCCCAAAAGACATACGTCTATCATTTTCTTTCTCCATTTCTAATACAGCACGCTTTATGCGTATTCTGTCACATTTTCTATCTCTGGAGGTACAACACAATCCGCAACAAGCCTGTCGTAGCACTTCTCACAGATTCTCAAAGTATACTTCTTTCCATCTTTGTCTGAAAAATATCCCCACTCCTTCTGGACAAGGACATAATCCTCCTTGTTGTGTTTCTCTCCAAATACAATTGTCTTCCCGCACATATTACATTTGATCTCACTCATACTTTTCTCCTATCCGGCTGTCCACGCCTGTGTTATGTGTCTGATTATAAGTCAGATCATACATATAATATACCGACAATGTTTTCCATTATTCTGTCTTTTTTTATTTTTTCACCGCTTGACCATTTTTTGCATGACGATTCCATCCTCAACCGGCGATCTGTAATAATTCTTTCTTTTGGAAATTTCAATAAATCCATATTTTTTGTACATCTCGATCGCAGGAGTATTTGACTCTCTGACCTCAAGAAATATATTCTGCACCTCACCTTTGCCGCAGTCATCCATCATTTTCTGCATCAGGCATCCTGCAACGCCCAATCTGCGAAATTCCGGTTTCACTGCCACTCTCAAAAGATCCGCGCTGTCACACACCATAGAATATATGATATAGCCTTGAAATACTCCGTCTTTTTCCAGCACCTCAACGCGGTCAAACTCTGACTTCTCTGATCGATCGATCATTTCGCATGTCCACGGATTGGCAAAGACTTCCTGTTCAAGCGCGGCTATATTCTTCACCTTGTCCGAATAACTCATCTTACAGTCTCCACCGTATTTGCCTTTTCACGCTCAGCTCTCTCTCGCTCTGCCTGTGACTGTCTGAGATATTCCGGAGCAAATTCGTCACCATTCTGATATCGCCCTGCGGCATATCTCACCTGTGCGGCAGCCGCCACAGAACCAGCTCTCTGTTTATTCATATGCGCCGGCGCAAATGCATACGGCACCTTTATATTTTCTCTGATGATATCTGCATACACATCTATACCATCTCCAACAAATATTACATCCTCATCCCTGTTATTCAGCAGTTCTACAAGTTCTAATATGTCCATAGGAGTCTGGTCTACGATCGTGTCAAGACAATTCTTATCGTCAAACTTATACAGTGCAGTGTATACCTGTCTCCTTCTTGCATCCATTATCGGACATATAACGCTGCGACTTCCCCATACATTGTAAGCCAGGCCTTCAAGTGTAGGAACCGCAATCACCGGAATATCCCATGCCAAGGCAAGTCCTTTGACTGTTGCCGACCCTATACGAAGTCCAGTGAACGAGCCCGGTCCAGCTGCAACTGCAAGAGCGTCAAAGCTTTCTTTATCCGTCTCTGTCATCCTCACAATCTCATCCAGCATAGGCAAAAGAGTCTGTGAATGTGTCTTTTTGTAGTTTGTCGTGTATTCTGCGATCAAATTCTCGTCCTGAACTATTGCAACCGATGCTACTAGTCCGGAACTGTCAAATGCTAAAATCTTCATCTGTGAACATGCCTCTCTTCTATCGTAATGCGTCTGTAATCAACGCCTTTTTCCAAATCTTTTTCTATATCTATCCTGGTGTAATCATCCGGCAGTATCTCCTCTATGAGATTTGCCCACTCTATCAGGCATACACCTTCTCCGTAAACCATCTCATTGTATCCGATCTCATCCATCTCATCCACATCGCCGATCCTGTATACATCAAAATGGTAGAGGGGCAGCCTGCCCTCGTCATACTCCTTAACTATAGTAAATGTGGGACTGTTGACAACTTCTGTTATACCTAGTCCAGCCGCAACTCCCTGAGAAATTATCGTCTTCCCAACGCCGAGATCACCATATATACAATACACCTGTCCCGGGACGGCATCCCTGCCAAGCTGCACTCCCACATTATAAGTCTCTTCTCTGCTATTGCTGTCTATGACCACTTCTTCTATCTCCTGTCCACTGCATATCATCCAACTGTTACAATTTAAAGATCCAGGGTGATCTTCCTACCCTTTGCCTCAAACGGTCTGTATTTCACCCCAGCCAAGTCGAACATTCTCTTCGATGCTATGGTGCTGTCCGTCATCGCATACTTATCCGACATGTATACAACCTCTTTTATTCCACATTGAATGATCGCTTTGGCGCACTCATTGCAAGGAAACAGGGTTGAATATATGATTGCGTCCTTTAGGTTTCCACCTCTGTAATTAAGAATGGAATTAAGCTCCGCATGGCACACATAAAAATACTTGTTGTCAAGTGGATCTCCCACCTTTCCCCATGGCATGGTATCATCATCGCACCCCGCCGGCATACCATTGTATCCCATGGACAGGATTCTGTTGTTCTTATCCACTATACACGCACCAACCTGCGTAGATGGATCCTTACTTCTCTCTGCGGACATCATTGCGATACCCATAAAATACTGATCCCATGATATGTAATCTGCTCTCTTCATACCCTGGCTCCTTTCTAAATTCATTGTATTTCCTCATACGGGTGCAGACGCATGCAATGGTGCTTCGCGCGGCGTCTGCTTTATCATGAGGGCTCTCCCGCCTTTTGGGCGAGTCCTCCTCATGATAATATACGCCGGAGTTTCCCCCGGCGTATATACTCTCCTGAAATAACAGGACTATATTGGTTCTATAACAATTAGCGATCGCCGAGAGCGAACTTGTCATGGATTGCATTCATAGCACGCTCTGTATACTGCTCGTCTATAAGTACAGTAACTCTGATCTCTGATGTTGAAATCATTCTGATGTTGATGTTCTCATCATAGAGTGCCTCGAACATCTTTGCTGCAACACCTGCATTTGACTGCATTCCTGCACCAACGATAGAAACCTTGGCAACGTCCTTGTTAACATCGATGCTCTCAAACTTGCCGATGTTATTCTTGATGATCTCCTCTGCTCTGTCTGCATTCTCATCGCTGCATGTAAATGTGATATCCTTTGTTCCGTGTCTTCCTACTGACTGCAGGATCATATCTATATTGATGTCATTCTTTGCAAGCAGATTGAAAAGCTTGAACGCAACACCCGGTGTATCCTCTAATCCTACTACTGCTACTCTTGCTGAGTCTGCATCTGCTGCAACACCACTAACTAACATCTTCTCCATTCCAGTATCCTCCTTAACTATTGTACCCTCTGATAAATTGAGACTTGAACGAACAACCAGCTGAACGCCAAACTTCTTGGCAAGTTCTACTGAACGGTTGTGCAGAACGCCTGCACCAAGTGTAGCAAGCTCAAGCATCTCATCGTATGTTATCGTATCCAGTTTACGTGCTGTCTTTACCTTACGTGGATCTGCTGTGTATACACCATCCACATCTGTATAGATCTCACACGCATCAGCGTTAAGTGCCGCTGCAAGTGCAACAGCTGTTGTATCTGAACCGCCACGACCAAGAGTTGTGTAATCATCATACTTGTTGATTCCCTGGAATCCTGTAACAATAACTATCTTTCTCTGCTCCAGCTCATGTCTGATCCTCTCGACATCAATTCTCTTCAGACGTGCATTGCCGTATACTGAAGTAGTATGCATTGCCACCTGGAATGCATTGAGTGAGATTGCTGGAACCTTCAATGAATTCATAGCCATAGCCATGAGTGATACTGACATCTGCTCTCCGATCGTGAAAAGCATATCCATCTCTCTCTTAGGCGGATTTTCATTTACCTGCTTGGCCATATCTATCAGCTCATCTGTGTATTTACCCATAGCAGACAGTACTACAACTACGTCATTGCCCTTCTGCCAGTCCTCAATACATCTTTTGGCCACGTTAAAGATTCTTTCGGTATTTCCAACGGAAGTACCACCAAACTTCTTTACTATTAACATATTGTCCTCCTGATCGCTCATTTGAAAATTTGTATATTTAACTTTCTGCGCATATAAAGATCATACCCGCAGAAAGAAATAAGC
This sequence comes from Coprococcus sp., assembly GCA_050874325.1. GTDB lineage: Bacteria > Bacillota > Clostridia > Lachnospirales > Lachnospiraceae > Coprococcus. The sequence continues at coordinate 27,522 of JBNMKK010000026.1, read as the reverse complement.
CTTTTGTAAAATAACTCAATTCCACTAGGATTTCAAGACCTTTGAATAATATTGTACTAATCGAGCACTCTGAGTGCACTCTTCACACCAATCTTATTGCAACATGCCTCAAATTCACCCTCTGTGATAACTGCTGTGACAAATGCTTTCTCATTCAGATCAGAATCGACATACTCTACTTCACCAAATACCGCCTTTATCGCATCCTCGTCCTGCTCCTCTGTTCTTATGAAGAATCTACTTGCTGAGTCCTCAAATGCCCCCATCTCAAGTTCCTCATCCTCCCAGATGATCGGAACATTTCTTCCCATATTTCTGACTGCATCTATAACATCTGATACAACTGCGGACGCTGTAGGAAGCTTTCCCGCACCCTTTCCGTAGAACATGACATCGTCAAGGGCATTTCCGTGCACCAGTATACCATTGTATACATCATCTATCTTTGCCAGAGGATTGTCATGTGGCAGCATGACAGGAGCTACATATGAGTAAAGCTTTCCATCGGTTTTTCTTGTCGTACCGACAAGCTTTACCGAGTATCCCATCTTGTCTGCATACTTGAAATCATCTGTCGTTATCTTTGTTATTCCCTCCATATGGATCCTGTTGTAGTCCAGATTCTTTCCATATACAAGGGATGTAAGTATTGCTATCTTTCTGCATGCATCGCCACCTTCAACATCTGCCTCAGGATTGCGCTCTGCATAGCCGAGATCCTGCGCCTGTTTTAACACAGTTGCATAGTCCGCGCCCTCTTTATCCATCTTGGTGAGGATGTAATTGGTCGTACCGTTTAATATTCCTGTGATCTCTGTCACATCATCTGCTGTGATGGATGTATTGAGTGGTCTTATAACCGGTATTCCACCGCCTGCTGACGCCTCAAAGAAGAAATTGATATTGCCCTCCCTGGCAATCTTCAGAAGTTCAGGACCATGAACAGCAACGAGCTCCTTGTTAGATGTCGCAACGCTCTTGCCTGCAAGAAGACATTTCTTTACAAATGTATATGCCGGCTCAACGCCTCCCATTACCTCTACCACAACTCTGATCTCGTCATCATTCAGTATATCCTCAAAATCATGGGTGAGAATGTTCTCAACAGGATCCCCGGGAAATGTTCTGAGGTCAAGCACCCTCTTTACATTTATCTCCTGTCCAGCTCTCTTATTAACAATATCATGGTTGGTGTTTATCACTTCCACAACTCCTGAGCCAACTGTACCATAACCTAATACTGCTATATTCACCATGTCCCTTATTCTCCTTCTCTTTTATCTTCCTCTTTTATCCTTACATGTATTTTGCATAAATATGCAAATTTAGTACGTCATTACTTTATCAGTATAAAGCGTTATTGTCAAAGCATAATTTGTTTTTTATACTTCCACCCTGTTTATCCATTTGAGATAAGCAGTCATAAATCCATCCAGATCTCCGTCCAGAACCGCTGACACATTGGAATTCTCATATCCGGTGCGCTTGTCCTTCGCCATAGTATACGGCTGGAGTACATATGATCTTATCTGACTTCCAAATCCATTGTCTGTGACCTCTCCGCGGATATCCGATATCTTCTCAAGATTCTCCTGTTTCTTTATGAGATACAATTTGGATTTCAGCATCTGCATGGCCTTGTTCTTATTCATGAGCTGTGATCTCTCGTTCTGACACTGGACGACTATTCCTGTAGGAAAATGCGTTATCCTGACAGCCGATGATGTCTTATTGATGTGCTGACCACCGGCACCGCTTGATCTGTATGTATCTATCCTGATATCCTCATCACGTATATCTATCTCAAGATCCTCCTCGATATCCGGTATAACATCGCAGGATGCAAATGACGTCATTCTCTTGCCTGCCGAATTGAAAGGGGAAATCCTCACAAGTCTGTGAACACCCTTTTCCGACTTCAAAAATCCATATGCATGTGCCCCACTTATCTGTATAGTCACCGACTTTATTCCAGCCTCATCGCCCTCCAGATAATCCAAAACTTCAACGCTCATGCCATGTTTTTCTGCCCACCTGGTATACATTCTGTACAGCATGCTGGCCCAGTCGCACGACTCGGTTCCACCCTCTCCTGAATGAAGTGTGAGAACCGCATCACAGTCGTCAAATTCATCTGTAAACAAAAGATTTATCCTATACTCCTCAAACTCCTTTGTAAATATATCTATCTGCTCCCCTATCTCAGGCACGAGGCTCGAATCATTCTCCTCCTCAGCCATAAGGATAAGGGTATCTATATCCACATAGTCGTTCTCCAGTTTTTTGTAGTTGTCCACCAGATCCTGAAGTCCCTTCAGTTCCTTTGAAACCTCCCGGGATCTGTTCACATCATCCCAGAATCCCGGCTGTTCCATCTCATAATTAAGTTTTGCTATTCTGTCCGTCTTGTTTTCAATGTCGAGGGACGACTTGACCTCCTCCAGCGGATCTCTGTAGGATGCCATCGTAGCCCTGAACTCATCTATCTCTATCACTCAAATTCTCCTGTAAAACCTGATCAGGCATTCTTGCCACAGCAGTTCTTGTACTTAAGTCCACTTCCACAAGGGCAGAGATCATTTCTGCCTATCTTCTTAGCCTTCTTGACCGGTCCCTTTGAAACTGTGTCATCCTTGTTAGTACCTGTGACCTTATTTACCTCTTCTCTCTCTATCTTCTGCTCTACCTTTATTCTGTACAGAAGTCTCACCGTCTCCTCACGGATAGCCGCTGTCATATCATTGAACATATCATATCCGGCGAACTTATACTCGATAACAGGATCTCTCTGACCGAGGGATCTGAGTCCGATTCCCTGTCTCAGGTTGTCCATATCGTCTATATGATCTGTCCACTTTCTATCGATAGTCTTAAGAAGGATCACTCGCTCTATCTCTCTCATCTGATCTGGATCGTCAATCTCCTTCTCCTTCTCAGCGTAAAGTTCAAGAGCCTCTTTGTTGAGTCTCTCCTTGAGTTCCTTTATGTCTGCCTTTCTTATCTCTTCATCGGTGAGTGTCACCGGATTCTCAAAAGGAACGATATTTCTTATCATATCGTCCAGCTCAACCTGATTCCACTCCTCCGGTGCCGTCTCAGATGAGCACACCTGATCAACCGCAGCGCCTATGTCATCCTTGATCATCTTGAGGATCACTTCATGCATGTTCTCACCGTCAAGAACTCTTCTACGCTCTTTGTAGATGATCTCTCTCTGCTCGTTGTTCACTCTGTCATACTCCAGAAGGTTTTTTCTGATGGCAAAGTTGTTACCCTCGATCTTCTTCTGAGCCTTCTCAACGAAATTGGATATGGTCTTATGCTCTATCTCCTCGCCCTCAGGGATCTTCAGCGTGTCATATACACTCATAACTCTCTCTGATCCGAAGAGTCTCATGAGATCGTCCTCAAGTGAAAGATAGAACTTTGATTCTCCCGGATCTCCCTGACGTCCTGAACGTCCACGGAGCTGGTTATCTATACGTCTCGACTCATGTCTCTCTGTACCTATGATCCTGAGTCCTCCAAGTTCTGCAACCCCCTCGCCAAGCTTGATATCAGTACCACGACCTGCCATATTGGTTGCGATGGTGACCGCATTCTTCTGTCCGGCATCCGCTACTATCTCAGCCTCAAGTTCATGGAACTTGGCATTGAGCACCTTATGAGGGATCTTTCTCTTGGAGAGCATGTGGCTGAGTTCCTCGGACGCATCAATATTGATGGTACCTACCAGAACAGGCTGTCCCTTTCTATAGCTCACATTTATCTGCTCAACTATAGCATTGAGTTTCTCTTTCTTTGTCTTAAATATAGAATCCGGCTGATCTATTCTCTGTATAGGTCTGTTTGTTGGAATGACAACGACGTCCATACCATAGATCTCTCTGAACTCTTCCTCCTCTGTCTGCGCTGTACCAGTCATACCAGCCTTCTTGTCAAACATATTGAAGAAGTTCTGGAATGTGATTGTTGCAAGAGTCTTGCTCTCTCTCTTGACCTTTACATTCTCCTTTGCCTCTATCGCCTGGTGAAGTCCATCCGAGAAACGACGTCCTGGCATGATACGTCCAGTGAACTCGTCAACGATGAGTACCTCATCATCCTTTACAACATAATCTCTGTCTCTGAACATGAGGTTGTGTGCGCGGAGAGCCAGGATAATGTTGTGCTGTATCTCCATATTCTCAGGATCCGACAGGTTATCTATATGGAAGAACTGCTCTACCATCTTTACACCGTTGGCAGTGAGCATGACATACTTATCCTTCTCGTTCACAAGGAAATCTCCGTCTTCCTCAACCTCTGTCTTCATGAGCATATCCATCTTGGATATCTCACCATCACCTTCGCCTCTCTTCATCTGTCTTGCAAGATAGTCGCACATCTTGTAAAGCTCTGTGGACTTGCCACTCTGACCTGATATGATAAGAGGTGTACGAGCTTCATCTATGAGAACCGAGTCAACCTCATCGATTACGCAGTAATGCAGATCTCTGAGAACCAATTTCTCCTTGTATATAACCATGTTGTCTCTTAAGTAATCGAATCCAAGCTCATTGTTGGTTACATATGTAATATCGCAGTTATATGCCTCTCGTCTCTCATCCGTAGTGGAACTGTTCAGAATGATACCAACCTTAAGACCAAGGAACTCATGAACCTGTCCCATCCACTCGGCATCTCTTTTTGCCAGGTAGTCATTGACTGTTACAACATGTACACCCTTTCCCTCAAGGGCATTCAGATAAGCAGGAAGTGTGGATACAAGTGTCTTACCTTCACCAGTTCTCATCTCAGCAATTCTTCCCTGATGGAGAACTATACCACCGATAAGCTGTACTCTGTAATGTTTCATTCCAAGCACACGGTACGCAGCCTCTCTCACAACTGCAAATGCCTCTACCAATATGTCATCCAGTGTCTCTCCGGCTGCAAGTCTATCCTTAAACTCCTGTGTCTTTGCCTTCAGTTCCTCGTCTGAAAGTGCCTGCATCTTTTCATCGAGTGCCTCTATCGCATCAACGATTGGCCCAATCTTCTTCAATTCCTTCTCGCTGTGCGTTCCAAATATTTTCTCAAACAAACCCATGTTGTTTTTGACCTCCTAGCTATCGTTATTCAGGGTACATTCTAACATCATATGCCATTTATATCAAGCAAAAAGGAGACCTCCCATATAGGAAAGTCCCCTTATTTATTACTTTTTAATTGTATCTTTATTTTGTTTTTATTATTTATTAAACCGCTGTTTAGAACTCTGGCTCGATCAGTCCGTATGTGTTGCCCTTTCTCTTATATACAACGTTTACTTCGTCTGTCTCTGCATTTCTGAAAACATAGAAGTTATGTCCCAGAAGATCCATCTGAATGCATGCGTCCTCAGGATACATCGGCTTAACTGCGAACTTCTTTGTTCTTACGATCTTGATATCGTCATCATCCTCAATATCCTCATCCACAAATGCCTCATTGAGATAAGCTACATTCTGTTCCTTATCTATGAGTTTCTTGCGATGCTTGGTAACCTGTCTCTCAATAACCTCGACAACAAGGTCAATTGAAACATACATATCATCGCTTACCTGCTCTGCTCTGATGATATGTCCCTTCATAGGAATGGTTACTTCTATCTTCTGTCTATCTTTCTCCACGCTGAATGTGACCTGTGCGCCAGTATCAGCTGCAAAGTACTTCTCAAGCTTTGAGAGCTTGTCCTGCACTGCATTTCTAAGTCCTTCTGTAACTTCAATGTTCTTACCGCTGATTATGTAATTCATGATGCCCAACTCCTTCTTTTTTGGATAGAATCCAAATTGATGTATCTATTATAACATATCGCGCGTTTTTTTCAATATATTTGACAGAATTTAATGTGCATATTGTTCACTTTATTTGGTCAAATCGCATTTTTTCCGCCATATTGAACAAAAGAAACTCTTTTACTGACCTATCAGTCTGACTGCACATATAGGAGTGCTGTAGAACGCAGATGAGATCTTGATTCCTGTCTCCTCTGTGCTGGCATGAACTATCATTCCGTCTCCAATATATATAGCACAGTGCTCTATTGATCCATCATAGCCGTAGAAAAGTATGTCACCCGGCTCAAGGCTCGATGTGTCAACCCTCGTTCCGTATCCCGACTGCGCACCTGCTGAATGTGGCAATGAATATCCAAACTGTGCATATACTGCCATTACAAATCCTGAGCAATCAGCTCCATCCGTAAGGCTTGAACCGCCATATACATATGGATTGCCGACAAACTGTGTTGCATAATTGGCAAGATCTATTCCTGTCTGACCACTCGGTGCAGCAACAGTTGTATCACTGTCATCTCCCTGGTCGTCCGATGTATCTTGACTGTCATCAGTGTAATCAGAACCCTGACTGTCGTCAGTATCCTGATCATCATAATCATCCTGACCGTCAGCTGAGTTCTGGTCATCTGCTGCACTCTGATCATCGCTGTCATCCTGGCTTTCATCTTCAGCCGCTGCAGCTGCCGCAGCCTCCTCCTGAGCCTGTTTCTCCGCATCCTCCTGAGCCCGGATCTCTGCCTGGATCTCATCCATGGTCTTTGCCTCATCAAGCTTATATGTGTACTCTATAAAATCAGCGCTTACATATCCGCTGGTCTCATCATCAAGAGCGATCTCCACCCATTTGTCTGTCTGTGAAAGAATATCAAAACTCTGACCTGCACCAACCTGAGTTATACAGTCTGCCGATGTATCAGCCTGCTCCCTGACGTTCAATGTCTCTGTATTTACTGTCGCCATCCTGCTGCAATTTGCCTCAGCGTACTCTCCGGCGTCATCGCCATAGAGAAGAAGATCATTTCTTATATAACCGGTACAGTTGCCGGATGTGACCTTTGTCCATTCTTTTCCCTTCTCTACAACATCTGCAACACCTGCGTTGCCTATTATTCCTACCACATCTGAATCCGTTCCCGCTGCGGCTCTGATATTGACATAATCATCTGTGACCGCAAGGCACTTACCTTCAAACTGAGGATATTTTATCTCTGCCTTTTTATCTTTTGCTGCAGCTTTCTTATCTCCAGCCACAGTATCATCCTTCGAACTCTCTCCGACAGTTTGTGCTGCATCAGATGCAGTTGCAACTGTTTCGTCTGACTTATCTGCTTTTTTATCACTATTGCCCGCAAGGGTGTTCGCATATTTGTCAAATGCAGATGAAATTCCAACCGTTGAGTCATTGAGCAACTGGCTCGCACTGACTGTACCGAGGGATGTTGTTATGAGCATTCCGGCAGCCGCAGCCACAACGATGGTCTTTTTTATTGTCTTTGACTTGTACATAATAAAACCTCCTGTGCATCTTTTCATCGCAACGATTATTACGTTTTTGTTACAAATCTATTGTAGTATAGCAATAACTGTTACTTTTGTCAACACAGGAGGTGTTATTTTATACGTTTCTATTTAATTTTTGTTAAATATTTGTTACATACTCTATTCTTGTTACACAAAACTTAATCTTGTAAAGTCAATTCACAATTAGTTGGATATAACAACTCCATCCTCGCCATTTACCGTTACTATCGAACCTGACTTCAGGATCTTTGTAGCATTCTGAGCTCCAAGGATCACCGGTATGTCTCTGCTGAGTCCAACTATAGCTGCATGTGAATTGCCGCCGTTTTTCTCACATACGATGGCCGATGCTGTCTTGAGCTGTTCCATAACTCTGTTACTTGTCTCACTTATTACAATGATATCTCCATCTTTATAGTTTGCGATCAATTCATCCTCCGAATCGCATACACACAGAGGAGCTGTTGCAGATCTCTCATTGATCGAATAGCCCTTCACAAGTATATGTCCTACAACATGTACCTTTATCAGGTTGGTAGTACCTGTAACTCCAAGAGGCACTCCTGCTGTTATTACAACAACCTCTCCGTCCTTGACATATCCATGTCTCTTGGCAGCATCAACAGCATGCTCAAAAAGATCATCCGTATTATTTTCCTCTCCGATCAAAAGAGGTGTAACTCCCCATGACAGATTTATCTGACGGGCAACCTTTGGTACAGGAGTACATCCTATGATCGGACATTTTGGTCTGTATTTCGACAGCATTCTGGCAGTCTTACCAGACTTTGTAACTGTGATAATAGCCGCTGCCGCAAGATCTATCGCCGTCGTACATGTCGCATGTGATATAGCACTTGTGATATCCGGATTCTGAACAGCGTCTCTATTAAAGAATCTCTTATTGTAATCTATATCCCGCTCTGCTCTCTCCGCAATTGTCTTCATGGTGTGAAGTGCCTCAACAGGATATTTTCCTGCTGCAGTCTCACCGGAAAGCATAATAGCACTCGTTCCGTCATATATGGCATTTGCAACATCTGTTGCCTCTGCTCTTGTAGGTCTTGGATGTATCATCATCGAGTCAAGCATCTGTGTAGCTGTTATAACCTGCTTGTCTGCATTGTAAACCTTCTTTATGATCATCTTCTGGATGATCGGCACATCCTCAAGCGGTATCTCAACTCCCATGTCTCCTCTCGCAACCATGATTCCGTCTGATACTCTTATTATCTCGTCTATATTATCAACACCCTGCATGTTTTCGATCTTTGCAATTATGTTGATGTTGTCACACTCATACTCATCAAGTATCTTTCTTATCTCCAGGATATCGTCTGCTGATCTTACAAATGATGCAGCTATGAAGTCAAAATCATTTTTAATTCCGAAGATTATATCGTCTCTGTCCACATCACTGATGTAAGGCATGGTAAGATTGACTCTAGGAACATTAACTCCCTTGTGGTTTGATACAGGTCCGCCATTTTCAACGCGGCATACGATCTCTGTACCTGTAACCTTCTCGATCTTCATATTTATAAGTCCGTCATCTATAAGTATGGTATCTCCCGGCTTTACATCATTCACAAGGTTCTTGTATGTGATGGATACCTTTGCCTGATCTCCCAGGACATCCTCGGTGGTGAGTGTAAACGTCTGTCCCTCAACGAGTTCAACTTTGCCCTCCTTGAAGTCTCCGACACGGATCTCCGGTCCCTTGGTATCGAGCAGTGTTGCAACCGGAATACCGAGTTCATCTCTGAGTTTCTCTATCCTATCCTTATTCTTTCTATGCTGAGCATGATCTCCATGAGAAAAATTGAATCTGGCGACATCCATTCCCTCAAGCATAAGTTTTCTAAGCACCTCGTCGTCATCTGTCGCTGGACCAAGTGTACAGATAATCTTTGTTTTTCTCATATTCATTGTGATACTCCTCCTATTGTTATTTTATATGTGAATTTATTTACTGCAATCTATCTGACTGTTCTGTCTATAAGTTAGGGTACTGTGAATTATATCTGTATATTGCCATAAACATGTACGCTGCACATATCAGCAGAGCAAGCGCCATCAAAGTTTTCTTTGCAGGCCACACGTATGTGGATATCAGCAGCAGTATCAAATACCAAAGTGACCTTATGTACAAGGCAGCTCTATACACCGCTCCAAGTGACACTTTGAGTTTAAGCGCAGATGCAATTATCAGACCTACTATCGCTACTATAAATGACACCCATAATGTCTTTATCATTCCACCGATCACATTTCCTATATATAATGCGACAAGAACCGGTGTGTCCCATTTATTTATAATATCCAGTATATCCTGTTTGCCAAATGACTTTGCATGATAAACCTCATTTAATGCCTCGTACAGATTCTTTGCATTTATGGTACTCACTCTTCCATTTTCCATCGATACTATCTCTGATCCAGTCACGACAAAGATCGTGGTATAGACATTCTCTTTCCTGAGAGACTCTATCTCTTTTGCAGAGGCATCCTTTATGGATGTGTCCACCAGTATGTAAGTCATATCTTCTTCGTCAGCCCACTGGTAACGTCCGTCATAATAAAATCCGTCATTGGTGAGCGCAAAGTCGTTCACTGCCTCATCCACAGTCCTGGCCAGTCTTCCATTTCCAAATAACTTGTTATATGGCAGCCAAAACGTAAATAGATACAGTATGATACTCATCGCCAGCACGACCATCACTGCATGCCAAGTCTTTCCACGCTGTCCATTTTTCATATATGCCTCCGGCTTTACAACACCGACAAACATATTTTTCAAAGAGCTGCCAAATCCTATCTTTTCGTCCAATTTTATCTCCTTTTCGGGATACTTCATCTTTTTTTAATAATAGTGACGTAAAATCTATTACAGTATAACATACTATATATTTATTTCATACGGAAAACATTACCGTTTATACAGTTTGAATGAATATTTACCCATTTTTTACCATTTTAAAACTGTTTTGTAATATTTTCGTAACAATTATCATCGTTTTTATTGACATATAAAAGCAAAAGAACTATTATGTTAACAACAATTAATAACTAACATTTCGGAGGGTTTACATGATTCGCAGAAAACTGATCAGAACAATACTCGGGGGAGCTCTCAGCGTTGCCATTCTTGCCGCAATGGCTGCACCAAACAGTACTTCATACGCAGCAACCGGCACTGATATACAGCCTGCATCCGCTGGTATCCAACAATCTATAGACACCACACAGGATTTTATCTCCTCAGGATCTTTCAACACACAGGGAGCCTTACCGGTATCCCCTTCCAATTACACCCATGCAGCACAGTTTAAAGGATATACCATCCAAAAAGGAATAGATGTATCACAGTGGAACGGTTCGATCAACTGGGCCAAGGTGAAGGCATCAGGCGTAACATTTGCCTTTATCCGTGTGGGAGGAAGATACTACGGTTCAGGCAAATTCTATGTAGATGAAAATTACAGAGAAAACCTCAAGGGAGCCATAGCGGCAGGTCTTGACGTCGGAGTGTACTTCTACTCACAGGCTACCAATGCCAGCGAAGCAAAAGCCGAAGCTGCATACACAATGAACCTTATCTCCGGTTTCAACATCAATCTTCCTATTGTAATGGACTACGAATACGCATGGGAGGACGGTCTCACCGGAAGACTGTATAACGCACACCTCTCAAAAAGTGCTGCAACAACAGTCATCAACACTTTCTGCGCAGCGGTGGAGGCTAAAGGATATGTCGGCATGTTGTATGCAAGCAAGACTGTCCTAACCGATGATATGAACATATCAAACATATCAAACAAATACCCGGTATGGTCTGCACTCTACAGTGACACTGACACCGACACTCTCACGGCAAAACACTCGTACTGGCAGTACACAGACAGTGGCACAGTACCTGGTATAGGTCGAGCTACCGACCTCAACTTCCGGTATATAAAAAATCCAGCTGCCCCGACTGCACTTATACAGCAGACCTCAACCGATTCATCCATAACACTCAAATGGACGAAGGTGCCTGAAGTATACGGATACCAGATAGCACGCTATGATGAATCACTTGGGAAGTTCGTATCAGCAGGAACGGTAAAAGGTGCAAGCTCAGTAACATTCACAGACAAAAACCTTCAGGACGGCAAGAAATACACCTATAAGGTAAGGGGCTATTACAAGCTTAACTCGGGCACAATGTACGGAACCTACACCAGCACATGCACCGGTGTTACCATCGCCGACAACATAGAGAACTTTAAGGTTGCAGCAACATCTTCAAACGCTGTCAAGCTCTCATGGAGTCCGATCACTGCTGCCACAGGATACAGAATATACAGACTTAATCCGACTACAGGCAATTACGAGTCAGTCAAGACTTTGACTGATTCAACAACTACAACCTACACCGACCAGGGACTCAACGCTGGTACAGATTACAGCTATAAGATACGTGCATACACAACAACGGAGTCCGGAACCATATGGCACGTCGTATCTGACAAAGTAACCGGCACCACCCTTCCAGGACTGGTGAGCGGACTCAAAGTGAGCCTTTCCACCTCAGATTCAATATCTTTGAAGTGGAATGTGGAGAATAACGTCAACGGATATCTCGTGTACATTTGGGATACCGATACCGCCACATGGACCAAGCTTGCCAATGTAAAGGGTGGCACACAGAATACATACAAGCACACAGGACTCACAGCATCGACACAATATAATTACTCTGTGCGAGCGTATTATACCAAGGATAACAAATCAAGATTCACAGACCTATGCAGCGCCACCAGCGCATACACCGGTCCTGCAGCGCCATCTAAGGTTGTCACCAAATCGAGAAGTGCCAACTCCATCGGATTTGCATGGAGCAGAGTTCCATCAGCCACCGGATATCTTGTTTACAAGTATGACAGCAGTAAAAAGAAATATGTTCAGATAGCCAAGATAACCGACAACAAGACCTGTACATACACTGCAACAGGACTTACTGCCACAACCGGATATGCATTTGCAGTCAGGGCTTACATAACCAACAACGGAGTGTCCGGTGGAAGTGCATACACCGTACTGAAGACGGTGACAACACCTGCAACAACGTCCGCTATAAAATATATGCCTATCGGCGGTTACAGATGCACCAAATGGAACAAAGTTCCGGGAGCAACCGGATACATTGTCTACAAATATGATAAGCGTGCAAAGAAATATACATCTGTAACGAAACTCATTGGTGAGACATCCACTACATACATCGGGCCTGCCGTGGATGCCAGATATTACAGCTACACGGTGCGTGCATATCTCACATACAACAAAAATACATACTATGGTGCTATAGCAAGTATTCCATCGTCAGCAACTCTTAAACTGACCGGCGTTATAAATGATTATGCTGTCAGAGTCCGCAGAGGACCTTCAACAAACAACAGCATCATCACAGAGCTCACAAAGGGCAAGGCAGTATCCATCATCGGTGGAGTAAAGAAAAACGGACAGACTTGGTACAAGGTTTCATTTAAGATGGGATCATCCACAGTGACCGGATATATTCGATCCGATCTTATGAAGATCAAATAACACGATTAATCCACATAAAGGTTGAATCAGCAAATAAGCTATCACAGAAAAAGTCGTTGTGATAAGGGAATCATACCTCCCACATCACAACGACTTTTCTTTATCTTTTATATGCTATTTATTCATGACTGACTATTTTACCACTTTAAATGATGCCTTTACATATCCATCTGCATAGAGCACAAGCTCTCTTCCACTGTCTCCCCACATAAGTTTTTCCTCAGCATATGACGGTTCTACAAACTTCACATCAAGTCTCTTGAGATCCTCATTTGCACATGCAGCTGTACGGAGCAGAAGCATTCCCTGAACCACCGGATGATCAGTGAGATGTATCTTGTTCTCATCACCAGTCTCCTTGCTAAATGTATATACCTCATCCTTTGTAAATGTGTGGAAAGGTCTCTCATTCTCATACTCTGCCTTCTCAACTCTCTTTATATCTTTCTCCTTGTCAGATGCCTTCACCAGAGTGATCGTCATTTTCTCAACCGGATCCTCCTCGCCCTCTACCTTGCCAAGTATAGACAGTATGTACATGAATGCGTTCTCCTTGACATCACCGTACTCATATGTGATGCTGTCAGCCGCCTCTGCCTTCTCTCTGTCCACCGTATAGGATATCTTGCCTATGAATGCTCCCTGATATGTGGATGCATCCATATCTGTCATCTTTGTTCCAAGACCCATTATTCTGTCATAAATCTTCATAATATATCTTCTCCTTTTCCATCTATAACAACAATTTCATGACGTTACGTGTCACAAATATACAAACTTGCCCATACTATCGAATCACGCCACAGACATATCACTCTTTCACATGTACTCTGTCCGTGGTAAATCCTTTTCTATGTATCATGTCAAAATCCAGATCAAATGATGTACCATCGGTGGTTAGGAAATCCCCGCTTATGACCGCATTCGCCCCTGCTGCAAGCGCTGCCTCACCGTTGTCCTCATATCTTCCCCTGCCGGCCGCCAGCCTTATCATAACTCTCGGCATGACAAATCTGTACACAGCTATGGTTCTGACATATTCCTCCTCAGTGAGGGGCGTCTTGTCGTAGAACGGCGTTCCCTCCCTAGGATTGAGCAGATTCATAGGAACCGAGTCAACGCCAAGGTCTCTGAGTTCAAATGCAAGTGCCACTCTGTCCTCAAGCGTCTCTCCCATTCCAAACAGACTTCCACTGCACACCATAAGCCCTGCAGCCTTGGCCGCCCGTATGGTAGCCTTCTTCTGCTCCTGGGTGTGACTGGTACATACCTCCGGAAAATATGCAGGTGACGTCTCCAGGTTGTTATGTATCATGGAAAGCCCTGCTCCCTTTAAGGTTTCAAAGTCATCCTGCTCCAGCAAACCAAATGACGCACATATATTTATATCCAGATTGTCATGTATATCTCTGACCGTCTGCTCTGCACGAGCTACCTCACGCTTTGAAAGTCTCCTGCCCTCAGCCACCAGGCAATACCTGAAACTTCCCTTGTCCTGATCCACTGCCGCTCCATCTGTCACAGCCGGATCTCCCAGCAGATTGATCTCTGGAATCTCCTTTTCAGCTATCCTTGACTGCGCACAATATTTGCAATTCTCTGTACATCTGCCCTCTTTTACACTTATCACAGAGCACACGTCACATCTGTCTCCGCAGAAATGCTTTCTTATCTCATTTGCCGAAGATGCCAGTATATCCAGATCCTCCTGTGCAAGCTGAAGTGCCTCATCGTATGTGATATCCGCACCTCCGCCGAGTACACGGGTCTTTATTCTCTCAACAAATTCCCTACCCATAGATATTACCTCTTTTCTCTGATCTTCAGCCCTTGTGTATAATAATAAGTATATATGGAAAGAGCCTGCCGCTGGCAGGCTCCCAATCTGTATATAGCTCTCTATATCTTCTATATTGTATTCTTTATCTTGTATTCTTTATCTTGTATTCTTTATCTTGTATTCTCTGTCCTGTATTTCGAATCAAACGATCCCATCAAGATTACAGTGCAGCCTTGATCTGCTTATATATGCCCTCAGCGTCAAGCTCATACTTGTGAAGTAATTCCTTTGCAGGACCTGACTCTCCAAATCTGTCTCTCACGCCGATTCTTGTAAGCTTTGTAGGGCATTTCTCAGAAAGTACCTCAGCGACAGCACTTCCAAGTCCGCCTATGATAGAGTGTTCCTCAACTGTGAATACCTTCCCAGTCTTCTGTGCTGTCTCAACAATGATATCCTCATCTATAGGCTTGATGGTATGGATGTTGATAAGCTCTGCATCTATGCCATCAGCAGCAAGCATATCCACAGCCTTCATAGCCTCAGAAACACAGAGTCCTGTTGCCACGATTGATATATCCTTGCCATCCCTAAGCTTTACGCCCTTGCCAATCTCAAACTTATATGTGCTCTCATCATTGATAACCGGAACTGCCAGTCTTCCAAATCTGAGATATACCGGACCAACATACTCATATGCCGCCTTAACTGCAGCTCTTGCCTCAACATCATCACATGGATTAATGACTACCATGCCAGGTATCTCTCTCATGAGTGCAAGATCCTCACAGCACTGATGTGTAGCTCCGTCCTCACCAACTGAGATTCCAGCATGTGTAGCTCCGATCTTCACGTTCAGGTGTGGGTAGCCGATAGTATTTCTAACCTGCTCAAACGCACGTCCTGCAGCGAACATTGCAAATGAACTCATAAATGGAACGTATCCACATGTCGACATTCCGGCAGCTATGCCTGCCATATTCGCCTCTGCGATACCACAGTCAACGTGGCGCTCCGGATAAACTTTCTTAAAAATAGCTGTCTTGGTTGCCTCTGCAAGGTCTGCATCTAAAACGACAAGATTGTCATGCTCCTTTGCGATCTCCACTAAGGCATTGCCGTAGCTCTCTCTGGTTGCGATTGCTTTATTCTCTATCATAATGCTGCAGCCTCCTTCTCAAGTTCTTCCATGGCGATCTTGTACTCTTCCTCATTTGGAGCCTTTCCATGCCAACCGGCCTTGTCCTCCATGAATGATACGCCCTTACCCTTTACAGTGTGGGCGATAATGGCTGTAGGCTCACCCTTGTGTGCCTTTGCCTCCGCAAATGCCTTGTCGATCTCGTCAAAATCATTGCCATTGATATTGATAACGTGGAAGTTGAATGCCTTAAACTTCTCATCTATCGGATATGGTGAACATACATCTTCAACGGTTCCATCGATCTGAAGATTATTGTTGTCCACTATAACACACAGATTGTCAAGCTTTCTATGTCCTGCGAACATAGCAGCCTCCCATATCTGTCCTTCCTGGATCTCTCCATCACCACAGAGACAGTATGTGCGGTAATCCTTGTTCTGCATCTTTGCTGCAAGTGCCATACCAACTGCCACTGAAAGTCCCTGACCAAGGGAGCCTGATGACATATCCACACCTGGTGTATGTTTCTTGTCCGGATGTCCCTGAAGGTAAGATCCCACATGTCTGAGTGTCTTCAAATCTTCAATTGGGAAAAAGCCTTTTAACGCAAGTGCTGCGTAGTAGCCTGGAGCTGTGTGTCCCTTTGAGAGTACGAATCTGTCACGATTCTCGTCCTCTGGATTCTTTGGATCCACATTCATCTCCTCGAAATAAAGATAAGTAAACAGGTCTGCTGCTGATAATGAGCCGCCTGGATGTCCGCTCTTAGCATTGTATACACCTGTGACAATGCCCTTGCGAACTTCTACAGCTTTTTTCTGAAGTTCTAATTTGTTCATCTCGTTCTCCTTTTAACTGGATACTGTATTTGTATCATACAGAGCCATTATAACATAATTTCTTTCAATTAGTAGTACGATTTTACATGCATTTTTCAAGAAATATTGCAAGTCTTTTTCAAGGTTATCTGTGCATATCGACCAAATGCTCCCAGACTGACAGGCAGACAACACATTTGTGCTCACATTTTATCTGCCATGCAGTGCGTCTATCCACATATCAGCCGCTGATCCACTCATACAATATTCCCGCCATCTCTCTGACATAGTATGTCGGGAGCAGCCACCATGCTGTGCTGCCCGCTATGGAGCCGGTCTCTATCCCCTGTCTGTCAGCTATCCTCTTTGCCCTGTACTCATGGAATTCATTTGTGACTATATTCATATTTTCAGGGAGTCCATTCTGTCTGATGATGTCCGCGGAAAACTTTATATTCTCACGAGTCGATGTGGATCTGTCCTCCATATATATCCTCTCCGGAGCTACCCCGTGCTCTGTCAGGTATTCATACATACACTGTGCCTCAGATATGCTCTCATCAGCTCCCTGTCCCCCTGACACGACACACACCGCCGCCGGATTATCGTCAAGATATTCCTTAGCCGCGATCAGTCTCTCTCTGAGCATGAGACTTGGTCCTCCATTCCGGACCGCGCAGCCGAGAACGACCACCGTGGCATCACTGTGCGGTGCCTCATTTGCCGCATATACCATATTTCCTGTTATGACCGCAGCAAGCGCCAATACTATCGCTGCGGCGACCATGATCACAGTCAGACATATCCTGCCGGCTTTGCGTTTCCACCATACGCAGACCATACCATCTATCTTCCTTTTTGCCGCCCCATATATGGCAAGAAATGCAAACACGCCCGTTCCAAGTATAGTGCCTATATTTATCCTGCATCCTCTCATGATAGGGTAAACAAACACCATAACTCCCAGTATTCCCAATACCAGGAAGATCATTCCCCACACACGCTTTGCCGCCTTGTTTTTTCTAGTATTCTCCGTCTTGTCTGTTTTTTCTCTATTTTGTCTCATATATCCCCCTGTCATTTAATTTTTTTATTCCGCATATACAGAACGCCAGTGACATCACAGTGGCTACAGTCCATCCGATAGGCCATGCAAGCCATATTCCCGTAGCTGAACCGGCAACTTGGGAGAGGACTACCGCTAACACAACTCTCAGTATGAGATCCGTAAATGTGGAAGTCATAAATCTTCCCATCATACCCGTGCCTCTGAGTATTCCATCAGCCACAAGTTTCGCAGATACCACAAAATAAAATGGCGCAAGTATCCTCAGGTATGTAACACCTGTGTCAAGGGCAAGTCCTGTCCTGTTCTCCATAAACGGATACATGCCATATCTTCCAAAGAAGAAATACAGCAGAGCAAATGGTATACACAGCCCCCATATAAGCTTTATTCCAGCCTTCAGCCCCTGCTTTATCCTGTCTATACTGCCCGCGCCAAGATTCTGTGCGGTATAATTTGATATTCCGTTTCCAAGCGTGGTAAACGATGTAATGACCAGATTATTCAGTTTCACCGCAGCAGCGTATCCGGCTATCACAGATGAACCAAATCCGTTGATCACTCTCTGTATTATTATGTTGCCCACCGATATAAAACTCTGCTGAAGTATGCTTGGGATTGCAATCACCGCGATCTTCCCAAGCATTTGCAGTGAAAATATCGTCACCTTTCCATCTGTATGTACAGATGCCAATCTCTTAAACACCACGATCACTGCAAGCACAGCGCTTACTCCCTGACAGATAAATGTAGCCCAGGCAACGCCCTCCACGCCCATTCCAAATGTCTTTACAAACAGTATATCCACGGCTATGTTGGAAACTGACGACACAGCAAGGAATATAAATGGTGTCTTTGAGTCCCCAAGGGCTGAAAATATTCCTGTTGCTATGTTGTAGAAAAACAGAAACGGTACTCCCAATATATATATGTTGAGGTATGTCAGTGAATCTCTCATCAATTCATCCGGAGTATCTATGAGTACCAGCAGTCTCTCCCCAAGGAAAAATCCTGTCACCATGAGTGCTGCCACCAAAACTGCGCTGGCTATAAATGTCGTCCACACCGCAGTCTTCATATCGTTGTATCTCTTTGCGCCAAACATTTGCGAAACTATAACCGAACACCCTATATTGCAGCCAAACGCAAAGGCAATGAATATAAGGGTGATCTCATAGCTGTTGCCCACCGCCGCGAGAGCTTTTTCGCCAATAAACTTGCCTGCCACAAAGCTGTCCGCTATGTTGTAAAGCTGCTGAAATATCACACTTCCAAATAGTGGAAGGCAGAATCTCCACAATACTGATTCCGGTTTACCGATAGTAAGATCTTTATTCACCTTTATTCCTTCTTTTCTTAATTATTCTTTTCTTAATTATTCTTTTACATTTTTTACATTAATATTTTTTTGTTTTGATATTTTTCGTTTTTATTCTATACTTCCGCAATTGTTATTACAATAGACAAAACCCCAAACATCTGCTGTAATCACGGACATTTTTAGTGAATTTAATTACAGAATGTCAAAAGAGACAGGCTCCCAGTGATGATATGCAGTCAAAGTCTTGACACATATAATCACTGAACCTGTCTCTTTACAATGTATTTATTCTCTCATGCCTAAAGTATGTCTATGTACTCTCCTGACAGTGCCTTGTTCATTGATCTGACTGCACAGAATTTGCCGCACATACTGCATGTGTCGCTGTACTCGTCATCCGGCTTTCTGCTGTCTCTGATCTCCTTTGCTGTCTCAGGATCTATGGCACAGGCAAACTGTGCATCCCAGTCGAGAACTCGTCTTGCATCCGCCATCTTGTCATCTATATCCCTGGCTCCAGGAATACCCTTTGCTATATCCGCCGCATGGGCTGCTATCTTGGATGCAACTATTCCCTGCTTTACATCGTCAACATTTGGCAGGGCAAGGTGCTCTGCAGGTGTGACATAGCAGAGGAATGCAGCTCCATTCATTGCCGCAACTGCTCCACCTATAGCACTTGTGATATGGTCATATCCAGGTGCTATGTCTGTTACAAGAGGTCCAAGTACATAGAATGGCGCTCCCATACACAGTGTCTTCTGAACTTCCATATTTGCTGCGATCTGATTAAGTGGCACATGACCCGGTCCCTCAACCATGACCTGTACGTTGTGTGCCCATGCACGCTTTGTGAGTTCTCCAAGTCTGACAAGTTCCTCTATCTGACACACATCTGTTGCATCCGCAAGACATCCCGGACGACATGCATCTCCAAGTGATACTGTCACATCGTATTCCTCACAAATGTCAAGTATCTCGTCAAAATACTCGTAGAACGGATTCTCGTTGCCTGTCATGGTCATCCATGCAAATACAAGACTTCCGCCACGGCTGACTATATTCATCTTTCTCTTATGTTTCTTGATCTGTTCAATGGTCTTTCTTGTTATTCCGCAGTGGAGAGTCACAAAATCAACTCCATCCTCCGCGTGAAGACGTACAACGTCGATGAAATCCTGCGCAGTCAGTGTAGCAAGGTCTCTCTGATAGTGGATAACACTGTCATAGACCGGCACTGTTCCTATCATCGCCGGACACTCTGAAGTGAGTTTCTGTCTGAACGGCTGTGTATTGCCGTGACTTGACAGATCCATGATGGCCTCTGCTCCCATCTCTACCGCACTCATGACCTTCTGCATCTCAATGCTGTAATCTTTGCAGTCCCCTGACACGCCAAGGTTGACATTGATCTTGGTTCTCAGCATGCTTCCAACGCCCTCAGGGTTTAAGCATGTGTGCTTCTTGTTGGCAGGTATTGCCACCTTGCCCTCTCCTACAAGTTTCATCAGCGCCTCAGTGGACATGTGCTCTTTCTCGGCAACTTTCTCGATCTCAGGTGTCACTATACCTTTTCTTGCAGCGTCCATCTGTGTTGTGTAATTTCTCATCTGTTCCTCCAATCTGATCCGGCATCACACCAGATCTAATATTTGTTTTCTCTTACACTTTTTTATAGTGGCGGAAGGTGGTGCCCCCAATCAGCCACTTTTTATGGGGCAGACGCATGAGAGGCGCTTCGCGCGGCGTCTGCGTGATATGTCGTCAAGCATCGCTTGATGACCTGCGCGCACATCAGTGCGTTTCCACCCTTCACAAGGAATCCTCCCACTTACGTGGGTCCCTCCTTATGAAAATAAAAAGAGACGCAGGATGCGCCTCTGTCTCTCTTATAAAAAGCTTACAAAACGTATCCCTACGGCGGCATTACCCGCATCAGGTCGTGGGTCGGAACACTCAGTTCCCTCTCAGCCGGCTGCACCGCCAGCTCCCCATACTTATATCCAATTCTCTTTCAACAAGTATACAGCTGCCATACTATAACATCAACATATTTTTTAATATATTTATGGCAACAGCTCTCCTGCTAGGTCACCTGTCTTCTTTTTATCTGAGATCATAATAATGCGGAATTATATCCTCGTAATGTCCGTCAGGCATTCTGAATCCCCCCGGTATGACCCCCAGTGGGGTAAATCCAATCCTCTTATATAAGTGAAGGGCGTGTGTGTTCGTAGCCACCACGGCATTGAACTGAAGGACACCAAACCCTTTCTTTTTCGCCATGGTAATACAGTCAAGCACAAGCTTTTCACCTATGTGTTCACCGCGTATGTCTCGTCTCACCGCATAGCTTGCGTTACATATGTGTCCGCATCTTCCAATGTTGTTCGGATGGAGTATGTAAAGTCCTACCACCTCACCATTTTCTGTATTCTCAGCAATACCCGTGTATGTCTGCTCCTTGAAAAATGCATCTCCAGTCTCTGGTGTCAGGTCTTCTTCCTGTGGAAATGCCACTCCGTCATCCACCACCTGATTCCAGATCTCTGATGCTGCCGCTGCATCCGCAGCTGTGTACTCTCTTATGTTGATATTCATATGTGTTTCCTCCCATTATAAATAATAAGATTTCACTTATGTTCTATATACTATTCTATCATTCTGTCTGCCTGCTCACTGTGAGCATAAAATCAATTCAAGGTGTATTGCCTATATTCAGCAATAATAATCACATAAAGGTGATGACAGCTATCGTCTACCAACCATCATCACCTTAGCTATTGTACTACTGTATATTATGTGCTGTAAATCGTCGAAATAATTTATTTTCTACACAATACATTTTATCTCTTACAAATCTACAGCCTGCTTAACTTCTCTCTTCTTCCAACTCACAAATCCATACATATCGTTCACAAAGAATATGACGAAATTCACCACTACCGGGATATATGCAGGGTTCTCAAGTGATGCAAGAACCCACAACACTATCAGAACCACGTCATTTGCTGCATATCCAACAGCATAGTATGACGACCTGAGCATGGTGAGCGCCGCTGCAAGGAAACTTGTGACTATTGATATGGTACTGAACACTATGTTCGGTGTGTCAAGCAGCATCAATATATAGTAGAATACCGCGGTGACAAGAACCGTGCTGACAGTGAGCCATATCACATGTCTTCGTGTCAATTTCTGTATGGCAACCTCACTGCCGTTGTCCTCTGACGGATTCTTGAACCACGTTATGGCAGACCACACAGCCATGGGCATTGTCATCCCGAGGTAGGTTATCATCTCTCCCCAGTAACGGAACCTGAAAGATATGATTCCATACAGTATACTAAAAACTACCATCAGTATCTGTGCCCACACATTACCTTTTGCCGCAAATATAAGCGATGTCACTCCTATGAGTGCCGCCGCCAGTGTGAGGATGTCCAGGTCTGTTGTAAGAAGATTTGACACCAGCACTATAGCGAGGGAACACAGCCATATAAGCCATTCCCGCTTTGTCAGTTCTTTTATTGGATTGTTCATTTTTGTCTCTCCTTTTTATCTCTATTTTATCGACTTTTTGAGTTATCCAAATGCTGTAACATTTAACAAAAAACGAGAGACCTCTCCGGGTCAAGTATTGGGTATGTTATTCTCTTGCCATCTATAATGATAATTGTCATACTCTATTCTCCAAATTTACAAACGATCCAATCTGCCATAAATTTTTAATATCCAGCCTTATATCAGCTGATTTATGTTATATCTCTTTTTTATATTTATAGTTCTATACGTTCCAAATCATCAGGCACATACAGATTGCCGCTGTAATACCTTTTGCCCTCCGCCATGTACAGATCTTTTCTGTGTGCTATATTTTTATCCTCTGTATGATATAACAACAGATTCTGAACTTCAAGCTTTTCTGCAAGTTCACAGGCATCCTTGACTGTTGAGTGATGTTTCTCGTATGGGTCAAATATATCCGCCTCGGAATACAGACAGAATGCCTCGTGGAGCAACCATTTGCTGCCTCGTGCATACTTCTCCTCGCACTCACTGTACGGTTCGTCTCCGCAGCAAGTGAGTTTTGCTCCATCCCCCATATCCATGCAAAATCCAAACTGTTTTGCCTTGGTGGAGCCGATATCAAAGAATGTAACTTTTCTGCCCATTATCTCTTTCACCTCACCATCCTTCACCTCGACCAGATGGAGTCTGTCCCCAATAAATGATGTCTCCTTCTTATTAAGAAGTTTCTCTGCCATCTCCATAAGCAGAGCGATAACCTCTCCATGACCGTAAATAACAGCATCACCATCGTATGAACCCTTTTTCATATACTGACAAATCATGCGGATCATCCACACTGCGCCGAGTATATGATCCACATGCTTATGTGTCACAAATATCGTTCTCATATCCTGCCAGTTAAAGCCTGCCTTCTTTAGCTGCGACAATATACCATTTCCACCGCCGCCGGCTCCTTGCACACATCTACCCAGCCGCTTGCTCCGGATGCATCCTCAAGCTCGGAGATGGTAAGATTCACCGCACTGTGGTCATTTCCCGCTGCCGGGAATACTCTCTCGTATCTCTTGAGGCTCTCATCAAGATACACATCTATTCCAGGATTTATGCCAAATGGACACACGCCGCCCGGAGCGTGTCCCACAAGTTCTTCCACGCTGTCAAATGGCACCATTTTCGCCTTGACGTGGAATCTGTCTCTATATTTCCTGTTGTCTACCCTGGCTGTACCCTCGGTGAGGATGAGCACTATCTTGTCATCCTGTATGAATGCCATGGTCTTGGCGATCATGCCCGGCTCAACTCCAAGTGCCTCCGCCGCCATGGCAACGGTTGCCGTTGGCGCGTCCATAAGTATAATTCTGTCTCCATATCCTTTATCTTTAAGAAACTTTTCTGCTTTTTCCAGTGACATGTCTGTATTTCCTCCTATTGTATATTTGTAAACATTTCAAGCTCTGTATTCCAGCACGTCTTCCATTTTCTTTCTAGGTCTCATATCCGGATCCTCCGCAGCGTATCCAACTGATACAACACTTATGAGCTGGTCCTCCGTTCCTATACACTTCACCAGTTCCGGGTAGGCGAAACATGTATTTGCGATCCACAATGTACCAAGACCGTGGGCTGTCGCCTCAAGCAGCATATTTTGAATCGCCGCGCCTATGGAAAGGCTGTCGCATATCTCCGCTATCCTGTGATCAGTGTCTATATCCTCATACGGAGTTCTGCCATTTGTGTTGAGGACAGCTATAAGAACCGGTGCCTCTCGCATGACTCTGAGCGTATTGTCCGCGTCCGCATGACCGCACGTCCATCCTGGGAGTATGGTCTGACCGGACTTTTCTCTTGCAAGTCCCACCTCCATGGCATCGCAGATCTCATCTTTCGCATTGTCTGTGTACACTATGAATTTCCACGGCTGTCTGTTCTTGGCCGATGGCGCTGCGACCGCAGCCTCGATAAGCTGTCTTACAATCTCCTGATCAACCGGTGTGTCTTTAAATTTCCTGATACTGCGTCTTTTTTCTATGCTATCTCTTACTTCCATATCTGCCTCCGTAACACTCCCTAAATAAACCTTGACATTTGCTAACCTCCTGTTATAATAACACAAGTCGGACGATATGTTGAATATTAATATACCTTGCAAGGTGTTCTGCAGATGCAGGATTCCCGGATGGAACATGAATTGCGATATAAATAAGATCAGAATTTTCATGAGCCAGATAAGATGCTTTATCTTATCTGGCTCTTTTTTTATGCGGATAGCAAACAGATGTGTAATCGCGATCATTTGTCTTTCTGGTTTTTAATTATGAATTTTTTTTTAAGGAGATATACAAATGGACCTGTTAAGAGACGATCTGAAAAAGCTTTACTTCAAATTCCTCATTCCTTCCCTTGGAAGTGCCATGGTCATGTCTATATACACACTGACCGATGCCATCGTCATCGGCAAAGGTGTTGGAGCTGACGCCCTGGCTGCACTGAGCATCACGACTCCTCTGCTGTGTATACTTATGTCAACTGGAATCCTATTTGGCGTAGGTGGTTCAGTTCAAATGAGTGTACACAGGGGAAGTGGCAACACAGTGAAATCAAACCGTTACTTCACCGTGTCATTCATGATGATCGCGGCAGTCACGGCACTGCTGTGGATACTGTACGGAACATGTATGCCATCACTGCTGAGACTCATGGGCGCAAATGATACTCTGTTCCCATATGCCATGTCCTACATGCACTACATCAACATATTTCTTCCGGTTGCGGTCTTCTCCAACTTTATAGCTATATTTGTGAGAGCTGACAATGATCCGACCCGCGCCATGGCTGGTGTTCTGCTGGGCGGGGTGTTCAATATCGTGATGGACATCGTGCTTGTATTCCCTCTGAAACAGGGAATAGGCGGAGCTGCACTTGCATCTGTGATCGGAATGTTGATCCAGGTGCTTGTCGCCTCATCGCATTTTCTCAGCAAGAAGAATGGGCTGCGTTTCATAAAACCACACAGGATTATTCTCAGCATGAAGAATATTGTGACAGCCGGTATCCCGAGCTTTTTCAATGAATTTGCAAATGGCTTCATAGTGCTGCTGTTCAACATACAGATATTGAAATACTGCGGTGAGAATGCCCTGTCCATATACAGCGTCATATCCAACTGCGTCATACTGTTCAACTCTCTGTTCACAGGAGTGGGACAGTCCGTGCAGCCTGTTATCTCTACCAACTATGGCGCAAATAATACTGACCGAATAAAAGCCATAAAAAGAATGGCTTACATCACCATCCTCATCATGGGCGTGCTGTTCTCACTTCTTGGAATACTTTTCCCAAGGGTGCTCTGCAGTGTATTTATAGATATGAATGAAAGCCTCGGAGTCATAGCCGATCTCGGCATCAGGGCATACTTCTTTGCATTTGTGCCATTTGGTATCAACCTGATGACCTCCTACTACCTTCAGGCCATACTGAAATCCGGGCAGTCACTGTGTATATCACTGCTCCGAAACATCATACTCAGCAGTGTGTGTATACTGACATTCCCTGTTCTGATCGGAGGTAACAGCCTTTGGTTCGTTGCGCCTGCGATCGAGACTGCGACACTTACCGTCAGTCTTGTATTTATTGCACGCGGGTCAAAAATGTAAGGATATCATTACATGGATATGCAAATCAGCTGATATAAGATATAATGGATATGTTAATTTTTACAAATCGGAATTTGTGGAGGTGGATATATCGTGGATTCAAAGATAAAAATATGGGTAAAAGTTCCTTGCGATGCAAATGTTAGAAGAAAATTGAAAATGAAATTTCAGAGGAAATGTGATTTTAATTTTACGGATGATAACAAATCATTTCCTTGCAATCAAGCTGAAATTATAATAGGTGAGCCAAGTAGAAAAGAAATATTAATGGGAAAAAACATCAAGTGGATACAATTAACATGGGCTGGAGCGGATAAATATATAGAACTCAAAGATATTATGAAAAACATCATATTGACAAATGCTTCAGGTGCATTTGGAGAAATAATATCAGAATATGTAGTCGGAGCGATTATTTCATTGTATCGAAATTTTCCTCAATATTGGAAGAATCAACAAAATCATATTTGGGCTAAGAGTAATTCATCATATACAATTTTCGGGAAAAAAGTATTGATATTGGGCACAGGAGATATCGGGAAAAATATTGCTTGCAGATTAAAAGCATTTGATGCTGATATCAGTGGTATACGAAGGAAAAAATCCAATGAACCAATAGAGGGATTTGACAAAGTGTTCGATTTATCAGTAATAGACGATCTAATTCCCAAAGCTGATATAGTTATTTGTTGTCTGCCAAGCACCGAGAAAACAAAAGGTCTTATGACATACAATAGATTAAAAAACATGAAAAAGGATGCAATTTTTATCAATGTAGGAAGAGGCGACTTAGTTGAAAGCAACGATCTTGTCAAAGTATTAAAATTTGGACATCTAAAAGGGGCAGTTTTAGATGTAATGAGTGAAGAACCATTACCTATAAACTCAGATTTGTGGAATATGGAAAATATTATTATTACGCCACATATAGCCGGTCCTAGTTTTGATGGAAACACAAATGTGCAAGATAGTATTTGGAAACTATGCATAGAAAATATTGAAAGATATCTAAATGGAAAAGAACTTATAAATGTTGTTGATTTTTCACAAGGGTATTAAAGAAAGCTGATGATATAAGTTCAAATTATATCTATGTGAATTTATTTGATCTTGAATAGAACTATAATTTCCAGTTTGCCGAAATATCTTTCTAACTTTCCCTATTTTACAGGCTTTTCAGCCCATTCATTAGTGAAATGATATGTATTTTCCCTTATTTTTGCCCTTATGAGATAATCGTAAGGGAAATAAGGGAAAGTTTTATTTAG
>JBNMKK010000025.1:0-36709 GCA_050874325.1 Coprococcus sp. | reverse complement strand
GTGGTAGGAGAACTCAAACAATCCACAGTATCGTATATATCATAGTCGAACCTACAGAAGAGGTAAAGACGAGACTATGACTTAATAGTTGTTAAGACCTTGGAGAGGGTCTCTAAAAACTACTACTATATAATACGAGGATTACACATATGTGGATAGCTGATGGATGGAAGGATTACGAAGTTATAGACTGCTCAGATGGAGAAAAACTTGAGAGATGGGGCAAATACACTCTGCTCAGACCCGATCCGCAGGTTCTTTGGAGTACACCGAAAAAGAATCCTGCATGGAACAAGCTTAACGGACATTACCACAGAAGCAACAAAGGCGGCGGAGAGTGGGAATTTTTCAGCCTTCCAAAGCAGTGGACAATAAACTACAGAGAACTGACATTCAACCTGAAACCATTTAGTTTTAAGCACACCGGTCTTTTCCCTGAGCAAGCAGCAAACTGGGACTGGTTCAGCGAGCTTATAAAGAACTCACCTAAAAAAGAAATAAAGGTGCTCAACCTTTTCGCCTACACTGGCGGGGCAACCTGCGCTGCAGCAAAAGCCGGCGCAGCAGTCACCCATGTCGACGCATCAAAGGGTATGGTCACATGGGCAAAGGAGAACGCTGCATCATCAGGACTTGCCGACGCGCCTATAAGATGGATAGTTGATGATTGTGTGAAGTTTGTTGAAAGAGAGATCCGCCGAGGCAATAAATATGATGCCATCATCATGGATCCTCCTTCATATGGAAGAGGTCCAAAAGGTGAGATCTGGAAGATTGAAGAAAAGATCCATCCTTTCATAAAGCTCTGCAGCCAGCTGCTCTGTGACAAGCCTCTGTTTTTCCTTGTTAATTCCTATACAACAGGGCTTGCGCCTGCCGTACTCACATACATGATATCAACTGAGGTCAAAAGTAAATTCGGAGGTCATGTGGTTTCCGACGAGATCGGACTTCCAGTTACCGAAACGGGTTTAGTTTTGCCATGTGGTGCTGCCGGAAGATGGCAGCGGTGATATACTCCTGACAGACCAACATAAAAAACAGTGTATAGAAATCAATCGTCTACACTATCGATTTCTATACACTGTTTTTATTTTTATGCAAGACTATTTAAGTATAAAATATCAACATGCCATGCATGACCCAAGGTTCCATTGCTGTCCATCATTCTTCTACACAGTAACATCGGCATACTCCAAACGGATCACTTTCTCTAGATCAGATGGAGCTATCTCTATCTGATAGCCGACCTTTCCGGCGCTTACATACATTTTCTCCAGATCTTTTGCACTGATGTCTATGGTGGTTCTGAAAAACTTCTTCATTCCTATCGGTGAGCATCCGCCATGTATATATCCTGTGAGTGGCAGGAGGTCTTTCGCTTTCAACATATCTATAGACTTCTCGCCCACTGCCTTGGCTGCTTTCTTAAGATCAAGTTCTTCCCTAACAGGGATCACAAACACGTAATTTGCCCCGGACTTAGCCACTGTCACAAGCGTCTTGAACACGTAAGTTGGATCCTGTCCAAGTATAGCAGCAACCTTTTCTCCGTTTGTCTCACCGGTTTCGACGTAGCAATAATGATTGTACTTTATCTTTTTGCTGTCGAGTATACGCATAACATTTGTCTTTTCATCTGTCTTTGAAGACTTGTTTTTATCTTTCATAATCTATATCATCTGTCCTCCATAGGAAGATATTCTCTGTGTGTTCCCACATATTTATACGCAGGTCTGATGATCTTGCCCGCATTTACAAGTTCCTCTATTCTATGCGCTGACCATCCCGCTATACGGGCAATGGCAAATATAGGCGTGAACAGTTCAATTGGGATTCCAAGCATGGTGTATACAAATCCACTGTAGAAATCAACATTCGCCGATATCGGCTTAGCGCTGCGTCTTCTGGCAGCCAGAAGTCTTGCTGATATCTGCTCAACTGATCTGTAGAGTTCAAACTCCTTCGTCCTTCCCTTTTCCTGAGCAAGTCTCTCGGCATATCCCTTGAGTATCCTTGCACGGGGATCCGAATTGGTGTATACCGCATGTCCCATTCCATAGATAAGTCCTGAATGGTCAAATCCCTTCTTGTCGAGAAGTCCTGTGAGGTACTCCTCAAGCTCTGCCTCATCTTCCCAGTTCTTTACATGAGCCTTAAGGTCATCAAACATCTGCTGCACCTTAAGGTTCGCGCCGCCGTGCTTTGGTCCCTTTAAAGAGCCAAGCGAACTGGCAACAGCCGAATATGTATCTGTTCCTGTGGAAGACACAACATGGGTAGTAAATGTTGAGTTATTTCCACCACCATGCTCCGCATGGATCACCAGGCATATATCGAGAACCTGTGCCTCAAGTTCTGTATACTTCTTGTCTGATCTTATCAGTCTCAGGAAGTTCTCCGCTGTTGAAAGCCCCGGCTTTGGATTGTGTATTACAAGACTCATGTCATGGAAATAATGCTTGTATCCCTGATATCCATAGGCCGCTATGACCGGAAACTGAGCGATCAGCTCCATGCACTGGCGAAGTACGTTCTCTATCTTTATGTCATCTGGATTGTCATCGTATGAATAGAGTGTGAGTACGCATCTCTGAAGAACATTCATCATGTTTTTGCTGGGTGCCTTGAGTATTACATCACGCGTAAACTTTCTTGGAAGTTCCCTATAACACTCCATAAGTTCCACAAAGCTCCTGAACTGCTGCTCATTTGGAAGCTTGCCAAATAAAAGCAGATATATAGTCTCCTCAAATCCAAACTTACTTCCGTGGAATCCTCTTTCAAGATCTTCCACATTATATCCCTGATAATACAGGCGTCCATCTGTCGGTATTCTCTCGCCATCCACAACATCATAACCTATGACATCTGATATCTCTGTCAGACCTGTAAGAACTCCCTTTCCTGTAGAATCTCTGAGTCCTCTCTTGACGTCATAGTTGACATAGAGGTTCTGGTCTATCTTACCGGATTCATTACAATAACCCGCAAGTTCACCAAGTATTCTGTTATATTCCTCGCTATTCTTCTCCAAACCTCATGTCTCCCTTCCTGTTTTATATGCAAATTTATCAACTTCACACAGTTTAACAAAAAAACTCCATTTTCGCAAGAAAGACAGCAATAAAATTGTTTTATTACTGTCTTTTCTGCAAAAATATTATTTTTTTCTATATTTCTATGATATATCTCTCATAGGCATTGATAACTGTCGTGTCATGATATTTTGATTCACGGACAAAATCCCTTCCATAATTGATATGGACGTGACCATGTACAAAATATTTAGGTTTATATTTCTCCATCAGCGACAGAAAACACTTGAAACCTGTATGTGGAATATCGTCAGAATCATTTATCCTGTACGCCGGGGAATGAGTGACCAGAATGTCAAAGCCCCTTTTCCATTTTATCCTCGGTCCAAGCTTTCTTATTCTCTTTCTCATCGCACGCTCGGAATACTGGTGATCAGCACCGCCATATTTGTACTCCATTGAGCCGCCAAGCCCCAGGATCCGTATTCCTTTATATTCATACAACTTTCCGTCTATGCAGGTACATCCTCCGGGAGGCGTGTCCTTGTAACACACATCATGATTACCATGTACGTACAGCACCGGCACACTGCTAAATGTTGCAAGGAACGAAAGATAATTCGGTGACAGATCGCCACACGAAATTATCAGGTCTATCCCCTCAAGCTTGCTCTTATCAAAAAAATCATACAAATACTTTGACTCTTCATCCGCCAACAATAATATCTTCACGTAACTTTACCCCTGCACTATCCCATAAACCTTTACTTTACCTCCGGAACTGACTTAAGTTCCAGACTCTCAGGTGTGTCCACACCCTGAAGGGCAACGACATTTTTCGCATCATCCACCAGATCGTCATCCGTCGGCAGCATACCTACCACATTCTCCGCAAGCCAATCCATCTTGAGGATATCCACATGAAGCATAGCCCCGTCATCCTCGTTTCTGACTATTCCATTCTGAGATGTGAGCTTACCGCTGAACGGTGTGACAGCACCCTCTCTTATCAGATTACTCATCATAGAGATAAGTTTCTGTGTTCCGGCTGGAAGATGCTTTGAACAGATGACATCAACTATTCCTGCCGACATTCCCCACCAGTAGCTGACCGCATTCGCAGTCTCGTTCTTCTCCTCCTGTTTCCAGTTGCCTTCCAGTATGGATCTGAGGATTCTCTCATAGAACGCGCCCCAGTTGTAGAACGGCATGGCAAGATTTACTACCTCGCCATCCTTATCATAATGATAAAGTCCAAAATTACGGGAGGCGTCATCCGGCATGATCATGTCTCTGTCCGATATATATGTTATTCCATTCTTCTCAAAAAACTTCTGAGGATCTGCGTTTTTTACCTTGGTCCACTGCAGGTATATCTTCGCCCTAGGATTCACCATTCTGGCTCCTATGGCAAACGCGTTGATGTTAGCCGTAGTTCCAAATATCGGATAATCTGCCACATAGCCTATCTGTCCATCGGCACACAGACTTCCCGCTATCATTCCTGTCAGGAACTTGACCTCGTACATTCTCGCATAATATGTTCTCACATGGCTGTTCGCAAGACTCAGCGAACAGTTGAGTATCTTTATCTCAGGATGCAGCACTGCAACTTTGAGTGCCTCCGGCAGCATCTCTGGTCCAGTGGTGAATATGACATCATATTTCTCATCCACCAGTCTGTTGAGACACTCCGTGAGTTTTGCAGGTGTGTCCACATTGCAAAATGTCCTGCTGTCTACAGAATCCCCCAGCTTATTCTCCATATCCATTCTACCCAGTTCATGGCTATATGTCCATACCGAGTTAGCAGGAGATTTATCATATACAAATGCAACCTTGAGGTTTGAAGGACCTGATGGCTTTATAACAAGATCAAGTATGGACTTCTTAGGCTCCACAGGATCAAGCTTTGGAAGGACTGTCTGATCCTTTTTCTTGTTGGCAAGCACGATCTCGCTCCATATCTTGTCAACGCTGTCCTTCACCTGAGCCGTCGTCATCTCCTTGAGTTCCTTGTAACTGTACACGTTCAGGAATACAAGCATGGCATCATCCACCGTGATCGTGAGATCCTCGCTGCCCTTCTTTGCCAGATACGCCTTTTCAAATGCAAGATGTGCCGAATTGAAATCAAGCCTCTCATCCTCAGTGAACTCAGCGTCCTTTGTCGTTCCTATAAACTCTCTGAGCTTATCATATCCACCCAGCTGTGAAAAATATACATAATTTATGCCAGTCTGTTTATGGAAATCTATAAACTCAAAATATATCTTATTCTCAAGTGAGTCTGTCTTCTTAGGGATCTTTCTCGTCACCATGGCAGGGACAGAATCCGCGCCAAAGTACTTGAGCACGCTCACTCTCTTATTGCCTTCTACTACATAAAATTTATTCATGTATTCATAGACCTTTATTGGGTCATGGATACCTTCCTCTATATGTGACTCACAGAGGGCTGCCCACTTCATTCCAAACTCAGTATGATAATCCAAAATAGGCATAAAATTACTTGCAAACGCCGTCGTTCTTGCCGCAGTCGCAGTACCTACCACTCTGTCAAGTGATATCGTCTGGAGTCCAAGATTTACCTCACCAACGGTATCTGATGGTGATATTATCTCATCCAGAACCGGAAGATATGGATATTCATTTTTTGCCACTGCTGCCTGATATCTCTTCTCGCCAAGTTTCTGTGCTTTTAAATATTCGTTTGCTGACATACTATCACTCTCCTTATTCAAGACCATATAGTAATACTATAAAATTCAATATTCAAGGATTTGTTCACCGTTGCTTTGCTAGTCGAATCCGCAAAACTCCGTTTTACAAAGACGACTCTTGTTAATATATATAACCTCTCTGTCTATCCTAAACTATTTTTGTCTATTATACACAATCCACATTGTAGGCTTTGCATAATTAACTCTTGATTTTTTCCGTAACATGCTGTATTATAATATTAAATTCAGAACATTTCACATATTTTCGAACTTAGCATCGGTGTGTGTGAATACCAATATACTAAGGAGTCTGGCTAAAACACTTCCACCAGGCTCCTTTTTTATTGTCGCTATCATTGTAGCATTTATTCTGTTTTTTGACATCAGTGTGTATCAACATTCAGTGATTTCACCTGTATCATTCTCCATCTTCCCTGTACTCATCAAAGGTTACAGAAATATCAGTCCCCTTTCCCGGCTCACTGGTCATATCAAGATGTGCGTTATTGCGTGCAACTATATGTTTTACTATGGCAAGGCCAAGTCCGGTACCTCCGGTGGATTTTGAACGGCTCTTGTCAACTCTGTAGAACCTCTCAAATATCCTCTCCTGATGTTCCTTCGGTATTCCTATTCCGGTATCCTTCACCCGAAGTACAACCTTTCCATCCACAGTCTTTACCGACACGTCAACCCTTCCGTTCTTATTGTTATATCTGATGGCGTTGTCCGTGAGATTATACACAAGCTCCTCCATCATCATCTTATTTGCACTTATATATCCGTGCGCGCCGTCGTAGCTGAGCGTCACGCTGTTCTTCTCCGCATTTATCGCCAGCATATCCGTGGCTGTTCTTGCTATCGTTGCCAGATCCACCTTCTCCATTACAGGAGCGTCCTCTGACACGTCAAGCTCTGACAGTCTTATTATGTCGTTGATGAGCGTTAAAAGTCTATTGGAATTCTTGTGTATCTCAGTGGCAAAATGATGCACATCCGCCTCGGTTGCCATCCCGGTCTCTATAAGCTCGGAGTAACCCGATATAGACGTGAGCGGCGTCTTTAATTCATGAGATACATTTGCAGTAAATTCCTGTCTCATCTGGGAACTCTTAACTATATCCGCATGCTGTTTCTGTATCATATCGATAAATGGCCGCATCTCCTTATATGCCACTATATGCGTGTCATCATCCAGACTGTTCGCCATCTGCTCGATTGGTTTCAGGATGTTCCTTGTGAGGTAATGCGTCACGGTCACTGTGACTATCACCAAAAGCAGCATCACAACAAGCATTACCGGCACTCCGGCGAGGAACATACTCAGCACATTGTTGGATTCCCGGGCGATCCTGAGTACTCTTCCGGAATTCAGAAGGATAGCATAATAGTACGTGCTCTTGTTGAGAGTCTCCGACTTTCTGATCACCTGTCCCTCCCCGGTCTCAAACGCATCCGCGATCTCTGGTCTGTCCATATGATTTGGCATAAACTCTTCTTCTGCCTGATTATCATAGAGCACACTTCCGTCAGGTGCCACAAGTGTAAGTCTTATATCTTTGTTATCCTTATCTCTATACTGCGCGACATCATCTGTATCAAATTCCCCGGTATTTTTGAGTACCTCCGCATAGTTTTTGAGATCCCTTATGATCTCCGCTTTGTAAACCTCATAGAATATCAGAGTCGACAGCATCATTGTCACCGCGATCGCCACAAGCGTCAGGGTGATAAACTCAAGATTTATAACTTTTTTAAGTCTGGTATCACTGTTCTTTCCCATATCAGTCTACTCCATCTTATATCCCACATTTCTAACCGTCTTTATCATATTTCCAGCATCACCCAGTTTCTGTCTGAGCGTCTTTATGTGCATATCCAGAGTCCTGGACTCACCCTCATAATCAGTTCCCCAGACATCTGACATGATCGTGTCTCTGTGAAGAACTATCCCTGCATTAACCATGAGGAGTTTCAACAGTTCAAACTCCTTGAATGTCAGTTCGCAAAGGTCTCCCCCAACGTGTACCTCACGTCTCTCTGAATCCAGAGTTATATCACCGATCACAAGCTGCTTGTCATCCTGAAGTGCCCTGCTGCGTCTCAAAAGTGCCTTCACCCTTGATATAAGCTCCATCACACCAAACGGTTTTGTGAGATAATCATCCGCTCCTATATCAAGCCCCTTCACCTTGTCAAGCTCTGTCGTCTTGGCCGTGACCAGAATGATAGGAACTCTAACTGTATCTGGTCTGCTCCTGAGTTTCTTCACTATCTCAAGACCATCCATGTCAGGCAGCATGATATCCAGGAGTACAAGATCCGGCACCTTCTCCGCTGTTCTCGAGAAGAATGACTTCGCATTCTCAAACTCCTCCACCGCATATCCACTGTTCTTGAGCGCGAACATCTCAATCTCCCTTATATTTTTATCATCTTCCACTATATAAATATGTACTGCCATTTCCTTCTCCTTTCCCATGTCTGCAAACCGACATTTATATGTTCTACTTCAGCCTGTACATCTCCCTGTAATATGTGTACATACTCTGAAAATCAATATTTGTATCCTTCTTCATATTGTCCAGATACTCGTGTGTGTCGAAGTTATCTGAACCGAGCTGCAGCATCGCCACGGCTACATTTGAACAGTGATCAGCGACTCTCTCATAATTATTTATAAGATTCTCAAGAGATATTCCAAGCTCTATCGTACATTTGCCCTTCTGAAGTCTCTTGATATGCTGTTTCTTCACTGTGCTGTTAAGTTCATTTATAGCCTCCTCAAGAGGTTCTACGTGGGACGCCTCCTGAAGGTCTTCCTTATTATATGCATCAACGGTCATTGACACGATATTTTCCACCGCATCCCTGTATACGCCAAGTTCCACCTTTGCTTTGTCCGAGAACGAAGATCCCTCCGAGTTCATCTTTCGGCATATGTCTGCGATGGTTATGGCATGATCAGACATTCTCTCAAGATCTCCTATGACATGAAGACCAATTGATACCTTCTGGCTGTCCTCATGTGATAACTCCTTGCTGCTGAGTTTTACCATATATGAACCGACTTCATCCTCATATGTATCTATGATCCCCTCAAGATCCTCAACTTTATCTCTGACCGCATCATCATAATTGTCAACAAGAGACAGTGCCATATCAACACTGTTCTTTGAGAGCTGTGCCATGTACTTTACAACCTCTATGCAATGTCCCACTGCAAACGCCGGTTTCTCAAGGAATCTCACATCAAGTCTCTTGAGCATCTCAAGTTCTGCCGGTGCATTGTTCTCGGTCTCATCCTTGTCTCTGACAGTCAATGTAGCAAGTTTCTCAAGTCCGCCCGAGAAAGGCAGTAACAGTAATGTAGCAGCCACATTGAACACACTGTGTACCACCGCGATTCCTGCTGCATTTGCAGAGTCATTCAGGAACTGAAAATGGACAAATGAATTGATAGCATAGAACACTACCATGAACACTACTGTTCCTATGATGTTGAAATACAAATGCACAAATGCCGCCCGCTTTGCGTTCTTCTTTGTTCCTATACATGATATGAGGGCGGTCACACATGTTCCTATATTCTGACCCATAATGATCGGTATGGCTGTGCCGAATGACACCGCACCGGTTGCACACAGCGCCTGAAGTATACCAACAGATGCCGAGGAACTCTGGATTATCGCTGTTATGAGCATTCCCACGAGCATTCCAAGGAACGGGTTGGAGAACATGGTAAGTATGCTTGTAAATTCAGGAACATCCTTGAGAGGAGCCACCGCACCGCTCATCATTTCCATTCCAAACATGAGAACCGTGAATCCCAGAAGTATAGAGCCTATATCATGTTTTTTCTCTGACTTTGTGAACATCAGGAAAATAATTCCTATTACTGCGAGTATAGGTGAAAAAGATGACGGTTTCAACATATTAATGAATATATTGTCACTCTGTATTCCCGTAAGGCTCAGTATCCACGATGTGATCGTGGTTCCGATATTTGCACCCATTATGATACCCACAGCCTGTCTAAGTTTCATGATACCTGAATTGACAAGTCCAACAACCATGACCGTGGTCGCCGATGACGACTGTATGACGCCTGTCACCGCAGCGCCGAGCAAAACCCCCCTTATCGGTGTGGATGTGAGTTTCTCCAGAATCTTCTCCAGCTTTCCTCCGGCGGTCTTTGCAAGCCCGTCCCCCATAACATTCATTCCATACAGGAACATGGCAAGTCCGCCAAAAAGGGATAACACATTAAAAATATCCATATCTCTCTTCTCCTTACTACATTTCCGCGGTTTTCCCGCCGATACCACCTGCATAAGGACTCGTATACACAATATCCCTTTTACAGCGTCTGTTTTTTATCAGAAATCATTGTAAAAGGGATATGTAAAATGCGAGATATGTGTATGTAAAATCTGTGTAAATTTAAAATCTGTGTAAAATTTTGTAAAATTATATCTGTTATTTAACAGACCTATATCACTCCTGTGACTCTCCGAGCGGCTCCTTTATGAGGAGATACAGCGCACTGCCTATCATTCCCAAAAGAAATGCTCCATAACCGCCACATATGAACTCAAGCTCCGCAAATGGCATCGAGTCAAATGCAGGTATCATGTGAAGGATCAGCGCAATAACGCATCCTGCGACACCACATATCACCGTGCTTAACGCGATAAAAAGTTTCATGTTGCCAATACCCGTTCTGTGTGACATTTCATTTGTCTTCTTACATAACCACTTCATTTTACTCACCTCCACAGATGTATAAAATCCATTTATCTATACTCTATTCACACACTAATCAATATGCTCCCCTGTTATTGAGAACAATACCCACTCTGAGATATTTGTGGCATGATCTCCTATCCTCTCAAGATACTTTGCAACCATGAGCAGATCACACGCCTGCTCACCATCGTCAGGGTTATCATGTATCAGAGTGATCAGCTCGTTCTTTACTGTATCGAAAAGGTCATCAACTATATCGTCATGAGCGATGACACTTTTTGCCTTCTTCTCATCAGCATTCACATACGCCTCTATACTTGACACAAGCATGACAATAGTCTCCTTTGCCATCTGCTGTATATGTTCAAGTTTTTTGATATATGGAGTGCCTGCCATACAAAGTGTGAGCTCAGATATATCCGAGGCGTGATCTCCTATTCTCTCCATATCCGTGATCATCTTAAGTGCCGCTGATATATTTCTCATATCACCCGCAACCGGCTGCTGAGTAAGGAACAATTTGAGGCACAGATTCTCAATCTCTCTCTCCTGATGGTCTATGGCGTCATCCGCCTCTATAGCCTTCTTTGCAAGCTCAGTATCCTGAGCTACGAGAGCCTTGATGGCAGTCTCTATCGCCTGCTCGATCATAGTTCCCATCTCTATCATCTCTGCGTGGAGCTTTCTAAGCTGCATCTCATATTTGTCTCTCATCTTGTCACCTTCTCCTTTAACCAAATCTACCCGTGATATAATCTTCTGTCCTCTTGTCAGCCGGCTTGCTGAACATCTTCTCAGTCTCTGCATACTCAACAACCTCTCCCAGGAGGAAGAATGCCGTGTTGTCTGCAACTCTCGTTGCCTGCTGCATATTGTGTGTAACCATGATGATGGTGTACTTGTTCTTAAGTTCCAGGACTAGATCTTCTATCTTGGATGTCGATATAGGATCAAGGGCTGACGTAGGCTCATCCATGAGAAGTACCTCAGGCTCCACCGCAAGTGCTCTCGCTATACAGAGTCTCTGCTGCTGACCACCTGAAAGTCCCAGGGCTGACTTTTTGAGTCTGTCCTTAAGCTCATCCCATATTGCCGCCTGTCTGAGTGATCTCTCAACTATCTCATCCAGCTTGGCACGGTTTCTGATACCATGGGTTCTCGGTCCATATGCTATATTGTCATATACACTCATCGGAAACGGATTGGGCTGCTGGAATACCATTCCAACCCTTTTTCTCAAAAGATTGATGTCCATTCCGCTGTATATATCCTCTCCATCAAGTCTGACATCACCTGTTATCTTACAGCCCTCAACAAGATCATTCATTCTGTTCAGCGACTTAAGAAATGTGGATTTGCCGCATCCCGATGGTCCGATAAATGCTGTAACCTCATTTGACGGAATATCCATATCTATCCCTTTCAGGGCGTGGAACTTTCCATAATAAAGGTTCAGATCCTTAACGCTAAACTTAACGTTTTTATTCATCTATATTCTCCATTCTGTAAAAACTCTTTATTTAAAACACATGCCACGACTCTGATTCCAAAGCCACAGCACATGTCAATTAGCCTTGTCAGCGGCAACCTTTCCCGCAATCTTGTCCGATGCAAAATTGATCAGGACCACCAGTACAAGCAACACAACTGCCGTTGCATAACCCTGATCTGTGTGGAGTCCCTCCTTGGACAGAAGGTACATATGAACCGCCAGGGTTCTTGTTGAATCGGTAAGCTTTGTCGCCATCTTGGCAACTGAACCCGCTGTGTAGATAAGTGCCGCGGTCTCGCCTACTATACGCCCTGTGGCAAGTATTATTCCAGATAAGATACCCGGAACTGCACTTGGAAGAACGACCTTGAACACGGTCCTGAGTTTTCCTGCTCCAAGTCCAAAGCTGCCTTCTCTGTACGACTTAGGCACTGCCATAAGTGCCTCCTCCGTGGTCCTCATTATGACTGGAAGAACCATTATCGCCAGGGTAAGCGCACCTGATATGAGTGATAATCTAAGTCCACACGCATTTGTGAAAAACAGCATTCCAAAAAGTCCGTATACAATAGATGGTATTCCTGTAAGCGTCTCCGCTGTGATCCTCACAACTCCCACCAGCTTGTTGCCGGTCTTTGCGTATTCAACAAGATATATAGCTGCAAATATTCCTATAGGACCCGCTATCAGAAGTGACAGCAACGTCATATAAACCGTGTTTATAAGCGCAGGCACCAGTGAACAGTTGTCCGATGTATACTCCCAGCTGAATATGTCCGCGTTCAGATTCGGAATTCCTTTTACAAGCACATACACCAGCAGGAACCCTATGGATAGAACTGTTATGAGCGCTGCCAGATGCACCAGAATGAACATTATGAACGATCCCGGTTTCTTTCTGTACTCAGCCCATTTCTCTGACCATGTTCTCTTGTTTATGGCATCTATGCTGTCCACATCTACTATGGATGAAGGATCATCCTCAGGTGCAGACTTCTTTGTGCTGATTATTGTATTTTTTGATCTGTCATCGCCACATGCGACAATAGTCTTTATTCCTTCTACTCTCTCTGCCATTTATGCCACCGTCTTTCTCTTTATGATGGAGAACAGGAGGTTGATAATGAGTATGAATACGAACAGTACAACGCCTGTCGCTATCAGAGCCTGCCTGTGCAGATCCGTCGCATATCCCATCTCCATTACTATATTTGTGGTAAGTGTTCTTACACCTCTCAGTATTCCATCAGGCATATGAACCTGATTTCCGGCTACCATGATAACTGCCATGGTCTCACCAACCGCACGGCCGACACCAAGGATTACAGCTGCCATAACTCCTGACTTTGCTGCTGGCACAACCGTTCTGAATACACTTCTCTCATGTGTTGCTCCAAGTGCAAGTGCTCCCTGATAATATTTGTCAGGCACCGCTCTGATGGATGTCTCCGACACACTGATTATGGTCGGAAGGATCATCATGCCGAGAAGTACAGATGCCGTGAGCATAGTATTTCCATTTACACCAAATATGTTCCTTACCATCGGTACAAGTACACACATTCCAAAGAATCCATATACTACAGACGGTATTCCCGCCATGAGATTTATAAACGGCTTTATAACCCTATACAATCTCTCGGGGCAAAACTTTGCCAGATATATAGCTGTAAGAAGTCCTATCGGGACTCCTATTATCAGCGCACCGGCTGTCACATATATACTTCCTAATATAAAAGGAAGAATGCCGTAGTATCCATTTGTCGGTTTCCAGATCTCACCCAGAGTGAAATTCCCGAAACCGATCTCCTTGATGGCTGGTATGCCATTCACGAACAGGAACACACATATGAGTGCCACCGCCGCGATGGATACCAGTGCTGCAAGAAGGAATACTGCATGCATAACATTTTCTTTAACTTTATGCATAAGCTGATTACTTTACGTCCTCCCACTTTGCTGCTGAACCTGTGAATATGTTCTTTACCTGATCTACTGTGTAGTCATCAGCAGGATTGTTGTTGTTTACGATAACTGCGATTCCGTCCATCGCTATTACTGTTGCCTTAAGTCCAAGTGCTGTCTCTGTATCCTTAAGCTCACGGGATGCCATTCCTATATCACATGTTCCATCTGATGTTGATGTGATACCTGTTGTTGAATCGCTCTCCTGAAGTTCGATATCCGCATTCGTATTGATCGCCTTATATGCCTCGATTAGTTTTTCCATAACAGGTGTTACTGATGATGAACCTGCAACAACGATCTTGCCCTTTGGATTTGTTGATGTGAACGCTCCGCTGTTGGCTACCTCGATGTACTTATTTGCTGATATGATCTTCTGTCCATCCTCGCTCATAATATAATTGATGAAATCCTGAGCCACATCACTGATATTATCCTTTGTAACGATGTTAAATGGTCTTGAGAGTGTGTATGAACCATTGTTTATGTTCTCCTCACTTGCCTCAACGCCGCCGATCTTGAGTGCCTTTACTGTGTCATTGAGTGCTCCAAGTGAGATATAGCCGATAGCATAATCATCTCCTGCTACAGTTGTAAGTACAACCTCTGTGCTGTTACATGTGATGGCATTTGTTGTTGTGTTGTCGACCTTATTGCCATCTGCATCCTTCTCCTCAACTCCTGTGAGCTCTACAAATGCACCTCTTGTTCCAGAGCCTTCCTCTCTTGATACTACTGATATATCCTGTGTTGCATCAAAACCGCCATCTGCGTTCTTTGACGAATTGTTTCCACAGCCTGCAAGACTTCCTATCATAAGTGCTGCTCCAAGTGTTACTGCCAATACTTTCTTTAATTTAACCATTTTCTTTTTCTCCTTACTTTGTCCATATTCTTTTATGGCTTGTAATGCATAACAAGTTTTCTTCAAAAACTTGCTGCATGTGCCGGTTATCTCTTGAACCGGTCTTTGCAAATATTGTATTATTGGGCTATGTAAATCTTGTATGCCCCAGAAAAGAACTCGCGCGCCTTTCGTTCTTTTCATTGCACTATGATACGGGGTAAAAGTAAAATGCATAACCAATGCTATGTAAATTGAATGTAAAGTCGGCGTTAACAAAAGCACAAAAATGGGACGGATGCCAGAATGAAGAATATGAAAAACAACTATTTAGAGGTAATAGGATATGTTAGATGTGACTACAAAGAAAAATTCGGGATACCTAGGCAGAGCGGTCTGACACAATGCGGCACGGCCTTTATAGAAATGATGCCGCCTTACAATCAGGTCGAATCCTTCAGAGGTCTTGAAGAGTTCTCCCACATATGGCTGCTATGGGACTTTTCCAAAGCTCACAGGGATGTTTTTACCGCAACAGTAAAACCTCCTAAGCTCGGCGGCAACCAGAAAATGGGGGTTTTTGCTACCAGATCGCCATTCAGACCTAACAATATAGGGCTATCTTCAGTAAGGCTTCTGGATATTATTTATAATGAAGGATCCGGCTGTGTATCCGGACTTTTGGTTTCAGGCGCGGACATACTCGACGGTACTCCCGTGTACGATATCAAACCTTATCTGCCATACACAGACAGTCACCCAGAGGCTACCGGTGGCTGGACAGATGCACTTGATATTCCCAGACTGAACGTTTGCAGCACAGAAGACGTATCCGACAAACTCGCATCCATATTCTCTGATACACAGCTTGAGGCTTTAAAGGAAATACTGGCACAGGATCCACGCCCGGGATACCAGGATGAACCTAACAGGCGGTACGGGATGCTGTACGGCGGGTATGATGTGAGGTTCACCATATCTGGTGACACTCTTACTATATGTGAGATAGCTGATCCAAGGTCTCAATGACATAAATAGCATTTTACCGGTATCCGGCTACATGATCACGATATTTTGCCATCAATCTGCCAGTGACAGTCCTCTCTTCAAAGCTGGTATTTTCCAACGCTTTCACCGGCATGATCCCCATGAGGGAGTTGGTCACAAAGCATTCCTGATATGACGACAATTCATCAGGGAATATAGCGGTCTCTATGACCACCTCCGACTCACAGATGTACTCCCTTATGATCCCAGGCAGAAGACCCGAACCTACCTCTGGCGTGTATATCCTGCCATCCCTCACAAAGAATATATTACTCACCGTCCCCTCGCATATCTGTCCATGGGTGTTCAAGAAGATCCGTTCATCCTTTCCAGCCTTGCCAGCCCGCCTTTTTTCAAGAATACAGTCCCCATAATTCATGGTTTTATGGTATACAAACGGGGATGTCTCATTTCTTCTCACATCGCTTATGTCCATGACAAACCCCCGCGCATATATGTCTGAGGAATAGGGATTATCTCTCATGGATAATACAACATTTTCCTGAGTGAGCATTACCTTGAGCGCACAGCGTTTCATCTGTCCACTTTGATCTTTGTAACCATTCTCTTCCATATTCACTTCAAGATATTCCAAAATGGAACTTCTGTTCAATCCGCGCGATTCCGGCTGCCCTATCTGCAGGAACTTCGCCGCACGTTCCAGCCGTCTCAGGTGTCTGTCAAGAAATACCGGTATGCCTTCATCTATACTTATGGTCTCAAATGCTCCCAGCCCGAACTGAAAGCAGTCATCTATTTTTACTTTCATTTTATATTTCTCCTTTTTCACATATCGAGCACGCCATCACTGCAGAGCTTTGAGTATTGCTTTTGCCTTATCCCAAGTCTCTTCGTACTCAGATTCCGGATCAGATTCGGCAGTAATCCCTCCGCCCACGCCGAGATAATATCTGTCATCTATGTGCAGCACGGTTCTTATCACTATATTAAAGTCGCAATCACCATTCAGAGATATATAACCTATGGATCCGGTATAAATGTTCCTTTTTCCACACTCAAGCTCATCTATGATCTCCATCGCCCGGTGTTTCGGCGCTCCAGTAACAGAGCCACCCGGAAACGCCGTGTCAAGAAGAGACATAACATCCTCCCCTTTTTCCAAAATTCCTTCTACTCCAGCCACCTGATGAAAAACAGTTGCATATTCCTCTATCGCAAACAGCTCAGTCACTTTTACACTTCCCGGTCTGCACACCCGGTTAAGATCATTCCTCTCGAGGTCAACGATCATCAGCAATTCACTTTTCTCTTTCTGCGAATCCTCAAGCTCTCTTCGAAACTTATCATCTTCTGCCGATGTCCCGCCTCTTCTTCGAGTTCCCTTTATCGGGCGGGTAACAACACGCCGGTCTTTCATCTGCAGAAATCTCTCCGGAGAAGCACACACTATCTGATAACCTTCAAAATCCAAATATCCCCCAAACGGCGATGGGTTGCTGCGCCGAAGGTCATAGAATACCTCAAGGGGATCTTTATCGCTCTCAATCACAAGTTGTCT
This sequence comes from Coprococcus sp., assembly GCA_050874325.1. GTDB lineage: Bacteria > Bacillota > Clostridia > Lachnospirales > Lachnospiraceae > Coprococcus. The sequence continues at coordinate 19,332 of JBNMKK010000025.1, read as the reverse complement.
TGTCATATTTGCAACATATATGTCCCCCTCAGTTATATAATCCTTCATCTTTTTTATTGCGCACTCATAATCTTCCTCACTGCGATCCGGATGTATATTTATATTGTCCTGTTCCACTTTTTCATATTTCATTCTGTTTCTGGTTTTCTCTATGACCGCCTCCATCTCACATACCTTTGACCGCGCATCACCAGTTATCCCATTTGCCACCAGATAAGTCTCTTTTTCCCAGCAGTCCTCAATGATAAAACAGTCATAAAATGTCATAACCGCCTCTGGTACAGCCACAACATCATCCAGGCAAGAGGCAATACCCATCCTATCCATTCCATAATCATACGACAGATATCCAATCGCCCCAGATACTATAGGCAGATTTTTCTGTGCAACATCGACATGGCTGTCCAGATATTTCCTCATATATTCTTCAAATGTCTTGTTCTTCTCAGTTTTCCCGTTAACCGTAAATACATCTCCATCCTTCACTAGCCTGAGATATGGACACCTTCCTATGACAGAATAATGCCCCAGATCGTTCACAAGAGAAGAATCAAGGAATGCAATTCCGGCCTCGTTGTCATATATCCTAAATATGTCGGCGGCTCCCATATATTTCTCAAGCTTTTTTATCATTCTCTGGTTATTGCTCATATAGAGCCCCCTTTCTGCTGTTAAACTCTTCTGCGGCTTTGCTGAAATTCTCCAGGATCTCATGACCATACTCCGTAAGCACTGCTTCCGGATGAAATTGTACTCCGTATAATGGCAGCTTTCTATGAGAGATACCCATAACCGTCCCATCCTCGGACACCGCATCCACGCGGTAGTCATCTGTCAAACTATCTCCTCTGACAACCAGTGAGTGATATCTTGTAACTCGGAATCTGTCTGGCAGTCCCGCAAACAGTCCCGTCCCACATGAATGTATCTCTGTAACTTTACCATGCATCGGCATACTTCCTTTTTCGATAACAGCTCCCGCAAGATACCCAAGCACCTGATGTCCCAGGCAGACCCCCAGTATCGGGAATTCCCCCTTATATCTTTTTACAACATCCACACAAAGTTCTGCCTCCCACGGCCTCCCTGGTCCCGGAGACAATATTATCCCCTCCGGATCCAATTCTTCTATTTCCTGGATAGTTATCTGATCGCATCGTTTCACGATCACATCTCTCCCTATTTCCTGAAAATATGCCTTCAGGTTATACACAAACGAGTCAAAATTGTCTATGAGCAGATACATTTGTTGATCCTCCCTAAATTAATTCTAAAAAGGCAAAAAAGGATAACGACTGCCATGCCAAAAGCATGTACAGTCGTTATCCTTTTTGGTCCGTAATCTGTACGTTATCTTTTATCTGTTATTTTTCAAATTCTATCACATCTGCCCCCGGAAAGCAAACGCCTTACGTGCCATATTACTGACGTGCCCTCTCATATGCCTCTGCATACTGCATTTCCTGGGAATTGATCTCCTCCGCATCGCGGTTCTGTTTCATGTATGTGCCATCAGGCTGCTGTATACGAGCCTGCATGTTGTCTCTCATCATAAGCCCGAACATATCTCTGATACGCTGCTTTATCTTCTCATCGTATATAGGCGCGGCTACCTCAACACGGCGCAGCGTATTGCGTGTCATAAAATCTGCCGATGCAATATATATTTTATCTCTGTCCGGTGTTCCGAATATATATATTCTTGAATGTTCAAGGAAACGTCCAACTATACTCCTAATATGTATATTCTCGGTCTCACCCGGGATCCCCGCGATAAGACAGCAGATTCCCCTGACGATCAGCTCTATCTTCACTCCTGCCTTTGACGCCTCAACAAGCTTGTCTATGATCCTCTTATCTGTGAGGGAATTGATCTTCACCCCTATGTATGCCGGCTGACCATCCTTTGCCAATGCAATCTCATCATCTATCATCCTCAGGACCGGTGCCTGAAGACACTCAGGAGCTACAAGAAGATGATCTGCATGACTCACCGTGTTGCCGATTAGTATCGCCTGGAATACCTTCATGGCATCCTTGCCTATATCATCATTTGCTGTCATAAGTGACAGATCTGTATAAAGTCTTGATGTCTTTTCATTGTAATTGCCGGTTCCTATCTGTGTTATGTACTGGATCTTTCCCTCATCCTTTCTGGTGATGAGGCACAGTTTTGAATGTACCTTGAGTCCGTCCACTCCATATACTACATGGCAACCGGCATCCTCCAGAGTACGGCTCCACTCGATATTGTTCTCCTCATCAAATCTTGCCTTAAGTTCTACAAGGACCTCTACCTGTTTACCGTTCTCTGCAGCCTCAACAAGCGCCTCAACAACCTTGGAGTTCTTGGCAAGGCGGTAAAGTGTCATCCTTATCGCATTTACCTTTGGATCTCTGGCTGCCTCCTGAAGAAGATTAAGAAATGGTCTTATGCTCTCATATGGATATGAAAGAAGTACATCCTTCTCAAGTATCTGCGGAATAAGCGGTTTCATCATATCCAGATCTGGCGACGGCTGTGACACTCTCCTCTCAAAGAACAACTCGGATCTGTCTCTGAGCATATCCTGGATCTGGAATACAAATGACAGTTCCAGTGGCGATTTTGAATAAAATACATGGCTCTCGTCAAGCTCACAGTAATCGCACACCTCCCCCACCATCTTCTGTGATATATCTCTGGTGAACTCGATCCTGACCGGAGCTAGTTTCTTTCTGAGCTTTACAACCTGCTCCATCTGGTCTCTGTAGTTCAGATCTTCATCGTAAACCTTGCTCACATCTATATCTGCATTTCTGGTGATCCTCATAAGAGTTTTCTCCTGAACTTTATAGCCCTTGAAAAGTCCCGGAGCATAGTGGAGAATAAGTTCCTCCAGAAGTATATATGTTCCCTGTACCCCCGGAAGCGCCACAAGTCTAGGCATCATGCCACTCTCACAAGGGATGATCCCCAGTTTCTTCTTGCCCTTTCTCTCAAGTATGGCAAGGGCATATATCTCCCTGTTCTTGAGGAATGGGAACGGCTGCTTTCTGCCAACTATCATAACTGATAGCAGGGGAAGTATCTCCTGAGCAAAATATCCGTCAAGATATCTGGCATCAGACTTTGAAAGATCCGCATAGCGCACCAGTCTGAATCCCTCTTTCGCTACCTCGCCCATAAGATTCTCATATATATTGTCCTTTATCGTATTTAACTTTGTAACGTTTCCAAGTATCGCATCTATCTGTTCCTGGGGACTGAGCTTTGTCTTGTTCTCCCTTTGATCCCCGGTGAGCAGTTTCTGATCTTCCAGTGATCCAACTCTCACCATAAAAAACTCATCGAGATTGGACTGATATATTGCAAGAAATGACAACTTCTCACAGAGCGGTGAGTGTTCATTCTGTGCCTCCTCCAGTACTCGCTCGTTAAACTTAAGCCATGAAATCTCTCTGTTGACATATACGCCCTTTATTGTCTTTATATCTGTTTCCTGTGCCATATCTTCATATTCTCCTTTTCTGCCTGCTATTTTTCTTATCAGTCTGATCAGCCAGTTTACCAATTGCCTGTCCTCACTATTTCTTTTAATCTGTTTTAGTTCAAATCCTGCCACTTTGTGTACTTCTTATCGTATATCTTTTTCAGCATATCTACCGATATGTCGGACATCGGATTATCATCGTTCACTATCACCGCAATGGCATCCCGTCCGAACACGTATGATGTGAGCAGTTCACTCTCATACGGTTTAAGACTTCTCGACGACATTCCAAAGTCACATTTGCCCTGCATGGCATCGTTAAGCCCCTGTGTAGAATCCGACTCAGCCACTGTGACCTTTGCATTAGGATTGATCTTCATATAATCATCTGCCAGTTTTGTCACTATCGGTGCTGCCGATGTTGAGCCATGTATCTCCACTGTGCCTCCTGATCTGTCCGTCAAAAAAGTCTCGCTTTTCTTTACTGGAACACAATAATCTGCAACAACCGCCTGTCCCTCAGACTTCACATATGCCATAAAGTCCTGTGCCACGGCTGACAGTTCCCCACTGTATACCAATATATAATCTCTGCACAGCGGATACTTATCTTTCTCTATAGATGCCTCATCCGGCGAAGTTCCATCGACGCTCAATATCTTGACTCCACTGCCACCTGCGGCACTGTAAGCAATATAACCTATGGCATCTTTATCCGCCGCAACCTCTGCAACAACATCATCTGTGGAAGATGTCACCTTGACAGTTCCAACTGCATCCGTATCTACAATATTGTCAAACTCCGCCTTGGTTCCGGAACCTTCCTCCCTGGAGATCGCATGTATCGTTCCCATAGATGACATATCCGGAACATCAACATTTTTTCCGCATCCAGAAAGCAACATGAATCCAACAACTGCCATGACAGCAGCCCCGGCAGAGCCAATACGTCTCACCATACCGTTTCTCATCTCTTTGATCATGCCTCTGCACCTGCCTTCACCAAGCCAATGCCGTCATCTGCCATATTTTCTATCTCGAGCTTGTCAAATGTAAAATCGTCGATAGCCTCCTCCGCTATGGATATACAGTTATCTGCCATACGATCCATGCTGTATAAAAGTGCAGAATAATCTGTGGTAAGACTTCTTGCACATGTATTCTTCTTAACTCGTCCAAGATGTGCTTTAGATGCCTGTCTCTGCAGTTTCCGTATCTTTTTCTTATCCGCTGCCACTTTTTCAGGAGTCTCTTTATCACCTTTGATTATAGCTTCCATAGATTCATTAAATAATTTCTCTGTCATATTCATGCACTCTGTAAGATCTGAGATGGCTGCATCTGACAGAACCTGACCATTGTCCAAAATCTTCTTATATAATACGTCCACCTCTTCACATCTGTCGGCAATACGGTCTATGTTGTTGCTCACTACCATAAGTCCTGCAGCATGTTCAGCCTGTTTCTCTGTCAGATTTCCACTGGCTATAAGTTTTGTAACAAAATCTACTATGATGTCCTGCAATTCTTTGACCTTTGTGTGTTCTTCCACATATTTATCTCTTATCTCAGCTGTATTTCTCTTTGATATGGCGTTCTTCATGGAATCTATCATCTTTTCCGCATGAACTGAAAGTCTTGATATCTCCTTCGCCGCCATATATATTGCTGCCGCCGGCTGTGACATCGCCTTATCATCGAGATATTTTGCAACAAATCCCTCAGTATTGCTCTTATCCTCACCGCGTATGATAAACTTAACGATCTTCACCATCACTGGTATGAGTGGCAGCCAGATGATCGTACATGCCACATTGAAAGTGGTATGAGCATTTGCTATCTGCCTTGATATGATGTCAAGTTCATCCCCCTTGGGTGATATCCACTGGACAAATGCTGCAAGCGGTCTTATAAGAAACATGAAAAGTATTGTTCCTGTGATGTTGAATGTACTATGCGCGATCGCCGTTCTCTTGGCATTCTTAGACTGACCGATAGACGCCAGAAGGGCTGTAATTGTCGTTCCTATGTTGTCTCCAAACAGGATAGGTATTGCACCTGCCAACCCTATAACGCTGTGCATTCCGTCAGGTCCCGGCTGTGATGCAAAGTTCTGAAGTACCGCAATGGTCGCTGAACTGCTCTGTACAATCAGTGTCATAACAGCTCCAAGTACAACTCCGAGAACCGGTATCTCTGACACCTTTCCCATCAGATCCACAAATATAGCGCTGCTGGCAAGAGGTTTCATAACTCCGCCCATGACCTCAATACCCTCAAATAACAGTCCAAATGAGAATATTACCATACCCACATTCCTTATCTTTTCCTTCTTGAACGCAAAGTTCAGAATGAAACCTATGAATATGATCGGATATATATAGTTGCTGATCTTGAACGCCATAAGCTGCGCCGTCATGGTTGTTCCTATATTTGCTCCAAATATTACGGATATTGCCTGAGGCAGATTCATAAGTCCTGCGCTTACAAATCCGATGACCATGACTGTCGTGGCAGAACTGCTCTGAAGTACCGCCGTGACCAGTGCACCTGCCAAAGCTCCCATCAAGGGATTCTTCGTGAGAAATCCCAATATCTTTTTCATCTTTTCTCCTGCTGCCTTCTGAAGCGCATCGCTCATGCTGTTCATTCCATAAAGGAACATGGCAAGTCCTCCCAGCAGTCCAAACACTATCTTAACTCGCTCGTCCACCGTGTTTTCCTCCTTGTGTGATTTCTAAACGTCTTAGACAAGCATATCCACATGAGGAAAGATGCGCTATCCACAGGCAGTAAACGGAATGTAAAATCTATGTAAAAAGCAAGAAAAGCCAGCTAGTATACTTTTCATATACCAACTGGCTTTCTATAATCAAACATAAAACTGATACTATAATAACATTTCAGTTTCACTTTTACAATAATTCAAAGAGTAAAATTTATATAAACTACATTGTTGCAGTTTTTACTATATGATTATTCATTTTCAACAGTACCCCATTTTACTGTATAATCAACACCTGTTATATCGCCTATATTCTTTACATAATTTTCCAAAAGGGTCTGTGCTCTAAGCTTTGCCTGAAGCAATAATGCTGTGTCATTCTCTGCCGTTTCTTTCATACCATCCTGTGCAGCAGCAAACGCTTTTGATTGATCCTCTCCTCCTACATCTCCAGCACCCAGACCACTAGTCTCTGAATAAAAAGTATCTGGCGAAAGTGAAGACTCATCAACCTTACAACTTATAACCTTTGCATCAGGCATTGTTATGGTAACAACATCACCTGAGACATCCATCGTCAACTTACTAAAATCTACACCAACCTTTACTATACCGGAATACTCAACCCACAGTTTCTTGGAAGTGCTCCACCACATAACATCCTTTTCGGATTCCATCTTTGCAGTATTATGATAATAACACTCTAATGTTGCCAATTCACACACCGACTGCATCTGACTTATACTGAGCTGTGTCGTATTCTCACTTTCAGTACTCTTTTCAGAACACCCACAGCACATCACTATCAATGTGCCCAATAACAAGAACGAGATAATCTTTTTATTCATACTTATTTCCCTCCTTGTCCAATATGACCAACGTGTACCCTTCCATTCCATCCAAGAGCGGATCAACCAGCGCCTTTATTGTATTCACCGCATTCTCCCGGGCTAACTCAAACAACATTTCATTTGAGTTACATTCATTTTCCGCATCCTGCCTGCACTGCGGTAAAGCACTTATCGAAATATTATCACTGTCATATTTTTTCTTGCTGAACATATAATCAAGCGACCCCGGATCTACATCTGTGTCCACTATCTGGATTTCAGGAAGTGTAACAACAACATTCTTATTGTTGTCGTCTACATCTTCCACGCTGACTGATATGTCTTCCATATTCATACCCACACTCACCTGTGCATTATACGCAACATTTCCTATCTGCTCTCCGTCATCTCCAACAAGCGTTGAAACACCATTAAACGTAACCTTGTAAGTAGACAAATCGCTTATCTGCAAAACCTTCTCCAGCTTTGACGAAGTTATGATAGTTGTCTTTTCCTCTTTATTCTTACCAATACCTAATTTCCTATAGCAAAATACTATTACCGTCGCGATTACCAATACACTTAGAATTATCGTAAGCACCTTTATGACAATTCTTATTGCTCCTTCTCCTTTGTTGTTATTCATCACTTATTCCTCTATTTTTTTCTATTTTTGCCTTTCTCCATTTTTGTTAAGTTGCATTCATTACGCCGACTCTACCTCATACGTGAATCCCGCATCTGTTATCGCCTTGATAGTGTCCTCCATTCCCTGTCCATCCTCCGTTAGATATCCGGATGCAAAGATGGAATTGACCACTGTAAGAAGTCTTTTCTCCTCCCCCTTAAAATATATTTCTCTGCCTGCCGCGCATCTTATGTCCGCCTGTGGAACCATGAGTCTCGCCAGACACAACACCTTCAGACAGTACTCCGTTGTGAGATCTGATGTATCGATCCCCCCTAAAGGCGTTCCCTCTATCGGAAGAAGAAAATTGATAGGGATCGCCTCAGGATTTATCTCCCTGAGTTCTAAAAGCATGTCCACAACATCCTCTTTGCTCTCCCCCATTCCTATGATGCCGCCGCTGCATATCTCAAATCCCACACTCTGCAACATCTTTATATTCGCAACTCTCTGATCAAATGTATGTGTTGAACATATATGGCTATAATATGCCCTGCTACTGTTCAGATTGTGGTTGATCCTGTCAAGACCCGCATCCCGCAGTATATGCGCCTGTTTCTCCGTCAAAAATCCAATGGAGCAGCACAGATGTGTCCCCGACTCCTTCATCTTGCGAATACGCACTGCAAGTTCCTCGATCTCCTTGTCCGTGAATTTCATTCCACTTAGGCCGATACAGTGTCTGGACAGATGGTATTTGTCCACAAAATCATTGTTCCTGTAGAGTTTCTCATCACCTACCCAGCGATACTTGTCTATCGATGCCTTTGACCGACACGACTGTGCACAGTATGCGCAGTCCTGAGAGCAGTTACCACTTCTGGCATTTGTCAGAATATGGATTCCCACATGCTTTCCCTTATACTTCTCGCGAAGCTTTCCTGCACGCGCCACAAGTTCATCAACCTGATCGTCAGGTGTGTTGAGGATCTCTATAGCCTCCTCACGGCTTATAACTGGATCCGCTGTCTTTGTTGTCTGTTTTTCTGAAATCATATTTGCACCTTCCTTTATCGAACATCCATCTTTTTATTTGCATTCCGCGATGAACGCCGGTTTATTGCAGCTCCTGTGTATATGATTCAGCCCAATGTAAGTTGCAGTCCCTGTGTATATGATTCAGCCCATCAACAATATATTTTATCAGCTTATTTTCTCATTAACAACAGTTTTTCTATATAGCGGTATAGGAAAAGGGCGATGATAATTACATATCACCGCCCTTTGTTCCTGGAAATATTTTATTGTTTCAATTAGTTGTGCTCCGGCACGACAGCATAGAACACGAGATCCTCGTCGCCGTTGTTCCTGAGACTGTGGCTGTGTCCCGGCGGACAATAGTGACAATCACCCGGATTAAGTATCTCCATGGTATCGTCATACTCCATGGTTCCAACTCCTGAAATAATGAATATGATCTCGCTGTTGGTATCATGTGTATGAAGACCAATTGAACTTCCGGCTGGAAGTGTTGCTCTCATTATCTTATTATAATTGCCTACGTGCATGCGAGGCTTAAACACGCCCTCGCCACCCTTAAAATTCTGAATGTTCTGTTCCTCAAGGGAATCAAATGATATCTTCATAAAGCACCTCCGTTTTCAAGTATGTTTATGATATATCTCCCTCCTCATGATATATCACACTTTCAAGAAGTCTGTCACATGCCTCCTCAATAATATCCTCCTCAATACCGGAATAGTTGATGACAAGCGTGTGGCTGTTCTCCCGCTCTTTTTCGTAAGCTTTTGTTCCATGGCAGTACTGACTGAGACTGGATATGTTGATTCCTGCCGCAGCAGCCTTCTCAACCATCTCACTATCCGTATACTCCGTGTCAACCTCCATCAGGAAATGAAGACCTGCATTCTCTTCTTTTATCTTTATCTCGGGATACAGTCTGTGATTCTTCAGACATCTGAGTATCCTGTCTCTGCTGTTCCTGTAATAGTTTCTCATTCTGTTGATATGCTTTTCCAGATACCCCTCCTGAATGAACCTTGTCAGGGTATACTGATCAAAATTCGACACCGTACACGCATAAAAGCTTAGTATATGATTATACCTTACCATAAGCGGAATTGGCAATACCATATAACTTATTCTTATGGTAGATGATAAACTTTTTGAAAATGTATTCATGTATATGACCTTATCCGATGCGTCTATACTCTGAAGTGCAGGAATCGGACTTCCCACCAGACGAAATTCACTGTCATATTCATCTTCTATAATATATCGGTTGTCCTGCTTTGCTGCCCATCCAAGCAGTTCGTATCTCCTGCTTGCCGGCGTGACCGTTCCAGTCGGGAAATGATGTGACGGGGATATATGTACGACATCCGCTCCGGATTGCTCGAGGGATTCGATGTTTATGCCGCTCTCGTCCATATCTATATAGCAACATTTCACCTGGTATGCGTCATATATATGCTGGATCTTCTGATACCCAGGATTCTCCACACCATATACACTGTCCCTGCCAAGAAGCTGTATTATAAGCCCATACAGATATTCTGTTCCAGCACCGACTATGATCTGGTTCGGGCTGACCGACATTCCTCTAAACTGATAAAGATAATCGGCGATCGCCTTTCTGAGTTCAAATATACCACCCGACGGGGATCTCCTCATAAGCTTTTCACGGTCATCCATCATGACCTCCCTCATGAGCTTTGTCCATGTTGAAAATGGGAAGTTCTCGCTGAGGGTGGAATTGTTCACAAAATCAGCAAAGAACTGATCCTGCCCTACCGCATCCAAATGTTCATTCACTGTGTGGGTATTTCCATCCAGCTCTTCCTCAATTTCATGTACATCGTATTTTTTCTGGGAACTTACTACCCCAGAATCCTCAGCCTTTATATCGCACACATAAAATCCACTTTTCGGTTTGGAATAAATATATCCCTCAGCCAGGAGCTGACTGTATGCATTTTCCACTGTGACCACGCTCACATTCAGATGACCGGCAAATGCCCTCTTCGACGGCAGTTTCTCATGCGGTTTCAGATTTCCCATCAATATGTCATTTTTTATCTCTTTATACAAATGCTCATAGAGGAAATCCATCCCCCTGTCATCGAATGAATATGTAAGCATAGGCTACTCTCCCAATACTATATCAACTATCTTCTGCGTGTCATGGATGACAAATGGTGCCCCAAGGCTCAGAATAAAATCTTCGTCTCTAAATCCCCAGCCTACCATGATGACATCCGTTCCTGAATTTCTTGCTGTGGCAAGATCTACATCCGAATCACCTATATAGACTACATCTTTCTTCTCAAGGTCAAGCGTTCTGAGGCACTCCTCCACCATATCAGGGGCGGGTTTCTTGGCTATTCCTGCCTTCTCTCCAAGGGCAAAATCAAACATTCCAGGGAAATAATCCACACACAGATCCTGTACAGCAAAATCTGCCTTATTGGATACGACTGCCGTCTTTACTCCCGCTGCTCTGAGCTTTGCAATGGCGTCATGTATTCCATCATACGGTCTGGTCTTTATTGCGCTGTGTTCCTTATAATAAGCGGCAAATGTATCAAATACTTTGTCAACCATCTCAATATCTGTTCCCTGAGGCACAGCTCTCTCAATGAGCTTTCGTATGCCGTTTCCTACAAATCTTCTCACCTCATCTATCGTTCTCTCTGGAAATCCATGATGAGCAAGTGCATAGTTGGTACTGTCTGTAAGATCCTCCAGAGTGTTGAGTATTGTTCCGTCCATATCAAATATCGCTGCCTTGTATCTCATATTGTGTATCTCCTTGTCTGGCTTTATTTCCTATATATCTATCATGCCACACCCGAATCCGGGTTTAGTCATACCATCATTATAAACTGAGAACCCTTGATGTCAAATGTAAATATAACGCAAAAAGCCGGCGCAGGAGGGAGGTCCCTGCGCCGGATATTTATATACAAATATTGAATAGATGTCGCACAAAAATCATTATTCAATTGTTATATACTTTGACTTTGGAGTCTCAGGTTTCTTCTCAATCTTTGGAACTGTGAGTTTAAGCACACCATCCTCGAACTTTGCCTTGATGTCCTCCTGTGTCAGATCCTTTCCAACATAGAATGTTCTGCTGCCAGAACCGCTATAACGCTCCTTGCGGATGTACTTGGTCTTTTTATCTTCCTCTGCGGTCTCACTCTTTGTAGTCGCATTCACGATCAGATAGCCATCCTTGAGTTCAATCTTCACATTCTCTTTCTTAACACCCGGAAGATTCATCTCAACTGTGTAAGCATCCTCGCTCTCGGCTACATCAGCCTGCATAAATCCACCCATCTGTGTCTGCTTTGGTGCTGCATATGTCCTCTCAGGATATCCAAAGAAATCATCTAAAAAGCTATCTCCAATAATACTAGGCATTAACATAAGTCATCTCTCCTTCCAATATCTATCCCATCTGCCTTTATCGCATCAGGTATATATATGTTAATAATTTCGTTTTCTTTTCAAAGGATCGCTTCAAGGCTTATCGTTAATTTCTATTTAGAAGCTCTTTCCTTTGACTGATTATGTTATACCACTTCTGTTAGCACTCGTCAATACCGAGTGCTAATAAATTTTATGAAGAATTTGTGAACTATAATTTGCTCGCGGATCATCGCTCTACTTCGATGCATACAAAGGATTCGCCTCCCTCGTGTCCGTTCCGTAGACCTTCTTCAGCTCCTCAAATGCCACCGATACCGAATCCGGTATATCAACATGGGCGATAAAATCTTTTCCGACAGGGCCATAACCATTTGCATCATCTGCAAGCCTTGGTATCTCACCCATGAGGAGATTTACATATCTGTCCACTGTCCACATACCATGCGGCTGCCTGTCAAATTCTAACTTTCCGGAATGTAAAACTGTTTTCACCGAATATGCAGCATAATTTATTATAGCCACTTCCCCCGGTGCATACTTTCTCAGCCCCGCATCCATACGTCTCTGCATCGTCGCATCCTGAGTCAGGATAATGCTTTTACATGGAATACTCTTATCCCGAAGCAGACCCAAAAGGTATGTTATATTATTACCGCAGTTCGTTGACTGAGTCTCCAGATAGTCGGCCTGCAGACCGTATACATGCGCAAGATATCGCTGGAACACCTCCGCTTCGGGAAGACCAGCAGTCTCTATGTCCGGATATTCCGTGTTCACTCTCTGCCTGAGCGTCTCTGTCGTATGACCAGCGCCGCCGACAATGATATATTTTTTCGCGATTTTCTCTTGCATCGCCTTTGCCAGGACGTCTCCGCCCTCAATTATGCTACCGCCAAACAATACCATAACATCTGCCTTGGGAAATCCGTATTTATTCTGAATGACATCTGCTGACAACCTATCAACATCTCTCATACCGCAAAAATTACCAAGAGTGTTTATATTATCTTCCACGTTCATAAATTCTACCTCCTCTACTATTTGAATAATATTCTAACATTTATAACTCCAGATTTACAGAATCATTTATATATCCACGCTCCGCCTTGATCTTCTCATTTGCAGCCTCCACATTCATCCTGGAGAGAATCAGCAAGATAAGAATATCAAATATAAGCGGCAGCCACAGATACATAAACTGCATCATATCAAGTGCAGACTGAGGCTGTGTTGTATGTGTTCCAACATAACCGGATAGATCAAGCAACCACCCCATAATAGCAGTTCCTATCCCACCGCCGATCTTTACTCCGAGGGATGTACACGAATACATCGTTCCATCAACGCGCTTTCCCTGTGTAAGATAGGTATACTCTGAACATGAGGCGATCACAGCATTCATATCACCTTGCCAAGGACCCTGACCAAGTGCTGCCAGCGCTGTAAATGCCAGCATAAGAGGTACATTTCCCATATATCCCGCAACAACCACCAATGCTCTGCCAATAACAGCTACTATATACCCTCTGAGGTTAAGCTTATACATGCCCTTCCACTTGCCCACAAGCGTCGGTGTAAATATCAGTGCTATAATAAGTGGAATATTTATCGCCCAGGCAAACTTACCATACAGATTCTTATTTTTTAAAACCCATGTCATATAGAATAGTCCCGCACCGATCATAGCACTGTAGAGCTGCTGTAATATATAGGTTCCGCATATCATAACGTAATATTTATTCTTGATAAGGATCTTGAACGCCTGAACCAGACCATATTTCTCCTCTACTTCCTTTGTCTCACCATCATTAAGCTCCTCCTCCGGCAGTTCCTTTACGGAAAGGCCTGAGATCGTATTTATGACAAGACCGATTATCGCATAAATTATCGCCACAAGTCTCCATGCCGCAGCGTCTCCACCGCACCAGTCCACAAATCCGACTGTTATTGTCTGAATCAAAAGACTTGTTGAAAATGCAAATATAAACCTGTATGATCCCATCTGAACACGTTCCTTACTGTTCTTTGTGATCAGGGATGTGAGCGCTGAATATGCAATATTATTTGCTGTATAGAACACGCCATTTAGCAAAGTATATGCAATGAAAAACCATGCATACTGCGCCGTTCTTCCAAAACTTGTCGGTACTGCAAAACATGCCACCAATGTTATTGCACAGCCTATATATCCGTATATCATCCACGGTCTTGCCTTGCCAAGTCTGCTCCTGGTCTTATCTATCAATGATCCGAAAAATATATCTGTAAAACCGTCAAACAATTTTGAAACTGCAATAAGCGTTCCCACCATTCCGGATGCAAGTCCGACTGTGTCGGTAAGATATACCATGACAAATGATGTCAGGAACGCATACACAACATTACCTGCTATATCCCCTGAACCATAACCAATTTTGTTGTACCACTTTAAGTACTTCTTCTCTTCCATAAGTATTCCCTCCTATATTAACCCTTCACAAAAGGGACAAGTGTAAATCCAAATCTGAATTTTGTCTCTTTAAACCTGTATTCGTCCAGCACAACCGGACCGCAACTGTTGGAGCCTATTCCATTTAACGCATGATCAATGCAAAGTACTGTACTATCTGATTCTGCAAGCTCATAATTGTGTTCTGCATGCGTAAGTTCTTCCTGTGTATAATAAGATGCATTAAACGAAAACCTGTCCTCTGCTACCGCTGCAATTCCATACCTGGAATTTGTAAGTTCAACATAATCACAATCATAATGACTTCCATTTTCCTGAGGCATGATATAATCCTCGTGGAGATCAGCCACAGAACTTCTGAATATGCCATGGCTGGCTGCTCTGTGCTTATCTCGGTAACTTTCCTGCGGTCCCATGCCATAATAAGCAGCCTCGTAGAGTGTCTTATCCAGAAACATTCTTACTCCAAATCTCGGAAGATCCGGGAATTCTCTATCTTTTACCGCCGTAATTCCTGACGTGATCCTGCCTGTACCCTCTATCTTCCACAATATCTCGACATCTATTATCTTTTGAACCGTTGGCGCAACCACGCCGGCATGACACATCACCATAACCCCATATTTATTTTGAAGTATCTCAACACTGTAAGCTCTTGTGTACGCCTCATTATAGTGGGCTTTTTCCCACTCCGACCTGATATACATGTCATTATCGGTAGGCGCTCTCCATATATTCAGCTCCATAGGGTGGTTCAGATAATCTCTGCCAGCAAACCTGATCTGACGGAAAAGTCCTGTGCGCTTGCTGATCTTATAAGTAAACTCCTTGCCATTTAACACTATCTCAACGTCATCCTCACTGACACTTATATCTGCCAATGTTTCCTCCGGCTTTGTCAGATCTGCAGCTCTCTGATTTCTTCCGTTCTCGTTTTTTAGGAGGATCTCATCAAATCCCAACTCATAATCTACAGGGACAAGGGGAATCTCTTTCTTCAAGCGATAATAAATCTTCAAATACACCCTTCCGGATGCAGGAACATCAACATCTAAAGTTACTGTGCACTCGCCATGAGACTCAGCCGAAACTTCAGACAATCTTCCCCTTTGAACACTGATACCATCCTGTGTTACATCATAATATATCTCCACATAATCTCTGATATCATCAAAATCCATGTAATTATGAAGTGTAAGCTCTCCACTCTCCTGCTCATATGAAACTACTCTGACCGGTCGATACACGTTCTTATACTCAAGCAAACCTGTATGAGGTGTTCTATCCGGATACACGAGACCATCCATGCAGAAATTGCCATCATGTATGTTCTCTCCATGATCCCCGCCATAGTAATACCTTGCCTTTCCGTCATCTGTATGCCCATGAACTACGGCGTGATCGCACCATTCCCACACAAATCCTCCGCACATGCGATCATCGCTGTGGATCACCTGGAAGTAATCTTCAAGATCGCCAGGTCCATTTCCCATACTGTGACAGTACTCGACAAGAAGGAAAGGCTTGCTGCCATCCTTATCAAGATACTCCTCTATCTCTGAGATAGCGGGATACATGCGGCTATACAGATCAAGATCCTCGTAGTTGTAAGTCACATCATAATTTCTGTATCTTGCGCTCTCATATTGTGTGATGCGCCTAGGATCGTACTGTTTTGTCCACTCCAACGCTTTCTCAAAATTACAGCCATATGCGCTCTCGTTGCCCATGGACCACATCACTATACAAAAACGATTCTTGTCACGCTCGACCATAAGTTTCACTCTGTCAACGATCGCATTCTCCCATTCTGGATCATCCGCAATCTTCTCATTCCATTTTTTGAACCTGTTATAATCTGTATCCTCACTTCGATATAACATAAATGGACCATGAGCCTCTATATCAGCCTCATCACACACCATAAATCCATACTTATCACACATCTGATAAAAATATGGGACATTTGGATAATGACTTGTACGGATGGCATTGATATTATGCTGTTTCATCAGAGTCATATCCTTCTTTATCTTATCCACATCAACAGTAAATCCGGTTTCAGGATCTGAGTCATGACGATTTACTCCGCGGAATTTGATCTTCTGTCCATTTAAATAGATCACCCTCTCCCTTATCTCTATAGTTCTGATCGCAATATGATCTACGATCGTCTCCTTTTCGCTCTGCAGCACAAGCGTATACAGATATGGATTTTCTGTATTCCAGAGAACTGGCTGTGACACTTCCAATGCAATAATTCCATCGCGCCCGATTGCTTTCTCTGCAACTACCGAACCATTCATATCTTCTATATAAACTTTTATCTCTGTCTCCATGTAAAAACTTATATCAATATCCACTTCAGCTTTTTCCTCAAAAACCGTTGTCGTGACACGATAATCACGGATTGAGCGTTCCGGTCTCTTGAGTATATATACATCGCGGAAAATCCCACTCATTCTGAACTTATCCTGATCCTCCAGATATGATCCATCACACCACTTCATGACCAGAACAGCTATTGTATTCTCACCTTCTGTCAAAATTTCAGACACCTCAAACTCGCTTGTCGCATGTGACACCTGACTATACCCAACATATGTGCCATTTACCCACACATAGAAACAGCTGTCCACTCCCTCAAAATTCAGATATGCCTTTGTTGCATCTTTATCCTGTGCATAATTAAATGTCGTCACATATTCACCACACGGTATGTCCTGCGGAACATACGGCGGGTCAAACGGAAACGGATAACGGATATTGGTGTACTGATGCGTGTCATATCCTGCCATCTGCCATACTCCTGGGACCTCGATCTCATCAAAATCCTGCGTGCTATATCCAGGCTCGTAAAATGCATCCTTTGCATCGTAAATACTTTTCAAATATCTGAATTTCCACATTCCATTTAAAAGCTGTAATCTATCTGATTTTTCCCTGTGTTCGATCAAATCGTCCATTCTGTGTGAAACCGGTACATAGTATGCTCTTGCCGGCTGCGTATTTTCGTGCAATACATTCAGATTCTCATAGTAACGTGACACTATCATCTGCGCTCCTCCTTAATATGTATTTTTTTTGTCTCATTGTCTCTTAAATGCATCCGATATCTTCTGCAAGTTCATTTTTGCCTTGCCTTACTGTCTAACCTTATGATACTTTTTGCAGTTTTTTTTGTCTATGAACAGCAATGGACAGAATATGGACAAAATGATACAATTCATACAGAGCCATTTAACCATAGCAATGTATGTAAAGGAGTTTTCGTACCATGTATATAAACACGGGATATCTCAATCATTCTTATCTCGACTTCAAGGATAAGAGCAGACCATTGATCGTTGGCAGTTGTGGTACATATCGTCTAAGCAGCCACCCTAAAATGCCTACATACCGTCCCAAGGGAAGACTGGATTATCAGATAATATATATTGCATCCGGAGTTGGACATTTTCATTTTGATAATGCTGAGAATGAGACGATCGTTCCCGCTGGCAATATAGTCCTCTACAGACCAAAGGAACTACAGAAATATGAGTATTATGGAGAGGATAAGACTGAGGTATATTGGATCCATTTCACCGGCTCCGATGTAAAAAATATACTTCGCAAATACGGTCTCAAAGATAAAGAACGTATATTCCACGTAGGTTCATCAATGGAATATGAGCGTATATTTAAAAGAATCATTATTGAGCTGCAGCGCTGCCAGGATAACTATGAAGAAATGCTTACTTTACTCCTTACGCATCTATTGATCGTGTTTGATCGTGAGTTATCCCGTGAACACATAATAACGAATGAATACATGGACCGCGAAATGGATAATGCGGTTTCTTACTTCAACGAAAACTACAACAAAGACATCAGCATAGAACAATACGCAGAATCAAGAGGTATGAGCGTAAGCTGGTTTATAAGAAATTTCAAAAAATTCACGGGAACCGCACCCATGCAATTCATCGTCTCCCTGAGGATCAACAATGCTCAGATCCTTTTGGAGCAGACAAACTACACTATAAACGAAATAGCCAAAATTGTAGGCTATGATGACCAGCTGTATTTCAGCCGATTATTCCGCAAACAAAAGGGATTCTCCCCCTCACAATATAGGAAAATGGGAAAGAATCTGATATAAACTTAAGGGCTCTGCACATTGTGCAAAGCCCTTATCATTAACTTACCGTACATTATTGTTTGCGATACTACACCTTATGTGATAAAATTTATTTAGTTAGTATATTCTAACCCAAAACAATGTTGATATCAAACTAATTGGGGCTTATATGGGAGGTTATAAGATGAAACGGGCATATTCAGTATCAAGCTACGCAAAACTATACGAAAAATACTGCAAAGAAAATCTTCCGTCCGAGGCGGATAACATATTCAAAAAGGCTGATGAATATTACAGGGAATTTATGCGCAGAGACATGCCTGATCTCGGCAAAAATATGATGGCAGCCAATATGTATGACTGGTTCACCATCTTATCTTTCTACGAGGCAAGCGATCACAGACTTGATGGTGAGGTTCTCCTCAATATCAAGAGGGATTCCGCTGAGAAGATGAAATTTCTCGGGAAAATAGTCAACGGCAACAAAAGCAACTGGCCATACAAAGTATTTGAAAAAACCTATGTGAAGTTCAACAAAATGCAGCAGGAACACCAGGCGAAGGGAGAATGGATGGACAGCTGGAAGGTTGAGATCAATCCGGATGGCAGGACAGAGGGATTCTGTTTTCACCTGATCGGATGCCCCATT
>JBNMKK010000024.1:0-37564 GCA_050874325.1 Coprococcus sp. | reverse complement strand
GTATAATAATTATTTACTATTCAATTTTTAAGGTACACATACTTTACAATAATATATCCTAACAAACCCTTATATTTACTGAGTTTATTAGGATATATTTATTATTTAACTTACTATACATTAACTACTAAAGATAACATATATTCCTCTCCTTTATGGTTTAATATTTTTATTATACACCATATGGAGCCATGTTTCATCTTATTTTAGTCGTTATCACTGTCTATTGTACTTGCAGTTTTACTCTCTTCCTTCGGCGGATTCTCCATCTGTACATTCACGCCTTCCAGCCCCGATACATTGATGTTCTTGTTTACCTTTGCATCGTATGTATTTGCACGCATGATCTCCGCTATATCAACACCCGTAGTCTCCTTCACTGACTCAATGGTCTTGGCAAGTACCTGAGGTACATAAGAACCCATTGTTCCTACTCCAGAACCACCACCATTGCCATCTATGATAGTCACCTTGTCTATGGTTGACAGAGGCTCTGCAATAGCCTTGGCCATCTCCGGAAGTGCATTTACGATCATCTCCACCATAGCAGCCTGACCATACTTCTTCATAGCCTCAGCCTTTTTCTCGAGCGCCTCTGCCTCAGCTATACCCTTTGCCTCAATAGCTTTAGCCTCAGCCTCTCCTACAGCGCGGATACCTTCAGCCTCCTGTTTCTTGGCATAAAGTTCTGCCTCAGCCTGAGCCTTTCTCGCCTCTGCTTCCTGCTGTTTCTCAAACTTGTCAGCCTCTGCATTTCTCTGTCTCTGGTAAAGCTGTGCATCAGCCTCCTGCTGTTTTGCGAATTTGTCAGCCTCTGCTTTCTTTCGTATCTCAGCATTGAGCGACTGCTCTTTAACATCAGCCTCTCTCTTTTTCAGGTCTACTTCCTTTTCCTGTCTTGCAATATCTGCCTCAGTCTTTGTGATCTCTATCGTCTTTCTCTGAGTCTCTTTCTGGATCTCATATGCGGCATCCGCCTCGGCTCTCTTTGTATCCTCGACAGTCTTGAGTTCCGACTTCTTGATAGAGAGTTCATTCTGCTTTATAGAGATCTCTGTCTGAGCAAGAACCTGCGCGTCATTTGACTCCTTTGCTGCCTGAGCCTGGGCTATAGCCACGTCTCTGTCAGCATTTGCCTTAGCTATGCTGGCGTTCTTCTGGATCGCAGCCATGTTGTCCTGTCCAAGTGCTATGATAAGATCATTCTGGTCCTCAACATGCTGTATATTGCAGGATATGATCTCTATACCGAGTCTGTTCATGTCGACCTGAGCCTTTTCCTGCACCTGATCACCAAATGATTTTCTGTCATTACACAGTTCTTTAAGACTTATGGTTCCTATGATCTCTCGCATGTTACCCTGTAATGAATCCACCAGAGCCTCCATGATCTGTTCTTCCTTCATGTTAAGGAAGTTCTTCATGGCAAGCTGGATTCCATCCTCATCGGTACGGATCTTTATCTTTGCAACCGCATCGATATTTACACCGATGAAGTCAAGAGTTGGTACATAATCTCCTGTCTTGATATCAATACTTATCTGCTTTATCAGCAGTTCATCTTTTCTCTCAAAAAAAGGAACTTTAAGTCCCGCTCTACCGATCAGTATCTTTGGTTTCTTCCTAAGTCCCGAAATAATAAACGCTTTGTTTGGTGGTGCCTTTACATAGCTCACACAGAACACCAATAAAACAACCACCAGAACTACAATTGCAATTATCAATCCCACATCCATACGTTTTACCTCCTAAAATGCAATCTATGTATTGTTTCGACAATATCCAGTATAAAATGCCTGACTTTTATCGTCAACACACAGAATTGATACGTTATAAAATGTAATAATACATTATTCGACCCGATTCATTTTGGATACAAAAAGCCCCACACCCTACGCGATACCCTGTAGATATCCCATAGCGGTGTGGGGCTTTTGGTCTTATCTGATGATCAGATCAACCAGCTTTTACACGTAGCTTGTTGTGTTGATCTTGACACCAGGTCCCATTGTTGAAGCAATTACAACGCTCTTAAGGTACTGTCCCTTAGCAGCTGCTGGCTTTGCCTTAACAATAGCATTTATTAAAGTCTGGAAATTCTCGTTTAACTGTTCCTCTGTGAAAGAAACCTTTCCCACTGGCACATGGATAATGTTGGCTTTGTCAAGTCTGTACTCTATCTTACCAGCTTTGATATCTGAGATAGCCTTTGTTACATCCATAGTAACTGTTCCAGCCTTAGGGTTTGGCATGAGACCCTTTGGTCCAAGTACACGACCAAGACGTCCTACAACGCCCATCATGTCAGGTGTTGCAACTACAACATCGAAGTCTAACCATCCCTCGTTCTGGATCTTTGGTACGAGCTCGTCTCCACCAGCGTAATCAGCACCTGCTGCAAGAGCCTCGTCAACCTTTGCACCCTTAGCAAATACGAGAACCTTAACAGTCTTACCTGTTCCGTGTGGAAGAACTACAGCACCACGAACCTGCTGATCAGCGTGACGTCCATCAACACCGAGTCTGAGGTGTGCCTCTACTGTCTCATCAAACTTAGCTGAAGCCATCTTCTTAACTAAAGCAACAGCCTCTGTTGCCTCGTAAGCAGCTGTCTTGTCATAGAGCTTGCTTGCATCTACATATTTCTTACTCTTTATCATTATTATAAACCTCCTGTGGTCATATCGGGAGCGACCCTCCCACTAAATATCTGTATTACTCTTCAACTGTAACGCCCATTGAACGAGCTGTTCCAGCGATCATGCTCATAGCAGCCTCAAGGCTTGCAGCGTTCAGATCCTTCATCTTAAGTTCAGCGATCTCCTGAACCTTAGCCTTAGAAATTGTTGCAACCTTAGTCTTCTTTGAGTTTGCAGAACCTGACTTGATGTTACATGCCTTCTTGATAAGAAGTGATGCAGGTGGAGTCTTTGTAATGAAGCTGAAACTCTTATCCTGGTATACTGTGATAACAACAGGAATGATCATGTCACCCTCATTAGCTGTTCTTGCATTGAATTCCTTTGTGAAAGCAACGATATTTACACCGTGCTGACCAAGTGCTGGTCCAACAGGTGGTGCAGGAGTTGCCTTTCCTGCAGGTATCTGTAATTTGATGTATCCTTCTACTTTCTTTGCCATTTTAGCATTCCTCCAAAATACTGTGGTAATAACGGGTCAAACCCTTCCACTTGATAATTACAACTTCTTGATATCAGCAAACGCAATATCAACAGTATTTACTCGACCAAACATTTCTACTTCGATGGCTACGGTCTGTTTTGCAGTATTAATTGCCTTAATTGTTGCTACTGTGCCTTCCCAGGCACCTGAAGTAACCGTGATAGAATCACCCACTTCAACGTCGATGACAACCTCATCTGAAGTCTGATACAGATTGCTCAGTTCTTCATCTGTGAGCGGAACAGGCTTTCTTGGATCTGATCCAACAAATCCTGTGACACCTCTTGTGTTACGAACAACATACCATGTAACATCGTTCATGATCATGTTGATGAGAACGTAACCAGGAAGTATCTTCCTCTCTATTGACTTTGGTTTGCCATTTTTAATCTCCGTGGCATCTTCTACAGGAACGACTACCTCTAAAATCTGATCTTGTAAATTTCTGTTTTCTTTTGTTTTCTCAATATCAGCCTTTACTTTGTTTTCATATCCTGAGTATGTATGAACAACATACCATCTTGCATTTTCTGCCTCTGACATATTCTCCACCATCCTTTACCCAACTATGAAATTCAAACCAATCTGGATCAGCCAATCTACAATAGCTATGATACAGCCGAGAACGACTGATGAAATAACCACCGCAACTGACTGTCTTGCAAGGGAGTTTTTATCAAGCCATGTGATCTTTTTAAACTCTCCCTTTAATTCCTGAAACCAGCTTCTCTTGAGAGTATTTGACTTTTCTTCTTTATTAGATTTAGACATAACTCTTTTCCTCCTTACTGGTTCAGACTATTTTGTCTCCTTGTGTACTGTATGAGCCTTGCAGAATCTACAGTACTTCTTTGTTTCCATTCTGTCTGGATGCGTTTTCTTATCCTTTGTCATATTGTAATTACGCTGTTTACAATCCTGACATGCCAATGTTATTTTAACGCGCATTTCCACTTACCTCCATTGTTATTTTAAGGCACAAAAAAAAGACCTCTTTCATCGCAAAGTCTACAATAACACAATCAGACTATGCAAGTCAAGAAGTCTTTTACATTATTTTGTTTATTTTCCGTTGGTACTCATATCCTTTATCATATCTATGAGGTCCATATCAGAATCGGTGAGCTTGACATTAGTACATATCGTCTTCCCATCCGTGTCGGTTATCTTTACTTCTATTATATAGCCCTCTTTTATTCCTGTAGCAGATGCCGCTCTGAGAAACATCGGGAACTTTGGATGATTACTCACAAATTTTTCCCAGGCTCCCTTTATCTTAAATAACATCGCCGGATTCAAAGCCATATCCATCATCCTTTCTGTTCTAACTGTATATAGTATATCCTCTACTTCAAAAGTCCTATGGCACCGAACACACCCACGCTGCCAAGATACATGATGACTCCAGCCATGATAACTCCGAGCATCACCATGATAACACTCTTCTTCCAGTCAAGTTCAAGAAAACTTGCCGCCAGCGTTCCGGTCCATGCTCCTGTTCCAGGAAGTGGTATACCCACAAACAAAAGCAGAGCAATATACACACCCACGCCTGACTTTTCCATAAGTTTCTGTCCGCCATGCTCGCCTTTGACCAGACACCATGTGAAGAACTTTCCTATAAACTTTTTATCCTTTCCCCACTCAAGCACCCTTCTGGCAAACCAGTATATGAATGGTACCGGTATCATATTGCCTATGACACACACTATAAACGATGGTATACTTGGAAGTCCAAATCCAACCGAATAAGGTATGGCCCCACGCAGCTCAAGTATCGGAACCATGGATATCAAAAATATAGTCAGATATTTTTTCAGCATAATAAACCCCTTGTCTTATTTTTTTAACATGCACATACTATCATGTCTGCGCACATATGTGCAATATTATTTTAAGGTCTCTGCTGTCTATTCCTCTGAATCAGCAACCTCTTCTTCGGTACCTTCCACATCATCCTGTGCCGTATTTTCCGGAGCCTTGTATCCCTCTCTTGTATAGAATGGATCTGTCATATGCATAGTCTGACTTCCGAGAGAGCCCTTTGCCGTCACAAATGCTATCTCTATTCCAAATGAATGTGGCTTTAACAGTGGTATAAGTCCTGCTATTACCGGTTTCTCATCCTCTCCTTCTACCATATCAAGAGTTATGAGATACTTATCCTCCTTGCCTGACTCCTCCATCATCTGGATATATGCTCTGTTGACATTTCCCTTTTCCTCAAGATACTTTGTCGCAGCCTCAAGCATATTTATAGGCTGGTACTTTGGCTGTCTGAGTTTAACCTTTGTTCCCGGCTTGATCTTATTCTCAACAAGACCTGTCTCCTTGTGTTCTCTGTACTGTCTTATGAAGTCACCTGACACAAAGCAATTCTCTGTAAACGGATTCATGGCGATACCTTTGATTCCGCCCTTGGAATTGAACACAAGATCCTCAACCTGCTTGTAGGCAAATATGATCCTCTTGAATCCCTCATTAAACTGTGATGCGGCAAATGTCTCCTCATCAGTGAAACATGGAAGAACCTTCTCTCCGTTTTCATTGGTGAGAAGGGCAAAATTGATCTTTACACCCTGCTCAAGAGTCTGCTTTCCGTCAGCTGCAACAACCGGTTCTTTGTCAAATGTAGCCGGCACTACAAATACTGCATGCACTACCGCTCCAAAGAATGCTCTCAGCGTGTCACTGTTCTCATTCTCTCTGAGTCTTCTCATCGCCTCCAGCAGCACCGGGTTCTCAATTTTTTTTCCTATATCTTTTGCGTCCATATATTTTTCCTTTCATTATTTGAATTCATCTTTGTATGTGTGACCACTCTTATTTTAATTGTGAATGTGATCAATTTTACTTTTTATCAGTTTCGCCGAAATGTTCTTTATACTTAGCCACCATCTGCTCATATGTCTCCTCGTCCGCCTTGGCCTGCTCGGATCTCTTGGAAAGCACCAGATCCGGTCTTACATCCGGCATGCTCTGTCCTATCCTGTCAGTGAACTCCTTGAATAATTCCTGACCACCGGCGTACGATGCCATAGGTATCGCAACGATCCCCTTTGATGTAGCAAATATGTATCCCCTGTTGACATGGTAAAATGGCTTTACAACCTTCTCACATGCCACTATGTCATAGATGTCATATCTTCTCCATATAAAAGGAATTTTGCTATAGTATATTGCATCTTTATCAAGCTTTGCTGCAGATGAGACTACTATCCTGCAAAATATCGAAAGCACAACGCTCACCACAAATGCGAGTATTACTGCGATCCTGCCCATTCCCTTTGACAGACTGTCAACACCGAACACTGCCACAACTATAAGAAACAAGATAAATAAACTCACGATGAACACCATAGGTCCCACCGTGGAAAATCCTCTCATAGTACCATTCTTAGTCTTTTTGCAATGTCCATAGTAGCTTATCCTCGACGGTTTCATGCCGAGATCCTCTCCGCAGAGCGGGCAATACTTTTGATTGACTGTGCTGTTGGCCGGTATCGACTTTCCGCAATGCGGGCATCTGAAAAATATCGTATTTATCAGTCCTGATATCAGTGCAAGCGCCACAAACAACACCCAGCCAAGGGCTATATTTCCGGCAAATGCAAACCCGAATATACACAGTACTCCGACTACCGGCAAAACCGTAGACAGCAATTTTGATATATATAGTTTCATTTCTGTATCTTTCCTCTTCTTTTTCTTTCATCCGGCACGAAAACCAGCTTTGTTAAGTATAACATAACTGAATATTTTTTCAATATTCCAGAGAAAACAGCTGTCTGCAAAGCCTTTTTCCCGATTCAGTCACAAATATATTGTCATATGCTTTCGTTATCGTATCCATATCCGCCTTATCCTCATACAGGTTCACAAGAAAGTCAGCCTCCACGAGTATCTGATAATCAAGGCCATCTATATTCCTGTATGTGTGATGATGCGCCACCAGATAACAGGCTCTCTCAACTGCTGCCTCATCGGCCCCAGCATCTCTGAGCAGACGTCTTGCCTCCGGTGGTCCTTCCTGCTCCTGCAGCCTGCCATTATTATATCCATATTTTAGTTCAGCATTCTTTATTCCTATATCGTGAGTGAGTGCCGCGATCTCCAGCACCTCCTGCTCATCCGGATCCATATTCTCTATCTCTGCTATCAGTTTAGCAAATGAGTGTACCTTCAAAAAATGGTGTACTCTTCTGGAATCCCCGGCATAGTATTCTATCATTTTTTCTTTTACTACGGAAACCAGTTCCCTTGCCATATCGCTCATCTCTTTTCTGTACTCTGATATATGTGTATTTACACGACTTGTACCATTTTAACACTACTCTTTGTCAACAGTCCACTTATTTATAAATATTTAATCTCTGCCCATAAGTTGCCCAGGGCAAATGTGCTGCTCATATAAGTTGTTTTTTGTCCCCACAGAGAGTATAATCTTTTTGTAACTTTTAAAGATAAATGGAGATATGTTATGGACACACGATCAATAGGTATATTTGATTCCGGGCTCGGCGGGATAAGTGTTCTGCGCGATATTGTAGAACTTATGCCCAATGAAAACTATATATATTTCGGTGATTCGGCATATGCCCCTTACGGCACCAAATCCACCGATAAGATTCTTGACAGATCAAAACACTGCACTAATTTTCTTCTCGCAAAGGACGTGAAGGCTATTGTCATCGCATGCAATACTGCCACCAGCGTTGCAGCCTCCACACTGAGACAACAGTATCCTTCCACTCCAATAATCGGTATAGAGCCGGCACTTAAACCTGCTGTACTCTGGAAGGAACACGACAAAGTTGCAGTCATGGCAACCCCTGCCACATTGGCACTTCCTAAATTTCAGGAACTCATGAAACATTATTCAAAGGAATCCGATATTTACCCGGTTCCATGTCCGGGCCTTGCAGATTATGTTGAGAAGGGAATATTTGACGGCGAGGAGATCACGGAATTTCTGAGAAATCTTCTGGCTCCATCCCTTGAAAAAAATATAGACGCCATAGTCCTTGGCTGCACGCATTATCCATTCGTAGAAAAAGTGATAAAGCGCATCGCAGGACCTGACGTCAAGATCTTTAACGGAGCACACGGCACCGCCCTGGAACTCCAGCGAAGACTGCGCATCGCAGAGCTGCTCACGCCATCATCGGAAAAAGGCACTGTGGAATTTTACAGCAGCAGCACCAACCCGGAAACCATCCGTCTGTGCCACCAACTCTTTGAAGCATAGATGGGGCACGGCATATTTACCTAAATAAAGTCCATGTAGGTACATGTTCAATCACGTTCTACATCTGTCACTTCAACAGTTTCTATATGCATGCGGCTCTGCACGCGATAAATGCATTTGCGTGCGGCGCCTTAGCACAGAAACTGTCGAAGTTCGGATGTATTCACTACCGATTGTCCATGTACCTATATGGACTTATATTATTTGGGTAAATATGCCTGTTTATAATATACCTCAAATCAATTTAATATCAGAACGCATATGGTCTGTCCCAGACTTTCAGTTTGGTGCCGATATCATGTACAAGGGCGTAGGTGTAACACTCGTATGCCCACGCCACATCCTCTGTCGGCATTCCCTCTATGGATACGAGGATTATCTCATCGTCAGATTCACGGCCAGGCTTTTTGCCGCGGATTATCTCTCCAAATGTAGTAAGGGAATCTCTCTCAATGAGTCCGTCCTGTACCATATAGACGAAGTCCTCGCCCATACATCCGGTGTGGAGACGGTTGCCTTCCTTGTCGTATCCTACCTTGTCCTCCTCTGCATAGTTCTCATACATTCCATAATTGTCTATGACCTTCTTAAGATCCACTATACTCTTGTGCTCCATATTGAAGGTGCTTGTGGAGATGACAAGAGCTCCTGGCTTTAACCACTCTCGCTTGTACTCAGGCCACTCTCCTTCCTTGCAAGAAACCGCCTCGGTTATGATATCAGCATCCTTAAGTGCCTCCTCCATGTCCTTGCACAGGATTATATTTTTCACATCTGGGTAATTTTCTTCTATGTACTCCTTCATCTTTATGGCATTTGCCGAAGTAGGTGAACTGCCCTTTATCTTGATAGTATCTATGGCAAACCTCTGGGACATGATGGCTCTTAGACTCGATCTGCATATGACACCGGGACCTACAAGTGTGAGTACCTTTGAATTGTCTCTAGCCAGCAGCTTTGCAGCAAGTCCGGGCATAGCCCCGGTTCTCATGGAACTTAAAAGATTTCCCGACATATATGCCAACGGCTTGCCTGTCTCAACATCGTTGAGCATCATCATCAGTATTGAACGAGGAAGTCCTATGGCGCGGTTGTTGCCATTTGAGCCGTACCACTTCTCTCCCGCCACATGAAATCTGCCGCCAAGATATGCTGGCATGGCTATGAATCTCCTGTCTCTGGCATTGTTGACCGGGAAATTTTCTATAGGAGACTTCTTCGGGAAGTAGAGCATGAGTCCATGGGCATCGTTGTAAGGTCCTCCCATAAGGAAATCTCCATCCTCCATAAGCCCCATTGTCTCTTCCATCACATCAACACATCTTCCCGGATTGAGTACCCCCGCATCTATCATATCCTCCTCACTGAGGTAGAGAAAACTTATATTCTGTTTATCTGATTCCACATTACTCTTTCTTCCTGCCGCCTCTGACTCTACATCTCGGTTCTTCATAAGCCTTACCAAACCTTTCTCTCTTAATTTGCCTGATTTTTATTCTTATATCTGGAAGTTATATCATTTGTCACAAAACACATTATCATTATACAGACTATAGATACCGCACTGATAGCCACACTGGAATCCATGAGTACTGTAAGCCCATATCTGGAATTTATCCATCCGCACAGCAGCGCGCCTATACCCTCGCCGGCTCCAACTGTAAATGCATTTATAAGCGACATCCCCTTAACTACATCCGCAGGTGACAACATCTCCTCTATGAGATACACACTTCCGGTGTAAAATAACCCAAATCCGAGCATCTCGCAGCTCTGGGATATGACGATCACCCACACGTTGTCCGAAAATGCAGCAAACATATTTTTGAACGTCATAAAAACTGCACAGCAGAGCATTATCTTGTCAAGGGATATCCTCTTTCTAAACTTTATGAGCAAAAATGCCGATGGCACCTCGCTTATCGCCATGATGAATTCCGCAGCTCCGTAGTGGAAATTACTTCCTCCCAGCCGTTCAAACACGTTTATCAGAAATGTCGTACCGACATTGTATCCCATGAACATGACTGCGGATCCTATGAGAAACCATCTGTACTTCGGATATCTTGTGAGCAGATATCCCGTGGTATGCACCTCCGTAGATATTGTCTCTTCGCTGTCAGATGGCAAACACTCTGCTCTGGTTTTTCCCACCGATGTATCATCCATGATCAACGCCGTCGCCAGCATCATAGCTGTGAACACCATCTGAAGCAGGAGCAGTCTGTTTGCATCGTAGATGTCACAGAACATTCCAAACAATACACATGCCACAGCCCACGCACAGGATCCTGCTGCCCTGCATATGGGATAGTTGATGTTCCTGCCGCCATTCATGTACTTGATCGACAGTGAATCTATGAGTGGTGATATGCATGTGAACGTGGCTCCAAATCCTATGAACAGTGCTACCGTCTGTATAAACGACAATTTATACTCATAGAAAACAAATGTCAACACAAGAGCCGCTGCTGTGAGCGCTGAGATAATATATTTTAACTGGAGCCTCTCCGCATATCTATCGGAAAATGCACCTATGATTATCTGAAATACTACAGTTGAAAATAACTTTACCGCATTTATTACTCCTATCTGCCCCTCTGTAAAACCTTTATACTGCAGCATCTGCGTGAGGTATGCGTACGCAGATGCCGCACAGGTCCAGAACATCATCTGTAATATTGCGTATTTTATGTTGAGTCTGAAACCCATAGGCTATTCCTATCTGGATGATTTTATCTCCATGACCGCATCCGTCTCAGCCGATATCGCGTCGGCATTGAATGTATTTATCATAAATATCCTTGCCTTCATGTCATCCGTGAGTACACAGAGCGGACTGTTCTTCAGATCTTCATCCAGGTAGTCCACCGCTGCCTTATTGGCACACACGAACTGGAATTCATTTGTAAGCTCCGCAGAAATCTCTGGTCTCAGAATGAAGTTCAGGAACAACTCTGCCTCCTCCTTATGCTTTGAGCCTTTGAGAAGGACCATGGTATCCATTGAGAGTGAACACTGCTCTCCGTCCATGACTATCTCAAGATCCGGATTCTCCTTCATCGCCTGTAGTGCCTCGCCGCTGTACATGAGTGCGACTGCCACCTCTCCCTTTGCCATACTGTCTCTCGTATCTGTCGATGCTGCAAATGCCTTTATATATGGGTTAAGCTCACTTATATACTCCTTCGCCTTCGCGATGTCGTTCAGATCTCCCGATGTAGGATCAAGGTCACATCCAAGAAGTCCGACACTCATTATCGCCTGAGCATCGTCCACGAGGAGAATATTGTTCTTAAGGTTGTCATTCTTCAGATCTTCCATCTTATGTATCTCGATACCATAGTCGTCCAGCATCTTTTTATTTGCGATCCATACACAGGATGTTCCCATATATGGAACACAGTACTCGCCATTTGGATCACACTGCATTGTCCTGTAGGTCTCATCTATATTGTCATAATTGGTGATCACGTCCTTGTCCAATGGCTCCAGGAGATCATTGGCCTTCATGGATTCTATGTAGAAGTTTGACGGAACTGCTATGTCATAGTCAGAGCCACCTCCCGCCATGAGCTTTGCAAGCATCTCGTCATTTGACTCAAACGTCGTCTCAACAACTTTGATACCATATTCCTCCTCGAACTTGTTCAGAACATCCTCACTCATGTACTCTGACCAGTTGTACAGGTAGATCTCCTTTGCATATCCATCCGCTGTCTTCTCATCTGAGCTGCTGCCGCACGCAGTCATCGTAAATACCATAGTCGCTGCAAGTGCTGCAGCCATCATCTTTTTAATCTTTCCTCTTACCATAGTCATTTCCTCCTTTTTTCTCTACAATGTTCTTCTTATATCAAACTGGGGTGCAAATATCTTCGTCCCCAGTTTCTATTATTTTGACCAGACTTTCTCACCGCCTATGTAAGTGGCTGTGACCTGTGTCTTGTAGATATCTTCTTTCGGGATTGTAAGGACATCCAAGTCCAGCAATGCAAAGTCTGCATCCTTTCCCGGCTCGATCGATCCCTTTGTCTTCTCAAGACGGTTCTGGTATGCTCCGCCATATGTGAGCACCTGAAGGCCGTCCTCCACACTGATGGTCTCACCATCTCCCATCTCTGCCATCTCGGGATGTCCGGGCTGTTTTCTGTTCACCATGAGATGAAGTGCATCCATAGTTCTCGGCGGAACCGTGACTGGGAAGTCGCTGGCACAGCTTGCTGTGATTCCGGCATCGGTTATACTCCTCATGTAATACTCTTTTGCTGCCCTCTCCTCTCCAAGATACGGCAGTTCCAAAGTGTCATAATATATGGAGTTTCTGAAATGCCAATACGGGTTTGTGACCGCCACAACTCCAAGTTTCTTCATCCTGTCCACATGTTCCGGCACCATCACCTGAAGATGTGTTATGGCGTTTCTATAATCTCTGTCGGTTTCTGTCTGTCCGTATTCATATGCATTAAGGACCTCGTCTATCGCCGCGTCACCGATCGCGTGTGCATGTATATCGTATCTCGCATCGAGTGCCCGTCTCACCGCCGCATTTATCCGCTCCTGGCTGAGCATCGGCTCCCCCTTATCTCCCGGGGCATCCGCGTAATCATCCCGGAGAAATGCTGTATGTCCTTCTACAACACCATCTGCAAATATCTTTAACGTGTTCACCTGTATCTTCGGAGAGTACTTGAACTTCTCATGATATTTGGCAAGCTCTGCGAACACATACTCCTCATCATCTGCTGGCTCCAGAGTATATCCGACTCGGAATGTCACCTTCAGTTTTCCCTCACGGTTCAGCTTTGAATATCCCTCAAATCTTCTGTCGTAGTTCTGTTTCTTATCAAACATTGGCTCAAATGCTATCGTGACGCCATTTGAGAGTGCTACGTTCTGATAATACTCTATAGCATGTGCAAAGTTATCAGCCGTCATCTCCGGCAGCACCGCGCTGAACAGATTGCCTGCCATCTCCTTGAACCAGCCTGTCGGCTTGCTTGTTCCCGGATACCTCACTATCACACCATTTGGAACCTCGGAAGCAGTTTCATCTACCCCTGCAATCTCCATGGCTTTACTGTTCACCCAATATGAGTGGTGGTCCTCGCTTATCATGACCATCGGTACTTCCGTCGATATGTCATCCAGTATGACTGCGGTCGGTCCCTGAGATCCGAATACTCCATTTTCAAATCCGGAACCACTCACAACCTTCTCATCAGGGTGGCTTGCCATATATTCTTTTATCGCTGTCACATAGTCATCTATGCTCTCTTTATTTGCAAGATTGACACCGTACACTATCTCAGTGGTGCTTGATATATGAGCATGTCCCTCCGTCATTCCCGGTACGATCAGACCATTTTCATGGTCTATGATCTGGGTACTGTCAGACACGTATTCCTCAGCACCGGTTCTGTCTCCGACATATATGATCTTTCCGTCTGCGATAACCATCGCCTGTGCTATACTGCGTTTGCTGTCCGCTGTGTATATCTTTCCATACACTATAAGGTCTGCCTTTATCTCCGTCTTATCATTCATTTGCTCTGCCTCCTTACCATATGTGTCTTCGGAACATCTTATGTATTCTGAATTACTGTGCGTCTATCTTACGGATATCTCTTATCTCCCTGCGCTTTACTATGAATCTTCCCAGAGCTCCGGCAAGAAGGTACACAACCACGATTCCGACTATCATCAGAGTTGATATAACGTACACATTTGTGGTGATCTTGCCCCTTACCATTCCGTATACCTTGATAGGGAATGTGATGTCGCCTGCTCCTGATACGAAGTAGCTGATGATCACATCGTCTATCGAGAGCGTAATAGAAAGCAGTGCTCCTGATATGATGCCCGGTGTCAGCATCGGTATGGTGACACGCTTTAGGGTACGCCACTGGTTTGCTCCGAGATCCATGGCTGCCTCCTCTATGGAACTGTCAAAGTCTGCGATCCTTGATCTCAGTGTGATGATGACAAATGGCAGGCAAAACGTAACGTGTGCGAACACCATGGTCGCAAATCCCATCGACATTCCCATCTTGGAGAATGACGCTAGGGAGGCAAGTCCTATGACAAGCTCCGGAATGACTATCGGCACATACAAAAGTCCGTTGATGAACTTCTTGAGCTTGAACTCGTATCTATAAAGTCCTATGGTCGCCAGTGTTCCAAGCACCACCGATATGATCATGGACACCAATGCCAGCTCTATGGAGAGCCAGAAGTTCTTCAGAAGTGAATCTCCCTGGAATACCTCCAGGTACCACTTCAATGTGAATCCGTTGAATGCTATATTTGAATTGTTCTTGTTGAACGAGAACAGGATGATGACAAATACCGGCATGTAA
The DNA here is from genome assembly GCA_050874325.1 of Coprococcus sp. GTDB lineage: Bacteria > Bacillota > Clostridia > Lachnospirales > Lachnospiraceae > Coprococcus. The sequence goes on along the minus strand of JBNMKK010000024.1, from coordinate 22,774 downwards.
AGGAACAGATATACAAGTGCCATGAATATGACCGATCCCGCACCCATCTTCTTCTTTTCTTTTCGTTTCATATCCATCCCCCCCTTACGCTAAATCATCCAGATCTCCGACCTTGCTGTATGCTTTAAGCACAACCAGGGTGAAGATTATCAGGAGCACTGAGAACGCTGCTCCGAGCGGCCAGTTACGTGCCACAAGGAACTGATTCTGTATCAGGTTGCCAAGGTATGCCGCGCTGCCGCCTCCCATGACATCCGATATGAAGAATGCTCCAAGGCTCGGTATGAATACCTGTATCGTTCCTGCAAATATTCCAGGAAGCGTCAACGGAAATATGACTCTCACAAACGTCTTTATCTTTCTTGCGCCAAGATCATATGACGCCTCAACCAATGAATGGTCGAGCTTTGATATGCTGCTCTGAAGTGGTAGTACCATAAATGGGAAAAAGGTGTACACCATTCCAAATAGCACTGCTCCCTCTGAATACATCATCTGTATCGGCTGGTCTATCAGTCCGATCTTAATGAGGAGCGTGTTTATAAATCCACTGTCTCTCAGGATATTTGACCATCCGTTCAATCTTATGAGTCCATTTACCCAGAACGGCAGCATGATCAGCAGTGTGAGCATTCCACGTATCTTTGACGGAACCTTGCACAGCATGTATGCAAATGGATAGGATATGATAAGACATATCACACTTGTCTCAAATGCCATGACAACTGACTTCCACATGACCGTCAGATAAAGCGGATCAAATATCTTCTTGTAACTGTCAATTGAGAACTTGTTGACGACTCCGCCATATGCTCCCTTCGTCATAAAACTTATGACCACCACATATATAAGTGGGATGAGAAGGAAAAACAGCAGCCAAAGGGATGTTGGACCAACCATACACAATATCGGCAGAGTATTCTTTCTCTCCTTTTTCTTCTTTTCTTTCATCGCATAGCCTCCTCGCATAGCCGAAACTCACGCCGGTTATCATTACCCAGCTGCCAATTATTATCTGAGAACTGCATCCTCTATGGCGTCATACATCTTATCTTCTTCGGTATGGATGACCACCGCTTTGTCCGGTTCCCAGTACACTGACACAGCTGCACCTACAGGGTATACAGCCGCATCTGGATGGTTGTTTACCTTTACCTCCTTGCCATTTGGCAGTTCCACTATAGTCTTCAGAACTGATCCTACATATATCTGATCCTTTACGATTCCTTTCAGTGTGAATCCATCCACAGAAGTATCTGACAGATGTGTATTTTCAGGACGGACTGATATGTATACGATCTCTTCCTTCACAAAGCCATCTCCCCTGGCCCTGACTTTTCCGTTTTCCATCATGAGTCCCAGGTCGTCTCCATCTATGGTGTCCACGTTGGCCTCGAATATATTTGACTCTCCTATGAAACTTGCCACGAATTTAGTCTGAGGTCTCTCGTATATCTCCTTTGCTGTGCCGATCTGCTCGAAGTGTCCCTGATGCATGACAGCTATCCTGTCACTCATGGTAAGTGCCTCCTCCTGATCATGGGTGACATACACAAATGTGATCCCGAGCTTTTTCTGGAGCCTCTTGAGCTCCACCTGCATCTGTTTTCTGAGTTTCAGATCAAGTGCTCCAAGAGGTTCATCAAGCAGCAATACCTTCGGTGAGTTGACCAGTGCTCTGGCAATGGCAACTCGCTGTTTCTGTCCACCTGACATCTGCGATGGCTTTCTCTTTTCAAATCCATGGAGCTGAACCAGATCCAGCATATCCATGACCCTTTTCTTGATCTCCTTCTTGTCCATCTTCTTCTCAACCAATCCAAATGCGATGTTGTCAAATACCGTCATGTGTGGGAAAAGAGCATAACTCTGGAACACTGTATTTACATCTCTGTTGTACGGTGCCAGATCTGTGACATCCTTATCTTCTATATATACATTTCCCTCCGTGGGTGTCTCAAAACCTGCAATGATACGAAGTGTTGTGGTCTTGCCACATCCCGACGAACCGAGCAGTGTCAGGAACTCTCCCTCGTATATGTCAAGGCTGATGGGTTTCAGCACCTGATTGTCGCCAAATGACTTTGTTATATTTTTAAGCTGTACTATTGCTTTTCTCTCTTCCATCAGCAACTCACCTCACTATTTTCTAAAGTAATAATCAAAGTATCGATTCTCCGTGTTCTCCTGTTCTTATCCTCATAACATCATCCACATCTGTTATGAAAATCTTTCCATCACCAACCTGACCTGTGGACAGTTTTTCACATATCTCTGTGAGTATGTCATCCAGATCCTCATCCAGGATCACCGTCATAACGTAGAGCTTTGGAAGAAGATTTATCTCCATTCCAAGTTTTTTAAACTCTTCGCTGTAACCTTTCTGATGTCCACATCCCATTGCCGACATCACTGTAAGTCCGCTGTATTCATTTTTGCTGAGTATCTTCTTGAGCGGCTCAAGTTTCTCTGGTCTTATGATTAGTTCTATCTTCTTCATATCCATTCCTCCTTCAACGAAAAGAAAGAGAGCAGCGGAGTCTCATATTCCTATGAGCTCCTTTGCTCTCTTTCATGTGTCCTTGTCTTTGATTTTCACCCATTGTAGAGTCTGGTATTATACCAGGGTCAATGGTTTTTGCCATTTCTTTAATTGTTTATTTTATTCTGTGGATATGGTTTATTTTGGCAACCGAGGTTTTGATTGACTTAATTTTATTAAGCAGTTTTTCTACTTCTCCTCCTCGTTCTTCAGCACTATGGAATTTACCGCCTCTATGAGGTCAACTGCACTGCTTCTGTCCACCAAAGCTACAGTCTCGCCATCCACCTGTGCCAGGCAACTGCTGCCATCATACCGGTAAAGAACCAGGCTTACTTCAGATACATTTGGATTGTCAAAGTAAATCTTTAAGCTTATCTCTTCCTTCTGATCAGGCGTCTCATCTGTAAAGCTTGTCGCCTTGACTGATTCAAGTGCATCCAGCACATCTCCGATAACTATCTTTTCTTTATTATAGTACCATGTCTTACCTGTACTCTGTGTATCTGTGTCATCCGTTGAATCAGCATTTGAATTCTTCTTGTCACTATCGCCCTTGGACGTGAAAGAATAAGTCTCGCCGTCCACCGTGACGTCCATTCCTGTTATGATAGAAGAATCCGCCCATACAAGCTGCTGGTGGCGAAGGTCATCCACACCAGCTTTCATGAGTTCACTGTACTCCGTTCCGCCTATCTTGTATATGATTCCTGAGTCTCCGACTCTTACATATGCTATCTTATTGCTCATATCATCCGACTCATCACCACCAAAGCACTTTGAAATATTGAGCACAAACGTACCACTCTGATCTGCTGTTTCATCAGAGTCTGAATTATAGGTGATCGTCACGGTCATCTCCGGCTTATCAAGTCCGTACTTTTTAAGCTGATCGTCGCTGGCATTGTATGTCACATAATCTGTCAGGGAGAGCCCTGTGATATTCTGTATGTAGCTGTTCACATTGTCTGTGTCGAGCGCCAAAGTCTCACCGTTATCCTCAACAAAGTATTTGTCATCGTCATTATAAGTCAGCTTATTGTCATCATTTCTCTGTACTGAATACTCCTGGGCACCCGAAAATTCCATCGCTGTCACATCCGACATATCCGGTATAGCGTCATTCTGGATGAGATCTGTCATCTCCACCTCGTAGGTCTCAAACGGATCATTTGCTGCCAGATACACATTTCCATCACCTATGGACACATATCTCTGTTCATCCATCTTGCTGTAATCGCCGAGTTTCACCTCATAATCCTTGTCACCGGCGGTAAACCTTATCGTGCATGTCGGATCATCGAGTCCATACTGACTGTAGTCCTCCACACCATCTATGGTAAACGCCACATAAAATGAAGAGAACACATCAAGCAATGTATCCATCTCGTCCTGACTGACAGGGAAATCCGAATCACTGTCATAAACCCATTCATCGTCCTTATGAAATGCATACGAATGATCCTCATATTCCCATGAAAGCGACGTCACATCATCTTTATCTATAGAAAGAATTGTCTCATCGCTGTTCTTTATCTTCTCCTTCTTCTCCTCATGCCTGCTCACCACAAATGCAGCTACACATATCACCACAAGCACACCGAGGAGAATACAAAGTTTCTTATACCGTTTCATTCTGTCTCCTCCTTCGTCTGATAACCACATATATTCCTGCACAGATAAATGCGATCGGGAGTATTCCGATCATAATCGTTTTCAGCATTGATGCCGTTGACTCATTGATCGTCAGATAATTATAGCTGAGAGATTTGCTTCTGATAGACACCGCATCACTCTCACCTACAAGCTCAGACAGAGCATTCATGGCAAGATTCAGATTTGCGCCTGATGAATATGAGTTGTACATATCCTCAAGGAAAGTTCCAGATGAGAACCATATGATCTGTCCGCCTCCATCACACGCAACCGACACACCAAGTGCAAATGGTCCGTCGACGTCTCCATCCTCTTTTTCATAGGTTGTTATATTGTATCCATCCGCCTTGTTGTATGCTGCATCCGATGTCGAGAGAAGTGTGGTGACCGCTCCGCTGGTATCATTTACTTTCATGCCCTGTGCAACAGGCATCAGCACATAATACTTCTCATCGATCAGAGGATCCGTGATCGCATTGCTGCTCATATCCGGCATCAACATATAAGGTGCCTGGAATGCATAGTGGTCTCGGTCTCCCTCGATCACAACGCCCTCCTGCGTCTCTATGTTGTATTCCTCAAGCAGGCTGTACAGATTTGTCAGACTGCCGCTCTCTACAGGACCTGCAACCACCATGAGCTTACCGCCATTTTTCGTGTAGTCTGAGAGAATATCCTTTTCCTCGTCTGAAATATCACTTGTAGGTGCATATATGAGTACAACATCCGCATCTTCAGGCACGGAATCCTCATTGAGCAGGGAGAATGTATTTGTCTCCATGTTCTCTTTCTTTATCTGGTCGCTGAAGTTCTCTGGCAGATCACTCTCACCATGCCCCTGTAATATGTAGAGCTGCGGATGCTCATCACTCACCACATAATCTATAGCCGAGGTGATGGCTCCCTCACCGTCAAATGATGTCTCCGACGAGTATGTTGCCATATTGGTCTGTGTAACATAGATGTCACTGTATGGGATGTATCTGTTCACATCTCCGCACTCCACGACTATACTGTTATTTGCAACATCCTCGGATGTATATTTTTCTGCAAATGTCGGATATACGTCAGGATCCTTCTTCACCACTTCTATATGATCTGACAGACTTTCATATTTCGCCAGCAGATTCTCTATTACTGAATTTTCTTTGCCGGACTGAACTATCCAGTAAATAGTCACATCCTTTTCCAGAGCATTTACCACTACTTTGGTGTTGCTGGTTATGGAATACAGTTTCGTTGAACTCATATCGTACTTTGTAGCAGTAGTCGGCATAACTGACGCAAATACATTCACAGCCACAAGTATCGCCAGAACAACAACTGATATAACAAATGAATACGATCCGGCTCTGAGAGCAGTCCTGTTCTTTATGCTCCCTTTCTTTCTGTCTATTTTTTTCTTCATCAGTTATACCTCCTTTTCTCAAGAGACTGCACCGTGAGGAAAACAAAGAATATGACTACAGTCAAATAATACACTATCGCTGTCATATCGAACACTCCGCTTGTAAATGTATAAAATCTCTCGAACAATGATAATTTCTCCATGATGTTCGGCAGCAGTCCTTCAAACTTTGAACTGTCCACATAGTATGTGATACCTATCGCAGCCAGCATCACAACCGTAAATCCAAGTGACAGATTCTCATTGCCTGTCAGGTATCTTATGAGTGCTCCGAGCAGAACTGCTATGACTATGAGCGAGATTGCTGAACCGATTGCCTTGGTCGACACATACTCCGCAAGCGACACGCTGAAATAGTTCAGGAGTATGACCGGCACTGTGATACCTGCGGCTATTCCCTGGCTATCCGTGAGTGATGATATGAACATTCCTATGGATATGAGTGCCGCACCCATGAAAAAGAATGCCAGCAGCGACCCATATGATGTCGGCAGATACACCTCTCCGTACTGTGCAAATATCAATGGGTAAAGGCATATTATAAGCAGCGGTATCAGATACACCACCAGCATTGCCAGATACTTGCCGAGCACGATCTGAGTGGTCTTCAGCGGAAGAGAATACAGCAGCTGGTCTGTCCTCTGCTTTCTCTCCTCCGATATGACTCTCATTGTAAGTATAGGCACAAATGCGACAAAACCTATGCACACGAAACTAAGCACATACTCGAAATTGGCAACCGCTGATCTTATGTTGTACATCATGGCTCCAACACCCACAAATGCCAACAGGAAAGCTGCAAATATGTACGCTGTCATCGAGTGAAAATACCCGGATAATTCATGTTTCAATACTGCTCTCACTGCTCATCCACCTCCTGTTCCTTCTCCACTGGAGGCTCAGGCTGTCCATCCGGTATCGCCTGAGATATTGCTGCTCCAGCCTCTGTTTCACTGTCAGTCTGAATATCCGTAAGTTCAAGGAATACATCCTCAAAATTTGCTTTCTTGCTGTTCATCTCAAGTATGGCTTTTCCCTTACCAGCAAATGAAAAGAACAGATGCCTGCACACATCCTTTATACATTCTCCATCGACCTTGATATACACTGTGACTGATGTGTCATCGCTGGCTGTGAGTTCCCACTGGGTAATCTTGTCTATATCCTTCAGACTGTCAGCTACATCTTCCTCCGTAGTCTCAACAGTGAGCGTTATACCAGATGATGCCATCATGAGCTGCTCAAGTTTCTCTGGCGCATCAAATGCAACCAGGTGTCCCTTTGATATGATGAGCACCTTCTCACATATAGCCTGAACCTCCGACAATATATGTGAGCTGAGTATCACTGTGTGATCCTGTCCAAGCTGTCTTATAAGCTCCCTGATCTCTATGATCTGGATCGGATCAAGTCCAACCGTCGGTTCATCAAGTATGATGACTTTTGGGTTTCCGAGAAGTGCCTGGGCTATTCCAACTCTCTGTCTGTAACCTTTCGAGAGAGATGAGATAAGACGGTTCTTTACCTGATCTATATTGACCTTCTCCACCACCTCATCTATCTGTCTGCAAAGTTCTTTGCCCCTGATCCCCTTTGCCTCACCGACAAATTTTAAATACTCAAGGGGTGTCTCATTTGTGTACACCGGTGGGATCTCCGGCAGATATCCTATACACCTCTTTGCCTGTTCAGGCTCCTCAAATATGTCATGTCCATCTATGATGACCTTTCCCTCGGTTGCAGACAGACATCCCGTCATAATGTTCATGGTAGTTGATTTACCCGCTCCATTTGGTCCGAGGAACCCATATACATGTCCCTCGCCGATCTCAAATGAAAGGTCATGCACCGCCACGAAATCTCCATAGCATTTCGTAAGATGCTCTACTGTGATCATACAAAACCTCCTTTTTATAACTGCGTACTACTCTGTACAGTATATGAACCCAACCTGAAATGTACTTGAAAAAGTCTGTGAAAAAAGTTTGTATTTTTTTCTCGGAAATATAACAGAAAAATCACAAAATTCTTTTACCATTCCCACTATATGGAAGGGAAAATATAAATATCAAATGTCAGGAGATTTATCATGCATGTACTGATTGCCGAAGATGAGGTCTCCCTCGCAAGGAGCCTGAAATATCTGTTGGAGAAACAAAAATTAGTGGTCGATATAGTCCACAATGGTCTTGACGCATTGGACTATTTCCACACCACATCGTACAACGTTGTTGTTCTGGATATAATGATGCCCGGGCTTGACGGGCTTGGAGTATTAAAGAGAATCCGATCAGAAGGATCAAGAGTTCCTATCATGCTGCTCACAGCAAAGGCTGAGATCGAAGACAGAGTTGCCGGGCTCTCAGCAGGAGCGGACGACTACCTGCCAAAACCATTTGCAACCGCTGAATTCATCGCCAGAGTGAAGGCTCTGTCAAGGCGCAGTGAGAGTTACACGTCTGACCAAATTGAAATTGGAAATGTAACCCTAGACAGGGATACATATGAATTATGTTCAGGCTCGGAATCTATCAGACTCAACACTAAAGAATATCAGCTCATGGAATTGTTTCTGAGTCATCCACACAGGATATTTTCATCCGAATACATTATGGACAATATATGGGGACAAGACTCATATTCCAGCATGGATGTCGTATGGACATACATCGGATTTGTCAGAAAGAAACTGCGTGCCATTGGAGCTGACGTTGAGATCCGTACAGTCAGAGGTTCCGGCTACAGCCTAGAATATGAAAATGTCTGTAAACAGCAAAGGGCCACGGTGTAACATTCACCGTGACCCTTTGGAAATTTATCGTTAAAACTACCTCATATATGGCGCATCCCACAACTTGAGTTTTGTTCCTATACCTTCCCTGAGTGCTCTCTGGTAGCACTCATAGCCCCAGCCGACATCAAGTATCGGCATGCCGCCAAGGCTCACAAGAAAGATCTCATCATCACTCGTTCTGCCAGGTTCAAGTCCCCGCATTATATTTCCCAGATGCCTGATCTCACTCTTTTCTATCCAGCCATCCGTCACCATATTTACAAAATGTATACCCGGTGTTCCAAGTGATATCCTGTTGCCATCCTCATCCCACTCCTGGTACACATTTACATATTCCTCATACATCTGTATGTTGTCCACGACCTTAGTCACATGATCCCTGACAAATTCCAGGTCCATATCCATAGTTCCAGATGATATGATAGTACATCCCGGTTTTACCCAAGCCGGATCTATAACAGGCCACTTTCTAGGCTCGACAGATACTGCCTCCGCTATGATATCCGCATCCCTAACGGCCTCCTCAAGAGTATCACAGATGATTATCTTCTTGAGATTTTTATAGTTCTCCCTGGCATAATCCGCCAGCTCATGCGCCGTATGTGATGTCTTTGAGCTGCCCTTTATCTTCAGCACCTCTATACCTGGAAACTTTGCCATGATGGCCATGAGACTTGTCCTTCCAATTACTCCCGCGCCGAGGATCGTCAGAACTTTACTGTCAGATCTTGCAAGATACATGGCGGTAAGTCCGGGCATCGCCCCTGTCCTCATTGCACTTAAGAGGTTGGCTGACATGTACGCAAGCGGCTGACCTGTCTCCACGTCATTCAGTGTCGCCATGAGTATGGATCTCGGCAGACCCTTGTGTGAATTTCTGCCATTTGAGCCATACCATTTCTCACCGCACATATGAAATCTGCCGCCTAGATATGCCGGCATCGCCATGAATCTCCTGTCCGCAGAATCCGCCAGAGGGAAATTCGGAATGTCCGACTTCTCCGGGAATATGAGCTGTACACCGTGATCGTTATGCGCTCTGCCACCCATGAGATAGTCGCCCTCACTGAGGAGTGTTATGACCTCCCCTATTGTATCCACAGCTCTGTCCGCATCGAGTACGCCTGCCTTTATCATGTCCTCTTCATTCAGAAATAAGAATTCAACCTTGCTGTCCATACTGCCACCTCCTGCTGTATCCATTAACTACTTAAAACATCTTCTATATATCTCCACTACATCATCCTTTGTCAGAGGCACCCTGCAATACTCAAGCCCCTCTGCTGCCGCCTTCTCTGCCATCTCGTCAAAGTCCTTCTCATACGGCACGCCCAGCTCGCCGAGATCCGAGATCAGTCCCATATCTTCATACAACTTCTGAGTCTTTGAGATAGCTTCACGGGCTATATCATAAGGATCCTTTGTCCTGTCTATATCCCACACATTAACGCCATAATTCACCAGAACCGGAAGGCTCTTCTCATTAAGAATGTAATCCATGAGAACCGGAGTGATGATCGCAAGTCCGTGTCCATGTGTTATATCATAGTATGCGCTGAGCTGATGCTCTATGGAATGCGCCGGCCATGGGCCGTCTTTGCCACACGCTATGAATCCGTTTATCGCCCACTCTGATGCCCAGAGAATATTTGCCCTGGCGTCATAATTGTCAGGCTCAGCTACTGCCACCGGGCCGTACTTGATAAGTGTTTTAAGAAGAGCCTCCATCATGCGGTCCTGCATGTATGTGTCTCCATTATCCGCAAAATAAACCTCGAATATATGGTTCATGATATCCGCCACACCTGCTGCCGTCTGGTATGCGGGAACGGAAAATGTATACTCAGGATCAAGTATCGCATACGCCGGATAGAGCAGATCAGATGCTATATCCTTCTTCTGCTTTGTCTCCTCATTTGTGATAACTGCAAATGGATCCATCTCAGAACCGGTAGCCGCCATGGTGGCTACCGCTATGATCGGCACTGCTTTCTCTATCTTCTCAGGGTGTCCCACCAGATCCCATGGATCTCCGTCATAGCACGCACCGGCTGCTATAGCCTTTGAACAGTCGATGGTACTTCCGCCGCCCACAGGCAATATCACCTTCACATCATTTTCCATACACAACTGCACCCCCTTCTTCACCGTAGTGAGTCTTGGGTTCGGTTCCACCCCCGAAAGCTCAATATGGGAAATGTGACTACAGTCAAGTAACTTGATCATCCTGTCGTACAGTCCTGTTCTCTTTATACTTCCACCGCCATATACCAGCAGAACACTGTCTCCGTATTCGCTGATGTACCCCGGCAGATCATCAATGGCGCCCTTGCCAAATGATACCTTTGTTGGAATATTGTAAAAAAAGTTCTCCATGTTATGTCTCCTTTTCTGACTGTTATCATTGATTGTTTCACCAATAATATACGACCATGATCCATATGCTGTCTACCTGACAGCCTTGAATCTGTCATAACGGAGGGATGATATATCCACCACCGTCTTCTCACCAAGCACCATCTGAGAAAGCATCAAGCCAACAGCCGGGGCCGTTCCAAATCCATGTCCTGTAAATCCACAAGCCAGGATAAGTCCCGGAACCTCGTCAACCTCGCTTATGACAGGAACTCCGTCGTAACAGAGATCCAGCCATCCGCCCCAGGTTCTGACGATCTTCGCATCAGCCAGCATCGGTATGTATCCCATGATCGCCCTGCATCCGGCAGATACGGTGAGCGGTGAAGTCTTGAGCTCATCAAGCCCCATGTCCGTTGTCTCCTCAAGTCCCGAATCCGAACCAAATACAAATGATCCATGCTGTGACTGATGTCCGTAGAAGTCAGCGGATGCAACGCCAAGCATGATGTCAAACATATGCGGCTGCACCTCCGTAACCAGTGCCTCCTCAAAATACTTTGTCATCGGCACATCTATTCCAACTGTCCTTGCGATAAATCTGCTCTCATATCCGGCAGCAAGTATGACCTTGTCCGCCTCAAATACCTCACCGGATTCCAAGATGACTTTTCTGAGTTTTCCCTTCATCTTCTCAAGTGCGACCACCTTTGCGTCGGTGAAGAAATTTACCCCAAGCTCCGTTGCCCTCTTGTAGTATGCAAGAGTCGTAAGCATAGGATTTGCATGTCCATCCGTTGGACACCAGCTTGCACCTATTATCTCATCCGAAAGATATGGACATATCTCCTTGACCTCTTTGCCATCTATTATCTTCATGTCAAGTCCCAGTGAGTTTGCATTTGCTGCAAGTTTTTTAAGCTTTTCCATGTGGGCGTCCGTCTTGCCCAGTCTGAGGTTGCCCTTCTGATAATATTCCACGTCAACTCCCAGCTCCTCGGAAAGTGTTGGCCACATATTCTGCACCGCATACATCGCGTATGGCAGCTCCCTGACATCTCTTCCAGACTGTCTGACTCCGCCTCCGTTTCGTGATGAACCTCCGTGTCCTATGCTCGGACTTCCCTCAAGCACTATTACATCCTTCATTCCTGCCTTTGCCAGATAGTAAGCCGCAGCGCATCCATTTACCCCGCCGCCGATGATTATGACCTCTGCTGTATGTTTACTCATGAGCCTCACCTCCATCTCTCGCAAGTATCCGCATCTCTGTAGGTCTCATAGGTGCCCTTGACGTGGCTGGCTCTATGTCAAGAGGTGACACATGAAGTTCCCTTGCCACAATCCCCTTCACCAGCTTGCCACAGGTCTGTCCCTGACACAGCCCCATTCCGCACCTGAGGAATCTTCTTATCTCTTCTATGGTCAGCATCCCCGCATGGACTGCCTGCCTTATCTCGCCCTTTGTGACCTCCTCACATCTGCACACCAACATGTCATCATCCGGTGCCGGAACATAAGGTCCTATGGCATCGAGTTTTTCTCTGATATCTATCATAACCGCACCTCCTTGAAAAATCTTGCTTTCATCACCATGTCCTTCGGCACCTTCATGGTCAGCAGATTTGTATGGTCAAATGCCTTGGCACTTCTGACATTTACAACCTCCGCCTCGCATACCTCATGTCCATCTCGTCCAAGCGCCACTCCCTTGGTGCCCTTCTCCGGTATCGGAAGGAACTCATATGGAAGTGTCACCGTTCCGTAGCCATCCCCTGTATCCTCATCCACAAGGAATATCGCCTGTCCAGAACAGCTTGCAACGCACATGCCACAGCCTATGCACGGATTTTCCGTCACGGTTGGAAGTGATGTAATATTTGCTCCTATGCTTATACATCCCTTCGGGCATGCATCCTGACATGGATTACACGGAATATTCTGAGTACACTCAATAACCGGATGTATTCCTTTTCTGTGAGTCACTCCCGGATACCTCTCTATCTCGTCATCTGCCACAAATCCGTGCTCCAGCAGATTCATTGATACATCTATGCCTTCCTCCGTCTTCTCGATCAACTTGCCTCTGTTCTTCGGTGCAAACATTCCCTCTCGAAGACTTCCAAGTGCATCCTCAAGCTCCGATGCACGCGTCTCCATCTCCGTCTTTCCTATGAATCCAAGATCCTGCGATATGACCGAACCAGCTATTCTGCCCTCGATCATGGCTGAACTTGCCTCCTCTATCCCTGACACATCACCTGCGGCAAATATTCCCGGAACGGAAGTTCTGCCCCACTCGTCACACTCAGGAACATATCCTCCCGGGGTATCCTTCATCTTTACCCCTGCCTGTTTTAAGAGCTGCGACATAGGTGAAAGTCCTACTGCAACACATATCGTTTCAACGTCAAATGTATTTTCGGTTCCCTCTATAAAATTAAAATGACTGTCGACCTGTGCGATCGTCACTCCCGTTACCCTGTCCGTTCCGCTTGCCTCAACAATTGTATGTGACAGATAAAATGGAACCCCGCATCTCGATATCTTCGCAGCATGCACCCCATATCCTCCGATCCTCGGCGCCGCATCAACGAGTGCCACGACCTCACAACCTGCCTGCATGAGCTGATAGCTCACGACAAGTCCTACATTTCCGGAGCCGAGCATCAATATTCTGTTCCCCGGCTTTATATGATGCAGGTTCATCATGGTCTGGGCGGCGCCTGCGCCGATGACTCCCGGAAGTGTCCAACCCTTGAACGTTACCATGTTCTCGCTGGCTCCTGTCGCCACAAGCACGCTGTCTCCCTTGAAATGCTTTATCTCATCACCGATCCTAACTGTTACCTCCTTCTCATCATAGAGACCAACAACTGTGGCGTTGAGCCTTACATCCACGCCCAGCTTATTTGCCTCCTCAAGGAGTTCATAACCTATGTTGAATCCTCTTATCTTCGCCTTGTGTTCCTTTGAACCGAAGAACTTGTGTATCTGCTTAAAGAGCTGACCGCCAGGTTTTGCATTCTCGTCAAATACTATCGGTTTCATTCCGTTCTTCGCAGCCTCTATCGCGGCGGAAAGTCCCGCAGGACCTGCACCTATCACTATCAGATCGTATCTCTCTATCATAGCGGTCACCTCCTAAAAATCCTTCTCTGCCGACGCACCGTACTGCGTTCTCACGTCCATTCCCTCTTCCAGAGGAGTGATGCACGTCCTTATATTTGGCTTGCCATTTACAACCATGACACAGTCCGTACATCTTCCTATGGCACAGAATACACCTCGCGGCTCATGTCTCTTCTTGGTATATCTGTGCGTCATGACACCCGCCACTCTGAGTGCCGCCGCTATCGGCTCGCCCTCTATTCCCTGAAGTGTCTGTCCGTCATATGTAAAATTCACCAGCCTGCCCTCCGGGGTGTCCCCCAGTATCGGGTGAGTTAATATCCTATCCATAGCCATTCCTCCTTTTGTGTGGTTAATTAACTTGGTGAAATGGTAAACCCTCGTATCATGCCAGAGTCAATGTGCTTGATTTGTTTTTGTAAATTTCGGAAGATGTGAAGATTTCTCTATATATCAGCTTAATTTTATAAAGTAATTTCAAAGAAAATAGAATTTGATTAGGTGGTGTGTTACGATACATATACATTTGTGGATTGGAGACTATATTATGAAGAAAAAAGATACTTTCAAGATCGGGGAGCTGTCTAAGCTTTTTGATATAGGTGTAGATTCAATAAGATATTACGAGAAAGTTGGAATACTGCATCCCGTTAGAAATGATGATAACAACTACAGAATGTATACCATTGATGACGTGCGAAGACTCTCACTTATCCGTGAACTGCTGGGACTCAGTTTCTCCACTGATCAGATCCGAGAGTACGACAAAGACAGAAATATCTCAAGCACTACTGAACTGCTGCAGACGGAGCTTGATGTGGTCGACTCCGAGATTGCCAAGCTCAGAGCCACAAGAGACAGCATACAGAACCGTCTTGATACTATCACTGCCCTCGGGAACATGTCTTTACAGGATGCCTTTGAGAAGATCCTGATCAAAGATTTTCCTGAACGTGGCTGTGTCATGGTGACAGATGATAATCTCCCTGATGATTACGTGTCTTACTACGTTGTAAAATACATGCAGCTTCATCATACAAAAATTGACACCATCGGAGCCTGTGACTGTTATACACTGGATATTCCAGGCAGCAATCCAAAGTCAAAATATTACCGTACGAAGAACGTATTCTTCTACGCGCCATATATCGAGGATGCTGAATGCAATTATATCCTTCCAGCAGGCAGATATCTCTCCCTGACTTACCGCGGTGCTCTCACCAAGACCAGAAAACTGCTGCCCAAACTCTATGAATATGCAAAGAGTCACCAGCTGCAGTTAGCTGGTGACCCTGTTGAAATGTGCCATATTGATGATTATGAAACCAACGATGAGAATGAATATATCATTGAGCTGCAGATACGTTTGAAATAACTCATGTTTAATATCACAGATACTCACTCATGAAAATCTCAGTATCGAACGGTGTTATCAGCCCCTTTTCAGATGCCTTCTCATCATTATCCGGATAAAACGCAGTATCAAACACAATGTCCGCATCCTCCCTGTTGTCCACCAGCATACCTCTTCCCGCGACATTCAGTGCTATCAGATCATGCAGGTTTGGTTTTCTCATATTCACCATAGAATAGCATACCGCTGCAGTTCCGGAAAGATTGCTCTCCAGATTATTGCCGCCGATATTCCAGTGAGTTCCACTGAGCGACAGCCCCATGTCGCACCATATAAACTCTCTGGTCACACAGTCAAATATGACCGGGATACATACTGTGCTTTTCGACGTGAGATCCATCTTCTGCTCCACAGTCGAAGGCTCGTATATCTCGCCCGAATTCACGTCAGCTCTTTCCATCCAGCCGAACATGGCATGAGGCATATCTGCAAATCTCTGCTCTGTATAGCTGTACAATTCGTATACCACATACCTTGCACCACATCTCACAACTGAATCTATATCCACATCAAGGAACTCACTGACACCTTCACCGTCCACAGGACCGCCATTAACAATATCCCCCGAATGACATGCCCTGTACTTTTCTGATTTCAGGTTTGTATATGACACATGCTCCATGTAATTCCAATTCTCGTCAAATATGGCAGCCGACAGGTCTATATCAACCCTCCAATCATCAAAATCCCTGTCATCCATATTTGTCCACCAGATAAATGCCCTCACAGCATTTGTCTGTGCCGATACAGGAAGTCTTGAGCCTCGGACTATGGTCTTAAGCGCCTTACTTGCACTTCTCTGACTAAATGGAACCACATAATTCTTGTAATCCTCTGACAAGTACACTTTACCCATTGGCTCCCTATGTCCATAGAGTTTCACAAGGGCATTTTCACAGATCCGTACAACAGCCTGGCAGTACCTCTCATCTATATCAGGAAGTTCATTTCTCTCACAGTGACATTTTGCAAGACTTCCCTTTGGGAAGAACACTCTCACATCCTCATGCTCCGCTCTGTGAGCAAAATGCTCTCTCACCTGGAGCAGCACAGGGGTAGACACCTTCTCCGCCACAGACTGAAAGCTGCTTATCGCGGATAATTTATGCTCCCTTTCCCTAGATCTGAGCAGCTGATCCAATCTTCTCGCCAGTTCCCCAGGTCTTTTCACCAACTCAGCAAGCGCACCTGCGTACTCACCGTAAGCCAGATTGAACTCGACATTGCCTGCAAATGTCTCTATCTTCCTATTGTTTCTCAGCTTGTCAAATGCATTTATCGCCCTGTCATATGTCAAAGTGTATCTGCTGCAGTCAAACTCAGATGGATGTATCCTCTCACCGATCCTGATCCATCTATCCTTATATCTCAACATGTCCTCATATATATTAGGACAACCAGACAGAAGTTCCATGATCATCCTTCTCTGCCTGCGGGTAAAACTACTGTATCCGGTATTTTCCGCAAGGCTCACATCTCCGCCGCTCATCGCTGTGCAAAGTCTCAAAACATCAGTCGCTGTCTTTATATTCTTTCTGAGTTCACTGACATTTGCTAGTGGATTCTTCTGCAGATAGAGTGCAGCAATATACGCAGCATTCTCCTTATGCGGGATCTCATCCGGAATTTTCATATTTTCATGTCCAAATAGATATGCTATATCCTCCTTATCTGTCTTCGATATAGAAGTTTTTGACATACATATATTCTCAAATATATGTCTTACGTCATCATTACTTCCAAGCGTGATCACTCTGATCCCCGTCTCATCAAAAAGTGGCAGCCTGTCATTTACCTTTTTGCAGTGCTGTCCCGGATACAGTCTGCCATTTGACCAGTAATGCACCATTGCATTTATGTATAACTCTGATAAATCTGCCTCCATCACTCCTTGAGGGAAATCTGCATACATTGGCTTGAACACAACATTTGCCCCTACAAGTTTCATAAGCATCTCCCTGAGTTCAATATAGAACGCAACCAGTTCATTGTCACTGTATGTCCTGAGAACATCATATACATCCTTGGAAAATGTGTAACCAAGTTCTTCGATATTTTTCATGATAGTTGAAATATAACGGTCATTTGCAACTGTTGCAGTGCCAGTGGCAAGAATCAATTTATTTTTTCTTCTGAGCAATATCTCGTTCATCACATTTCTCCCTTTCCGCAGACATATGAACCTCATGACAGCAACTTTCTAATTCTCTTAAATGGCGAGGAAATCGGTGGCGGTAATTTTATTATTTCTCGTAGTTTTCAATTTAGAAGGAACCACCACCATAGCCTCTTTGTGCATTTCTGCTACAAGTTAAATAACTTGTGAGATCAATATATCAAACCTGGTCTGCCTAATCAATGAACCTGTGGTTTAGCCTGCGCTATCTAAACACCATCCATATAACGCAAAATGGCACATAGAATATGTGCATCACTTCATACTCTATGTGCCTTACAATTTTTATTTTATTGTTTTTAGATATATACCATATGAACTATCCCTCAAGAGCAACCTTCATAGTCTTTTTCTTTCTGGGAAGACAGAGCTGGAGTACAACAGCTATTGTCGCTCCAACTGCAGTGCCAGATGACATGAAATAGTTCAGGAACTGAGGCATTGCATTCATGACATCTGAAGGAATAACTATAGTTGCCACGGCTGCCACCACTGAAATTCCCACGATAAGTGATGACCTCTCATCAAGAGGCTCACTCTGTATAATCTTGATTCCATTTGATATGAGCAGGATACATACAACTGCAAATACACCGTTTACTACAGGTGTCGGGATACATGATATAACCGTCATAAGCTTTGGACATACACCGAGCACCATGAGTATCATACCTCCTGCAATGATTGCCATACGACTTCCAACCTTTGTGATTGCAAGCACGCCGGCATTTGAAGAGTATCCTGTCATCGGTGTTCCGCCAAACAGTGAACCAACTAGACAACCAACTCCCTCACCTATTGTGGCACGGTCTATTCTCTTATCGCTGAGATCCTCACCTGTGATGGCACTGATCGTTACCCAAGTTCCGGTCGTATCGAGTAGTACGATAAGGTAGATGAACATCATAAGTATACATGATTTGATCTCAAATCTTGGAAGTCCAAAATGGAAAAACTCTGGCAGCTTGAACCATGCTGCATCGTGTACTGAACTGAAATCGGCTGCTCCCATTGCCGCTGCAACCACTGTTCCGGCTACCAGCGCAAGTATTACTGATACCATGTGAAGTATTCTGTTGTGCTTAAGCTTATACTGAAGTATCATACACACGATGAGCACACCTGCAGCAGTGAGACCTGATGCAACATTTGCACTTAGGTTTCCATCTGAGCTTGCGATTCCCTTGGCAGCCGTAGGTGTCAGGGATATTCCTACTATAAGTATGATGATACCGCCGATAAACGGAGGTATTGCCTTCTTGACAAACTTCGAAAATCCTTTAAATATACCCAGCAATATTATCATGATCGCGCCGGGTATCAGACTTCCTATCATAGCACTGACCCCCATGGTCGCGCCTATCGTACAGAGCGCTCCAAGTGGTACATATGAAGGTCCCTGTATGATCGGATACTTCATGAAAAATCCCGCCTGGAGTATAGTTGCGATTCCACAGGCAAAGAAACTCATCTGGAGGAAAAATGACAACTCCCCTCCGGCAAGTCCTATCGCCGCACCGAGTATCAACGGCATAATGTAAAGATCCATTGACAACACATGCTGCATTCCGAGAAATGCCGCCTTGCCACAGCTTATCTTCTCATTCACACCAACTATCAACTGGCTGCCATTTGCAGACTTTCCAGAAATATTCTCATCGCCCTGCGAACCTGTTACGCCTGACACGCTCTCTGCCCTCATCATATCTGTTTCCGTCACTATCTTCTTATCTTCCATGCAAATGCGCCTCCTTATCTTTGTTTATTCTTTTTTATCTGTCTTCAAGCTGTTTTTTCAAAACCACAAGTTCGCTGTTTATCTCGTCGATCAGGTTTCTCTCATCGATTCCACAATTGAACTTGCCTCCCTGATATACAACCTTTCCATTTACTATCGTTGTGTCTATATTCTCCTCTGATGACGCATATACTACCGTGGCCTTCGCATCATGCATAGGAGCCGACTTCAGATGATTTGGATCAAATATTATGAGATCTGCGATCTTGCCTGTCTCCAATGTTCCCAGCTTGTCCGCCATGCCGATAGCCTTTGCCCCGCCTGCCGTTGCCATGTGTATTATGTCATCAGCACTTATTACCGCCGCATCTCTGTGTATTCCCTTCTGTATGAGTGCTGCCAGTTTCATGCTCTCAAGCATGTCGGTACTGTTGTTGGATGCCGCTCCATCCGTTCCTATAGAAACATTTACCCCAGCTGCAAGGCTCTCCGGAATAGGTGGTATTCCAGAACCAAGATAAAGATTCGGTGCGGGATTGTGACTTATAGACACTCCATACTTTGCAAATCTCTCTATGTCATGAGGTGTGAGATTTACACAATGGACTGCCAGGAATTTGTCTGTCAGGAATCCTATCTCCTCAAGCATATCAACTATATCCTTGCCGTAATATCTTCCGCACATCTCATTGTCTACCTCTGTCTCTTTGATGTGCATTGAATATCTCACATTTTCGCTGAGACAATACTCAAGCATCTCCTGGTAGCCTTCCTTTGTAGTCGACCATGTGACATCCGGGCCTGTCCAGATCGAAAGCATATCATTTTCTTTATAAGCTTTCTTCAGAGCATCGACTTCTTTCATTGCCTTACCTGCCGGCTCAAGAAAGCACTTTGGCATTCCGTATTCCTCTCCGGTATCCTGAAATGTTCTGATAAATACACTACGGATACCTGTTGAGACCATTCCGTCTATACAGGAATGAGCAAGTTCAGGATCCTGATTTGTATAGAAAAACTCACTCATTGTCGTGCAGCCACTCTTTATCGCCTCCATGCACGCAAGCTGTGCAGCCAGCTCATGCTGATGTGGTGTCATGTACTGTCCATACGGAAGCGCTGAAAGATTCAGCCACTCGATCAGTCTGTGATCAGCTCCAAGTCCCTTAAGGAAAGACTGGAATATATGGATATGCGTATCTATGAATCCCGGAAATACGACCTTGCCCTCGGCATCTATCACCGTATCGGCACCCTCACATTCCTGAAGTTCCTCCGCCGTGAGTTCACTCATCTCCTTCATGAGTGCTATCTTCTCGCCCTCTATTCCTATAACGCCCTTCGCAAATACCTTTCTGTCATCATCCATTGTGTGTATCTGTGCATTTTTGATTATCAGATCATATTTATTCATTGTACATGCCTCCTGTCTGCCATATAAATATGGATTTGCCATCTGCCCAAACTGTGAAAAAGGAGCCTTCCCACATTGATATGTCGCTAAAATTCCAGTCACACACCAACTCTTGGAAAGACTCCTTTGTCTCATTTTGTATCTCAATATTATATTTTTATTTTCCGCGGTATAAACAAAAAAGGAACCAAATAGCTATCTGTTTTGGTGTTAAGGAAAACAGATAAAACTTTTGGTTCCTGATGGCTCACATACTAGCACCGCTACGCCAAATGGTCAATACTTATACTCACGGTTATTTGTTTTTAATTTTTTTTAACGAAATTCACTTTATTATGTTATGAATAGCTGTTTTTAACTTATTATAATTAAGCTGTTGTTTTTTCTTCTATGTTCTTATTTTTTCACGTCCTTATTTTTTCATGTCCTTATAATTTCTGATCGATTTTTCTGTAAAATCCGTAAACCATCCTATCATCCGCTGGGCAAGTTTCACATTGACTGCCACGATCACGACTCCCACTACAACCAGAACACCAAGTATTACTTTGTCCGCACTCACCGATTTTCCCATCACAAACCGTCCAGATACCATGCCGGACATATGTGACATTTTAATCGATATCTTATACAAAATTTCAGGAATGCTTCTATATATAAGCCATACACTTGCAGGCAGGCACAACACACTTGTGGCAACCGCCGGGATATACTGTCTCACCACAATGGAATGTCCTATGTGTATAACAAAATGGAGTGTACATCCAACGAGTCCTCCCAGCCATATCCCCCATAACAGCATTGAATCCGTCAGAACTGCAGCTACACATACAGCCAGACAGAGCACCAACTCTTCATACACCGCAAATGCAAAACCTGCTGTACTGAAATTCGTGTATGTTTTTAGCACAGATGGATATTTATCCGCCAGCATTTTCCCATTCTTTTCAAGCCACCATCCAAATCCAACAATCTCCTCCATATCATGGAATATAAAGATAAGCGGAAACAACCATACATATTCTCTCATATCATATCCTCCCTATAAAACAATTTTATCCAGACTCACTGATGTACCTTCCAACTCTGGAAGTCTTTTTTATACAATGCACAAAGTATACATATGTGTCACTTTTATGATAAGATATATTAGCAATTTATGAAAATCAACAAATCAGGATCAAGTGACACAGATTCGCATTTCTATGTCATTTTTATCCATTTGAAGGAGATACTTATAATATGAATCCATCACAAAATCCCAGTGCTTTGCGTTCAAAATCAGAGATAACTTCAGCGCTTTTTGAACTTATGAAAAAATACAGATTTTCAGATATAACTGTAAAACAGATTATTCTTGAATCTAAGGTATCAAGAAAGACTTTCTATAGAAACTTTACTTCAAAAACAGATGTACTTCTTGCACACATCGAAAAAATAATACTCGATTACGTGGACGATCTTACAAAACTGGCACTCAATTCGCAAGATACCCCGGGCACTTCTCTTACACCAGAACAAATACTTCCCATTATATTTGCCAAATGCCTTGAAAACAGAGAACTGCTCCTGTATCTCCACCAAAATGACCTCATGTACTTGCTGCTGGAACAAATAAACTCTGTGATAACCACGATACACCATAAATTGGTTCCTGCAAATAGCTATCTATTTACCGGAATTTCACACTATCAATCTGAGTATATTATAAATTTCAATGTTGGAGCAGTGTGGAATGTTCTATGTAAATGGATAGAAAATGATATGCGTGATGATCCTGCTGAGATAATAAGAACAATAGACATTTTTCTAATAAGAATTGTAAATCAATAATTTTTATATTCTACCCATTTTGACCATTAGATCTATTTTAGGGATAGGTGATGGGCAAAAGATAAAACGAAAAAGCCTGAAACCCTTGATTTTCCTTAGGTTTCAGGCTTTTAGTTTAATGCCGGCGACCGGAATCGAACCGGTACGGGAGGTTAGTCCCGCAGGATTTTAAGTCCTGTGCGTCTGCCAGTTCCGCCACGCCGGCATTCTGCACCTTTTATTAAAAGGTTTAGAAAATGGGACCTATAGGGCTCGAACCTATGACCCTCTGCTTGTAAGGCAGATGCTCTCCCAGCTGAGCTAAGATCCCAT
>JBNMKK010000023.1:0-38993 GCA_050874325.1 Coprococcus sp. | reverse complement strand
TAGGACTTAGAAAATAGGAGGTAAGATGAAATGGCATATAATTTTAAAGAAGTAATGAACAAGCCTGAGCGTCTTGCTCCAGGTCATAGAATGTGTGCAGGCTGCGGTGGTACTATCACCGTCAGAACTGTACTCCGTGCCCTTCACGAGGGCGACAAGGCGGTCATCGGAAACGCCACAGGATGTCTTGAGGTTTCCACCTTCATGTATCCTTACACAGCTTACGAGGACAGCTACATACACAACGCATTTGAGAACGCAGGCGCTACCCTCTCCGGTGTTGAGACAGCGTACAACGTTCTGAAGAAAAAAGGCAAGATAGATGACACTTACAAATTCATCACATTTGGCGGTGATGGCGGAACTTATGACATCGGACTTCAGTCACTGTCAGGTGCCATGGAGCGTGGACATGACATGGTTTATGTCTGCTATGACAACGGAGCATACATGAACACTGGTATACAGCGTTCATCAGCTACTCCTATGTACGCTGACACTACCACCACACCAGTCGGCTCACAGTCAAATGGTAAGATGCAGAACAGAAAGGATCTCGCCCAGGTCATGGCTGCTCACGACATCCCATATGTTGGACAGTCTACTCTTCTCGGCAACATGCGTGATCTCTACGAGAAGGCTGAGAAGGCTATCTACACACCTGGTGCAGCTTTCCTCAACGTCATGTCACCATGTCCTAGAGGATGGAGATACCCTACAGAGAAGATCATGGACATCTGCAAGCTGGCAGTTGAGACATGTTACTGGCCTCTTTTTGAGGTTATTGAGGGCAAATGGATACTCTCATACTCACCTAAGAAGAAACTTCCTATCGAGGACTTCCTGAAAACACAGGGCAGATTCAAGCACCTGTTCAAACCTGAGAACGAGCATCTTCTCGTTCAGTATCAGCAGGAGGTTGACCGTCGTTGGGAGGATCTGCTGTACAGATGTTCCAAGAATTAAGCATTAACTAACGAACGAAAATCCGTATATTGCATATGCACAATCACGTTTGATTGCTCTCATTTCGACTAAGGTCACATAAGCATGGGGCTCCGACCGCGATAAGGGCGGTGCGGATCTCCGCCCCAGCTTGTGACCGTCGAAAATCGGCAATCCGCACTACCGATTGTTACATATTGCAATATACGGATTTTCTGTCGTTATAAATAATTAAAGCTAAATTCTTAGAACATTAAATCTTATTATTTAATTTAGTTCTAAACTGCTTATTGTTACATATGCACTTTACTGATTTTTGTTATCCCCAAACACTGAAACTCTGTCGATGGCACAACCATACTATTTTACCCCAACGGAAAATATCAGTTAAATGGCACTTCGTAGAAATCATTGAGGGTGTATTGCGTATCTTCATCTTCGCCTGTATTTTTCCAGAACAGCAGACTGTCTACCTGGCTTACATCCAATATGCGGTCTGTGTTAAACAGAAGCTCATATTCTCCGGCTGTGTTTATATTTTCGTTTCCAGATTCGACGATATCTGTAAGCATTGTTCCATCCCTCAGTTTCACACCGGAAATGACTGCATATTTTTCATCTGAGGTCATATTCCTTGCACCGCTTATATCGAGCACTGCCCTGATGGATATCGGGGAGACCTCACATTCGGTGACCACCGCCCCTGTATCTTCAAGGACTGTATGTGTCTCTTTTGTCACGGAAGTGCTATCTCCACCTAGCTCCCATTCAAATCTCCATGTGCCATCATTGTCAACTTTCATATCAAGATAATCATCATACACTCCAAGATCACCAAGCTCGACCGCCAGCTTTTTACCTTGGAGAAAGCCCTTCTTTCCCTCAGAGTCAAGAAGAATATGATATTCCATGCTGCCATCATCGAACACATAGTTCTGAACCAGTTCATCATCTCTGAACACTAGCTGTCCATTTTCATCAAGAACATTCCTGGCATAAAAGCTGCTGAGATTGCTAACCTCTTTTCCATCCAAAGTACAATGATGTGTCTCAAATCCGGGAGTTTCTCCCGCCTTTAAATTGAAACCTTCTATTCTGAATGACACATAGGCATAATAATTATCTATAATGGTCTGCGCCACTGATATCGTGACACCTTTTTGTGTAACAGACTTTACACCTGAATCATCACCTGGAAACTGGGCAAGCCCTGACTGCTCATATTTCTCCATATCTCCACCAGTAGACTGGAATTTATCTCTGGTTCCATCGCTCCATTTGTGATAAATGGCGCTGGCACCGACTACTATCGTACTCAGCGATATAACACACACTATCACGATCGCCGCTATTTTGTTGTATATTGATCTGCGTGATCTATTTTCTGATCTGTTTCCAGACCTGTCATTATTCTTATCATTTGTCATATTCATATCAATTTCCTTAAGATCCACAATCATGTCTTTAGTTGCATCTTTAAAAAAATTCTTTTCATTCATAGCCTTACCTCCGTTCTCTCATCTATCTTACAGAAGATCCTTTATCCATCTTCCAGAAGCTTTCTTATGTATTTTCTGGTTCGAAACAGTTTATTTTTTACTGTCTGTGGTTTCATTCGGAGCAGTTCTGCTATCTCGGACACAGTTAGCTCCATCGTGTAATACAGATAGAAAATCTTCTGTACACAGTCCGGCTGCTGCCTTAATATCTCCTGCACATCCTGCAGCATTTCTTTTCTATAGAAATCATCTTCCATGTCAAACCACTGTTCCTCATGATCCATATGATCCTTTAGCTCAGATACGGCTATCACATCCAGGGATGCCCGATTGGCTATCCTGTCCCAGAACGAGTAATATGACGCCAGTTTCCTTTTGCACAGCGCTATCAGAAATGATTCCTCGTCATCAACATACTCAATTCCCTTCTTTTGTATAGTCCTGAAATACTCCATATACACTTCCTGCAGCACATCATTTATATCATCAAATCCCTTGCACTTTGATATCAGATACAAGGTCACGCTGCGTTTTGTCTTTTCATAGACTTCTTCAAAATGTCTGTTTAAATCGTCATTCAAATTGTTATTCTTTTGACCGACCAACTCTCCTACCTCCTTCACTAATGTAGTGGGGGATTTTCCGCATTTGGTTTCTTTTAGATAAATATTTTTTATATCATACCATATACAGACTATCAGAAACACGATCTGCGGCTCTTCATATTATTATATATGTAGTCACAATATCGTATAATAAATACGGCATTTAACTAGTTGTCATTATAATTATAAAAGGCTGTCCATTTTACGCTGGACAGCCTCCTCTTATCTATATAACTTCTGTCAAATATGTCTATTTACGCCAAATAATCGTAACCATAAATTTTCCATCATCCACAGATATCTCTCCGGTGAATCCTGACAGATCCAGTATCTTCTTCACTATGGACAGTCCTAACCCATTTCCTGTATGTCCCGTCCTCGCTGAATTTCCTTTTTTCATTGGCTCCCACAGCTCTGATGGATCGCAATCTATATCATAAGCCATTTTATTTGTGAAAGTGACCTTATGATCGTCTATCATGACGTATGCCTGGCTGTCTTCCGCGGCATATTTTGCAATGTTCATTATGAGATTATCCATAAGCAGTTCAACTAGTCTTGAATCAGCCTGAATGACCGCCTGTCCCGAAAGCTCACACTCTATATTGCGGTTCTCAAACGCTACTCTATATCTGTCTATCACCTGGCCAGCAATTTTCTCAACATCCACACTTTCTTTTTTTATGTTCATTGCTTTTTCAAGCCGCATATATGATAACATGCCTGTTATCATCTCATTGATATACGATACACTATTCAAAATAGAATCAGTATAATGTCTCGACTCTGCATCATGTGCTATCTGCTGCAGATTTTCCGCATATCCCGATATGGCAGTGACTGGTCCACGCACATCATGTGCTATAGCTGCTATCATATTTCTGCGAGTCTCGTCGGCAAGTATCTCCTTTTTGTTTTTCCCGTATGACAATATCGCAGCCACCACGCATACTATGATAAGAAGTATTGATATTCCCATACTTATCCATAACAGTTCTATGTTTGTGTCCTCAAGCGGATCAGCGTACATCGCAGCCGTCACATAATAATCATTGTCGCCTACAGACAGTGTTCTGCTCTTATAGAAATATCTGCTCCAAAATGAAAACTCCTCATACTCGGAATATCTGTTCATTCCAACTCTATCAAATACACTGTCAAGATACTCCCTTGACCGTTCATAGTAGCTCTCTACCTTTGTTATATCTGTATCTTCAGGTCCATCAGCTAGTCTGTCCCTGTATATATCCATTGCAGATCTCGTATCCTCGTATACAGTGTCATCATTCTGTACCCTTATGGCTGTGATACCTTCATCCGTAGATATCCATTTGTATGTGATGCCATTTTCAACAAATGTGTCTCCGGGAGCATAGTCGTCAACCGTATCATCCAGATCCTCATCATCGCAGGTCTCATCGTTGTTTATTATATCAACACCGTTTCCATACCTGTATATCTTTGTCACGAAGTTCGGTGTGTTCGCCCCTCTTATAACCTCTTCAATTGCATTTCTTATCTGTTCATCGCTGTCGCCAGGATTTACCGACTTGTACATATCGTTGCACACTGAGCTGACTTCTGAGTCAAATGATGATCTCTGATTGTAATTGACCAGAGTCATAAATCCCAAAACCACCAAAGCCTGCAACAACAATATCGCACCCGTCAGAACCATTACAAACATTATTTTTCTTCTTTTACATCTTCTCATCTCACGCCTTGCAGCGGGTGAATATTTATTATTTTTTTTGTTATTGTCAGTCATATCGTTTTCTTCTCCCTTATAAATCTTTCCTTATCTGATGTCTCTTATCTGATATCCCTTTCCTATCACAGTCTTTATCTGCTTTCCTGCACTGCCTATGCTTTCGCGAAGTTTTCTTACGTGATTGTCCACACATCTGTCACTTCCCTCATAGTCATAACCCCATATATCAACGAGCAGCCTTTCCCTCGTGACCACATTGCCCTTATTTTCCAGAAGTATCTTCAGAAGGGCAAATTCTTTTGGTGCAAGGTCAACTTCCATTCCATCTATCTTTGCCATATATTTTGATGGATTCATGCTTATAGCTCCGCACACAAGATCGCCATTTCTGTTTGCTCCTTTTGCCCTCCTGATAAGAGCTTTGCACTTGGCATACAAAGTTGCAAGTGAAAATGGTTTCACTATGTAGTCGTCACAGCCCAGATCATAGCCCAGCATAATATCCCGTTCGGAATCCCTGGCCGTCAGAAATAATATCGGAACCATACTGTTTCTGCGCATCTCACGACATACCGCAAAACCATCCATACCCGGCAGCATGATGTCAAGCAGCACAAGATCAAATGTTTCCATCATAAATCTGTCCAGTCCGTCATCGCCACTATCCGCCACTACTACCTGCAGTTTACCACCACTTTCTCTGACAAAATAATCGTGTATGACCTCACTTATGTGTATGTCATCCTCCACCAGCAATATCTTGTTCAGAGTAAACATGTCATTTTTCTCCACATCATCACCTCCTTGCCCTGTATATTAACAGGCCGATATGACTTTCATATGTCCATTATAACACATACAAAAAAATAGAAGGCTTTGACCATAACACGGTCCTTAAGCCTTCTATCTAAAATGTTCATTTTATTTTTTATCAAAAGATTCTTAATAACTATCTGTAGAACCACCAGCAGCCATATCTTGGCATGACTGCTCCAAGCTCACGTAGTGTCTTGCCTGATATGAGGTCTGTATATATGTCAGCCTGCTCCTCCGGCATGGTCCAGATGAGCTGCTCCACGTTGCTGAAGTTGAAAAATGCCCTCAGCTCATGTCCTGCATATTCCCTCACTATTCCAAGGACGCTTGCGCATCCAGTCTCTATGGTATAGACATTTGCATTACATGAAAATACATCATGTGATGCCCTGATATCCTCCATATGACGCAGCTCATCAAATATCTTCATGGCAACCGGATCCTTCTTCTCAACCTTGCCCCATGGGAAATTTCCTCTGTGCAGATATCTGCTGTCAGCGCATTTGTCCGGATCATTCTTGTAGCTATAATCGTTTGTCTGACCTATCTCATCACCGCTGTACAGAACCGGGATTCCGCTCTGTGCCAGCAGATAGCCATGGAGCATGAGATCACAGGAAAGTGCCTGATCTATCTTGTCAGCATTTGCCTCGTACTGTCCAGCCTCAAGTCCTGACAGGGACGCTGTCGTTCCGCACAGACGGGCATCTCCGAGTCTCGGATCATCGTTGTAGAGCTCGCCTCTGGAATCACTGTCATATCCCTTTCCTGTAAAATAGTCGTTCAGGAACTTCTTGTGTGCCACCTCATCTATACCGAACTGGGCCAGCCAGTCATAGTCCAGTCCCCAGCCTATGTCATCATGACATCTGAGATAATTCAGGAATACATAATCCTTTGGAAGGGCACATACCTGATCCATCTGGCGCTTTAAGAGTCCCACATCCTTTGTGGCTATTGTATTCCATGTAGACGCCATCGTGGTTACGTTGTAGAGCATATGGCACTCAGGCTTATCCACTGTTCCAAAGTATGGAACTACTTTGGAAGGCTCCATGACGACCTCTCCAAGGAGGAGAACTCCCGGACATACTATCTCACTGATCATCCTCATCATGCGCACCAGCGTGTGAACCTGCGGCAGGTTACGGCAGTTAGTGCCTATCTGTTTCCATATATACGGAACCGCATCCAGTCTGATGACATCTATGCCTCGGTTAGCCATATACAGCATGTTACCGACCATATCATTGAATACCATAGGATTTGCATAATTGAGATCCCACTGGTATGGATAAAATGTCGTCATGACAACCTGATTGCAGTCATTTATCCATGTAAAGTTTCCAGGTGCTGTGGTCGGAAACACCTCAGGAACAGTCTCCTCATATATGTTAGGAACGAACCAGTCATCATAGAAGAAATATCTGGCTCTCGCAACAGGATCTCCTTTTCTCGCCGCCTTTGCCCACTCATGATCCTCACTTGTATGGTTCATTACGAAATCCAGGCAGCAGCTTATTCCCTGTCTGTGGCACTCTGCAGTGAGATCCTCCAGATCCTCCATGGTTCCAAGCTCAGGCTTTACCTTTCTGAAGTCCGCAACGGCATATCCACCGTCATCCCTGCCCTTAGGGCTTTCAAGCAGCGGCATAAAATGAAGATAATTCACACCGCAGGACTTCACATAAGGGAGCTTTTCCTTCACGCCCTTGAGCGTTCCCGCAAATGCATTTGTATACATCATCATTCCAAGCAGATCGTTCTGCTTATACCAGTCTGGATCCTTGACACGCTTTCTGTCCAGTTTCTTAAGTTCCGTGTTTCTCTCCTGATAATAACCGTACAGAGAGTCGCACAGCCAGTCAAATGCCTCCATGTTATTGTTGTAGAGCTCGCAGTAGAGCCATTTGAGCTCATCGTATCTCTCTTCAAAACGCTTAGTATATTCGGCAGTCTTTTTCACTGTTTTTGAATCTGTCATTTATCTGCTCCTTTTCTGACTATAGTCAATTAACTTATCTGCTCAATCTCATTTTATTTACGGAATCTATATCGTTACTTTACACCACTATTTTTTTCTACTACTCTCTTTCGGCTATAAGTTTCTCAACCTCAGATCTCTCCGGCATTACCTTAAGCGCCCCCTTGCGTGTCGTGATGATCGATGCCGCTGCATTTGCAAATGTGAGCATCTCCGTGAGCTTATCCTTGTCAAATCCTTCAAGACCATTGTCCAACACATAGTTCAGAACACAGGCACAGAATGTGTCCCCGGCACCCGTAGTCTCTATGGTGTTCTCCTGGATAAATGGCTTTGCCTCAGCCATCACATCACCATAATATGCGCGGCTGCCGTCTCTGCCCATTGAGAGAAGGATCAAAGGTATATGGTATGTGTCCTTTAGGATATTTATACCCTCATCGAAATCCTCTCTGCCTGTGAACCACTGGATCTCATTGTCCGATATCTTGAGTACATCACACTGCCTCATGCCCCACTCTATCTGCTCATGAGCCTCATCCAGTGTCTTCCAGAGTGGCTCCCTGAGATTCGGGTCAAATGTGATGATGCATCCAGCCTCCTTTGCTGCCGTCACAGCCTTCTGAGTTGCAACGCGGGATACCTCATATGTCAAAGACAATGATCCAAAATGGAACAATCTGGCGTCCTTTATGATGCTTTCATCCACCTCATCTGCGCTTAACATGATATCTGCACCTGGATTTCTGTAAAACGAGAAATCTCTGTCTCCATCCTCATATGTATGCACAAATGCAAGTGTTGTATGTACATCACTGTCATACTTCAGATTGTCCGTGTTGATCCCCGCATCAGCAACCACTCCAGCCAGCATCTTTCCAAGAAAATCATCTCCTACCTTACCTATAAAAGCGGTCTTCTTTCCAAGCCTTTGCAGCATTGCCAGAACATTACATGGTGCACCGCCAGGATTCGCCTCCATCATCATGTTGCCCTGTCCACTGAGTCCATTCTGCGTAAAATCTATGAGCAGCTCTCCGAGTGCTACCACATCAAATCTCTTCATGATCCGTATCCCCCTTATAATTATTAATAACAAATATACGTGCCTATTTATTTTGTTTCATATCATCAGCTGTGTTTTCTATGAAACATGTTTCACAATCTATGTATATTCTACATTTTGTCATTGCCAGCCGTCAAGATGATTTTTTAATTTATGTTGTTTTTATTATATCAAACACGTAAATTTAGCATATGGTGATATCTATAATCTTCTTGTATTTATGTAACAAGGGGACTTTAACTCATTGTCCTCCCCCTGGCTCATTGCTCAAAAAAGTCCCAGGTCTTCTGTGATCGTGACCTGGGACTTTTCATAGAGCCGCATATATTCTCTTTTAATATATTGCTGTTTCTTTTTGCAGCACAGTATTTACAGCTTTGTCACGTTTGCAGCCTGTGGACCTTTCTCTCCGTCCACAACCTCATACTCAACTGTGTCACCCTCTTCAAGGACTTTGAATCCTTCCATATTCAGTGCTGAGAAATGTACAAACACATCAGCGCCATCCTCATCACATATAAAGCCGTAGCCCTTCTTTGCGTTAAACCATTTTACTTTTCCTGTCTTCATAATACTGCTTCCTCCTTAAAAACTACCTGGATTCTTATAAACTGGCAAGTTTACACCCACCTGATGTACAAAAAAAGAGCACAGAACGATACTGTTCTGTGCCCCTTTGCACTTACAATGACATTATATGTCCTGTTTCCTCATATTGCAAGTTTATTTTTTATGTGCTTTTATATCTTTCTTGATGTCATCAGCAACAGCCGTCACTGACCTTTCTATATCAGATATGTCTTCCCTGAACTCTTTTTTCAGCTCGGCGGCTTTCTTCTCCGCGTCCTTCTTTATCTCCTCAGCCTTTTTCTGTGCAGCTGCAGCCTTTTTCTTTGCCGCGTCCACGCGTTTCTTTGCGGCTGCCTTGGCCTCAGCCTCTTTCTTCTCAAGCTCAGGCGTCATGTCTGTGTAATCATACTCAAACACAACTGTTGAAAGCGGCGGAACTGTTATCTCTATGCTGTATGGCGTTCTGGCATTCTTCTTGTCCAGAGCCTTTACTGCCTTGCTGTTCAGCCTGCCCTTGCCTCCAAACTGCACATCGTCCGAGTTCAATATCTCCTTGTATGTTGTATAACAAGGAACCGGTATGCTGTAGTTATCCCTCTCAACAGGGGTGAAGTTACATACGAACAGCAACTGATTCTTTGGTGTTGAACCACGCCTTACAAATGAGAGTATGCTCATATCCGGATGATCACAGTCTGTCCACTCAAATCCCATAGGATCTGTGTCATTTGCATACATCGCGTCATTTGTATTGTACAGCTTGTTGAGTGCCTTGACATATCTCTCAAGTCCCTGATTAAGCGGATTGTCAAGGACAAACCAGTCAAGACTTCTAGCCTCACTCCACTCCCTGGCTTGTGCAAATTCCTGTCCCATAAAGAGCAGTTTTTTGCCCGGATGTCCGTACATAAATCCATAGGCAGTTCTGAGATTTGCAAATTTATCCTCCTCGCTGCCAGGCATCTTTTCTATCATTGAACGTTTCAGATGAACGACCTCGTCATGGGATATGACAAGGACATAGTTCTCAGCATACGCATATGACAGACTGAATGTAAGCATATTCTGATTGTTCTGTCTGAAATATGGATCCATCTGCATGTACTCAAGGAAGTCATTCATCCATCCCATATTCCACTTGAACAGGAAACCAAGTCCGTCCATGGATGCCGGTGCTGTCACTCCAGCCCAGGCTGTTGACTCCTCTGCTATGAGATATGCACCAGGATTTCTCTCCTCCATGATGCGGTTTATATTCTGCATGAGTGCTATAGCCTCTAAATTTTCATTTCCGCCGTGTTCATTCGGCAGCCACTGTCCGTCCTGCTTGCCGTAATCGAGGTACAGCATGGATGCGACCGCGTCCACACGGAGTCCGTCTATATGGAACTTCTCAACCCAGAACAGCGCATTTGCCGTGAGGAAATTGGCAACCTCGTTCCTGCCATAGTCAAATATATATGTGCCCCAGTCCGGGTGCTCTCCGCGCCTTGGATCCGGATGCTCGTAGAGAGGCATACCATCGAATCTTCCGAGACCGTGGGCATCTCTAGGGAAGTGTGCCGGTACCCAGTCGAGGATAACGCTGATTTCCTTGCTGTGCATATAATCAACAAAATACATAAAGTCTACCGCATCGCCGTATCTGCTGGTCGGTGCGTAATAATTGGTGACCTGATATCCCCATGAGCCGTCAAATGGATACTCTGATATACCCATTAACTCTACGTGGGTGTAGCCCATCTCTTTCACATAATCTGCCACCATTGGAGCAAGTTCCCTGTATGAATAGAATCCTGCATCATCGTCCTCGACTTTCTTGCGCCATGAACCGAGATGCATCTCGTATATCGCCATTGGCATGCGCATTCTGTCAGTACGGCTGACTTTGTCTCTCTCCTTCATCCAGGATGAATCCTTCCATTTGTAGCTGCTTATATCAGCAACGACAGACGCATTCTCAGGTCTCATCTGACACTGGTTGCCATACGGGTCTGCCTTGTATAATATCTCTCCATACCTGGTCATGATCTGATACTTGTACACAGCTCCAGGTGCAACTCCCGGAAGGAACAGCTCGTATATTCCCTCGTTTGCCGTGATCTGCATAGGGTTCACATTTCCATCCCAGAGATTGAAATCTCCGACCACACTGACACGTCTTGCATGGGGTGCCCACACTGCAAAATATGTACCGCTGACACCATCTATAGTCATAGGGTGCGCTCCCAGTTTCTCATATATATTGTAATGTCTTCCCTCTGCAAAAAGATATGTGTCAAAGTCTGTTATGAGTGACTCAAATGAATATGGATCTGCGCTGTTCACAACTGTGCCATCCTCATAAGTCGTCACAACATTGTACTTATTGCCATCATATTCCTTCTTCTCAAAATATACCGCATACAAACCTTCATTGGTCATGCGCTCCATATTGTGAACTTTCTTACCGGTTCTGGATGTAACCTCGACCCTGATCGCCCCCGGCTTGTACACCACGATTATCTGACCCTCTCCGTAATCGTGAATACCAAGCAAATGCTTTGGCGCATTGATCTTACTGGCTATAAGCTCATCATAGAGCACCCAGTTTATCCACTCCTCGATTCTTTTTCTCATACCTACCTCCATATTTTCCGGTCATGTGCAGACTCTCCAATCCGCGTGACCGCATAAGTAACATTTATTTGAATTTATGTGGACGTGACTTTTTGTAGCTGATCACTCTAACGATGATCGTAACTGCCAGTCCCACAAATATCGTACCCAGATAAACACAAAGCACCTTCACACCAAGTCCAGACGGAATGATATCCGGCAAAACATCATGTCCGGGGAAAAGCACTGTAGGATCCCCATCAAATATGAGTTTCTTCATACCATATAGGATGCCACTTTTTGAGAGCAGCATCATAAGAAAACTTATAATACCTATTATCACTCCAGCTGCGCCGCCCCACACGACACACTCATAGAGTCTTCTTCTCCTTATAACCACAAAGCACGCGACAAGTATCACTATTGATATGAACACTCCATTGCTTGCCTTAGTCTTTATATCCTTAAGCTGATCAAGACGTATCTCATTCTCCGTTGAAAGGTAGATGTTGCCCTTTCTGTAGTCATCACTTTCCGTTCCATCAAGTCCATCACTGATTATGCTGTACTCGACCCACGCATCCAGATCTGAAAGTTCCTCCGACTGACCGTTGTTCATCACCGATATTATCTTCCCTGTTTTCTGTGGTTTATAGTTCCCCTGAGGGATCTTTCTGACCATAAAAGAACACATTATCGCTGACGAGATGATAAGTATTACCAGCGACAATGCCATTATCACTTGAAAAAATCTATATTTAACCATTTGTACTTCTCTGTTTCTATCATTATTTACTTCTATAATAATACCATCTGAGTGTTTTGATGTAAAGGCGAGTAACAAACTGTTTTGGTATTTGTGACGCACACATAGAGTCTGCTGTTTTACTCATATTTTTGGTATTTTTTGTTTAATTACACTTGACAAGAATTTGTGTTTCATCTATTATATGTGAGTATGTTTACATTGAATTGTCCGTGTCCGGTTTTAATGTAAAACCTTATTATATTTATTTAGAATTTATGGAGGTAAGAATTTTGGCTAATATCAAATCTGCAAAGAAGAGAATCAATGTTATCGAGAAGAAGACACTTAGAAACAAGATGATCAAGTCTAAGGTTAAGACTGTTATCAAGAAGGTTGAGGCTGCTATCGCTGCTGGTGATAAGGCTGCTGCTCAGCAGGCACTTGTTGTTGCTACATCAGAGATCAACAAGGCTGCATCAAAGGGCATCTACCACAAGAACAACGCTGCGCGTAAGGTATCACGTCTTGCAGTTGCTGTCAACAAGATGGCTTAATCATTCATATGATAACACAGTAACTTTGACACAGGGATTGGATATATTAAACGGCTGCATATATTTGAACCACTCATAGTTATATAAAAAATAACCACTGTTTTCACAGTGGTTATTTTTATATCTAAATTTAAATGAACCATATCACATCTCGCACAGTTCCACGATCATCACCTCAAGCGCGGCGGCATCCATGACCTGCCCCGTCTTTAGTTTGTAATCCATTTCATTGCACTGCTCAACTATTCCCTTTAACTGTTCTGCCGTATAAGGTCTGCACTGAGCCTTATAATTCTTGACCGCCCACACCGGACATCCTGCGATCTTGGCAATACCGGCATCCTGCGCACCATCTGCAATTGCCATCTTCACCAGGAGCAGTTTGTTATACTGACGCATGATACATGAGTTTATCATGATCGGAGCCTCCTTGTTCTCAAGGAGATCATGATACATCCTCACCGCACGCTCCTTCTGCTTTGCTATGATGAAATCTATCATCTGGTACACCTTGCTCTCAGCATCCTGGCTGCACAGAAGTTCAACGTCATGCTCACTCACCTGTTTTGTATCCCCCGCATAACTTATCATTTTATCGACATCATTCTTGATGCAGTTCATGTCCATCTTGGCACACTCTATTATCCTGTATATAGCAGTATCCGTTGTAGCTACCTCTGATTCGCGGAACAGAGATCTAACCCATGTGACCATCATTTTCTCATCAGGCGTTACGAATTCAAGTGCCTCACCGCTTTTATCTACGGCTTTGAACAGCTTGTATCTGGTATCCACATCCATCTCCACAAAGATAACTACTGATGTATCTTCTATATTAATAAGCTTTTTTGCAAAATCCTCATTGCTGCTCTTGAACAGTCCACTGTTTTCTACAAGGACTACTCTCCTGTCCGCAAAGAACGGCATCTCGTTGCTGAAATCTATGATCTCCTGAGTATTTATCCCATTTCCTGCGAACTTCATAAAATTCAGATTGTCATCCTTATCCGTGAGCGCTCCGAGCAGTTTATCCCGGTACTGATTCACCAGATATCTCTCCTTGCCATACAGCAGGTATATCTTTGCAAATTCTCCTGACTTTATATTCTGATTTATGACCGCCATGGCGTTCTTCTTTTCTTTTTTCTTGGTTGCAGCCATATTTTTTCTCCTCCACCATCCTGTTTATATCTTTAAGATATCGATTAAATCGATATTCAGTCTGCTGTTTGCATGTCAGCATATGTGTATCTGACATTATTTTTGATGTTTTTTCGACACTTTCAGCATAATCTGACCTGTTTTTATATTCACATATTGATTATTCATATAATGTCACTTTGGTCTTATAATCACCTACAGATTGTGAGTTTATGTACACTCACCAAAACAAATGCAAATACAATTATAACGGAGGTTCAACATGGAGACAACAGAAAGATATAAGTTAAACAAGGAACTTGCCCAGATGCTCAAGGGCGGAGTTATCATGGATGTTACAACACCTGAGCAGGCTAAGATCGCAGAGGCAGCCGGCGCATGTGCAGTTATGGCTCTTGAGAGAATACCAGCAGACATCAGAGCAGCAGGTGGAGTATCACGTATGAGTGATCCTCAGATGATCAAGGGAATCCAGAACGCTGTATCAATACCAGTTATGGCTAAGTGCCGTATCGGACATTTTGCTGAGGCTCAGATCCTTCAGGCGATCGAGATAGACTACATCGACGAGAGCGAGGTTCTCTCACCAGCTGATGACGTATATCACATCGACAAGAGACAGTTCAAGGTTCCATTTGTATGTGGTGCAAAGGATCTTGGCGAGGCACTCAGAAGAATCAATGAGGGTGCATCAATGATCAGAACAAAGGGCGAGCCTGGTACAGGTGATATTGTTCAGGCTGTAAGACATATGAGAAAAATGAACAGCCAGATAGCTGAGATCGTAAGCATGAGAACTGACGAGCTGTATGAGGCAGCCAAGAAACTTGAGGTTCCTTATGACCTTGTTCAGTATGTACACGAGAATCATCGTCTTCCAGTTGTAAACTTCGCAGCCGGCGGTGTTGCAACTCCAGCAGATGCAGCTCTTATGATGCAGCTCGGAGCTGAGGGTGTATTCGTAGGTTCAGGTATATTCAAGTCAGGAGATCCTGCTAAGCGTGCTGCTGCTATCGTTCAGGCAACAACAAACTACAACGATGCAGATCTTGTTGCAAAGCTCTCAGAGGGTCTTGGCGAGGCTATGGTTGGTATCAACGAGCAGGAGATCGCAATCCTCATGGCAGAAAGGGGTAAGTAATATGCAGGTCGGTGTATTGGCAGTACAGGGAGCTTTCGCAGAGCATGAGCATGTACTTTCCGAACTTGGAGTATCCTGCATAGAACTGAGAAATGCAAAGGATCTGGAAAAAGAATACGATGCGCTTATCCTCCCAGGAGGTGAGAGCACTGTTCAGGGCAAACTTCTCCGTGACAGTGATATGTTTGATACCATAAAGACTCAGATTGAGGGCGGTATGCCAGTTCTGGCAACATGTGCAGGTCTCATTCTCCTTGCACAGCATATTGAAGGTGATGACACTGTACACCTTGGCACACTCCCTGTTACAGTAAAGAGAAATGCCTACGGCAGACAGCTTGGAAGTTTTCACACTGTGGCTGATCTCAAGGGCATCGGTGAGGTTCCTATGACTTTCATCCGTGCTCCTTACGTGGCTGAAGTATCACCTGAGGTTGAAGTCCTTGCAACGGTCGACGACAAGATCGTAGCAGTTAAATACGGCAAACAGTTTGCATTCTCCTTCCACCCGGAGCTTGACAGCGACTACAGTATCCACAAGGCTTTCATCGAAAGCATATAAAGTATAAATATATACAAAAAAACCGCAGGTTGTTCAATCATACATCTGATATGTTGAACACCTGCGGTTTTGATTTATTTGAATTATATGTACTTTTTCAGGCTCTCAAAATCCTCCATGCTCTCATGCTCCGGCAGATTGTCGATCTGCTCGTTAGCCTCTTTTTTCTCCACCTTCTCAAGCATCTCTTTGTATTCGTTGTCCTTGATATGGTTTCCTATGATCTCCGCCACATCCGTGACAGTCACAAATGCGGATGAATCTATAGACTTGATTATACTCTTTAACTCTCCTATCTCAAATCTAGTCAGGACACAGTATAGAACTGTCTTATTTCCGCTTATCATACCTTTGCCCTGCATGATGGTTACAGTTCTGCCAAGCTGCTTGTATATCTTGTCAGCCACCTCCCGAGCATCATCTGTTATTATCATTGCCGCCTTCGCCTGTTCAAGCCCTGACTCCACCATATCCAGCACCTTTGATGTTATAAAGTATGTAAGCAAACTGTACATGGCTCTGTCAAATCCAAACAGCAGACCGGCAATGGAATATATGACAAGATTCATACCCAGCACCAGTCTTCCAACCGGCCAGTCTTTCTTTTTGTTGAGCATTATGGCAACTGTCTCTGTTCCATCCAGACATCCGCCAAATTTAATTATTATGCCAACGCCAAGACCAAGTATCACGCCTCCAAAGCATACTGCCAATATGGTTTCTGATGTTGCATTCTCTAGTGGTTTGAATATCTCTACAAAAACTGAAAACACTGCCATTGAAAATCCGGCTTTTACGATAAACATCTTGCCGAGCTGCCTCGACCCGATTATCAGAAATGGAATATTTAAAACGATAGTAAGAATACTGAGTGAAACTCCCGTGAGGTTATTGATCATGATACCGATACCGATAACTCCTCCGTCAAGAATCGTGTTAGGAACAAGGAATTCTTCGATAGCAAACGCCGCTATCACCGCTCCAAGGGTCAGCATTACAAATTCCAGCAATAAGTTTAGTCTTTTTGTCATACCAATCATCCTTTCTTTTTGTTCGTCCGCACTCCATGGACTCATCTGTATTTTTCTGTCTTCAACCCTCCCCGGTCAATCGTCACACTGACCGCTCCGCATTCTATAGTGCAAAATATGCCTACTCCATGAGTTTTCAGTCTGTCCAGAGTCTCCCCATGTGGGTGTCCATATCTGTTATCCTTCCCCGCAGATATGACTGCTATTTTCGGTGCAACAGCGTCAAGGAACACTTCACTGCTCGAATATCTGCTGCCATGATGCCCCACTTTTAACACATCTGCATCTACATCGATCCCATGTTCCAAAAGCAGCTTTTCCCCTGTCTCGCCCAGGTCTCCAGTGAACAACATTCTATAGCCCTGATGATCAAGTCTCACTACCGCCGAAAGCTCATTTACATCATTTATACCAGTTTCCGGACCAGGATACAAGAAACTTAGCGAAATCTTAGCCATATCTCTACCGTCAGTCTTAAATAATCCCCCTCTCTGCACTGATAACACGTCTCCGCTTTTCATATACATGATATTTACACCAGCCTGCTCCGCCGCAGTTTTTATCTCTTCCAGGCTTTCCTGTGCACCGTACATTGGCAATATGATATTATCTATCACTACTCCTGTATTTTTTGTCTCAAGCAGATACTTTAGCCCTGAAACATGGTCATTATCTCCATGCGTCACGATCGCATAGTCTATATGTGCAGCTCCATAATATCGGAGAACCGGTGCGATCACATATTCCCCAACCTGACCGTTGTCGGAGGAACCTCCGTCTATCATTATATTTGTACCACCACCTGATCTGATAAGGATACCATCGCCCTGCCCAACATCCATACAAACCACTCGAAAATCTCTGTCATACACAGCACACTCATAACCACAACCCAGCAACAGCAGCATTACAGCCAGGATAATATGCAATCTGTCACGTCTCTCACAGATGATCCATAATCCCAGTATAACCACAGCATAAAATACCGCCATCATCTCCACTGTTATATGCCCTGTATTCACGCTGTATCCCGGCAGTCTGCACACCGCCTCACAGAGCCATCTGTACATTTTTAGTATGCTTTTTGCGGGGATCGCCATCCACTCTGCTGCCCCATTTATAATCAGACCGCCAAATACCATTTCCAGGAATATGACTGCTATACAGCAAAACAGAACCACTGATACAAGTGGAACAATAACCATATTAAGTGCGACCGAGTATAGCGGAAACTGATAATAGTAATAGATTACGACTGGCGTTGTGGTCAGTGTCACCGATATATTTATGAACAATGCCGATCTAAACTTCTGCATGTATCCGGCATCCCGTTTCCTCTGAAACAATCTGATCATCAGCGGATTTACTATGGCAATTCCAAGCACTGCAGCAAATGACAGCTGAAATCCGGAATCAAATACTATATATGGATCTGCAAATGCCTGTATTACGCAGGCAATCCCAGCGGATGTCATCATGTCGGTACTTCGCCCTCTTATCTTTGCAGCCACTGCTATCGCCATCATGATAACAGCCCTTAGCGTTGAGCTGGCAAGTCCTGTCATCATTCCATATAAAATTATCACGCCCACCGCAACCGTTCCAGGAATAACATTTGATCGTCCAAACTTCCTTAGCAATCTGAACAATGACATTCCTATGATCGCTATATGAACACCCGATATCGCCAGTATATGAGCTATACCATTTATCTGAAACAACCTCTTGGTATCCTTGTCTATTCCGCTTTTCTCCCCCAGCAGCATAGCTCTCATGACTGATGAATCACGCTCATCAAAATATTTATCGAGTGCCTCGCCAGCTTTCATTCTGAACCGATACATATACTGTTTTACATGACTGTATCCTGTGCCTTTTCCTTCCACTGTACCATCCTTGCATATCAGATATATCCCTCTGCGTTCGTAGTAGGAAAGTGCATCAAATTCCCCGGGATTTGTAGCCGTATCAGGTCTTGAAAAATCACCCCTTATGGCAAGCACCTGCCCCATCCTCATATCTGTGACATCTGTCATATACACAAGAACCTTCGTATCCACATTATATATGTCTATGCTATCCGCCTGTATATATACCTGATAACCTTTACGGCTCTCCCTTATGTCATCCACTCGCCCGATCATCTGGCAGGTCTTTTTCTCCGCGATCTTGTAAGCAGCCTTTCCGCTATCCTCCATCGTCCTCACATTCATATATCCCATGAGAAGTACAAGTCCCAATATACCCCAGACTAAAATCTTTCGAAAAAAAAGCATGGCTGCATTGAGCCTGTCGGACATAACCGACACGACCAGTGCAGCCAATATCATCAGACCACTTATGATAACTGAATGTCCAGCTGCCACCGCATACGCCTCTCCAAGCGCAAAGCATACTGCTACCCAGAATAATGGTCTCTTTATGTTGTTTTCCTCCTGTATATCATATATAACATCACTTTGTTACATATGAATAATCTCCTGTAAATTTCTTTTCAAGATCTATCGCGTTTAACCTGTTGCCTGTATTTTCTGCACGGAGCTGTACCATCTTCACATTGTCAAGTTCCATGAGAGAATCTACTATCGAATATACAATGATGCTGTCATCTACACCGTCCTTGCCATTTACAAACGCATCATTGAACGTCACTGTACAAAGTCCTTCATCAAGACTGATCCCCTTTACAACTGTCTTGTCGTTAAACGGTGTCACCGTACCGTCGTAACTGCTCTCAAGTCCCTGTATCACCTGCTCAGGCAGGCTCTCCTTCTGAGAGTAATCCAGTGTAAGGGATTTCTCAACCAATGTTTTACCTGATGAGTCGGGAAGATATATCC
Organism: Coprococcus sp.; assembly: GCA_050874325.1. GTDB lineage: Bacteria > Bacillota > Clostridia > Lachnospirales > Lachnospiraceae > Coprococcus. The sequence goes on along the minus strand of JBNMKK010000023.1, from coordinate 19,162 downwards.
TCATCTCCTTCTCTGAATCCATTATATTTCCAATATCAGCAAATGAATCCTCACCAAGAGCATCCTGTACAACATTATTTTCATTGTCCGTGTCAACCATCTCATATACGACAGTCTGTATTGAATCTATCTGGCAAAGCGTCTTCACAAATGCCAGCTTACTGAGTACTATCGAATAAGCATCCGTTGAATCCGGATCCACATTGAATATGAGATTTATAGTTCCATAACCATCATATATATATCTTTGATACACCATTCCGGCTGGAACAGGAGTCACAAGATCCGATGTACCTCCGCCCTCAAGGAGAGCCTTCATGATCAGATCCACTTTGTTTTCCGCTGATGCCAGCTGATCCACATCCATCTTCTTGCCGGATATGTCTGTCCATCTGTCATTTATATAGTAGATGTAAAAATCGGATTCTCCAGATGTGTCCACATCCCCCTGAACATCACCACCGGTTCTGCATCCCCATATAACGAATGTCAGCATCAATATTGCCGCCGTCATCGCTATATTCTTTAATATCTTTTTCATAGTTTTCCTCTACTGCTCACCCAGTGGCACCCTGACCGTAAATGTCGTGCCCTTTCCTGGCTCACTGTACACGTTTATTGTTCCCTTGTGAAGAATTATGATATTCTTCGTTATCGCAAGACCCAGACCAGTTCCTCCGGTATCTCGGCTTCTCGCCTTATCCACCCTGTAGAAACGCTCAAATATATGGTCTATACAGTCCTCAGGTATTCCCACTCCGGAATCCGCAACCTTGATATAAAAGTTCCTGTGATCCGAATTGAGTGACACTTTTATCCAGCCACCGTCAACATTATATTTTATACCATTTTCTATAAGATTCGATATGGCAAGTGTAAACTTCACTTTGTCTATGCTGGCCTTAATCTCGCCAAAGCTCTCATACGACAACGCAATATTTCTCTTCTCAGCAAGCGGTTTAAGTCTCTTTAATATAAGTTCCATAAACTCATCCATATCCACAGACTCTTTATTAAGACTGTCTGGTCCCTTGTCTGTCTTGACAAGAGTGAGCAAGTCACTTATGATCTCAGCCTCTCTGTCTATCTCCTGAACTATATCCTCCATGAACTCTCTGTACATCTCCGCAGGCACATCACTCTGTGTCAGCAGCGACTCGGACAGAACCTTCATGGACGTTATAGGTGTCTTAAGCTCATGAGACACATTTGACACAAATTCCTGTCTAGACTCTTCGAGCAGCTGGGCTTTGTTGAATATGTCATTTATATCCCTCGTTAAAGCCTTCATCTCCCTAAACATTCCAGCAGTATCCATCTGTTCAAGACTGCCGCCCTTCATGCCCTCTATCACGGTTCTCGTTCTGTTGACATCTCTCACTGACAATCTGGCTATGAAGTATGCAGCAACAATTCCAAGTATCACTGCCAAAGCAAATACATACATTGAATTTCGTCTCAGACCGCCACTATATTTAAGAAGTTCATCGCGGTTGACAGCAATGACAGCCACCGCATTGGTATATCCCTCGCTGTTTATGACCGGTATTATCTTTCTGTACACCCTATCGTCAAGCCCGGCTGCCTCAGCCTTTTTTCCTGTCATAACATCAAGTATATCAGGATCAGCCATATACTTGTCAGTATCATTGTCGTACGAATCCACGATGACCTTGTAATCCGTATCTACTACAAGGATCCTTCCTGACAGAGAATAAGCCATGGTCTTTATCTCTCCCACGGCTTTTCTCATATCTCCCTCAGCATCGCAGTTATTGACAACATACACCGCATAGTCCGCACATGAATCTATACGCTTGTCAAATTCCCGGTCATTGCGCGCATCCACGGTTCTTATGACCGCCTCCAAACATACATACGATAACACCGCAACACTTATCACGACCATGATGGTTATGATCATCCGTTGACTTATCGTAAACCGCTTTTTATCTGCGTTTTTCTTCGATCTTTCAACCTTTACCTCACCATCACTATCCTCATTTGGCTCTGCTTTGGATATTGATTTTTTATTTTCCTTTATATCAACTGTATTTCTCTTATTTTTCATATCATCCCTTGAAGAAATATCCTACTCCCCATTTTGTGTGAATATATACAGGTTCACCTGGGTTTGCCTCTATCTTCTCTCTCAATCTTCGAACGTGTACATCCACAGTTCTGGCATCACCCGGATATGAATCGCCCCAAATGGTATTTAAGAGTTCATTTCTTGAATACACCTTGTTAGGGTGAGCCATAAGAAGTTCCAACAAATCAAATTCCTTCGCCGTGAGATTGAGTTCCTTTCCACCAACAAATACACGTCGGCTGTCAAGCTCCACCTTCATGCCATTTATCTCCATGACATTTGCCTGTTTTACTGGAGCCTGCTTTTTGCCACTTCTTCTGAGTATTGCCTTTATCCTTGCCTTAACCTCAAGTATGTTAAATGGCTTTGTTATATAATCATCAGCGCCATATTCCAGTCCCATTATCTTGTCCATATCCTCACCCTTTGCAGTGAGCATTATTATAGGAACATTTGAGAATTCACGCACCATCTGACATACCTCTATACCTGTATACACCGGTATCATAATATCCAGAAGTACTATGTCATAATCGTTATTCTTTATCTTTTCAACAGCCTCGCCGCCATCATAAGCAGTATCCACTTCCATATCATCCTGCTCAAGGCTGAACTTCAATCCCTTGACTATCAATTTCTCATCGTCAACAACAAGAACCTTTTTCATTGTAACTTCCTTTCTCTTCAATCTATCAAATCCTGTCTCTCCCGGATCCTCTAATCTACAGTTATATATGCCTCCAGTTTTCTATATATGCTGTCTCCTATACCGCTGACATTCTTCAGATCTTCCTTGGTCGAAAATTCCCCATATGTCCGTCTGTATTCAACAATCTGCCCAGCCCGAGTCTCTCCGATCCCCGGCAGTTCCGTGAGTTCGCTGACATCTGCCTTATTGATATTGATCAAACCTGCAGCATCACCGCTGTCCGCAGCATCTTTCGAGACATCATTTGACTCTTTCTGCTGCGGTACTTCTCCCTGAACAGGGAAATATATCCTCTGCTCATCGACAGCCTCCTCAGCCAGATTTACCACATTCCTATCTGCATCCTCAGAGAATCCTCCCGCCGCCACGAGCGCATCGTTCACTCTCGATCCCGCATCAAGCTCATACACACCGGGTGCTGCGACCGCTCCGCATACATATACAACGATCTTCCCGGATTCTCCGTCAGATTCCGAAGATGTATCAACGAAATCTACCATTTCCTCCAGTTTCTGGTCGCCTGTCGTATCGGATGCTGAAGATGTATCCTCTGACAATGATATAGTATCTTTTCCACAGCCACCTGCCATGACACATGCAAGACAGACAAATATAAAAAACATGTATCTATTTATTGATATTTTCAATGTGCTGACACCTCCTGTGTCTGCACGGAATTACACAGGTTCATTGTATCTAATGATTTTATATTTTACAACAATATATTTCTATTTTATTTCATTTTTGTTACTTTTTTCACAAAAGGGCCTATTTATCTTATGTTCATTGATACTTTTTACAATACAAAAAATGTACCGTATAATCTGACCGAATGGTCAATATTCTCTCCCCACTTCTTTTATGTATCCGCAAAAATAAAACAGCATACGATCACCGATACAAAAGTCCCCAAAACAGGATATCCATATGATGATGTATACTGTTTTATTTAGTGTGGATTGACACTATTCTCTTAGAACAATGGCTCCTTCAGTATTGCTGTTCCAATACCCTTCTGAGTAAAGAACTCAAGAAGCAGGCAGTGCTGGAGACGTCCATCAAGAATATGTACTCTTGAAACTCCATTCTCCATTGCCGAAATACAGTTATTCAGCTTAGGAAGCATTCCTCCGCCGACAACGCCATTCTCAATGATCTCCTTTGCCTCATGTATATCCATCTCGGAGATAAGTGTTGACTTGTCCGTTGGATCTATAAATACGCCTTCTATATCTGTCAGGAATACGAGTTTCTCTGCCTCAAGCGCCGTTGCTACTGCGCATGCTGCGTCATCCGCATTGATATTGTAATCCTCATAATTCTCATCCACTCCAATAGGTGCTATAACAGGGATGAAATCATCTTCTATGAGTGATGTGAGGATAGATGTGTCAACCTTTGTTATCTCGCCCACATAACCTATATCCTTGCCGCCAGGGAACTTTTTCTTGACTGTGAACATACCGCCGTCCTTGCCGCTGATTCCGACTGCCTTAAGTCCGATCTTCTGCATGAGACTTACAAGGCTCTTGTTAACCTTGCCGAGAACCATCTCTGCTATCTCCATGGTCTCTGCATCTGTCACACGAAGACCATTTATGAACTCAGCCTCCTTGCCGACCTTCTCGACCCACTTGCTGATCTCCTTACCGCCACCGTGTACGATGACAGGTTTCATTCCAACAAGTTTCAGCATGGCAACATCCTTGATGACGTTGTACTTGAGATTTTCGTCAAGCATAGCGCTTCCGCCGTATTTTACAACCACTGTCTTGCCCTGGAACTTCTTGATATACGGCATGGCCTCTATCAGTGTCTGTGCCTTCTCAATTACCTGATCTACTGTGTAATCACCTATAACCATTTCTCTGTCCTTCTTTCTTCTATATTTATATCTCTTTAGTCTTCAAATATATCTTTTATATTTCAACTTGTTCAATATTATGATCTATATAACGTCTTCGTTCAGTCTCAGCCATATTATTTTCTGTAGTCCGCATTTATCTTGATGTAGTCATATGTGAGATCACATCCCCATGCCGTAGCAATCTCATCTCCCATATTCATATGTGCCTTGAGCTTTATCTGTTTCTCCGATAGTATATGGCTGGCTTCCTTCTCATCATAATCGGTTGTCACCCCATGCTTTACGATCTCAAGATGACCTGCCACACTGGATATTTCTATGTCTACCCTGTACGGGTCAAACTTCACTCCACTCTGCCCCATGGCACAGACTATCCTGCCCCAGTTTGCATCCGCACCATACATGGCGCACTTTACAAGATTCGATGCGACTATCGCCTTTGCCAGATGTCTTGCCGTGTCCTTATCAGGCATCCCCGACACATCCACCTGAAACATTTTGGTAGCACCTTCACCATCTGATGCTATCGCTCTGACAAATGCTCTGTTGATATATCTTATAGCCTCGACAAATGCCGGGAAATCGTCATCGGTCTCCAGCAATTCCTCGTTGCCCGCCATACCATTTGCAAATATCATTACAGTGTCATTTGTGGACATATCTCCATCTACTGATACCATATTGTATGTATCCACCACATCAGCCTTGAGCACCTTGTCAAGCAGTTCTGAACTGATATTCAGATCGGTCGTGATGAAACTGAGCACTGTTCCAAGGTTCGGATTTATCATTCCGGAGCCTTTACACATACCGCCTATGGTGACCTGCTGCCCTTTGACTTCAAGGGTGACTGCTATCTCCTTCTTATAGATATCTGTCGTCTTGATTGCCTCCGCGGCATCCACTCCGGCATCTATGGAATATGACAGTTCAGGAACCAGCATATCTATACCACTCTGTATAATATCCATCGGAAGTCTCATTCCTATGACTCCTGTGGAAGCCACAGCCACCATCCCAGGATCGATACCAAGGCTCTTGCCTACATGCGCCGCCATATCCTCCGCATCATGGATTCCCTGTTCGCCTGTGCATGTATTTGCAACACCGCTGTTCACCACAAGTGCCTGACACATTCCCACATTCTGACAAAGCCGCCTGTCATATATGACCGGTGCCGCCTGAACCATGTTCTGTGTAAATGCACCAGCTACATGTGCTGGAACATCGCTAACCAGAAGTGCCATATCCTTTTTCAGTTTATTTCTTCTTATTCCAACATGAAGTCCCGCTGCCCGAAAACCGGCAGGAGCTGTCACGCCGCCTGGAATTATCTTCATCATACCACCTTATTTACACGTTTTATGGGAATACAGGAGCCATACGGAGGCCTTCTGCCTCGTCAAATCCAAACATGATATTCATGTTCTGTACCGCCTGACCGGCAGCACCCTTTACAAGATTGTCGAGTGCGCCCATGGCGATGACTCTGTTTGTCCTCTCGTCTATCTTAAAGTTGACATCCACATAGTTACTGCCCTCTACCCATCTGGTCTCAGGGCATACATCCTTGTCGAGGACTCTGATAAATCTCTCATTTGCATAGTACTTGTCATATGCTGCTCTCACTGTATCGTAATCAACCTTCTCCTTGAGGTTGGCATATGCTGTGACAAGTATGCCTCTGTTCATTGGAACCAGATGAGGTGTAAAGTTGATCACTATCGGACTGCCATTTGCATATCCAAGCTGCTCCTCTATCTCTGGTGTATGTCTGTGTGTAGTCACACCATAAGCCTTTATGCTCTCGTTGACTTCACAGTAGAGATTTGCGATCTTCGCTCCCCTTCCTGCACCTGATGTACCTGACTTGGCATCAATGATGATCGAGTTGGCATCAACCAAACCTTCCTTTACAAGTGGGTAGAGCGAGAGGATCGAACATGTTGTGTAGCATCCCGGATTGGCAAGAAGTCTGCACTTCTTTATATCCTCACGATTAATCTCACACAGCCCATACACAGCCTCATCTATGAACTGTGGACTCTTGTGTTCTATCTTGTACCACTTCTCATAAGTAGCAACATCCTTTATTCTGAAATCTGCACTTAGATCTATGATCTTCACCTTTGACAGGATATCCTCATTCACCAGCGATCCGCAAAGTCCCTGTGGTGTGGCTGTGAATATGACATCGACCTGTGATGCAAGTTCCTCCATATTGTCATCCATACACTTCGCATCCACGATCTGGAACATATTGCCATATACCTGATAATATTTCTGATCGATAAAGCTTCTTGAACCGTACCATACGATCTCCACTTCCTTATGTCCAAGAAGGATTCTTACTATCTCCTGTCCTGCGTATCCTGTTGATCCGATAATTCCTACCTTAATCATATCTGCCTCCATATATATGTAAAAATTTATGTACCGTTTATTAAGAAACTAAATTTGATATACCATATTAGTGTATATTTCTATTTTTCTATTCTCACTGATTTGTCTTAAGGCATATCCTGTTTGATTGTATACCCACTTAGTCAGCCCCGTCAACATTCTTAATATTAGAAGTTCTTCATTTCAAAGCTTTTATAATTATACATTTACAATGCATATTATGCAATGGTTTTTTTGAATATTTGCATATTCGTCAAAAATATACGATTTATCTACGTTTTTGCCGCCATTTCAGCCAATATCCATGTATAAATCCTATGCATATTATACGCTGATCGAATGAATATTTTGAAAAATAACTTGCATAATATACATTTGCGTTGTATAGTTCATGTAGGCGAAAAATGGAATATATTATAAAGTAATTTTTCAAAACACTATATTTATAGGAGGATTTATTAAAATGGCTAAAGAAAAAGTTGTACTGGCTTATTCAGGCGGTCTTGATACCACTGCCATCATCCCATGGTTAAAGGAGACATACGGATACGATGTTATCTGTGCATGTATAGATGTAGGTCAGGAGAGCGAGCTTGAGGGACTTGACGAGAGAGCAAAGTATTCAGGAGCTGAGAAACTTTACATCATCGATGTTGTAGATGAGCTCTGCGATGAGTACATCATGCCAACCGTTCAGGCTGACGCTGTATACGAGAACAAGTATCTTCTCGGTACTTCATTTGCAAGACCTATCATTGCTAAGAAACTTGTTGAGGTTGCACGTAAGGAAGGCGCTGTTGCCATCTGCCACGGAGCTACAGGTAAGGGTAACGACCAGCTGCGTTTTGAGCTTTCTATCAAAGCTCTTGCACCGGACATCAAGGTTATCGCTACATGGAGACAGCCTGAGTGGACAATGCAGTCACGTGAGGATGAGATCGCATTCTGTAAGGCACATGGCATTGATCTTCCATTTGATGCAAAGCATTCTTACAGCCGTGACCGTAACATCTGGCATATCAGCCATGAGGGTCTTGAGCTTGAGAACCCTGCAAACGAGCCAAACTACGATGATCTTCTGGTTCTCTCTGTTACACCTGAGAAGGCACCTGATGAGCCTGAGTACATTGATCTTGACTTCGAGAAGGGCTACCCTGTAGCACTCAACGGCAAGAAGATGAAGACTTCAGATATCATCCGTGAGCTGAACAAGCTCGGTGGAAAGCATGGTATCGGTATCATCGATATCGTTGAGAACCGTGTTGTCGGAATGAAGTCACGTGGTGTATATGAGACACCTGGTGGAACTATCCTCACAGAGGCTCACAAGCAGCTTGAGGAGCTCACTCTCGACCGTGATACAATGGAGTACAAGAAACTTGTCGGAACAAAGTTCGCAGCACTTGTATACGAAGGAAAGTGGTTCTGCACTCTCCGCGAGAGCCTTTCAGCATTCGTTGCCAAGACTGAGGAGCGTGTAACCGGTCATGTAAAGATGAAACTCTACAAGGGCAACATCATCAAGGCTGGTACAACATCTGATTACACTCTGTACTCAGAGAGCCTTGCTTCATTCACAACTGGTGAGCTTTACGATCACAAGGATGCTTCAGGTTTCATCAACCTGTTCGGTCTTTCAATGAAGGTTCGTGCTATGATGGATCAGAAACGCGAGGAGAAGGACAACGCTAACAATAAGTAATTTATTATAGTATAGGCATAAAACAGCCCCATCATATCCGCTATGAATATGATGGGGCTGTTTATTATAATATTTACTCGCCAAGTTCCAGCACTGCGCTCTCATTTCCAGCAAGTTTCACTGAACTGAGGTCTGACACATTGATCTCACCGGAGCTTGAATAAAGTACATCTATGACTGTTATATCTCCGCACTCAGCAAGTGATACAGCCTGATCGTCCTCTGCAAAGTTGTGCACCACCAGAAGTTTCTGTCCATCCGTCTCACGGAAGTAAGCTATCACACTGTCACTGGTGAGAATCGCTGCTCTGTAGTCGCATTTCATAAGAGCCGGATTGTCCTTTCTAAGCGCTATCAAAGTCTTATAATACGAATACATTGAATTAGGATCTTCCATCTGCTGGTCAAGTTCATTTGTCTCTGTATTCTGATCATCCTTTTCCCATGATGTGTTATATGAGCTACCATCTCCCCACAGGAAAGGTGTTCTTATCATTTCATCCGGTTTACTGCCGTACATTCCAAGCTCCTCGCCATAATATATATATGGATTGCCTGGGAGTGTCATATATACCGCCGCAATCTGTCTCGCCTTATCAAGGCTGTTAACCGACGATGCTATTCTGTCCTGATCGTGATTTGCTCCAAATACACCGTTCAGATAATTGGTGTCCACATTGTCATATTTCTTCTGTATATTCTCTATCGCCACAGAAAGCGAATCTCCAAAGCCCGGCACCGCCATGCCTCTCTGTACGCAGTTCAGTATCTTCTGCTGAATCGCAAAATCAAACTTTGTGTCAAATGGCTGAACGTAATTTTCCAGCACCTTGTCATCCTGCCATACCTCACCCACCAGGTACACATCAGGATTTATGCTCTCACAGTAACCTGCAAATTCGTTCCACCAGGTGATATTTGCCGTTTCAGAATCTTCCTGCTGCTTGAACTCGTGCGCCCCATAGATGTGAACTGCGGCGTCCATTCGGAAACCATCAAAACCAAGCTCCAGCCAGTGACTGGCGGCATCCTTCGCAGCCTGTCTCACCTCTGGATTGTTGTAGTTCAGATCCGGCATATCCGCGCCAAACACACCATAATAATAGAAGTCTCCTTCCTGGTGCCATACCATATCCCCCCAGCTTGATTTGTCAAGGAGATGATTGCAGTCCTTCTTATCGGTCTTGTACACCCACCTGTAATAATCTCTGTACTCGCTGTTCTCATCTGACTTTGCCGCCTGAAACCACGGATGATTGATACTGGTATGATTGATGACCAGATCCATGATGACTTTCATGCCTCTGCTGTGTGCCTCGTCAAGCAATCTCTTAAGATCATCCTCTGTTCCGTAATCAGGATTCACCGTCATGTAATCCGTCACCGAATATCCGTGATAAGTATCGGATGCTGTGATCGGCATGAGCCATATCCCATCAATTCCGAGTTCCTGCAGATAGTCAAGTTTCTCCGTGACGCCATTCAGATCGCCTATACCATCGCCGTCTGAATCAGCAAATGATCTGACAAATATCTCGTAGTATACACCGCGATTACCCTCTTCGTCGGTCTTCTTACGAGGCTCTGCCGTAAATTCTGCCACATCATATGCATCACTGGAATACGTTCCCTCTACATAAGACTCGTCATTATCTTTTTTTGACTCCTGTCCATTTTCTTTTGACGCTCCGTCATCTGCTTTGCCGCACCCTGTACCGAGTCCAAGCGTCAGGGCCAGCATAATCACTGCAAGTTTTTTCTGCAGCCTGAGTAAGTTGTTCTGTTTCAGCACTTTCTTTTTAAGCACTTTATCGTTCCTCCTATACTCCCTCCGCTTTTATTATACCAGACCCTACATTATAACTTCCAGTGTAATATTGTTCTAAGCCATCGCCCGACCGGCAGTCTTATACCTGTCAACGATCACACCGACAAGGATAAATGCCACCGAGAAAAGGAGCTGCACTCCCATGCTCAAAAATATTCCTGCAGCCGAACTGCCAGATATGAAATTGTCGATGGCATCAGTTGCATTTGCATACCAGTATGCTGGAAGAAAATGTGCTACTGCCATCACTGTGTCACTTAAGAATTCCCTTGGCACAAATATTCCGCATAGAAATGCCATTCCAAGGGAAATTACATTTGCACACATGGAAAGTATCTGTTCACTCTGGGTCAACTTGCTCACGAGAAATGCCAGTGAGAGTGCCACGCAGGCATACACCAGCATGTTAAGTATGAACATTCCGCCCTTTGCAGACACAATATCATAATTTATAAGTATTCTGGAGAGAGCTATAAACGCCACAGACAACACGAATCCCGTGAACAGCATCCCCAGGACAAGCTCCCTGTTGAGTCTGAAGAATCTGTATGATGAGCATTCTATACGCGCTCTGAGTTTCTTCCTGTTGTACACCTGTAGAACAGGTGCTACACCAACTATCATTACGCAGATCATGACCCAGCCAAGATAATTGTAGAAGTTATATAACATGGAATGTCCCGAAGACTTCCCATCCGCCATATCAACCTCTGCCCTTTGATCAAGTGCCTCTCTTGCCCTCTTATCTGCACTGTTCACATCATCACCAGCGTTCATGTACAGAGACACCATGTTCATATAGCTGTCGAGCCTTGTCTCAAAAAGCATGGACGCCTGACTTCCCGGGATGGTTGTTATCTCAAGCATTCCTTCAGCATCATCGTTTTCCCAGGCATCGCCAAAGCCATCTGGTATCTTTACTATACAATCCACCGCCCTGTTGTATAGAGCATCCTGAATTCCTCGTTTGTCCATATCAACATCAGCTACGAGCTGCTGTGTATTGTCCAAGTAATCCACCAATTTCATGCTCATCTCACTGCCATCCTCGTCACTCACCGCTAATTTTATCTCTCTATCCTTATAATAATTCTGAGGATCCTTTGTTCCCAGATTGATGAACACTATCATAACTCCGCACAGGATTCCCACATACATTATCATCTGCCCTACATGTTTTCTCAAAACTTTGAAAAAAGATTTAAACACTTGCATATCTGTTCCTCCTTACTATGAGAATCCCAACTGTTACGAGCACCACTGCCTCCACGGACATTATGAGGATGTTCTCAGCGAAAACCTTGTGGTCACTGTACACATTCAGCGCATAGAATGAATCCGATATCAAAGCTGCAGGATTCAGTTTATTGATGATCGGAACGTGCTGCTGTATCTCATACTTTACTCCGTTGATACACAGATCTGACAGTATGGACATCACCATGGACATTCCAATCACGATGCCTATCTTGGTCCCCTCAGCAAGCTTTGATATAGCTCCAACTATGACACCTATCGCCAGTCCGATGAAACATCCAACGAAGAGTGTTATAAGGATCTCCCATACACTATCGCCAAAGTCCACTCCAATGAACGACATGTATATAAAGCTTACAACTTCAACCACGAAATGTATCAACAGTAATGCAGCGAATTCTGCCAGGACAAATGTCATCTTTCGCTGTGGAGACACATTTTTTCTCTTACCAGTTGCACTCACATTTGCCTGCAGATTGTTCATCATTCCTATAGATGAAAGCGATGCAAACAGGCAGCTCATGGCAAATATGGCGTAAAAATAATTGTTGTATACGTTCTGACTGCCATCTGTACTGACCTTCTCTGTATAATACGATCTCTGCTCTGAGAGATTTGCCACAAGTTCTGACATATCCCCCTCAAATACGATGCTATCCTCATATATATCCGTAAGCGCATGCTCATATTGCTTATACTCGGAAAGCACAGTCTCAAGTATGCTCGCATTGACGGAACTCTCCGCAACCGTGAGTCTAACTTCATCCGTATATATGATGCCCTCAACCTCCTCATCAGCAAGAGCCTTCTCCGCATTGCTGCCACTCATCTTTTCCACAGACAACAGAGCATCATCGCCATCCGACAGGGCATCCAACATGTAATTAAGTCCATTTGCCGATTCATCCTCCGTGACCACAGCAACCTTGATATTCCTGAACATCTCATCCTGCTCATATATATTCCCAAATGCCATATACATAAATGTGGCGAGCAGCAACGGAAATACCAGTGTCCAGAAGATCGTCACTTTGCCGCGGACCATTATCTTTATCATATATAAAAAATCCCGAATAAACATAATTCTCTCCTTTAATCCTGATCAGTCTCTGAGTTCTTTGCCTGTGATCTCCAGGAACACATCATTGAGAGTTGGCAGTTCTGTCACACCCCTGCCAAATGATATATCATTCTCCTTAAAGAATTCCATGATCCTCACCAAATTGTGTCGTCCACCTGAATATCTCATTGTCAACTTTTCTTCACTGTAATCCACTTCATACACATGTGGCTGTCTGCGAAGTTCATCCAGTTGTTCACTTGAAAGTCCGATCACCTCAACACTGATGGTCTCTGTATTTTTTATCATCTTCTTGAGTTCTTCCTTTGTACCAACAGCAACTGAACGCCCCTTATCCATGATGACTATCCTGTCACAGAGCTGTTCTACCTCCTCCATATAATGAGAGGTGTACACTATGGTTGCCCCCTCCTCATTCAGACGTTTTATCCCCTCAAGTATTCTGTTACGGCTCTGCGGATCTACCGCCACTGTCGGTTCATCGAAGAATATAAGTTTCGGCTTATGCGCTATTCCGCAGGCAATGTTCAGTCTTCGAAGAAGTCCGCCTGAGAGTTTCTTAGGAAGAAACCTCCTGTAATCCGCAATGTCAACGAAATCCATTGTCTCCTCAACACATCTGCGTCTCTTCTCCTTATCTTTTATATAGAGTCCGCAGAAGTAATCAATGTTTTCGTACACTGTCAGTTCATCGAACACCGCCACATCCTGCATTACAACGCCGATCTCCCCCTTGATATCGTAACTGTCAGGTTTCATCTCTTTTCCAAACACCTTTATATCTCCCTTGTCAAATGTGAGAAGGGACAGTATGCAGTTTATCGTTGTTGTCTTTCCTGAACCGTTAGGTCCGAGGAGTCCAAGTATCTCCCCCTTCTTCACCGACAAGTTGAAATGATCCAGCGCCAGCAGATCCTTGTATCTCTTTACCAGATTTGTAACTTCTATCGCATTTCCCGAGTTTTCCATATACATCCTCCTATATATAATACAAATATTATCACCATGTATTTATCCTATGACATGATTATATACTGCACGATTGTACTTGCACAGTGAACAGCGTCACCTTAACAATGTGACATTTGTCATGTTTCTTTTTCTGCTGACTTTATTTATAATGTAGATATTCATATGTCATTCATTTAGCATGCACACATTACATATACCACGGAGAATACAAATATATGAAACATCTCGTCAACAAAAGTATTCTGCTCATTTCAGCATTTGTACTGATCTATACGCAGAGCTTAAATATAAATACACAGCTTATCATTGCCTTGCTTTTGTCTGTTATCGCAGGGACTATCTGTCCGGCACTTATCGGTTCCCCTGCTCTCAACCATATCACTGGTATTGAGGATGAAGATCATCGTAAGGTATATATACTTGCATGTGAAATATTTATCTGCATATATCTGGTTACAACGTTCAAACTTCATATAATATATCTTTTTATATCTATCGTCAGTTATGATATATACCGATACAGACAGAAGATCTCCGCAACGTTTCTTGCTATCTTATCCGTATACATGATGGTGATATATCCCATGAGCACTGTACTCCCTCAGATATGCCTTGTGGTCATTTCTCTGCTAATAAGCGGATACAGCTGCCACGCAGACCGCCTTCGCGCCGAACTTTTGTCCATGCGTGACAACACAGTGGAACACGATATGCTGGTGGAACAGAACACCCGCCAACTTCTTGAAAACCAGGACAACATGATCCTGACTGCCACTCTTTCCGAGAGAAACCGTATTGCCCGAGAGATACATGACAACGTTGGACACATGCTCACCAGGTCTATACTTCAAACCGGTGCGATAAAAGTTATAAACTGCGATGACAAACTAGTAAAGCCTCTGGATCAACTTCAGTCGACCCTTGACACAGCAATGGACAGTATGAGAAAAAGCGTACATGATCTGCACGATGAATCAGTGGATTTAAAGATTGCCATAAACGATCTGATCGCCGATGTTCATGGTATCGACATACATATAGACTACGACGTTACAGCCCCCGTTCCAAGAGACATTAAATATTCATTTATCAATATAATAAAAGAATCTGTCAACAACACTCTAAAGCACAGCAACGGAGACCACATGGACATAAAACTTAGGGAACATCCGGCATTTTATCAGCTTTATATAACAGACAACGGAACAGACATCGCAACTAAACCATCCACAAACCTAATTGCAGCGTCAAATGGCATGGGGCTGTTCGGTATCCAGGAAAGGGTAAACAAACTTGGAGGAACGATGAAGATCAGCACAGATGATGGATTCTCTATACTGATCACGATCATGAAAAAGGAGTAATGATATGAATATAGTTATCGTAGACGATGATCAGCTTGTCGCCCTGTCACTTCAGACTATCCTTGAGGCAGATGACAACATCCACGTAACAGCCACAGGCGGCAGCGGAAAAGATGCAATAAGGCTATTTGATACATATGATCCGGATGTCATCCTCATGGATATCCGAATGGGGGATATGAACGGACTGGATGCCTCGGAGGCTATAATCGCCGCCCACCCGGATGCAAAAATACTGCTGCTCACAACATTTTCGGATGATGAATACATAATTAAAGCCCTGAGCCTTGGAGCAAAGGGATACATATTAAAGCAAAACTTTGAGTGTATTGCCCCCGCTGTAAATGCAGTCTTCAACGGACAGACCGTGTTCGGCGAAGAGATAATCGAAAAACTTCCCCATTTGCTCAGCCACGAGGGCGCATATGAGACCGATGTGGAGCCATCCCCATTTGACGGAATTGACTATGAACTCAGTTCCAAGGAAATGGACATCATAAGCCTTGTGGCAGAGGGACTTAACAATAAAGAGATTGCATCCAGGCTTTTTCTCAGCGAAGGAACCGTCAGGAACTACATAAGCTCCATACTGGACAAACTCTGCCTTAGGGACAGAACACAACTTGCATGCTTTTATTATAAAAACATCAAAAAATGATCAATCTCATCCACCGGAATTCATTTATAATAAATACAAAAAGGATCACAAACCTCATACACGACCTGTCAGTCGATATAAGGTATGTGATCCTTTTTTTGTGATGCCTTTCTGATCGATCGGAACTGTTATATACAATTCCTATTCTCCATATCTGTACCCGGGTGAAAGGTACTCTATACACTACTGAAGTGAGGCATCTACACTTACATACTCTGTTGATATATATCCTATCGAACCATCATAAAGCTGAACTCCTATCCAGCTCTCATCCTGTGATACAACATCAAACATCTCTCCGCTGTTCACAGTTGCTATCGCATCCGCATCTGCTGACTGCTCAGCATATACATCTACGCCATCATATAAAACTGATGCTGTCACGCCTGCCATAACCTCAGCCTTCTCTGTTGTACTCTCCTCTGTCGTTGCAGCCTCCGTGGTCGCTGTCGAAACTCCCTGACCATTGCTGGCAACTCTCGCTGTGTCATTGGCTGCTACATATCTGTCTGCCGGAATAGCCGCATCCATCGCCATGTCTACGCTGTTATCGACCATCATCACCGCCTTGCTCTGATCTATCGTGACGCTTTCATTGACATAAAGCTCATCAGCCAGCGGATCCGCATTCTCTCCAAAACTTACAACCGCAAATATACAAAGTGCTATAACCACCACTATGGATGTCATCAAAATATTATGTCTTAAATACTTATAACTAAGTACGTTTCTTCTCATATGATCTGCAAATCTTCCAATTTTACTACGTGATCTCGTCATTTTTATCCCTCTATCATATACTGTTTTTCGTAATCTTTTATTTACAAACAAGCTGTATTTGTTACATTTCTGTTAAATATAATACACTACACTTGTCATTGTGTCAACCAAATACGACAAAAAAACATCAATTTATAGTGGTTTTTTACAACCACCCGTAACGATATGTTGTGTTCTGTAATAATTACAAAAATATGATGAAATGCAGCCCTCTCCATGTTATGATACCAGCATACAATATGATCATATTATAGGGAGAATTCTTATGAGACTTGATAAATTTCTTGTTGAGATGGATATCGGCAGCAGAAGTCAGGTAAAACAACACATAAAAAAGGGAATGATTTCGGTAAACGGAAACACCGCCAGTTCTGCTGATATGAAGATCAATGAAGATTCTGACATTGTAAAATATAACGGCAAAAAGCTCTGCTATTCCAAATATAGATATTTCCTGCTCAATAAACCGGCAGGATATGTGAGTGCAACAAAGGATAACGTCCATAATACTGTCATAGACATTCTTAAAAATGAAAACACAAAGGATCTATTTCCAGTGGGCAGACTGGATATTGATACTGAAGGACTCCTGTTGATCACCAACGACGGACAGCTGGCTCACCATCTTTTATCGCCTTCACACCATATACCGAAGACCTACTACGCTGATATCGACGGCTATGTAGATTCCCGGACTATTGATCTCTTTGAACGCGGAGTTGATATAGGGGATGATACTCCTACCCTTCCCGCCACCCTTAAGATCATCGGTGCTGACCGTACCTCCGAAAAGTCACGCATAGAACTCACAATAACAGAGGGGCGTTTCCATCAGGTAAAGCGCATGTTCCAGGCTGTGGGTATGTCCGTTACATTTTTAAGACGTATTTCCATGGGGTGCCTGCATATAGACGATGATCTTCCGACAGGAAGTTACAGACCTCTCACTGAAGATGAGGTATCGGCTCTTTCATCCAGATAGATATAAAAAAGAAACCATATATGTCACATCGTATAGATGTTTCATATATGGTTCCTTTTTATTTATTATTCTGTTCTACTCTGTCTGATCTGTAGCAGTCTCTGTGGTTGTATCCGAAACTGTGTCAGAACCTGCATCTGTTGATGCTGTATCACCGCCTGTCACATATGTGTCAAGGCCATCAGCAATGCCTTTTACTATCTTATTCTGATAATCATCTGTGACGAGAAGTGCCTCCTCAGATGCGGTTGTCATATAACCGACCTCAACTATTGTAACCGGCACTGTACTCCAGTTGATTCCGCTCATGGAATCAGTCTCCCATATACCATCACTCTTTGCTCCAGTTGATGCTATCAAGCCGGATAATATATCTGTTGCAAGATCCTTACATTTGTCGTAGATGCCAGAATTGTATGGGTTTGACGCCGTCTGGCATACCGTCATAACTCCGGTTGCCGTATTGTCAGTAGAACCATTGGTGTGTATCTTGATGACCGCCTCCGCATTCAGGTTGTTCGCATACTCAGCTCTGGTTGCATTGCTTATATCCACATCATTGCTGGTTCTTATCATCTTGACATTATAACCTCTGGCTGTCAGCTCCGTCTCAAGTTTCTTGGCGATCTGAAGATTCAGCTCGTACTCTGCTATGCCTGTCGAAACACCTGTGTTACCCGGTGTAGCCTTAACCTTTGTCTCTGTAGCTGCAGGGCCTATCGGTTCCTTCTCCTCATTTGCAGTCTGCTGATGTCCTGCATCTATGACTATCATCCTGCCATTACCTACATTTGATTTGACTGCTGCCTCCGTCGTGGCATCCGATGAACTCTCTGTTGTTGTCTCAGACTTTGCATCTGTATTATCTCCACCTATAACCTCAAGAAGTTCCGAGAAAATATAATACTCACCGCCATCTATGGATACCTTGCTCCACTCATCATTGTAGCCAACTCTGTCAAGCTCTACGTCATTTGCAAGCTCTTGGTATACATCGCCGTCTGTGGACGGTGTCGTTCTCACATTGACATAATCCAATGTCTTAACCTTGTCCTTACAGATAGTAAATCCGTCTTTATCCTTCTGTGGCTGCGCCTCAGTTGTCGCCTCCGTCGTCGCCATCGTTGTTACTTCCGTTGTTGCCTCCGTCTCTGTAGGCTTTGCCGTGGTCGCATCACTGTTCTTGCTGCCACATCCTGCAAATACAAGCATCGACGCAAGCCCAACACACAACACTGCATATTTTAAATGTTTTTTCTTCATGAGTATCCTCCGTATGAAAAAGTATTACAATACATCATCCTATTGTAACATATTCGTAATACCCGTACAAGTAAATTGCTCAAATACCTTTATACGTCACTCTATTAACAATTCTTTACATTTCAAATACCGCTGCACATACATTCTCAAGCTGGATATAATCCTCTGCACTTCCAAGCTCCACCGCCGAGTGCATTGCAAGTA
>JBNMKK010000022.1:0-40398 GCA_050874325.1 Coprococcus sp. | reverse complement strand
TGTACAAGGAAAGGTGTTTCTTTGTATAACTTATTGACACCACCCGCATAGCAGGTGGTTTATTGTTTCACACGCTGTTTATTTATATATTAAGATTTTTCTAAGCCTTGCGTGTTCAACAGGCTAAAGCCCATAAACAAAATACAGACCGCGCACCATACCCTGATGCACGGTCTGTACTTATTAAAATGCTATATTTAATATTCTGATTACTTTGTACACTTAACCCCAACAGCTGCAGGATATCCCGACTGAGCCTTCACTCCATTGCCGCCAACCGCAACCGATGTAGTCTTGTAATAATATGTCTGTCCCTTTACAACACTCTTGTCAACATATGAAAGTCCCTTCACACTTGCAACCTTCACATATTTGCCGTCTTTGCTTGTTGCACGGTATACATAGTATGCCTGTGCTCCAGATACATTGCACCACGAAACTGTCACTGTCTTTGCATCTGTATTCGCAGCACCTGACATCTTTGGTGCTCCCAGCTTGTGCTCATAGGTGAATGTATAACCACTCTTTTTCTCATACTCACCTATGTTTGAACTTGAGGTTCCGTCAAACGGAACAATAGGCTGCACATAATACTTATATCCTGTCTTCACTGAAAAATCTTTGTCCACATATGAAGTTCCCGTTGACTCGCCTCTCCACTGATAGTTTCCAGTCTGAAGATTTATTCTGTACACAACGTAACCTGTTGCGCCAACTGCCGCCTTCCATGATACAGTCGCGGTTGCGTTGGTCTTTCTTGCCACCTTGACACCTGTTGCAAATGGGACCCTATTAACATCGCCTGTCACATATGCGCTGCTGAGCAGGGAGCCTCTGTATGGTGTTATCATTACACGGCTGTATTTCATTCCCTTAGCAGTTGAGCCAGGGTTTCTAAACTTGCATGTATTTCTTGATGCGCTGGTAAACTTTGCTATCTTCTCTGTCTTTCCAGTAAAGTTGTTATACGCGGTGATCATGTATCCCGATGCGCCAACTACTCTGTCCCACATAAGATTTGTGTATATCACATATGTCTGCTTGTCACTGCTTATAGCAGTCTGAACAGATGTGGTCCTGAGGTTGTTGATATATCCGTCATATTTCAAGTTGACACCGTATGAATAACTGTGATTTTCACATATCACATTTCCACCTGACACGCTCTGTGCCTTGAGAAGGAAATTATATGAATGTCCTGCACCAAGGCCCTTAACAGTGTATGACGCGCCCTTTGTGACTGCCAGTCTTGAATATCTGTTGCCGCTCACATCACTCTGCTTATACCAGATTTCATACACATTTGCGCCACGCACCTTATCCCATGACAGTTTCACTGATGTCGTGGACAATTTTTCTGTCTGAAGGGATGGATCTCCCAGAAGTATCTTTACTCCTTTATTTGAGTTTCCTGCCGATACTGCCGGACCAGCGCATAACTTGTTGGTCTTTGGATCATAGTACTTAGGGATTATCTTGTAAAAATATGTCTTTCCCGCTTTTACCGACGTGTCTGTGAATGTCTTGCTCGTAGTTGTCTTAATCTTGCTGTATCCACCATTTTTCTGTGCTGATCTATATATGTCAAACTGATTATACATATCAGCATTCTCTATGGATATATCCACACCCTTTACTCCTAAGGTCGAGTTAAATTTAAAATAATCAGCAGTAAAATCCGCCGTTGCCTTTATAACTGGGGATGTAGCTATCACGATATCATCCTTTATATATTCATCCTTGGTGGCAACGAGCTTGATCTGATAATAGTACGTCTTTCCTGCTGTGACTGTAGAATCATAACACCAGAACGTACTGCTGTCCGATGACTCACCTCTGAACAATTTCTTATAACCACTCTTTGGACTTGTGGACCTGTATACATCATATGCATACTTGCTTCGTATATTTTTCTTGAAACCAATACGCAAAGACATGCCATCAATCTTGTTGTAGCCGTCATCTCTGTAGTCTCTCGAGGCATATGCTGTACACTCCGATGCGTCAAATCCATACGCCGCAAGCTTTCTCTTGAATGTCCTTTTTACCTCTGATCCATCCGTTCCCGTAACGACCAGGTCAAATGTGTAAGTCACACCGGCTTTTCCATCGTAAGCCAAATTTATGTTCCACTCGCCATAATCGTTTGCAGCATATATACGAAACAACTCGCCATTGATATACAGTTTTGCATTTTCACCGGTTCCGCTTGACCAAACAGTTATATATTTAGAATCCTCTATTACGCTTGCCTCTCCGGCATCCAAATAATCTATAGTAGCTGCGATCTCTGTACTGTCTGCCACAACTGCCTGTGGCTGATCATTGCTGTCTGTGGCCGCCATAGCCGGTACAGCCTCTCCAAATATAAGCGCAGAGGCAAGTGCTACACACAAAGCTTTATTTATAACTCTATTCTTCATACTCTACCCCTTTTCTTCTACTTATTGATCTTGACTGCCTTTGCTGCGGACGGATTTGACTTTACAACCTTTCCACATCCGTTGACAGTGAGTGCAACGACCTTGTAATAATATGTCTTGCCCTTCTTGAGTTTCTTGTCAGCATATACCATAACGTTCTGAGATGTCTTTGCGACCTGTACATACTTGCCATTTACACTCTCTGCGCGATATACCTTATAGCACTTTGCATTTGCTATCTTGCCCCACTTAAGTGACGCTGTTCCCGCTGCAGAGTTTGTACCTGATGATATCGCCGGTCTTGTAAGCACATGGGTGTACGCTATATATCCATTCTCATAACCGCCATTAAATCCCGCTATAGATTCGCTCGGACTCACCATATATACATATTCAAGTCCGTTTGTCACATGGGTATCCACGAAACTTGTGGATGAGGTCTCGCCTATTATCTGCGACACTCCAAGGGCAGTGGTTCTCCTGACCACATATGTCTTTGCACCAGGCACAGCTGTCCACGATATCTGAACCGAAGTTCCTGACTTTCTTACAACCTTGACCTTCGACACGCTTGGCAGTGTATCATTCTCCAGGCAGCTATACTCATCGCCGTTATCTCCCATAACCTTTCCTCTGTATGGGATGACATCTATGCTGCCATATTTGAGTCCCTTTGTCTTGTCTGCCACATTTCTAAATGTATATGATGTAGCCTTGGCTGAGAGTTTCTTTATAGTCTCTATCTTCTTAGTATAACGGTTGTACGCCTTTATGTAATATCCCGATGCGCCCCAGTCCTTATACCATGTCATCTTGTAATATACTGCAACTACGCCCTTCTTTGTATCCGCAGCAGATTTTATCGGTGTGGATGTGAGATCCTGAATCCTTGTAGTATATCCCATTGTACGGATACCCTCAATCGCCTCTGCATACTTTACTGTTGAACCCGCCTTCTTAACTGTTCGTATCTTTACAGAATATGTTCCATCCGCAGCAAGATTTTTGAGTACAAATGATTTCTTCTTTGTGACTGCCGCCTTCCTGTAGGCATCCCCGCTGAGATCAGTTCTTCTGTACCATATCTCATAGGATACATCTGAGCTGTTATCTGTACTCCACTCACACTTCATGGACGTCTTTGCCACCTGGGTAAGTGTAGGTCCAGAAGTGTCCATGAGATATCTCACAGCAACCGGCTCGGAAAACTTGCCTGTAGCCGTCTTGCCCGTCTTGGAATCATAGTATTTTGGAACTGCCTTATAATAATACACGGTTCCCTTCTTTAAGCTTTTGTCTGAATAAGAATTCGAGTAGATGGTCGCTATCTTCTTATATCCCTTTGCCTGGTTGGTAGAACGATATATATCGTACTGATTGGCAAAGTTAGAATTGATAAACAACGATACCAATGGCTTTGATCCACCCTTCTCGCCGTTCGAGTATGCCTGTACGCTACACTCTGGCACTCCGTAACGCGCACCTGCAGCGTCACTGATCGAGAGCACCTTGTCACTTGTCACATAGTCATCTGTTCCCCTGAGTATGCGCACCTTATAATAGTATGCACTTCCAAGTTTCAGATTGGTATCAAAATACTGGATATCCCATGTATCCGATGAATATCCTGAATAGACACGTGAATATCCCCCACTCGGTTTTGATGATCTGTACACTTCATACTTGTATGTATAGTCCTTTGGATTGTCCACCTTTGTGGTTACTCGTATACCACTAGGTTTATTGATTCCGGTATCATCAGTATTGTAACTCTCGCACTGCGCTGTGATCGCCGATTCACCACCATTCTGGGTCTTTGGAAGTGTGACAGTGCTTGTTGTGACTTTCTTCTGTGTCTTAAACACCTCGCCATCCTTATTGTTGTATCTGATTTCCACGGTATATGTGGTTCCCGGCAAAGCATTTATATTTTCATAAAATCCGATGTACTGATTATCGTCCCACGATGATTTGTTTTCGTACTTTTTGCCGTTGATCCAAAGCTCCGCCTTATACGCATACACGCTGACATTCACATAAATAGTACCGCCATAATTTTCTCTAACTTCGAATCCATTCACATATGGAGTGATCGCCGCAACATCGGCATCCCCATTGTCAGCCTCCGCGCTGACTACTCCCTTGACGTCTCCTGAATTGCTCTCCGCCGCTGACGCTATTCCCACATCTCCGAACACCATCGCCGAAGCCAGAGCAATACACAGACATCTTCTCGCAATGTCCTTTCTCATATGTTCCCCTTTCTCTTTTCCGGGCTGACGCATTTTGGCTCCCCATCTGCCTCTGATCTGTCCGGCAGATCATGCCCGCACGCCAATCCCTGTTTTAATGATATATTAATTCTTCTTTATTTTATATTTATATCGGGTACTAGTCAACATGATTAAACTTCAAATGTAAATTTAGACAATATCTCCAAACACAAAAACCGGTGGAGACGATTTCTCGTACCCACCGGTCATCATATCTTTCTGTATTGAACTTCTAAATAATATAATCTACTCTGCTGTCTCGCTCTCGGCATCAGTTGCTGTGGCAACTGTCTCAACAGCTCTCTTCATGAGGAAATCAAGTACATTCTCCTCAGTTGCATAGAACATAAGGTCATCCTCTGAATAATACTTATCGACATCCTCATCGCTCTCCAGATTGTTGTCCTCCATGACCTTTGCTCTGTATGCCTTTACGTCATCAGCATCAGCTATAAGATCGTTGTCAAGTGCTATACATGATACCACTATCTTCTCTTTCATGACACTCTCAACTGCTGTGTGGAGTTTTTCAAGGAATGCAGCCTCATCACTACAGCCATAGAAATATGCCATGTATGTTGTGAAATCTATTCCATAGTTCTCTGCATTCTGCTTTGCATTGTTCACTGTTGTCTGAATGTATGTCTTTATCTCATCCTCTGGATACTTGTCAAATGTGACCTTCTCCTCAACAGCCTTGAGTACCGACGCCTTATCCTCATCATCAGCCTCCTTGTCCTTGTCAGCCTGAAGGTCTTCTCTGAGATGCTTTGTGTACTCATCTGTCGTTGTGTACTCTCCGCCTGATGCCTTCTTCACGAGAGCATCTGTATACTCTGGAACTGTTGTGACTGAAATGTAGTTTACAGTGACCTTATAAGTTGCAGTCAGTCCTGCCACTGTTGTATCTGAGTAATCGTCAGGATATGTGACTGTGATCTCCTTCACATCACCGGCCTTGCTGCCTATAAGCTGATCGTCACTGCCGTCGCCCAATGTATCATTGCCAATAGTGAGGGAGTAGTCTGTCTGACTGTCCTTCTCTGTTCCGGATATGGTCTCAACATAGTCAACGTTGACCTTGTCCCCATCCTTTATGGCGCTTGTCTTATCTTCGCTCGTCTCTGAGTTGTTGTTGCAGAAACTGTCTATTGAGTTCTGAACGTCATCATCTGTAACCTCTCTCGATGCGGGAACGTACTCAATATCTGTATACGCTGCTTTGTCAACCGTGGCACATTTTGAATATTTCTTAAACTGACTTGAACTGCTGCTGCATCCAGAGAGCAGACCAGCACACATAACAGCTGTCATTCCGGCTGCAATTATCTTCTTAACTCTCATAATCCTGTTCTTTAACCCCTTTGTTTTTTTATTATTCTGCTTCTGTAGCTGCCTCAGTTGTGGCTACTGTTGTTGTCGCGTCTACTGCCTTTGCATTCTTGTAAAGTACATCGTTCATGACTTTGTATGCGAGGGCATTGTACTTAATCTCTACATCTGTCAGGTTGTTTCTGATGCTCTCCTCGTCCACATTGTTCTTCTGCGCGTAGTCAGCAAGATAATCATCTGCCTCCTGGTCTGTGACTGTGATTCCCTCAGCCTTTGCCACTGCACACATCACCATCTTTTCCTTCTGTGAATCCTCACATACCGCGTAGATGTACTGTGAAAATGCATCGGCGTCATCGTATCCATAATAATAGTAGATATAGGTGTCATAATCCATTCCGTAGCTCTCCGCCTGAGTCTTTATCGATGTCTCGATCTTGTCAGCATTTGCCTGTACTTCATCTGCTGACAGATTCTCGATCTTGCTGTCGTTGATAAGCTTTACCATAATGTCATTCTGAGCACTTGCAAGAGCTGCATTCTCTTTGTCAGTCTTAAGCTGCTGACGTACAGACTCCTCATACTCCTTTGTGGTCTTGTAGTCTGTGTTGTCGGCGACCAGCTGATCATTGTATGTTGCAGGCTTGTCTATCTTTATATAGTTCAAAGTTGTCTTGAACTCAGCCTCTTTTCCATTGAGGTTGTCCCTTCCATAGTTCTCTGGGAATGTTGCCTTTACCACAAATGTATCTCCAGCCTTATGTCCTACTATCTGATCCTCAAATCCATCTATAAATGAACCCGAGCCGAGCACAAGGTCATATCCGCTGCCGTTGGTGTTGCCTCCGTCAAACTCCTCGCCGTCCACGGTTCCTACAAAGTCTATGTTGACTGTATCACCGTTCTTCGCCTCGCTTGTGGTATCCTTGTCATATGTAGCAAGACCATCCACAAATTCATCGACCTTCTGCTGAACTTCCTCATCCGTAACTTCAACATCTGCCTTCTCATACTCAATACCTATGTAATCTCCAAGCTCAACATTCTTGGCATAATCATCTACATACTCATCTATAGTCTCTCCGCTTTCTGCATCGGATGCCGTAGCCTCGCTCTGAGTATCACTCTTCTTATCGTTATCCTTGTTCTTCTCCCCGCATCCGGTCATCAATGCCATGGACAACGCCAGTGCCAGAACGACCGCACAGCCTTTTTTGAACTTTCTCATCGTTATTA
Source organism: Coprococcus sp. (assembly GCA_050874325.1). Classification (GTDB taxonomy): domain Bacteria; phylum Bacillota; class Clostridia; order Lachnospirales; family Lachnospiraceae; genus Coprococcus. The sequence continues at coordinate 33,134 of JBNMKK010000022.1, read as the reverse complement.
CCTCTTTTATAATTTATTTGTAGAAAACCCATCTTGTATGATAATCTTCAACGAATTAACTTATATCATATTTCATTGTAAAAATAAAGCAATTTACCGTAATTCATACAATTCTCACAAATGCATCTTTGCATATGTTTTTGTGACACTTATCTGTCTTCCCACATTAATCAAAGGCAAAACTACAACATGTTGTGTCTACATAATTTTTATTTTTCTATATTTTGTACTTTTTCCAAATAACATATGGACAAAAATTTTTAGGGGTGATATAATCGACCATGTTGACACAACATCGAAGAAACTTGCGGCGCAGCACTTTTTGTCGCTAATTTTTTTGCGGCTTTTTATAAGCCGCACACGATATATTGTGTGTCACGCATTAATTATATACCATATTTAGGGTTGTGCATTTGAGCACGTAATTCACACTACACACAGGGAGATTGGGAAATGTTAGTAATCAAAAGAGATGGTCGAGCAGTAAACTATGACCGCAGCAAGATAATCTTAGCTATTCAGAAAGCCAATTCAGAGGTTGAGCCTTGCGAAAAGATTTCCGACGAAAAGATCGAGGAGATCGTGGGCAGCATCGAGGCCAAGAACCGAAAGAGAATGTTGGTTGAAGATATCCAGGATATTATCGAGCAGGGCATCATGGCAGACGGAAAGTTTGTCCTCGCAAAAACCTACATTATATATAGATACAGCAGAGAACTCATCAGAAAGGCAAACACAACTGATGATTCTATCCTGAGTCTTATCCAGAACAGAAACAAGGATGTCATGGAGGAGAACTCCAACAAGAACGCAACAGTCGCATCAACTCAGAGAGACCTTATCGCGGGTGAGGTTTCAAAGGATCTTACAAAGAGAATGTTGCTTCCTGAAAAGATATCCAAGGCTCATGAAGAAGGCGCTATCCATTTCCACGATGCGGATTACTTCCTTCAGCCGATCTTCAACTGCTGTCTTATCAATATAGGGGATATGCTCGACAACGGAACAGTCATGAATGGAAAGCTCATCGAAAGTCCAAAGAGTTTCCAGGTTGCATGTACCATCGTCACACAGATCATTGCATCTGTTGCATCAAGCCAGTACGGTGGTCAGTCGGTAGATGTCCGTCATCTCGGCAAATACCTTAGAAAGAGCTACAATAAATATAAGAAGAGATACACCGAAGAATTCGGGGATAAGATAGACCACGACACACTTGAAAAGCTCATCACAGAAAGGCTCAAGGACGAGCTTAAATCAGGTGTCCAGACTATCCAGTACCAGATCAACACCCTCATGACAACCAATGGTCAGTCTCCATTTGTCACCCTCTTCCTCAATCTCAGAGAGGATGATGAGTACATCAAAGAGAACGCCATGATCATTGAGGAGATCCTGAGACAGAGACTTGAGGGAATCAAGAACGAGGCTGGCGTGTACGTCACTCCTGCATTTCCTAAGCTTATATATGTTCTCGATGAGCACAACTGCCTCAAGGGTGGTGAGTACGACTACATAACAGAGCTTGCGATAAAGTGTTCTGCCAAGAGAATGTACCCTGATTACATATCAGCCAAGAAGATGCGCGAGAACTACGAGGGCAATGTTTTCTCATGCATGGGCTGTCGTTCATTCCTCTCTCCTTGGAAGGATGAGAACGGTGAGTACAAATGGGAAGGCCGTTTCAACCAGGGCGTTGTCAGCATTAACCTTCCACAGATCGCCATACTTGCCAAGGGCGACGACGACAAGTTCTGGAGTCTTCTGGACGAGAGACTTCAGCTCTGCTACGATGCTCTCATGTGCCGTCACAGAGCGCTTGAGGGTGTTACATCAGATGTCAGCCCTGTACACTGGCAGTACGGCGCAATCGCAAGACTGAAGAAGGGCGAAGTCATCGATCCTCTCCTTCACAACGGATATTCAACCATATCTCTTGGATACATCGGCGTATATGAGACTACAAAGCTCATGCGTGGAGTAAGCCACACAGATCCTGTCGGAGAAGAGTTTGCTCTGAAACTGATGCACAGACTTCGTGCTGCATGTGACAAATGGAAGGCAGACACCGGTCTTGGATTCGGACTCTACGGTACTCCTGCAGAGAGCCTGTGTTACAGATTTGCAAGAATAGACAAGGAGCGTTTCGGAACCATAAAGGATGTCACCGATAAGGGCTACTACACCAACTCATATCATGTCGATGTACGTGAGAAGATTGATGCATTCAGCAAGTTCAGATTTGAGAGCCAGTTCCAGACCATATCTTCAGGAGGCGCTATCTCATATGTAGAGATACCTAATATGAGAAACAACCTGGATGCTCTGGCAGAAGTCGTAAGATATATATATGACAACATACAGTACGCCGAGTTCAACACCAAGTCTGATTATTGCCACGTATGCGGATATGACGGCGAGATAATCATAAATGATGACGGCGAATGGGAATGTCCTCAGTGTGGTAACAAAGACCACAACAAGATGAACGTGACCAGAAGAACATGCGGATATCTCGGTGAGAACTTCTGGAACGTGGGCAAGACCAAGGAGATTAAAGCAAGAGTTCTTCATCTTTAAAAAAACTGTTAAAAACTCTTGATATCCAGGGGAACCTGGTATATTATAAGAATATGCAAGTAGTTCTGATATCAATATATCAGTTATAACACGAACAGTTTTTATCCGTTTTTTAACTAAGTGCATTAATAATTTCAATTGTATGGTCTGCATGTCGTAGAGGGCAACGCAGGCCATACTTTTGTGTTACGGGTTTTTATTATTTGTACCGCCATTGTCGGCGGAGATTGGGGATTTTATGAATTACGCAGACATTAAACAATTCGATGTTGCCAACGGCACCGGTGTTCGTGTATCAGTGTTTGTATCTGGCTGCACTCACCACTGCAAAGGCTGTTTTAATCCTGACACATGGGACTTCGGATACGGAAAGCCTTTTACAGATGTTGAGATCGATCACATAATAGACAGCTGCAAAGAGGACTATATTGCCGGATTATCCCTCCTGGGCGGTGAGCCAATGGAATATGTAAACCAGCAGGGGCTGCTGCCACTGGCGCGCAGATTTAAGGAGACATATCCAGACAAAACGATATGGTGCTACACAGGGTATACATTTGAGACCGATCTTCTTGATCGAATGTGCAACGAATGGGAATATACAAGAGAATTACTTTCATATATAGACGTTCTTATAGACGGAGAATTTATGGAAGACCAAAAGGATCTCTCACTCAGATTCAAGGGATCCAGAAATCAGCGTATAATCGATGTACCGGCATCCCTAAAAGCCGGCACAACTATCTTATGGGACGAGAAGGGCAAATATTTTCAGGGAAATTAACACAGGATTTACCCATCAATGCCTTCGTCCTGTAATCCTAAAAAGAGGTTTTAGTATTATCCAACCAGCGGAATACTAAAACCTCTTTTTTCTCTTCACTACAGTCAAACTCTATTTTCTTCCGGTTGAACCAAATCCGCCCTCACCGCGAACCGTGTCAGAAAGTTCATCCACCTGATGAAATACCCCTGTTATATATGGTGCAATGACAAGCTGGGCAATTCTCTCACCAGGCTCCACTGACTGTATCTGTGTTCCATGGTTGTGGAGAGCTACCATGATCTCTCCTCTGTAATCCGCATCTATCACCCCCACCTTGTTTGCTGGAGCCAGTCCTTTCTTGGATGCCAGGCCACTTCTCGCATACACAAGTCCCGCATACCCCACAGGTATCTCCATAGCAATTCCTGTGTGTACAAGCACTGTCTGTCCCGGTTCTATCTGCACTGCACTGTCAAGGCATGCATACAGATCAGCTCCCGCTGCATACTCCGAACCATAGGTTGGTATGATTGCTTTATTATCAAGCTTTTTTATATTTATATCGAATGTCATAATTCTTATCTCCTCTTATCCTGTAATATAAATTGTAAATTTATCGTCACATCATTTGAACGATATCTTGTTGTATACATCCATATCCACTCGTTTGCTGTATGAATAGCTGCTGTCCAGCTCATCTATCCAGTCAGACATCAGATTATCATAATACTCTCCATCGGCAGCCTCTGTGAGTTTCTGTTTATTCTCGGCAGTTGCCTCCTCGTCCGTTATGCTTATCATCTGGAATATATGATATCCATATTCTGTCTGGACCACTGTGGATATCTGCCCATCTGACAGACTGTAAAGTATGTCCAGCGCATCCTGACCGTAGGTGTTTACTATCTCATCCCTGCTCATGGTGTGGGTTCCCGCATATTTTAGTTCCTTTGCACTTCCAAGGAATGAGATGTTCAGATCCGTATTGTCCGATTCCTCCATGATAGCCTCATATGCCGCATCAGCCTTCTTTTTTTGTGCGTCTATCTTTGACTGCGGATACAGAGTTATATTGCCAAAATCATCCTCGGAATAGCACTCAAAAAACATGTCATAGAACGTACTCATACGCGCCTGTTCATCGGATATTTCCGTGGAACTCTGTTTCATCACATATGTGTATATCTTTTTCGCAAGAGCACTCTCCTGAAGAACTCGTTTTACCGTATCCTCCTCAAGCCCAACCTGCTTTATCTGCTCATCAGTCAGCAGTTCATAGAACTTTGCCGCATCCTGGTCCTGCTTTCTCTGTTCACTGTCTGTGAGGCTTATTCCATACTCGTCAGATTTGGTGATCAGCGTCTTTGTCTTGACTATCCTCGATATAGTCTCCCTTCTAGCCGCGTCCTCAGCATCCATCTCCAAGCCTTCATCTGTGACTATACTCTGATTCCACACATCCGTTCCATATTTTGATTCATACTTCTCTTTTACCGTCTGTGCATACACATACACTTCATCAATACAAATGTCCTGTCCGTTGTACCTGAGCACAACCTCTTTCCCCGTATCTGTACTCTCAGCTTTGCCGCATCCCGCAAGCATGAGTCCAAGCAGACACACCATCATCATCCATATAATCTTTTTCAATTAATCTGTGCCTCCTATCTTCGTTTCTTTGTCCGAGGTTATGAGCAGCTGTGAAATATCCGCAACGACAAATTCTGCCTGTCTCAGGATATCTCTCCTCTCCTCCTTGGAAAATTTCAATACAAATTCCGGATTTATGCCCATCTGGAACTTCATCCTGCCCATATAATTGTTCACCAGCTCATCTATGCCGTCCACATTTATATTTGCCTTATTGTACATGGAAAATCTAAGCAATCCATCCCTGTACCATATCCTTGTTATATAACACACATATGCCCTGGCTCTGAGCAGCGCCTCGTCGAGAAGATTCATTGTCTCGTCCGGAATGTCTCCGAATCTGTCTATCAGTTCATCTATTATATCATTGTACTCATCCTCATTTTTTATAAGGGATATCCTTTTGCAAAGTTCCAGCTTTATAAAGTCATTCTTCACATATGTCTCCGGTATAAATGAATCTATCGGCAGATCTATCTCAGTCTCATAATCGTGAAATACCGTATCCCCACGCAGTTCCCGGACAGCGTCATTGAGCATCTTGCAGTAGAGATCGTATCCGACCACCTCATAGTTTCCGGATTGACTCTCTCCAAGCACACTTCCCGCCCCTCGTATGTTGAGATCTGCCTTGGAGATCTTCACACCGGAACCAAGGTCAGTATACTCTTTTATAGCTCGCAGCCTCTTTTCTGCCACCTCGGATATCATCTTATTCCTTCTATAGAACATGAATGCAAATGCACTTCTGTCGGAACGTCCCACTCTTCCCCTGAGCTGGTAGAGCTGCGCAAGTCCAAAGTTGTTGGCATCGTGTATTATGATGGTATTTGCATTTGGTATATCAAGTCCCGTCTCGATTATGGTGGTACATACCAGGACATCTATCTCCTTCTTGTTGAAACGATACATTATATCCTCGAGAGTCCTGCCATCCATCTGCCCGTGAGCGAACTCAACATTTGCATTTGGAACGAGTTTCTGAACTTCAGCGGTGAACTGCTCTATATCATTCACCCTGTTGTACACGTAATACACCTGTCCCTGCCTTGAAAGTTCTCTGGCTATAGCCTCCCTGGCAAGTTCCTTGTCATACTCCATTACATACGTCTGTATAGGTCTTCTGTCGACCGGAGCCTCCTCAAGCAGGCTCATATCCCTTATTCCCACAAGACTCATATGAAGTGTCCTTGGAATAGGCGTCGCTGTCAGAGTGAGGACATCCACGTTAGTCTTCATCTCTTTTATCTTTTCCTTGTGGTTGACTCCAAATCTCTGTTCCTCATCTATTATCAGAAGTCCCAGATTCTTAAACTCAACATCCTTGGACAGGAGTCTATGGGTTCCTATTACTATGTCTACCTTACCCTCCTTAAGCTCTCTAAGGGTATTTTTTATCTCCTTCTGTGTACAGAATCTGCACAGCAGTCTTATGACAACCGGATAATCCTTCATTCTCTCAGTAAATGTCTCATAGTGCTGCTCAGCCAGAATGGTGGTTGGCACCAGATATGCAACTTGTCTGCTGTCCCCAACTGCCTTGAACGCCGCACGTATTGCGACCTCTGTCTTGCCAAATCCCACATCACCGCAGACCAGTCTGTCCATTATACGACTGCTCTCCATATCTGTCTTCACGTCCGCGATGGCCCGCAGCTGATCGTCAGTCTCCTTATATGGGAATGTCTCCTCAAACTCCTTCTGCCATTCTGAATCAGGAGAATAGGCATATCCCTCCTTTGACTGTCTCTCAGCGTACAGTTTTACAAGATGTTCCGCAACTTCATTGACATGCCCCTTGACTCTGTTTCTTACTTTCTGCCACTCATTTCCGCCAAGACGGTTGATCTTTGGAGGTCTTCCCTCCTTGCTCCTGTACTTCTGTATCCTGTCTGTCTCAGATGCCAAAACATACAACTTGCCACCCTCTGCATACTCTATCACCAGATAGTCCTTCAAGGCGCCGCCAGACTCTATCTTCTCTATGCCTTTATAGACACCTATACCGTACTTTTCATGCACCACATAGTCGCCCACACTCACATCTGAAAATGATTTTATGATCTCACCTGAATGCGGCAGTTTCTTCTGTGTACGCTTTCCGGATGAGGATTTGCTGGAAAACACATCGCCCTCGCTCACCACGACCATGTGCATATCCGGTATCATAAATCCGGATCTCAGTCTTCCCGCCACAGCTGCGATCTCCCGAGGTTTTATCATCTTGTCAGCGTCATCCATGTAGTGGCATATTATATCTGCATCCATGAGATTATCCACCATCCTCTTTGCTCCAACTGAGGACGGAGAGACAAAAAGCACACTGTATTTGTCTTTCTTCCACGATCTTATATCAGCCACCAGTGTGTCGAAATTATTCCTGTAGCTGTGAACTTCCCTGCACGTTATCTCTGCCCTGTGTGCATAGCTTACTCTGTCATCTGATCCCTCAAATGCATCAAATCCCACTACATGATAGCGCTTTGCCTTGTCTATCACATCATCATAGCTATACATGACATTCATCTGCCCTGGCAGAACATATCCGCCTTCAAGTCTGTGTGTCATGCTGCTCACAAAGCCCTTTTCATCAGTCACAGCCCTATCCGTGACCTTCCTGGTCTCATCTATGAGCACATATGAGCCTTCCGGGAGACAATCTATGAGCGATACCGTATCACTGTAAAAATAGTCTACATAGCTATCCACTCCGTACACAGCACTGAACTCCATGAGTTGTTCCTTAAGCTCAGCCACCTCCCGCTTTATTCGGGCATATGCCTCTGTGTGGAACGACTCCTTGAGTTTCTTTGCATACGGTTTCAGCTCTGCCTCTATCTTTCGTATACCGCGGGCAATACGATCCTGAGAGAGCACCATCTCCCCCGCTGGATAGATGACCAGAGCATCCACAGCCTCTATGGATCTCTGGCTCTCAGCATCAAATGTCTTGATGGTGTCCACCTCATCGTCCCACATATCTATTCTGTATGGGCATTCCTCCGTGAGAGGGTAGATATCTATGATCCCTCCACGAACAGCAAACTGTCCCGGCTCCTCCACGTTGTCCACCTTGTCATATCCGAGGTCAGACAACTTCTGTCTGAGATCATCCACGTCAAGTTTCTGGGCTGTATGTATGTTTATCACATACTTGTTCATATACGAAAGTGCCGGTATCTTATCGAACATCGCGTCTATTGTCGCAACTATCGTACAGGGCTGTCCACAGGCAAGTCTTCGCAGGACATCCATTCTTCTTCTGGTTATGGCATTTCCGTGTACATCTGCACTGAAAAACAGGATATCCTTTGCCGGATACATATACACATCCCTGCTGTAGAACCTGAGATCACTGTACAATTGTTCAGCCCTCTTGTCACTGTATGTCAGCACCAATTTCACCGGAGATCTGTCCGATATACCATTCATCAGGAACACTCTGTCTGTGCCATCCATGGAAGAACCTATCACATCCACGAAACCGTCACCGGCATCCAACCATTCTTTGATCTGCCCGCATATATTCAGTTGTTCAAATGGTTCCTGCAATACTTTCATACGATATTACCTGCCTACAAAACTTATCCATTATACTTATTCATAGCCGCTACTGCGCCATCAGAGAGGATCACCTCAAGTGCATCACACGCTCTGCTGCAGCTCTCCCTCATAAGCGGAAGTTCATCTTTGCCAAAACGAGAAAGCACATGGTCTGCCAGATCCATATGTTCTGGTTTCTTTCCAACACCTACCCTGACTCTCACAAAGTCCTGACTTCCACTATGGAGGATGATATTTTTCATACCATTGTGTCCCCCTGCGCTTCCCTTCTCCCTGATGCGCAGCTTGCCCACATCAAGATCTATATCATCATACACCACTATCAGATCTCCAACTGTCAGCTTATAGAAATCCATTATCGCTCTCACGCTCTCACCGCTCAGATTCATAAATGTCTGAGGCATGGCAAGGATAACTTTCTCACCCTTTATGATACCTTTTCCTATAAGCGCCTTATGCTTGCTTGTATCTACCTTTATATTGTATCTCTCAGCCAGCTCATCTATTACAGAAAATCCGGCGTTGTGTCTTGTTCCGGCATATTTTGCCCCCGGATTTCCGAGTCCAACTATAAGTTTCATAATTATATCCCCGTTTCTATCTGTTTTTCATGATCTCCTCAGCCTCAGCCAACTGCTCAAGCGTATTCACGCCTCTTATCTGATCAGCGTCCTCCATAGGGAACGCATCTACAGGAAGTCCCATAGCCTTGATTATCCCGATGGTATCCGGCAGATAGTACTCACCCTGGGCATTGTCATTTTTCACCTGAGAAAGCGCGCTTATCAGCGCATCACACTTAAATATATACATACCCGAGTTGACTTCACATACCGCCTGCTCAGCCTCCGTGGCATCCTTCTGCTCAACTATCCTGTCAAGTCCATGCTCATCCCTGATTATTCTTCCATATCCAAACGGATCATCCAGCATTGCTGATATGACTGTGACTCCATTTCCGTCCTCCTTATGTCTGCTTATAGCACGCTCCAATGTGTCAGCAGTTACAAGCGGAGTGTCACCACAGAGAACCACGACATCGCCGTCACTGCCTATAAAATCTGATGCACACTTTACCGCATGTCCCGTTCCCAGCTGCTCTTTCTGCAGTGCATAGCAGACCTTTTCCTTCATCTCCTGCGCAATACCAAGCGCCTCATATGTGTCATGTATGCTTCTCTCAACTTCATCAGCTTTGTATCCCACTATTACACACACCTTATCACAGCCAGCATTTTTTGCAGCCTCTATAGAATAATATACCATCGGCTTTCCAAGCACCTCATGCACAACCTTTGGCTTATCTGATTTCATTCTTGTTCCCTTACCCGCGGCAAGGATGATCGCTTTAAGCATATATGCCTCCTATATATATCTTATTTCTGATTACTGCCCACAATTTTACTGTATCGTGCGCACTTTTTCAACCCAGGCTCGGATATATTAAGCTCGTTTCCCGCGTAAAACAAAGCCAGCCACCGCTTTACAGCAATGGCTGGCTGCTTATTACCTATAATCTTTGTTGTGAATTATAGCTTATGTTGTATCAACGTCACCCAGTTCTATTCCTCTTCCTGAGTCTCCTGATACTTTGCAAGTATCATATTCTGCAGACGCTCCCTGGTGGCTGTATTGATAGGATGTGCTATATCTCTGTACTCGCCATCTGACGCTCTCCTGCTTGGCATAGCAATGAACATGCCCTTCTCACCCTCAATGATCTTGATGTCATGGACAACAAACTCATCGTCTATGGTGATCGAGACAACCGCCTTCATCTTGCCTTCCTTCTCAACACTTCTGATTCGGATATCTGTTACCTGCACTTTGTTTACCCCCTTAACCCTGACGCACTCTGCGATCCCACACACAGATTGTCATTTGTATTATTTTGTATAGCCCTCTCTTACACTCCTGATCAAAGAGCGTATCTGAAGTTCTTCTCCACTATAACCTTTATATCTTCCGGTGTTCCCTGATGAACTGTATTTGCACGAAGAGTGTCCCGGCTCTCCACGATACAATTCTCAATGATGGAATTGTCACCGATATTGACATCGTTCAGTATGATCGAATTCCTGATCACACAGTTGTTGCCGATATATACCTTCTTAAATATAACCGAATTCTCCACCGTACCGTTGATGATACATCCGCTTGCTATCAAACTGTTGTTGACAACCGCATCTGCATTGTACTTTGCTGGTGGAAGATCATCTACTCTTGAATAGATATCAGGATGCTGCTTGAAGAAGAAGTCTCTGACATCCTTCTTGAGGAAGTCCATGTTAGCTCTGTAATATGACTCCTTTGTTCCTATGTTTCTCCAGTAGCTGTCCATCTTGTATCCATATATTCTCTTGACACCCTTATATCTCACGAGAATATCTCTTACGAAGTCATTTCTTCCCTCGTTGGCACAAGTCTCAAGAAGTTCTATAAGCTGTCTTCTTCTTATGACGTATACACCTATGGAAACTGTATTGGTTCCAGCTACAAGTGGTTTCTCCTCGAAGTCAATGATACGACCGTCATCGTTCATCTTGACAACACCAAATCTGTTGATGTCATCCTCACCCGGTGCCATATCCTTACATACGACTGTGATGTCTGCACCATTGCTTATATGCTCCTCGAGCACCTTATTGTAATCCAGCTTGTAGATTCCATCACCCGAGGCGATAACTACATATGGCTCATGGCTCTCCTTGAGGAACTTGATATTCTGATAAAGTGCATCTGCTGTTCCCTTGTACCAGTAGCTGTTGGCTGCTGTGATGGTAGGTGTGAATATGAACAGACCTCCCTGCTTTCTTCCGAAATCCCACCATTTGCTCGAGTTCAGATGCTCATTCAGCGATCTTGTGTTGTACTGTGTAAATACCGCAACCTTCTGTATATGAGAATTGGTCATATTGGAAAGTGCGAAATCGATTGCTCTGTAGCTTCCTGTGATAGGCATAGCTGCAACGGCCCTCTTAGCTGATAAATCTCCCAGCTTGTTGCTGTTACCACCTGCCAGAATAATTCCTAATGCTCTCATGTCTACTCACCTGCCTTTATAATACTACCGCCGCTTGGGAGCTGTCCGTCCGGATAATCAGACATATCTGTGTCTCCAAATATAGCAGTGTTCTTACCTATCGTTACGCCCTCAGGTATAACTGAGTTCTCACCTATAGTCACAAGGCCAAATGCGTAGATATTAGGTTTCATCTCATTGACAGCCTCTTCGCCAACACCCAGCTTGGCATTTGCACCAACCTTTACATTCTCAGCTATAATACCCTTTTCAATGTAAGCTCCGGCCTCGATCGTAACCCCATTCATGATAATTGAATCCTTAACGACCGCACCCTCTCCTATTGTTACACATGAACCTATAACTGAGTTTTCCACAGTACCGTATATCTCGGTTCCCTCTCCGATGATACATCTTGTCACCTTTGCTGACTCATCTATGTACTGAGGCGGTATTGCGTCTGTCTTTGTATATATCTTCCAGAACTCCTCATAAAGGTTGAACTCAGGAACTATATCGACAAGCTCCATATTGGCCTCCCAATATGAACCAAGAGTTCCTACATCCTTCCAGTAGCCCTTGAAGTCATATGCACAGATCTTGTTTCCATTCTCATGGCAATATGGAATGATGTGCTTACCGAAATCACATCCCGGCTGATCCTTCATTGTGACAAGTGCCTCGCGCAGGATCTTCCAGTTGAATATGTAGATACCCATGGAAGCTTTATTACTTCTTGGTTTCTCAGGTTTCTCCTCAAACTCAGAGATCACTCCGTCATCGCCTGTAATAACGACACCGAATCTGCTTGCCTCCTCCCAAGGAACCTGATATGTTGCAAGTGTTACATCTGCGTTCATGGACTTGTGATACTCAAGCATATGCTCGTAATCCATCTTGTAGATGTGATCTCCTGAAAGTATGAGTACATACTCAGGATTATAATAATCGATGAACTCTATATTCTGATAGATAGCGTTCGCTGTACCTGTATACCACTCGCTGTTGTTACTCTTCTCATATGGTGGAAGGACTGTAACACCACCTATGTTTCTATCCAGATCCCATGGAATACCTATTCCAATGTGCTGGTTAAGTCTGAGTGGTCTGTACTGTGTAAGTACACCTACTGTGTCAATTCCTGAGTTGATACAGTTACTCAGTGGGAAATCGATTATCTTGTATTTGCCGCCAAATGCTACGGCTGGCTTGGCAAGCTTGGATGTAAGAACCCCAAGACGGCTGCCCTGTCCGCCCGCAAGAAGCATGGCGATCATCTCTTTTTTAATCATGTAAGTCACCTCTCCATGCAAAATTATAAAGTCATTATACCATTCTTTTTATAATAATCAAAGTTTTTTATGCATTTTCACAAAAAGATTGCGCATTTTCCGATTTTTTTAAACATTTTTTACTCTGTTTATATTTTTTCTTGATGAAATTTGTCAATATCTGGCTATTTATTTTAGTTATTAAGCACTTAAAACTTTTCATCCGACAATATTTGAGTGTATAATAAACGGATGAAAACAGCCATAACATTGATTGAGATGCCAATCCATCTCAATCATACAAAGGAAAATAATTATGAGAGGAGCAACCACATATGTCAGAAGTACTTGTCAAAGAATACCGCGGAAATATAGTAGAGAATATTCACAGAGGCTCCATCGCCATAGTTTCATCAACAGGCGATACCATTGCCTATCTTGGAGATATAGAAAAACAGACCTTCATGCGCTCAGCAAGCAAGCCTATACAGGTTCTGCCCACACTGCTGGCTGGTCTGCACAGAAGATTCAACCTCACGGATGAGGACGTCGCAATGTTCAACTCATCCCACTGGGGCAGCAACCATCACATATTTGTGCTTGAGGAGATTGCGAGAAAGACCGGTCTTACACCTGATGACATGATCATGAAACCTTGCAGTTCCACGTCGGCATCAGCACTTGCTGCCAAACTCACGGACAGATCGAAACTACACCCAAGAATGGGGCAGAGCAAACTTCAGCACTGCTGCTCTGGAAAGCATTTCAGCCTCATGCTCCTGCAACGTGAACTCACGGGCAAACCCGAAGGATATCACCTGAAGGACTCCCCTGTCCAGCAGCAGATAATAAACTTCATATCAATGCTCAGTCAGACTCCTACCTATAAGATAGGTCTCGGGATCGACGGTTGTGGAGTTCCTGTATTTGCGCTGCCGCTCAGAAGTATTGCCATGTCCTACGCCAAGCTCATGGATCCATTCAGCATGTCCGGCGAACTCAGGGATACCATAGACTACAACTTCTCCTGCATACACAAATACCCGGAGAAGATCAATGACTATGGAACACCTTCATATTATATCAACCAGAATCCTGATCTCATAATGAAGGATGGTTCAAGAGGTGTGATCTGCATGGCAATAAAGAGCATGAAACTCGGTATTGCAGTCAAACTTGAGGACGGCTGGTCTGATGAATTTCAGGGAATCATAATAGCCAACATTTTAGAGCAGTTGAAATATGACGATGCAGAGCTGATCGATAAACTCAAAAACTGCTATTCCACAAAACTCTACAACGACTGCGGAATAGAGGTCGGTCACTCGGAGGTAGATTTCAAGTTGGATATCGATCCATCTTTCTTTGAGCCTGCAGAGGAGTATATCGACTCCGATATGGAATCCTATGATCTGGATGCAGACAACATTGACTCTGATATAAGCGATGAAAATATAGATGATATCCCAGACGATCACCTCGATCAGGATACCGAGGCAAAAGATATGGGATCATCAACAAGTAATGAGGATTCTTACGATCCTGATGCCGACACAGCCTTCGCCGATGGTGAACCATACTCTCCTGAGAACGATTCAGCATTTGACAAAACCCCTGATGAGATACGCGCCGCATTTGACAGAAAGATAGCGGCAGCCTATGACAAAGTGTCAAAGGCAACCGAGGAGGCGGATGACGATTCAGTGATAGACGATATAATCTCCAGAGAAAACGAGAAACAAACCCCGAAGGAACCTGAGATATCCGAGGAGGAGCAGAGAGCTATCCGCAACAAAAAATCCATCCTGGGAATGAATGTGGTAAAACCATCCACCAACCGCACGTTTATAAGCAATCCAAGGGTTGACCCTATAAATGCAAAGCCCGGTCAGACAGGTTCATCCGAACAGTCAGTGACAGCTGAACAGCCCAAGCCGCAGCCTTCCGCAGAAGGCAGCGAAGGCAAGTCCACTCCCGTTCAGGATTTCTCCGGAAGAGAGATAAAACTTGCCAACATAATCTCACAGAAAAAGCGCGATGAATAAATAGCACGATCAGCCTTGCGCGCTGCACACCCATATAAAAAACTCCACAATCTGTACATATATACAGACTGTGGAGTTTTTTATCACAAACTTTTCAAACTGTCCTTACAATCCGGACATATCCCTATAAACTCCAGATTGTGGGACAGTATGACAAACCCGCTGTCAGCCTCAGCACCCATCTGTGTGATCGAGTCCTGATATGGAAGTTCACTGTCAAATATCCTGTCACACACTTTGCATCTTATATGGTAATGGTTCTCTGTGTTGCCATCATAATGCTCCATCTTATCCCCAGAATATACGTTCATGACTATTCCATCGTCAACAGCGTCCGAAAGTACTCTGTACACTGTTGATTTACCGATCTTGTATCCACGTTTTTCCAGTTCCTCTATAAGACTCTGGACTGTAGGATGAGTTTTCAGCTCTTTTATAACAGAGTAAATGACCTGTTTCTGCCATGTGTTACGCTTGTCGCTCATTATAGTCCTCCTTTGCCTGCCATCCACGATGTATGGAATTGATCTCAGATCAGATAACAATACTATCAGGAATTATTCTCTATAATGGTAGGATAGCACATTTTAGGTATTATTGCCACTACTTTTATACTGTAAGTTTTTTCCAAGTCACCTCTTTATGTCGGTCAGTCTTTCTTCAAGCCATTTGTCTATATCGTCAAACACTTTATCCCTGCACAGCTCATTAAGTATCTCATGCCTGCAATCCTCGTACAGATAACAGGCAACATTATGTGATACCTTCCTGTGGTATAATCCGTAGAGTTTCATGACATCCCTGCCATAATGTCCCACCGGATCTCTGTCACCTGACACAAACAATACCGGCACATTTTTCGGTATTCTCGCTATATTCCTGTCCTCCTGTATATAGTGAAGAGTGTTGAAGAGGGTCTCATAACCCTTCAGGGTGAATGAGAACTGGCACAGAGGATCATCAACATACGCATCTACCCGTTTCGGATCACGGCTCACCCAGTCCTTGTTCGTTCTCTTTCTCACCTGTCCATCCACTATCGTAGTCTTCGGAATACCCCTGTTGTATGTTCCAAATGCAAGCAGTTCCATGAGGGTGCTTCTGTACCTCTCACCGTGCTGACTCTTCTCAAGTTCCAACACAAGTCTTCCGATCTGCAGCATATATTCAGGCATACTTCCTGTTCCCATGCAGATGAATCCATCCACACTGGAGTCTTTTGTATATGGAGATGGATACTTTGGATCCAAACCATAGTCACTCATATATCTCCTTGCCATGAACGAACCCATGGAGTGCCCCATCAAAAAGAACGGAACACCCTTATACGCCTTCTTCAGACTTCTGGTAACTCTGTGCAGATCCGCCACTATAGCCATACTGGCATCATAGGCATTCATATATCCAAGCTCATCCACATTTGCCGCCGTAAGGCCGTGTCCCAGATGGTCATTACCTGCGACCACAAAGCCCCTTGCTGCCAGATATCTTGCAAATTCATCATACCTGTCTATCAGTTCTATCATTCCATGTGATATCTGAAGTATGGCTCTCACCTCGCCCTGAGGCTCCCACACGATCACATGCAGCCTGTCCTTGCCATTAGATGACGGTATAAATGTCTCTTTCTTTTTTACCTTGTACATAATGTAACCCTCCTTAACCATTATCTTTGCGGTCATTGCCAATTTCCGTTTCTCATATGCCTGTCATATATTCCATCATTCCTGCGTCTGCGCTACATCAAGCTCATAGAGTTCATGTAATGCCCTCGTACATGCAATGTAGTGAGTGTGTCTCGTGACCATGCTGTTCACATAAGAGCCATCCGTCATGACATACACAGCATCAAATTCCATTCCCTTTGCAAGGAACTTTGGAAGTACCACCACGCCGCCAGCATACACAACTGACTGATTGGTTATAAGCGTTACTTCCGTATATTCTGAGAGCCTGCGGTATATCTCATACGCATCAGCCTCGTCATCCGTCAGAATGGCAATGTTGTCGTATGCATCCATCTCTCCGTAGCTCAGCTTATCACCTATGAATTCAACCGCCGTCTCCAGACTCTCGCACTGTACCTTCTCCGGTACTTTTCCATGCCTCTCAACCGTGTTGCCGCCGATACCCTCATCGTCAAGTATGGAATTACAGAACTCCGTGATCTCAGCAGTCGAACGATATGACTCGGAAAGTTCCATAAGTTCATAGCCGCCCCGTCCGTTTCTCTTCGCAAATATCTTTGTCAGCACATCTACGACAGTCTCATCCGGATTGTAGAACAATACCTGGTATCGGTCTCCCAGAATCGTCTTTTTGCAGCCAAATATCCTGTCGATCACCGCATACTGGAATATGGTGTAATCCTGCATTTCATCTATCACCAGATGCTTTATATTGTTGTATGAATTGCATCCATAAAAATATACCTGCAGGTAGAGTATCGGGAGTATGTCCTCGTAGCAGATCTTTCCGTACTCGTTCTTGTACTCTGAGATCCCTGGATACTCCTTCTCCATCTCCGCAAGGAAATCCACATAAAGTTTCACGAGATTTCTCTCGGAGAACAGGTTTACCATCTGTTTCTGTATCTGCCTTGCGAGATTGCGTTTCTTCTCCTCCGGAAATTCCTTAGGTGAGTTGTCCTCAACTCTGTCAACTATAAAGTATGCAATATTTTCAAATCTCTCATACACCGGTTTTCTGGAGAATCTTCCGTTGAACATGGCAGCTATATCCTCTCCAGTATACTCAACTTTCTGATAATGGAATGTGCGGAACTTTATCCCCGACACATATCTCTCCAGAAATTCGTTGAACATGTCAAAGAAACCTATGGACGATTTGACCTTTATATTCCTTATCCTCTGGTTCTCCTGATCTCCACTGTCTATGATGAACTCCGACTGTTCAAGCTTTGTCTCGTATTCCTCATCTATATACAGCAGCTCCTCAAGCAGGCTGTCAAATTCCTTTTCCGGAACACTGTTTTCCTCAAGTTCCGGGAGGACATCCGATATATAATCACCAAATATGCTGTTCGGTGAGAGTATCATCACCTTGTCACTTTCCAGTGTCTTGTAATTGTAGAGCAGCCAGGCAAGCCTGTGCATAGCAATGACTGTCTTTCCACTTCCAGCCCTTCCATCTACAATAAGGTTGTGAGCCGTCCTGTTCCTTATGATGGCATCCTGTTCCTTCTGTATGGTTGCCACCACACTCTTCATCTTCACACTGCTGTTGCCTCCGAGTGCCTCAAGAAGTATGACATCGTTTATATTTGCATCAGTGTCCACAGCCTCCCTGAGCCTTCCATTTCCGATGACAAACTGTTTCTTCTCCAGTATCTGTCCAGTGAATTCTTCACTTCCCATATCATCTGTGTTCACAGTATATGATGCGTCGCCCTTTTCATACGCATAATACATAGAAGATACAGGCGCACGCCAGTCGTATATGAGCTGCTCATTGTTCATGTCAGACTGATACCCAGCCATTCCTATATACAGCGGTATCACATCCCCATCGTCATCGTATCTGAACGTTATCTTTCCAAAGTAAGGATTTTTCTTTTGATGCTCGTACACCTCAAGCCTTTTTGCCGCCCTCCTAAGATACGCCTCATCGTTGTTCACCAGCTGCATGTTCTGGAGAAACTCCTCGTCATCCATATCGCCGTGGCTGTCTCGCATATATTTCTTCTGTTCTTTTATGCTGTCTTTCTTAAGCTCCGATGCGCCCTCTGTCACACTTATACTGTAATCCAGTTCCAGTTCCACATTGTCAAAATAATCCTGTTCATACTCAAGGTCTGTCGGAATGTACTCCGCAGACTCTGTCTTGTCTGATATCATATCTTCGCTTGATCTTTTATCCAATTCCATGTTACCTTCCTGCCTTAACTTTCCTGGTGGCTGTCCAGCCTCCATAGTATATCTTTCCGCCAATATTCCTGTAACTTCTCATTCTGAAATAATATGTCGCTCCGGGATTCTTTACGATTATTTTTTTGTATATAGTTCCATTTCCCGCAGCCGCTATATTCTTATACTTTGCAAATGTCTTTGTGTCACTGTACTGTATCACATATCCTGATGCCTCGGATGCCTTTTTCCACTTCACCTCAACAGTCCTCCTCGCAGGAGAGCCGACTGATATGATACGGCTTGTAGCCAATCTGTACATTACACTTCCCGCAGCATTGCAGGAGCTAAATGTTCCGCCGCCATAAGCTTTCACAGTGTATATGTACCTCACACCATTTTTGACTGTTGCATCCGTAAACGTGTATGTCCCTGCCGGAAGTGCCTTTATGAACGTCCATCCAGTATCTCCCTGTATCTTCCTGTACACATTATATCTTGTGGCACCAACCGTCCTTTTCCACGAAACGACCATACCGTTACAGCCGTTAAGTGCCACTGCCTCCGGCTGAGCCAGTCTGAGGACCTCCATGGCATTTTCCACTTTTCCGACAGAATCGCCCCTGACAGGTCTCACCATATATCTGTACTTTTTCCCGGAGACAACGTTTGTATCAACAAACGATGTTTCACTTCCAGTCACTGTATTGATACAGGAATATGACTCTCCGGTACTCTTTCTGTATATTCTGTAATCTATGGCATTTTCAGCCAGATCCCATGAGATATCTATTCCTGCCTGAGTATTTTTTATGGAAACCATGCTGCATCCGCCAAGCTCCAGTTCCTTAACATTTGCATGATCTCTGAAATAGTCTACCATATACGGACATCCATATCCGTAGTATATATCCTTTCCCGTATCTCCCAGATCAACGCTATATTCAATAAGTCTATTTTTCAGTTCATCGTTTGTAAGTGAAGGCTCCACCATCTTGACATATGCCGCAGCCGCCGCAATGTGTGGAGATGCCATGGACGTTCCGCTGTTCGTGTAATAACTGCCATTTTTCCAGGCAGATCTTATGGAACTTCCCGGAGCAGAAAAGTCCACCTTCTCACCATAATATGAGTACCCGGACGCAAACTCGACCTTGGAACCATCTGAACTGTTTCTCTGCAGAGCCGACACAGTTATCACATCTTCTCTGTCAGCCGGATAGGAATTGCCTTCGACATCCATCGGCGCACCATTGCTGCCAGCATTTCCGGCGGCAACGCACATGACTATGTTTTGTTCCTTAGCCGCAGCTATGAAACCATCTATCGTAACTTTTGTGTCCTCCTTGGCATTTTCTCCGTAAAAGCAAAAGCTCATATTTATCACGTCAACGCTCTGATCCAGAGCTGTCATTATCCCCTTCTGTATGACTGATCCAGATGTCATTCCGCTGTCAGAAAAGCACTTAAGTATGGTGAGCTGGACATTGTCCGGAGTGGAATCCGCAATTATCCCCGCCACATGACTGCCATGTCCAAGGCTGTCGCTGTAATCCCCAGGATCGTCGCTGTCGTAACAGTTTCTGCTGGCTGGCTCATTTATCCTGCCGGAAAACAGAGCATTTTTCTCATTCACTCCAGTGTCTATGACCGCCACATCCACAGTCGCCTCCACAGTGTAGGATGACACCTCCGCCTTCAAGCCGTCCATTCCCATATAGGTGCATCCCCAGCTCACTGCCGAGTATGCGGAGGCTATGTCCGCCTGATCATCACTCTTGGCACCCGTCGCAAGCAGATCATCCGCATACATCACCTCATCAGGCATACATTTGTCAGCTCCGTAATCCGCACTCATCTGTTCATATGCCTGCTGCGTTTCCTGCTCAGTATCAAATCCAAATATATAATAATCATACTTATCGTAACATATTACCTCAGATGCCCCATAATCCTCGCTCACATCATCCGCAAAGAGTATGATCCTCCTAAGACGGTATCTTCTGTCAGAGAGTTCATTTGTCCGAGTGTCCCCTGCGGTCACAGCATATGAATCCGCCTGCCCACCCACAGCGGCCTCATCTTCCAGGTCTTCAATCTCCACCATGTCTGCCTTTTCCATGGCATCATCAAGTTCCTCCACACTGTCAACCATTTGCACCTGTATACCGTCTGGCTTTTTCTGTGTCCGTATATTCTTCTGATCGTTTTCATCAGCATACACACAATCCGCTCCAAGTGCAGCGCCGCCGAAAACTGTACCAGCCATTACCGCCGTCACCGTCACACATGCCCATATTTTCTTTTTACTCATATATCTCATATGCAACCTCCATCTGACAGCATTTGTCTATGTTACTTTCATTTTCTTCTGTGCATAATTAGTTTTAGTATAACACAATTGCCCCTTATCTGCCCAACTTTATATGTAACCCACCCCCGTATTTTCACATATTCTATAGAAGAGACTTAAAAAGTCTCGTTACTATATATTACGGAGGTAAAGTAATGGCGACATTCACTAATCAGGCAACTCTGTCCTACAACGGAGGGTCCACCAATTCCAACATCATAACTGGAGAAATCGTTGAAGTCCTCACCGCATCCAAGACGGCGGTTGTGGACACTTACAGAACACCAGACAAGATCACATATGTGGTGAGTCTCGTGAACACTGGTACAACAGCCCTCACAGATCTCACTTTAACGGACAATCTCGGAGCATACACAGTGGGAGAAAATACTGTCTATCCGCTGGACTATATCACAGAGTCCGTCAGATACTATATAAATGGTACACTCTCAGCATCACCGACAGTCACCGCAGGTCCTCCCCTCACCATGACTGGAATATCCGTTCCGGCAGGAGGAAATGCAACTATCATATACGAGGTTTCAACCAATGAATTTACACCTCGCGGCAATGAGGACTCAGTTGTCAACACTGTGACCATCACAGGCGGAGGACTTGCAAATCCTATAACAGCAACGGAGACGGTATCGCCTGTTGTCTCACCAGATCTCACCATCACAAAGTCCGTCAGCCCAAGTATCGTTCCTGCAAACGGCCAGCTGACATACACATTTGTCATCGAGAACTACGGCAACACAGATGCAGCCGAGGGGGACAACGTGGTCATCACCGACACATTCAATCCAATACTCCGCAACATTTCTGTGACATACAACGGAAAGGCATGGACTGAGCCTGCTGACTACACTTACGATGAGACAACCGGAGAGTTTGCAACGGTTGCAGGTCAGATAACCGTCCCTGCGGCTACATTTGCTCAGGATACAGCTACGGGAGTCATCACGACCACTCCGGGAACTGCGATAGTCACCGTGACAGGAAATATCTAATAACCTGACGATACGGTATCTTAAATCGGTGCTGTAGCAGTAATAATATTGCACTAAAAATGAGAATTTTATCCTTTTTACTGTCCGAAAAGGGTCGAAGGATATACAAATCAAAGATTTTATTTCTTAACCCTATAATTCAGACAAAATCAGGATAAAATTCTCCTTATTTGTCGTTATTCTGATACCAAAGTTATAAAACACATGTATGAGTACTCTCTGACATTCTCTCTAGCACCTTCTCACCAGAAAGCCTGCTATTCCACGTTCTTAAGCGCCTCGTCCATCGGTATCTTCTTTATCTTTTTCATCTGCATCAACGCTATCACAAGGTAGCATGCAAAACTGAGCACGAACATGAGTGGGAATATCCAAGGTGCCATGTAGATCGGCAGCCAGCCGCTGAACATCTCCGTGAGCATCGCTCTGTAGATAACTTTTATGGAAACATAACTGAGCAGAATGTCTATCACTGTGACGACCGCCACCATGATCGTGGTTGACGACAGGTACAGCTTTCCTATCTCCCTGCTGTCATATCCAAGTATCTTCACCATGGAAATTGAGACTGTATTTCTCTCTACTATAAGCTTGGTGAGCAGGTATACAAGCAGCATGAACATCACAAGTGAGAACACTATGATTATGTAGAACATGTCCCCCATGGATTTTTTGAGCTGTCTCGATACTTTTATCAGATCGTCCTTTGTGATCTCAGACACAATATGATCGCTGATGTCCGTAAGTTCTTCATCAGAGAAATATCCTGTGAAGTAGCCCTCATCCATGTCAAATGTCTCTCTGAAATCAGCCTCCGTCATAAATATCGCCAGCGTGGATGGATATTTGACCGAACCTGTCAGTTTGAATTTGTAAGTGTCATCTCCGTAGCTTTCCTTGAGTGTGATCTCATCTCCATCTGCAAGTTGATATTTGTCCGCGTAGCCATCCGATACAAGTACATCACCATCATTTATCTTATTCTGGAAATATTTGCTGTCCTCATGGATTCCGTACACCATGATCTCATCGTCGATATCCCCTGTGGTCTTGAGTTTCTTTACACAGTAAGTCTCAGCCGAATCAGAGGAAGTCTCGACCTGAGAGTCAAGCACATACTGATGTGCCGCAAGCATGTTGTCAAGCACATCGTCCTGATAGTGTTCCAGCATAGGATTGAGCATGAGTCCGAACATCATGAGGACCTGTGCAAAATATATTCCTATGAGCATTACCACATATCCGGGGATATTCTGAAGTATCACCCTGGTCTTGAATCTTGACATAAATTTCCAATGCGGCAGTTTCACCGCCTTCTTTCGCCTGGATCTGCTAAGGTCATGTCTAAGAAATCTGAGCGGTGACAGCTTTAGCTTGTTGTTCACCACCAGCAGATTTACAACTATCATGATTATAAGCGGTATAACCGTAGTCAGGACAAATGCATCCGCATTCCATATAGTCTCATACTTTGTCAGTGAGTAGCTTTCATAGTAAAGCTGCGCTCCCATATCCTTAAAGCATGTATATCCCAATATATTTCCAACTATAGATGCCACAAATGTAACTATGACAGGAAGTGATATGTAGTGAATGAGCAATTCCCACTTTGTATATCCTGACGCACGGAGAGTTCCGATGACCGACGCCTCCTTTGTCAGAGTGTTGCTGATGGTGACTGCAAATATAAACGCCAGTATCACGATGACAATATACTCGAACCATTTCATCATCTCCGTATCACCGCCTATATCCTCGCCGGTGAAGTTGATGGCCTGATTCTGATATCTCGGGATAAATGTGTCTACTTCGCTCCCATTCATCATAGCCTGTGTGTACACGGTCTTTAACAGGTCATCGGCAAGTTCCTTCTCATCCTTCTCGTCGTCAGGCATGCCATCATTGTACTTCCACGCATACGACCATTCCTTACCCTTTTCCGGAAGGCTGTCAAATTCTGTTCCGGTCACAACGGCAACGCCAAATATTGTGGCATCAAACATTGTGTCATTGTTGTTCTGAAACATCGTGCTGTAGTCAGAAAGTGCCACATATCCGCACACCTTGTAATCCCTGCCCCCGACTTCCAGCTCATCTCCGATCTCAATATCATTGTTCTCGGCAAACATTCTGTCGATGGCAAGCTCACCGTCGCTGTTCGGCAGGCTGCCCTTCATTGTACACATCTTGTTTATCTCGTGTCTGACCTCAAATATTCTGAGTGTCCTACTGTCATCTGATTTTTCCTCACTAACCGAATTGTTTTCACCATCATCTGACTGTGTATCACCATCCGAAAATTTCTTGCTCATCGAAAGATCATAATAAGGCATGTTGTAAAGCGTTACACCCTCATCCTCTATGTTTTCCTTCATTTCATCAGTTGCCTCATTATTCAGAGCAAAATGTCCATCCTCGACATTGTATTTGTCAAAGCTCTGATCGTATGTCTGTTTCATGCTGTCCCCGGCAACCAGGAAACCGGACACCATTCCCGTTGTTATCACCATGAACAGGAATATCACTATATATTTTCCAAATTCCTCCTTGAGTTCCTTTGGAATTCGTCTCCATAATGGATTCTTCATATCAAGTCCCCTTTCCGACTGAACGCCATCCCTTTACCAGTCAAGATCCGCTGCAGATATCTTGTTCTCGTTGACTATGTTGCGTCTTATCATTCCATCCCTTAGTTTCACCGTTCTGTCTGCCATATTCTTGATGGCATCATTGTGGGTTACCATGATGATGGTATTGCCATACTTCTGATTGACATCCTCTATCAGCTTGAGTATCTCCTTTGATGTGTTGTAATCAAGTGCTCCTGTCGGTTCATCACACAGAAGTATATCAGGATTCTTCACGATCGCTCTGCCGATGGACGTTCTCTGCTGCTGTCCACCGGAGAGCTGATTTGGCAGTTTATGTCTGTGTTCATACAGTCCAAGAGTTTTCAGAAGGTCGTCCACATCCAGTGGATCATCACTCAGATAAGCACCAACCTCCACATTCTCCTTCACATTGAGGTTCGGGATCAGATTGTACATCTGAAATACATATCCGAGATGCTTTCTCCTGTACCTTGTCAATGTCTTCTCATCCATATCCCCGGTCTTCTCTCCATTTATGGATATGTAGCCTGAATCTGGGCTGTCGATACCGCCTATGATGTTGAGAAGTGTGGACTTGCCTGATCCGGATGGTCCGAGCAGTACACAAAACTCCCCCTTGGAAACTTCAAAGTCTATTCCCTTTAGAACCTCAGTCCTGTTCTCCCCTGAGCCAAAGCTCTTTCTTATTCCATTGATCTTTAAGAAACTTTTTTCTCCCATAATTCTCTCCTTTTTCATATGGCACTATGAGCAAGGATCGCAATATTTTTTTGCGATAACCGCCTATAGCATATATTATAAAGTTTTTTCAATTAAACATTTGAATAAATGTTCATATATTTAATAACACAGATTTTTAACCCTGTCAACTTTTAACGCAAAAAAGTGTAACTTCTACGTTTTTTACATCCCCATAAAAGTTACACTTCTCTATCTTTATATGCTTTTCTATATATTCTATATTCCTCTTTACCTGAATCTGTACTCCCGGACCTCACAGTTCTTTATTCCAAATGCGGCAAATTCTGCATTTGTCATGTCATTGAAATATGACTGCACTATCCTTGAAATTCCGTTGTGGGCAACAAGCAGATATATCTTGCCACTTGCCAGTGACTCCGCTTTTAGTTCATCCAGGAGATTGTAGACCCTCTGGCACAGGTGAACCATGGTCTCGCCGCCTTCATAGTGATCAAGGAAATGTGTCTTCGCCTCTGCAAATATTGCACCATTCCTGGCGGTTCCCTCGTATTTTCCAAAGCACTGCTCGCGCAGTCTCTCCTCCGCCCTCATCGGAATTCCGGTGATCTCGGAGATATGCCTTGCAGTCTCGGACGCCCTGACAAGAGGTGAATACAAAATCTCATCTATGTGATAGTTTCCATTCTTTATGATCTCACCAAGCTCCTCCGCCTGTCTGTGGCCAAGCTCTGTGAGTTCTATGTCTGTGGCACCGCATATCTTATTTTCCACATTCCATATGGTCTGACCATGCCGGGTGAAATACAGTGGCGCACCAGACAGCTGCTCAGATTTCATACTTTTCCCACCTGATGCCTCTTCGCTGATCTGTCCTGCTCCCTCTGTCTTTTCTGAAACCGATCCGTTGTCATGTTCCGAAAGTCTCTCTCTGAGTCCAAAGTACTGTACCAGGACAGCTCTCGCATCGTCATATCCCTGGGCAATTCTCTTCTCCACACCCTCCGGTGAGAAATCCAACATTCCATCTATGGCTCCGCCAAGCGGCACTGATGGATAGATATGTATCATCTTCGCATCGTCGTATCTGTCAGTCCTTCTCTCATCCAAATGAACCACCACAAATTTGCGGTAGCCTTCATTGTAGAGCGGCTGTATCGGCACGTTGTCTCCGCCGAGGAAGAAACCTCCGTCATAATACTTTGTCTGATCTATGGTCTCCATCGGGAAAATCACCGGTATCGCAGATGATGCCAGAAGTATCCTCTCTATCTCCGAAGGCTCCATACCCGCAAGCTGAAATCTCTCAGGTGTAGGCTTGCCCTCCACATTGAGACATGTGGCATAACAGCTCATCTTGCTGTTGGATACCCCTGTCAGCACCGGAGAATTCTCAAGTATATCCATGAGTCCTTCCCTTGAGAAAAAGCCATCCTTTATCTTCATTCCCTTTGCCACCGCATCAAGTCCTATGCACTCTATGGCACTCTGTATAAGCGGATTTTCTATAGTCGTAAGTTTCTCCTTGATGGACTCAAACCATTTGTTCCTGTTGTCCTCATCTATATCCTTGTTCGAAAGGATCCTGTCATTCGTTATGTCATACCACATCTGGGTCGCCTTATCCAGATCACCGCAGGCATAAAGCGCCGCATTCAGTGCTCCAACTGAGCTTCCAGACACAGCCTTTATATCTATGACATCCTTATACTCCTCAAGAGCTTTCCAGACTCCTATCTCATATGAACCTCGTCCGCCTCCTCCGCCGAGTACCAGTCCATACCCATCTTTGATATTTATATCCGGCTTTTCCTGGCTGGCTACGGTTCCAAGCTCTGTGTATCTAGTCTCCTGATACTGCTGCTTTTTCTGGGCGATCGTCTCCTCTATCACCTTGTGAAGCTCCTCTGCCTTTCCCTTTATCTCCTCAGTCTTTTCCTGGATCTCTTCAAGCATTTTTTCTTTGTCCATATATCTATACCCCCATTATCAATCATCATTTTCAGGTACTTCATATCAATTTCTGTACCATCATTTTAACATGCAAAAACCTTAATCTACAACTTTTTATAATAACACTTTTCTCTCATCCTCATCGAACATACTTTAGTTATATTTTCATCATACTTCTTTAACACTCGATACACAGAATGAACACAGAACACCTGTAGTATATAACCAAATTGATAAGTGGTCCGGTGCCTTTGAAATTCCGGTATCCACTCCTCATAACCTTCCTTTTTTATTTTAACATTATAAAAGACGGATATCAGAAACTAACATTTACCCATTTTCTACTTCTGATATCCGTCTTTTGTATATTATATGTATTTGTCAAATATTACGTTCATCCGCCTTGCGGTCCTGTCTCAGACTGTACCACCATTTGAACACTGCACTTCCGATGATGATCACATAGCCGGTAATGCTGAGCGCATCCGGTATCTGATCCAGAAATACAAATCCCAGTATTGCGGCAAATATGACCTGGCTGTAGTCAAATACCGATATCTCCTTCGCTGGAGCTTTCTGATAAGCCGCCGTGATGCTGAACTGTCCGCCAGCAGCCGCAAGTCCAGCGCATAGCAGACACACCGTCTGCTGCCACGTCATCGGCGCATGATCCACTATGATAAATGGCAGTGTCACTAGGCACGAGAACACTGAAAAACACATGACTATGACCGGTCCGCGCTCCCCCTGCTTGCCGAGTTTTCTCACATATGTATATGCAATGCCAGCACCAAGTCCACCGGCGACTCCGACCATCGCATACAGAAAGTCCATGTGAAATGACGGCTTTACCACAAATACTGCCCCGGTAAACGCAAGTATAACGGACGCCCACTCGATCTTGTTTGCCTTTTCTTTCAGGACAAAATAGGACGCTATGATCGCAAAGAACGGGGAGAGCTTGTTGAGTATATTTGCATCGGCTATATTAAGTTTGTCGATGGCATAGAAATTGCAGATAAGTCCGGTCGTTCCACATATACTTCTCGCCGCAAGCGCTGGCCAGCTGTCCTTTTTTATCCTGAACTTCTCCTCAGTCCTCATAAGCATCGCGATCGCAACAACAGCTGCCACCGCATTTCTGAAAAATGCCTTCTGCATTGTAGGCAGATCTCCCGATATCCTGACGAAAAATGTCATAAGCGAGAAAAAGAATCCCGCCATGATTATGAACAGGATTCCTTTATATTTATCTTTTACCACTATCTTTTTTGACATTGCAGCCTCCTCACTGTTATAGCGGCGATCACCAAATGTGTGCATGATTATTTAAATGCGTCATCCTTAAGGCCATGGGAATAAAGATAATCTTCCCACACACTGTAATACTGTGCCTGAAGATGTATATCATCCCATGTGTAATCTTTGATAAGTCCACCCTTACCGTCATCAACCACCGTATTCATATCCAGATAAAACAATTTGATACCATCTGCGTATGCAGCTATGGCTCCGTTCTTCTCATCTATGTTATCATTATTCACTATGTCATGTGCGTCAGAGTAGTCGCTGGACACATGCATACATCCCATCATAAATATGATCGCATCCGGCTGAAGTGCCTGTATCTGCGATACGGCATCCATGTAAGTCGACACATAGGAGTCAGTGGCATATCCAGCCTCATTTATTCCAAGCATGATATATATCTTCCTGAAAGACTGCTTGCTCAGAAGCTCTGTCAGAGTTGCCGTTCCATTTACAGCTATCTTCTCACTCATAAGCCCAAATGTCGTAAGACCCTCCATATATGCAAACTGAGCATTGTCAAGTCCTGAATACAGTGCAAGACCCTCTATACGCGAATCACCGATAAACAGCGCATCATCAAAATATGACTTGTCCACTTTTATGTATGGATAGTCTGTCTCAAGGGCTATCTTTGTGAGATCTCCATAGCAGCTGTTTCGAGATTTTCTGGTCTTGATCTTCTTGTACTGGGTCGGTCTTGATATCGGAGCAGCCGATCCTCCGGTGTCTATTGCAGCCTTCTGTTCCGTCGCCTTCTCAGTGGATTTTTCTGTCGTCTTCTCCGTAGCCTTTTCAGTTGTCTTTTCAGAACTCTTCTCCGCTCTCTTTTCCGTTGTCTTCTCTGTTGCCTTTTCTGTAACTTTCTCCGCCTTCTGTGCAGTGGTCTTCTCGTCCTTGCCGCTTTCTGAATCAGCCACCTTTGAGACATCACTCTCACTGCCCGACTCAGCTTTTTCGTCCAATAGCACAGTCTGCACCATCGGATGGTTAAAGCTCACATCCCATTTGTATATTCCGAGAGCTGCCCCGGCATATCCTCCGGCAGTGACTATGATACCTGACAATATCAGGATAGTAAACAGTGGGCAGCCTTTTATCATTTGCCATAATTTTTTCATTTGCCCACCTCCTAGAATCTAAAGTAAAGGAATGGATTGGAGCCACCCTTTGCTATCTGGTATACACAGAACCAGAACAATGCAAGCATGATAAGCTTACACAGCCAGTTCCTGTAAAATTTCTCAATAAGCTTTCTCGGCCACGGTGTACAAAATACAATACATACCAAAAGCAGCCACCAGTATGTGTGCAGCAGCATATTAAATTTGTCGGCAGCATGGATGAGCACTGATCCCTCAATCTTCATTCCAAACATTCTCTTCAGATATAGATAAAGCGTCTTGAGATCACTTATGTTAAATATCGTCCATGACACAGGTATCAAAAAGAACATGTACACATGTCCAAGTATCTTGACCTTGTCAAACACCTTGCCAAGAAACAGCTTTTCAATGAGCAGGAAAACAAACAGGAACAAGCCCCATATTAGGAAGTTCCAATCTGCACCATGCCACAGTCCGGTAAACATCCACACCGTAAACATGGCAAATATCATCCTGGCCTTGCCCTTTCTGTTTCCTCCCATCGGTATGTACACATACTCTCGGAACCAACGTCCAAGGGTTATGTGCCAGCGTCGCCAGAAATCCGTCAGCGAATGTGCCATATACGGATCTTTGAAGTTCTCCGGGATCTTGAACCCAAGGATCAGCCCGATTCCTATCGCCATAACCGAGTATCCCATGAAGTCAAACAGCAGCTGGAACGAATATCCCCATGAACCAAGCCACGCTGTGAGTGTGTTTATTCCAAATGGTCCAACTGTCTGAACATCATTCCAGAGACTTGCTATCTTATTTGCTATGAGAACCTTATATGCCAAACCAAGGACAAAAAGAGCTGCTCCATGTTCTATATCATCAGCGTTTGTCTCCCTGTGGTCAAGCTCTGGTTTTACTTCGTCATAGCTTACTATCGGACCTGCTATGAGCTGTGGGAACATGCTCACATATGTTCCGAATTTGATTATGCTCTTGTCCGCCTGATATTTGAGCCTGTACACATCCAATATATATGATGTTATCTGGAAAGTATAAAAACTGATTCCAAGCGGCAGTGTTATTGCAACACTGTCAAATATCTTTGTCCCCGCAGCTGTGTTGATTATCTCTATAAAGAAATTGATGTATTTGAATATGAAAAGCATGCCAAAGTCAAATACCATGGCAACAGCCAGCCAGCAGTTTCTCTCAAAAGAACAGTCTATCTCGGAATAAACCTCTATATCGTAGAATCGTTTTATTCTCCTTGCGACCCAATAATTAAATGCGATGGAAAATATCATCAAGAACACATATACAGGCTCGCCATATGCGTAAAACACAAGGCTGCCCAATAGCAGTACAACATTCCTGTACTTCGGCTTTGTCACAAAATAGATAAGCAAAAATAAAGGCAGGAATCTAAATAAGAACTCCATGCTCGAAAAAACCATAATATACTCCTTAAAATTGAAAATAGTCAGTCCAGTGTGAGTATAATTACTTTTAACACTTATGTCAACCGACACCAATCCTATTTTTTCTTAAATAAGCACCAGAAAAATAAACGGCGCATATTCGTGATCCGAATCTGCGCCGTTTATTATCTGCATATCCATCCTATGGAATTATAAGTAATCAAGTGGATTGACATATGATCCATTCAGGAATACAGAGAAGTGACAATGCACTCCTGTTGAATATCCTGTAGAACCAGCATATGCTATCGTCTGTCCCTGTGACACCACATCACCTACGCTTACCGCCAGAGATGAGTTGTGAAGATACATGGTTACAAATCCATTACCATGGTCGATCATTACATAGTTACCACCGCTCTCGCCCCACTCGGCAACTGTTACAACACCTGAATCAGCTGCTGCGACCGGAGTACCATATGAACAACCTATATCAATACCCATATGATTTGTACTTGCGCCTGCAGTTGGAGACTCTCTAGGTCCAAAATAATCTGTTATAGGACCCGAAACCGGCCATATGAACCGTCCTGATCCTGTAGATGAACCACCGTTATTATCGCTGCTGCCACCGTTGTCATCGCTGCCGCCACCGTTGTCATCACTTCCGCCGCCATTGTCATCATTTCCGGAATTGTTGTCCTGCTGTTGCTGCTTTCTCTCCTCTTCCTGGCGCTTAAGCTCCGCCTCTCTGTCTGCGGCCTCTTTTCTCGCTATCTCTGCAAGCTGATCATCAAGATCTGATGCTTTCTGGGCAAACTCTGCTGCTATCGCCTGCTGAGCAGCCTTATCATTGCTGTATTTGTTGATCTCATTATTCTTCTGTGTGATCACATCATCCAGATCAGCCTGTTTCTTCTCAAGGTCTGCCTTTACCTTCTCAACATCCTTAAGATCCTTCTGAAGTGTCTCCTCATATGTCTTTATGTCGTTCTTTGTCTTGACCAACTTGTTAAGCTGTTTCTGATCATATGAGCTTATCTGATCAACGTACTCAGACTTGTTCAGACTGTCCTCAAATGATGCAGAAGACATGAGTGCATCTATGTACTCGACATCGCCTTCCTCGTAGAGGTACTGGATCCTCTTCTTCATCGCCTCATACTGGTTGTCCTCGCTGACCTGAGCCTCTGCAAGTTTCTTCTGTGTCTCATCTATCTCTGTCTGAAGATCCGACTCCTCCTGTTTCTTCTGCACAATCTGTGTACTGATGTCAGTCATCTGCGCATCCAACTCAGTAACCGTCTTCACAAGACTGTCTATCTGTTTCTGATACTTTGCTGCATTTGCCTCCGCCTCTGCCTGACTGGCCTCTGCGTTCTCTTTCTCCTGCTCAACCTCTTCCTTACTCTCCTCAGCGTGTACATCATACTGAGGTGTTGTAAATGCTGCTCCAAAAGACATGAGCAGCGCACCAGATGTCACTAGTGCAGCCTGTAATCCTTTCTTTCTCAATCTGTATAAGTTTATCTTCATTATCCGTGCCTCCTAAAATAAACACATCATCTGCAATATCCATACTGAAGGTGCATTAAGCCCCTACTTATCAATATTATAGCATATAATCTGTCACAAAACTCACCATCTATTTGTGAAATTTTTGTGCATTACACCCTGAGATGCTTTCTCGTCGTGAGCAAACTTCCCACCAGGCCGACTCCTATGCCGAGAACAAGTCCAACCGGCACCATCGTGCTGAACAGTTCCTTCTGGCTCACAAACGCGAACAGCGTGGTAACTACCTGGAATCTTCCTGCCACATATGTCAGTATCTTATCATACATATAATATAGAAGAACCAGCGGTATCGCCGATCCAACGGCTCCTATGATGACACCCTCTATGATGAACGGT
>JBNMKK010000021.1:0-40593 GCA_050874325.1 Coprococcus sp. | reverse complement strand
TCTTCCCTCTTCAAGATGAAGACGAACAATCTTCTTCTTGAATTCTGGTTCATAATGTTGATTCATCTGTAACATACCTCGTTTCCTCCTAAGATTATATCTTATTAGGTCGAGCTGTTACAACTATGTTATATCACAACAGACTGAGGTATGGGTAGACAAGTATTTCAGAGAGCATTGGGGGAGGCTTACCGCAAAAAGAATAAAAAAAATAATGGACTCAATGCCGGATACGTTAGAGGTGCATGAGAATATAGCGAGATCGGGAACGGTATATTATACGGTTGATGACTCATCGCTAGCTGATTGGCTTATGAGAGCAAAGTAACAAAAACGCGTAATATAATATGAATAACAGGAGTAAAAGACTTCTATCATAAATTTGTGGTTTATGATGGAAGTCTTTTTTCTATAAACGGCATATAACTGATAAAACTATATTGATAATAAACTAAATAGATGTATAATAGGGCATACTGATAAATAAATATGCGGTCGCATGACCACAAAAACCTTGGCAGTGCAGAAAAGATAAATATAATATACGGAGGTGATAGTAATGAGAAGATTTTGTGAGGAATGTGAAAAAGAAGTTGAAACCCACATAGAGGAAAGAAAAGAGAGCTATATGGTTTGCGGAGAGCAAATAGAGGTGGATGCGGACGTTCTCGTATGTTCGGAATGTGGAGAGGAACTTTTTTGTGAGGAACTTGATAATGCAACATTGGTTAAAGCATATAATGAATACCGTAAAAGACATAAACTACTACTTCCTGAAGAAATAAAAAACATAAGAATGCAATATGGTCTCAGTCAAAGGAGTTTTGCGAAGTTGCTAAATTGGGGAGATAAAACCATTTTCAGGTATGAAAATGGTTCTATTCAAGATAAAGCTCATAATACAATTCTTTTATTTTTGCGGCAACCAGAGAACATGAAAACGTATCTTGTGGAGAATGAAGTTCAATTAAATGATAAACAAAAAAGCAAATTGTTGGATAAGGTAGAAAAGCTCATACAGGGCAAGGAATATCAGGAAGATAGTTATTATACTTGGGTAGATGTTCCATGTGAAGAGAATGGATTTAAAGAATTTGATTATGAAAAACTTTGTGGTATGCTAGATTGATTATATTGGGTAATTTGATTATTTACAATGGAGGTAAAATCATAATAGGGACGACATTTTATGCAACATTATTTATTTTAATCACATTAATAATATTATATATATATATTTGTTTCTATAGAAAGGATATTATATACAAAATATGGAATATAATATGGAAGGATTTTCATTTTACTTTATTGATTTTATCAATGACTGGAATACGATTTGTAATTATATTGATTCTTTTTCTGACAGAGTATAAGACACAAAATATTTTATATGGTTTTATATGGCTAAATTTAATCTCTAATATTATTGAATATATACATTCTACTTGGGAACTGCGAAATATAGATATTATATACACCTATATTTTGGTGAATGGAAGAAAGAAGGAATTGTGTGTTAGTGAGAAAAAGGTTTGTGATATAATTTCTGCAATGACTGTAATGGTATTAAATATATTTTTATTTATGTATTATAAAGAAGGTTATTTTTTATTTTATACAATACCGACACTTTTTAGTGTTTTGTCCAGATATACAAAAAAACATGGTTTTGAAATTGAAGAAGATAAAAAGCGAGATTGGCATATAATTGAACGCGTTAATGCGGACTGGAAAACATGGGTCAGAGGTATCGTAATTGGGACAATAACAACTATTGCATTATTGTTGTTGGTGAATTTGGAGAACAGTTTAAGTAAAACATACCAACAAATATCAATAGGATTTTTAATAAGCGGATTGATCGTATTTATTTGTGTGATAAAACTTGCAATTAGATCATCAAAAAAGAGAAAGTTATCATAAATTTGTAAAAGATTAAAGGCAACTATTCAATTGACAAACCCAAGCCGCAGTATTACTATAACGATGTGTATTTGATATTATAGACAGTAAAGCATTTTAAAGAATGCAAAAGGGGAGAGTTTAGTATGAATAGAGGAAAACGGATCTGTTTGGATTCAAAAGGTTTTTCGTTGGTTGAACTGATAATCGTAATAGCGGTTATGGCGATATTGGCAGGGGCACTTGCACCAGCACTGATAAAATACATTGAGAAGAGTAGAAAATCAAAGGATATTCAAAATGCGACCACGTTGGAATCCACGCTTGTGTGTGCATTTTCTGATGGAACAATAGAGATTCCGGAGGGAGAGCGAACTGTTGGATATGGAGCATGGGTAATGCTGTGTAATAAGACTAGAGATAAGGCGCCGGCACCGTATCATGGCAAGAATTTCTCTGGTGTATGGTGTGGTGCTGATGCGGGCGTTGTAATTGATGGAACAGTATCCCAAAATGATTGGACTTATTGTCAGGCTCTGGAGGATTATTTAAAGAAACAGGGACTTGATGTGAGCAATGCCAGAACATATAGCAATGGAAAAAATGATGGATGGGATTGGATCATTGTGCAGGTATGTTACAACTCTGAGGGACGTTTGTGTTCGCGAATATATTCTGGTTTCAAGAATGAGAATGGTGGTATTAATGCCACTCCTGAAAGCAATATAGAGCGAATGATCAACAGAGGCTGGGTGCCGATAAATTAGAATAATAAAGGATATATAGACAGTCCGTTAGGTAAAACTGGCGGGCTGTTTTTGTTATATTGAAGATCATGGCATTTCTATCATTCAAAGATAACCTTGAATTACTAACCTCATTTTTATATAATTGAAATAGTATTGGTTACTTATAACATCAGGGAGGAATGTAATATGAGGTTGGTTACAAGATCAGATTTTGACGGACTTGCATGCGGAGCGCTTTTGAAAGAGGCGGGTATCATAGATCACTGGAAATTTGCACATCCAAAGGACCTTCAGGACGGATTGGTGGAGATCACAGAGGATGATTGCCTTGCAAATGTGCCATTTGTTGAGGGCTGTGGACTTTGGTTCGATCATCATTCAAGTGAGCATGAGAGACTGGCACTTGAGGGCAAATACAAGGGTGAGAGCCGAATCACACCTTCATGTGCGAGGATAATTTATGAATATTACGGTGGAAGAGAGAGATTTCCACAGTTTGACGATATGATGGAGGCTGTTGATAAGGTGGATTCAGGAAATCTTACTATAGATGAGGTGCAGAATCCAAAGGGATGGATCCTCATAGGATTCCTCATGGATCCTAGAACCGGACTTGGAAGATTCAGAAACTTTACCATATCGAATTATCAGCTGATGGAGAAACTTATAGATGCCTGCAGAACCATGACCACGGACGAGATCCTTGCCATGCCAGATATTCAGGAGCGAATAGTTCTCTACAATGAGCAGACAGAGAAGTTCAAGGAGATGGTAAAGGAGCATACCGTAGTGGATGGCAACCTTATAATCAGCGATCTTCGGGGTGTGAATCCTATATACACAGGCAACCGTTTTATGATATACAGCATGTATCCTGAGCAGAATGTATCAGCATGGATCGTAAGCGGCAGAGGTGGTCAGGGCTGTTCAGCAGCATGCGGATACAGTATTCTCAACCGTACAGCGACAATGGATGTTGGAAGTCTCATGCTCAAGTACGGCGGTGGCGGACATAAGAAGGTCGGTACCTGTCAGTTCAAGGATGAGGAGATGGATACAAAGCTCCCACAGATGCTTGAGGAGCTTAAGGCACTGGCAAATGCGTAAAAAATATATAATATAAAATAACAGGCGGTGATTCTTTCTGATATGCGTCTAAGATTTGAGATACATATCAAAGGAATCGCCGTCTGTTTTGTTGGTAGATCTATATTTTATTTTTCAAATATAGAACAGATAGATTACTCTGACCTTCTCTTTTTAATGACAATACCAGCTGCCACAAGGTTTATAAGCATCAGTGCAATTGCTGCAGGGAGTGCTGCATTATCACCTGTTGCAGGGTTATTTGATGTTGCATCATCAGTTGAGCCGGACTCTGTTGTTGTGATCTCTGTTGTGATCTCTGAGGAGGCATCATCTGTTGAAGGCGCCTCAGTGGTTGGCGTCTCACTTGAAGTATCCTCAGTAGAAGGAGTTTCCGTTGTAGGAGTCTCTGTCTTGGTGTTCTCTGTAGAAGGTGTCTGAACATCGGTGGTGGTTACTGTAAGTATTGTTGAGTCACTTCGACCAACCGGGCTTACAGCGTACACATTTACTGAGTAGTCAGTTGATGCCTCAAGGTCCTCGACAGATATGTGAGTTGAATCCGCATCTGTATTTAATGAAGAGATCACCTCATCCCCCTTTCTAATGGTTATCACATAACCGGTAGGGAGAGGGCAGTTGTCGCGGAAAACAGGAGTGCTCCAGCTGATGTTCATCGATTTTGAATCAGGAACTACCTTTACATCTGGTTTATCAGGAACCGATAACTGGGCTTTCAGTTCGCCCATGTAACCATCGGCTGTTACAGTGACAGATTTTTTGATGAGATCAGATGCCTTTACATTTGAGATGGATGCGCCGGTCTGACCATCGTTCCAGTTGTATATGTAACTTGCAGTGTCCTTAATGTCTGTCTGTGCGTCTGAGATAACTGCAGTATCGTTTTTGACGCTGGCGGTCATAGTGTATGTTCCGGCATCATCCTGCGATATCTCTATTACTGCCTTTCCGGTGAGTTCTTTAAGTCCGCTCACGGACAGGTATGCCTGCTTGAGGCTGTTGTAAGCAGCAGTCAGATCTTCGTATGTTGGTTCTTCACTGGATATTAATGCATTTGCAGCGGCTATCTCGTTCTGGAGAAGATTCCAGTCAGGTGAATTGCCGTATTCTGATTCCTTGAGCTGTTCAGCTTTCTTCACAAGTGAATTCAGGTTAATGAGAGCTGTAAATACATTGTGTTCATCTCCGATATCTCCCATGAGTTCGTAGAGCTTGTATTCTCGGTTGTACTCGGTTACGATTGCCTTGTGGTCTATTCTCAGGTTGTTTTCTTGCATCTTATCAAGAAATGTATCCAACAGTGATTCAGGCAGATTGCACATGAGCATGAATTCATTGTCGTATTTTGTGCCTGAATATGGCTGGCCGGCTGCGGTATATCCGTCAAGACCTGCCAGATAGCCGACGGTCTCGTTGAGCTGATCGTGACCTACGGTCATGACTGGGATGCTCAGTTCTTTCAAAATGTCTCTGAGTCTCAGACCTCTCGATGTATCTTCCCCGAGATTGTAGAGCACTACCTTGTAGTCAGGGATCTCAGAATCTGAACTTATGACCGGGATGGAAGATGACAGATAGTCAACCTCCTCGCCTTCCCACTCTGTATGAGGCAGTCTGAGCTTTATGATCAGGCGGCTGCCCGGTGTGAGTACGGCGGATGAGTTCAGAGGGATCGTCAGTTTGCCCTTTGTCTGCTGTCCGAGCGTTGAATTGACTTGGGCTACTCTGCGTGTTAAGTTGAAGTTCTCCCACAGCTCATTGTCCTCAAATTCTTCGTCGCTGTATGTTCCAGGGAACTGATATACGCTGACGTCGCAGTAGAATTCGTCTCCGAGGGTTAGGTATTCGTCTGAATAATCTACTGTAAGACTGATGCTTGATGCATCCGCCTTTATAGCAGAAATGTCAAATGCTGAATATGGATTTCCCCAGTCTGGAGATGGCATTACTGTGACAGGTAGTGAGTATGCATCTGTGCCGCCTGCACTGAGGACTATCTGAAGTTTGGAGCCAACCTTGAGTCTGCCGATTCCTATTGGGATAGTCTCGGATGTTGAACTTCTCCACAGTGAACCGGTGAACAGCAGCTGGGCCGTATCTACATCCAGTTCGTCCCCTTCGTACTGATATAATTTGTATGTGGCAGTGCTGATGCTCTTGTCAAATGACAGGAATGCCTTGAGCTTTGTGTCACCAGCTGTGATAGTGGTATCAAGTATCGCAGCCACAGGTTTTGCTTTTTCTGGTTTTGCAAGGACTGTGACCGGTGAACTTTCGGTGCGTGTTCCGTCGGATGTCACAAGAACTGCCTTTATTCTGTGATCTTTGGTAAGTTTTGAACTGCCAAATGTGATCTTCTGGCTGTTCTTGGATGCTGATATTGCACCTGAGTATATAAGATCTGCAAATGTATATGTATCTCCGGTGTAGCAGTAGAGCAGAATTGTTCCCGTAAGACTGCTGTCATAGTCTGCCATGATCCACAGACTGCTGGCGTCTTCCTGGATCTGTGATGTGACGATGGATACGGAAGGGGCGACAAATGATGTCCCTGCCGCGGTTATCGCCAGCTGATTTCCGTATTTGTATGAAGTTGTATCTGCGTCAAAGTCGTATTTGTACAGATGAGCCATGAGGGTATAGCCCTCCTTGAGTACTGATTTGTCCCAGAAAGATACCTTGTAGGTGCCTTCTCCGGTGAATTTGACAGAGCCGACCTGCTTGCGCTCGTCAGCATCAGTGTCGCTTGATCTTCCCATTGTCACGAACAGATATCCGCCTGTGAAGTTGCTGCATCCGGAGACAACTACTGTTGCCGAATCAGAATCAGTTGTAAATTCAGTGTCGGCAAATGTCACGCTGTCATCGGCGAGCGGCGCTGTGACGGAAAAGTCCTGACTCTGCCATGTGATGACATCTCCGTCCACGTATGTGAGAAGCAGACGGACTTTGTCACCTGAAGTGAGTGTACCTGATGGAATGTCCAGGGTTACGTTTCCAGGTTGTTTGCCAAATACCCTTACTATAGGATTTGCCTCATCGGCTGAGCCGTCGCTTTTTACCCTACAGAGTTTGATGATATTTATATTTGTGATATTGGAATTAAGCGCGGTGATGGCAAAATCAGCCTTAGTGCTGTCTGCGGTGAGAAGTCCAGACATTGTAACTTCAAATGGAATGGATTTCTCAACCTGTACAGGTTCGGACTGTGCCAGTATATTTCCCGAATTCATGATAAATGCAACCAGTTTTTGACCTGCGGCCACACTTGATGAAGGGGTAAATGTGTAATCATCTGATGTTATGTTCTGCACAACGCCGAGGGGCGTTCCCTGGTATGATAAAAATTCTGTTGTGTCGGCATCGTAGGCTTTCACAAGCATTATTGACCCTGTCTGGATGGATCCCGTGATGCTTATATTTACGGATGAGTCACCGTCGTATACAGGAGTGTGTATGACAGCGGCAGGTTCGCCAACCTGAGACTTTGGTGTTATAGCCACTGAATCGTCCGGAAGACCGAACATTGCCTCATAGTCGTTGCCCTTTGGCAGGAAAATATCGGAATTCTGTCGCCAGTATACGACTGCGCGGACGCGGTAGCCGGCGCGCAAAGGCTCACTGAATGTCACCTCTTTGCCAGAGAAAGGTTCGGTAGCGGTCAGGTTCGACACCAGGGAGATCTGATTTTCACCCTCAAAGTCAAAATACTCGTCCTCAGGGTACTGTCCGACAGCGCATGTTATGGTTGTCTGGTCATTTTGGGCAGCCTGGAATATCCTCTCGTCTCCAGTCAGACTGATGTGTAGGCTGGTCGCTCCTTCGATGAGTTCAGTCTCGTCTATAGTTACATTTGGATATGTATAATCCTCGAATCCCTGACCGTTTTCGTCCACGACTTCAATTGCCTGTGAGTTGCATGGAAGATAGTAGTCCTCGCCGACCGGCACATTGAGGCAGGCGATGATCTTGTATCCCGGCTTTGGGGCCGAGTTAAATGTGACGGTGTCATGATATCCGTCAGTTACCATTCCCGACCACAGCCTCAGATTTCCGGTGCTGTCCGGGTCGAACGACAAAGTGCTTGGATAGGCAAACACAGTGAGGTAGCATTTTTCTACGTGACTGTCCAGCTTTACCTGTAACTCCACGCCGGTGTCCTCGGCTGTGAAATTGCCGTCTTTAAGGAGTGTAACGCTGCATCCGGCGAGTATCTCCTGTGGGGTAGGTGACGTAACGTCTGATGCTGCATTTGCGGTAAATGTGAGTGATGACAACACGAGCACCACAGACATCAGCAAGCTCAGAACACGTCTGCATGTTAGTGAATTCTTCATAGGTGTAATAACCTCCCTTTTATGATATATGTGGTTAGATGTTACTAACCAGACAGTTTATTCTTATATCATAGGAAAGGAGGGGTGTCAACGAAGATGGAATGTTATGGATGGCATAACCGCCAAGTTGAGAAAAATAGTCAAAAACGATCGCTCATCTCGTGAGTTCAACTTCGAGTTTCAGAGGATTGTGGTCGGAATTCTCAAAGCCCAGATCAATGGTCTGAACATCCGTGACTCTTACGTTGGAAGAGACGATAAATCCATCGATGACATAGTATTGGAAGTTGTATTTCGCAGCATGGACATATGGTTTATCCAGAGATCTGCAAGTAGGTGCGGACGAATCCGTGAGGCATGTGAAATCTTTGCCGAATTCATCTGTGTCGATAAGTCCCGGTGCCCAGAGGTCGTCCGACTGCTGCGGGTACGCGGAGAGGTCAACATTTGAGAATGTCTGATTGAAATCGCCTCCGGCTATCACATAGTTGCCAGCATCAGCCTCGGACTGGAGTATATCGGCGAGCATCTGGGTCTGAGCTGCTTTGCCTTCGCCTGAGTCGTACGCCTCAAGATGGAGATTTACTATGACAAGCTCTTTGTCACTGCCATTGAGCGGGATCCTGGAGACTATCAGACAACGTTTCAGGTTGCAGAGTCTGATCGGATATGAAAATGGACATGGCAGTTTTATCCTGTTGGCACTGGATACTTCAAAGGTGCTGAGAGTCATGATGCCTGATGTGACCTGACCGATAGGTGGTATGGGGTAAGGCACCATGAGAGTCTTGTAGTTGTATGCGTAGGAACTGCAGTAGCCAGGCAGTTCACTTTTTATTATCGCAGTTTCGTCTATCCTGTGGCTCCTGGATGATTTTTCATCGACTTCCTGAAGGAGCATGATGTCAGGTGACAGTTCACTAAGCTTTGCAGTGATTGCGTCCATATTTGAACGGACCTGCTCTGTGGTCGATGTGTAGACGCTGTCGCCGCCGTCCATGAAGAAGTCAGCATTTGCGCCCAGAGAGCCATAGCCAAGATTCCATGTAACTACAGACAGGGTGTCGCCGATGGAGGGCGACCTGGTCTGTCCAGTGGAATCTCCTCCGGTTATTTCAAGGGGTTCTGAATCCTTTGGTCTATATTCTGTTGCGGTGAGCACACCGACAAATATTATTACAATGGCAACTATAGCGCCCAGGATCATAAGTGTTATTTTCAGCATTTTCTTAACTTTTTTCAATTTGATTTCCTCGTTTTTCGTATTGGCACATGTGTGCGTATTTAACGTAGCATTTATTGGAGCGTAAATCAACACCGGGCTTGAGGTATTAGCAAAGAAGATATGTAGATATATAAAATACAATATAATAAGAAATAATATAAAAATAATTATCCAGAATGGAGAAAAAAGACTGGCTGCAATAATTAAAATCCTATAAATTAAGATTTTACGGTTGAGCATTTGCCGCTGATATGTATAATTATAAGTGCAGCATATAAGCATCATATGATTAAATGGGGTGGTATGTAATGAAATTTGTTGAAAACGTAAATTGCTATTTGGCGCAAATGAAGATAAAGCAGACATATTTAAGCATGAAGTCCGGGATTGATGTGAAAAAATTATCCAGGATATTGACGGGCGCCCAGGAGATCAGTGGTACGGATATGGAGAGGATCTCTGGTGCTCTGGGAAAGAAAATTGAGTTTTTCCTTCAGGATGGGATAGAGACTTCGGACAGGAACGGATCTGAGTACGATAAGATAAAGTTTTATATCGGGACACCTACACCAAAGCAGGAGGATATGGCGAAATTTCTGCTGGAATTTGTGGAGAATGTGGACGTGGTACTTGGAGCAAAAGACAGATTTTTGAATATCTCTTAAGTCTCAGAAGGAGTGAGGGTTGATATGGATATTAAACGCTTTAGAAAAATTATTGAGTTCAACAGGGAACATAGCCGGGATATGGCAGCGAAAGTAAGACTGTTTAGTTATTATATTGGGTTGAACGGCAATGTTAATGCATGTAATAATATAATGCAGGTCATGCGGTCATTGTTAAAAAAACGAAACTGTATGGTTCTGGAAATTCCGTTTGATGATAAAGAGATAGGTGCGCTCAGTTATAGGGGAGATTCATTAAACTATGTGATCATAAATTCATCGCTCCCCCAGACTAATGTAAACTTTGCAGTCTGTCATGAGACATATCATATAATTGATACTGGGGCAGTCAGTGCACCAGAGGCTGAACTTGCAGATGGATATTATTTTGAAAATGAGTCCGAATACGCTGCCAATCTCTTTGCGGAGATGATATTGATGCCAGAACCAGGCTTTAAAAATATGTATGCTGTATTTAGAGAGGAATCTAACGGAAACGAATTGGAGATATATGCCAGGCTTATGAATTATTATCAGGTTCCATATATGGCAGTTTTAATAAGAGTGTATGAGTTGGGATTGTCGGAAACGGGAAGAATAACAGAACAGATGCTTACGATTGATATGGACAGGATGAAAGATATATTTTCAGAATTGTGGCTTGACGATAGTGTGCTGACGGCATCTGGAAGAGATGATTTTGAAAGAATTGAGAGTTATGTACAGCGAGTAGGCGAGGCATATGTAGAGGGTGAGTATCTGAACGAGAGAACTTTGAAAAAAGTTTTGAATAACATGAAACGTCTGCATGCAGATATAAAGGGGGCATGTTGACGATGATGTCCTTTTATACAGAAACCCCGGACAACTGGGAGACTCTGGCTACATACATCAATAAAGAGGATTTCATATCTGCTATTTTTTCGGGTAAATGTTGTTTCTTCTATGATACGTGCTCATTTCGATATCATGCCGGTTTAAGTTGGGGAGACTCGGAGCATATATTAAGGTACATAAAAGATGAGAGCGGGATCGTTATACTGACAAGATGTGTGATCATGGAGTTGGCATCGAAAAAACACAGTATCAATCAGGAATACATTGAATATCTTACACATATTAGGAAGAGCGAAGTGGATGTATATATAATAAATGAAGAGGACATTTTCGATGTTATGTCAGTATGTTTTGGTTCCAACAGAGTGATCAACAGTTACTTGTCATGGGCGGTCAGGCTTCTTGCAACACCTGTAAGTACGATCAAAAGTACTCTGGACTCAGAGCTGCCACTGGAGAATGAAATAATCCGTATGAAGGGAGCAGAGAGATCTGATGTCTATTTACGTTTTTTCTCCTCTGTCAGGGCAAACAAGGAAGAACAGGATAATCTTGGTGAAGAATTG
This sequence comes from Coprococcus sp., assembly GCA_050874325.1. Taxonomy (GTDB): domain Bacteria; phylum Bacillota; class Clostridia; order Lachnospirales; family Lachnospiraceae; genus Coprococcus. The sequence continues at coordinate 29,205 of JBNMKK010000021.1, read as the reverse complement.
ATAGCTGTCTGTATGCATGTGCTTGCGAATATTCCAGGCGAGTGTGACGGAAAGTTTCGGATCATAACCGATGACAAGTGTGCTGCTGGAATGATAGACCATATGTTTAAAAAGACCAACGATAATTATCAGGTCAGCAGGATTGTATTATATAGTACATGCAAATTGATACAGATATTGCACAGAAAAGGATATATTCATGACCGACGGGAGATATTGGGGCTTGTCAGTATGTATAGACATGGCAATATCAGATTTCTTGGAACAGAAATATATGATATTGAAAATAGAGAAATATCAATGACAAAAGAATTATTTGCAGAAGGAATTTTAACTGACAGCATAAATGTAACATTTTAATTTTAGTGACGACGGTATAATGAATTTGCGACCGTCAGTATATGAGGGGAATTTATGATCGATTATATAATTAAGGACATTATGGAGGTGGCGGGATATCTGCCGATAGGGATCCTGTGTGGGATTTCGGTGGTTGTACTATATGTCATTTGCATTTTGTGCTTAGAGAGAAAAAATACAAAGAAGAACAGACTGAGCGTTCATGTGAGGAATTCAATTGTATGGTTTCTTCTTGGTATTTACCTTGCGGTTATGTTTGTCACAGTATTTCTCTCGAGAGAACCGGGATCACGACAGGGCATAGACATGACTTTATTTGGAACGTGGGGTGAGACTCCGCAGGCACATGCATTTGTCATAGAAAATGTTTTGTTGTTTGTTCCGTTTGGAATATTATATCCGTTTGCAATGACTTCCGCAGGCAGAGCAGGCGATGATATTCGCAGCTATGGCAGAATTGCCAGTAGGTTTACGGTTCTATTGGGATTTATCATCAGCGTGGGTATAGAGACAGTCCAGCTCATAACGAAACGGGGATATTGTCAGCTTGATGATGTTGTGATGAATACGCTTGGAAGTCTGGTGGGATATGTGATATTTCTGGTTATTGACAGGGTATTTAGAAGAAATGTCCCAGACGAAACGAAAGAACGTTAGATATGATCTGATAAAAGTTTATATAAAAAGAAAATGGCTGAACTGGTGAAGATATAAATTAATTATATCTCATGGGTTTAGCCATTTCCTTTTATGGAAAAGTTAGGTTTACATAACTTCTACTGTGAATCCACCGTTGAATTCCTTGCCGGAATCAAGACTGTTGCCCCATTCGCGGTCTTTCCACTCACCGTTGAAATTCTTGTTGTCGCATCTGCCGTACCATGGCTCGATACATACAAATGGAGCCTCTTTTCCAGGTGGGGACCAGAGTCCGAATACAGGTGCGTCAAATGATACAGCCAGATACGGATTCTGATTGCCGTCCAGGAGAGTAACCTTCTGAGCCTGATGGTTCTCAATGACGAGTGCGTCACCATCGAACAGGTGAGGGTTTATTGCAAGTTTTCCGTCGTTCAGCTTGCAATCATATGTTTCTCCTGTGACATATCCGTCGTCGAATTTGGCGCAGGTGAGTGTGTCTTTGTCTGCATCGATGAGGAATGAGTAGTCAGATTGTTTCTCGTCATCCTTAAGAGGACATGCAAATGCAGGGTGTCCTCCAAGTGAGAAGTAGATGGTTTCGTCTGAAAGGTTGATGACCTTCCAGCCCACATTCACTTTGGTGGCATTCAGTTTGTATGAGATCTGAAGTTCAAATGAATAAGGATATTTCTTTTTTGTATCTTCGCTGTCCCTGAGAGAGAAGACCAGTTCGTCGTCTGTCTGTGACAGCAGGGAGAATTCAGAATCTCTTCCGAAACCGTGCTGTTTCATCTCAAATGTATTTCCCTTTGCAGTATAAGAGTCGCCGACTACACGACCAACAAGTGGAAAGAGAACAGGAGCTGTTCTTCCCCAGAATTTAGGATCTGCTCTCCATAAAAGTTCCTGTCCATCAGATTTTCTTATGAGTGACTTCATCTCAGCTCCAGCTGAATTTACAGTGAGCTGCAGCTTATCATTTTCTAAAACATATTTCATTATCAATCCCTCCGTTGCGATAATTTGTAATGTAATTATATTAGAGCTGGTGGTGTAATTCAATGCATAGACGCTTTTTTAGCTAATTAATAGAGTAAAAAATAATAATATTATTTATTTTAAAATATGGCAATGGACATGTAGGAATATTGGGGTACAATTATAAAATAAAAAGATTAGGAGGAACAGCAAAATGCCATGTACAACGATATTAGTGGGAAAGGCCGCATCCTATGACGGTTCTACGATAATAGCTAGAAATGATGATTCAGGAGCGGGATCGTATACCCCGAAAAAATATGATGTGGTGCATCCGGAGGAACAGCCGAGGCTCTACAAATCGGTTATATCTCATGTGGAGATAGAACTCCCAGATGATCCGATGAGATACACTTGCGTGCCAAATGCTCTGGCTGGTGAGGGAATTTGGGCAGCCAGCGGAGTAAATGCCGCAAATGTGGCGATGACCGCAACGGAGACCATAACCTCCAATCCCAGGGTACTCGGGGCAGATCCGCTTGTATGTTACGAGCCGGCTGATGGAGATAAACCTGAGAAGGCAGGTGGAATAGGTGAGGAAGATATAGTATCTATCACTCTTCCATACATCAGAAGTGCCAGAGATGGAGTAAAGAGACTTGGAAGTCTCCTTGAAAAATATGGAACTTATGAAATGAACGGAATAGCATTTCAGGATGTGGATGAGATATGGTGGCTGGAGACCATTGGCGGACATCACTGGATAGCGAGAAGGGTTCCTGATGATGTGTATGTTGTCATGCCAAATCAGTTCGGTATGGATGAATTTGACATGGAAGACGCATTTGGGGAGCAGAAGGAATTTATGTGTTCTGCGGATCTTCCAGAATTTATAGAGAAATATCATTTAAATGTGGAGAAAACGAACACAAGTATGATCTGTCCACGGGATATATTTGGCAGTCATGACGATGCCGATCATGTATATAACACGCCGAGAGCATGGTTTATGGAGAGGACACTCAATCCGAATTCAGCTGTCTGGGACGGCCCGGATGCTGACTTTACTCCGGTGTCGGATGACATTCCGTGGTGTATGATACCGGAGAAGAAGATAACCATGGAGGATGTGAAGTATGTTCTGTCCTCCCATTATCAGGGCACGCCGTACGATCCATATGGCAATTACGGTGACAAGAGGATGAGCGGTGCATACAGGTCGATCGGAGTGAACAGAACGGATTTCATGTCTGCAATCCAGATCAGACCTTATGTAGATGTGGATAGCAGTGCCATTCAGTGGCTTGCATTTGCATCGAATGCCTTTAATGTGATGGTGCCGTTTTACGCAAATGTGGACGAGGTTCCTGAGTATCTGGCAAATACGTCTGCTGATGTATCCACGGACAATTTCTATTGGACCAGCCGTATGATAGCGGCGATGGCGGACGCATCGTATGCGAAGTCTGTATTTCATATTGAAAGATACGACGAGAAAGTTATGTCCAAGGCGCATGAGATAATATACAGATATGATGACTGCCAGTCTGATCAGAAACTCAGGCAGCAGGCCAATCAGAAAATGGCGGATATGGTAAGGCAGGCGGCAAGCGACACTCTTGGAAAGGTGCTTTACGAGCTGAGCAACCAGATGAAAAACTCATATTCCAGATCCGATGCGTAACTGGGACTATACGCCCCGCTGTCAGTTGTGAGTTTCTCTGTATTTGCTCGGTGTCACGCCATATTTTTTCTTGAACATTCTATTGAAATAGGACAGGTTGAAGAAACCACAGTTTTCTGCGATGGAGAGAATGCTCTCGTCATTGGATGAGAGCAGCCTTGCGGCAACGTTCAGTCTAAAGTCGTTCAGGTAAGATACAAATGACACTCCCATGGTGTTCTTGAAAAATCGCATAAAATGGGATTCTGAGAATCCACAGTAGGAGGCTATATCCGTTATGGATATGGCCTCTTTGTAGTTTTCGTCTATGTAGGAAAGGATGAGCTTGGTCCGCTCGAGATCTCTGGCTCTGCTCTTTCGGTCTGCCTCGTCTCTCACCGTGGAATTGGTGTAGAGAACGTAGAAAAATTCAAAATAACATCCCTTAAGAGCCAGGTGATATCCTTTCGGTGTTTCAGAGCAAAGTTTATCCACTCTGTTCAGGCATGATGAGAGTTGTGAGTATAATGGATCATCTCTGTCGTAGATGCTCTTTATATCTATGTCCCCGGCGAGCAGAGGCAGGAAAAATTCACTGTCCAGTGAGTCGTGATTCCTTGATCTGAACATGTCCACGGAGAAAAGGATATTTTCATATTCCATGGAGTAACCTTCATGTTGGGAAATACCGTGGATGTGTCCGGGCAGGATGATGATTATGTCTCCCTCCTCCACGTAATGCGTGGTGAAATCCACAGTCACATTTCCTTTTCCCTTTTTAATGTAAATAATTTCCATAAATTCATGCCAGTGCAGTGACACCGAATTGAAGTCCAGTGGTATAGAACACAGGTAGGTATTGTACGGAAACATAGGATCCGCGTGAGTTTTGTTCTCCAAAAGATTTTCGTATTCGAGACTGTTCATACAGATATGCCCCCTCATATTGTCTGTTGATTCGACGAAAACTTACGTCGTTTGTATATTATACATCGCCTATATGATAGGATTGTACAATTAATTGCTCTTATAATGCAAGCATAAAAGGGGAAATGCTAATAAAATACAAGCCATAACAGGAACTGTTCAGGAGGTATCATATATGAGTAAAGCGTTGGAACGTGGCGCAGGAATACTCCTGCCGATAAGCAGTCTTCCATCACCGTACGGAATTGGAACCATGGGAAGAGATGCTTATGAATTCGTAGATATGTTGAAAAGGGCAGGGCAGAAGTACTGGCAGGTACTTCCAATCGGACCTACAAGTTTCGGTGATAGTCCATATCAGTCATTTTCAGCATTTGCGGGCAATCCGTATTTTATAGATTTGGATATACTGATAGAAGAAGGACTTCTCACAAAAGATGAGGTAGGATCATACAAATGGGCTGACAGTGATGACGAGATCGACTATGCCAGAATATACAGGCAGAGATTTGAAGTCCTCAGAAAAGCATTTGGAAGATCTGAGCATAAGGGCAGCAGGGAGTATGAAGATTTCATAGAGGAAAATGCGCAGTGGATAGATGACTATGCGCTGTATATGGCGATCAAGGCAGACCACGATAACAGAGAATGGCTTGCGTGGGAGCCGGCGATCCGAAAGAGAAAGCCTGAGGCTATGGCAGCTTACAGAGAAAAGCTTGGCGAGGATGTGGATTTTTACAAATTCCTGCAGTTCAAGTTCTACGAGCAGTGGATGCCGCTCAAGGCTTATGCCAACAGAAACGGAATAAGCATCATCGGAGACATTCCAATCTATGTGGCATTGGACAGCGCAGATGTGTGGGCGAACACAGATCAGTTCCAGCTTTCCGGAAGTCTTGCACCAGCCGTTGTGGCGGGATGTCCACCGGACATGTTCTCAAGCTACGGGCAGAAGTGGGGCAATCCGATCTATGACTGGGATGTCATGGAGAAGGACGATTTCACATGGTGGAAGAAGAGGATCGCGGCATCTGCGAAACTCTATGATGTGATCCGTATAGACCACTTCATCGGAATAGTCAGATACTACAGCATTCCGGCAAATGGTGAGCCAAAGGATGGCTACTACAGACAGGGACCGGGCAAGAAACTTATCGATGCTATAGACTGTGCCATAGGTTCATCCAAAGTCATCGCGGAGGATCTCGGTGTGGTCGTGCCTGAGGTTCAAAAACTGGTCAAGGAATCTGGTTATCCGGGCATGAAGGTTCTGGAATTTGCATTTGACGGGAACACGGCAAATGAATACCTGCCGCACAATCACGCAAAGAACTACGTGGCATATATCGGAACTCACGACAATGATATGCTGAAGAGTTACATCAGCGGACAGAGCGAGGAGCTTCAGGAATACATGATGAAGTACCTCATGGCGGACAGCTTGGATGATGTGGCGGAGAAGATGATACATGCGCTGTATATGAGTTCAGCGGATACGGTCATACTCCAGATGCAGGATATTCTGGGCAAGGACAACAGCGCCAGAATGAATTATCCGTCAACGCTTGGCGGCAACTGGAAGTGGAGACTTGTCAAGAACGAAACATGGGAATTTACACAGGAACATATAGATAAATTAAGGGATCTCACCAGACTGTATGGAAGGAACAGGGTGAAGACGTATATTTGTAAGGAGGATATTATGTTAAAGGACATTTGTATGAAGAAATATAACAAGGAGATCAAGGATTGTACAAACGAGGAGATCTATTTCGCACTCCTTGATATGACCAAGAAACTCGCAGACGGAAAAGTTTCAGAGGATGGACAGAAGAAGGTATATTACATCTCAGCTGAGTTCCTCATCGGAAAGCTGCTCTCGAACAATCTCATCAACCTCGGTGTATTTGACGAGGTTAAGCAGGTGCTTGCTGAGAACGGTAAGAGCATCTACGACATAGAGGAGGTTGAGCCGGAACCATCACTTGGAAATGGTGGACTTGGAAGACTTGCTGCATGTTTCCTCGACTCAATGGCAACCCTCGGACTTCACGGCGATGGAATCGGACTTAACTATCATATGGGTCTGTTCAAGCAGGTATTTGAGAACAACTACCAGAAGGAGACAGCAAATCCTTGGATCGAGGCAGACAGCTGGCTTGAGAAGACAGATGTCACCAACACGATCACATTTGGCAATCTGAAGGTGCAGTCAAGAATGTACGATATAGATGTAACCGGATATGAGAACAGAACAAATAAGCTTCACCTCTTCGATATCGAGAGTGTTGACGAGTCGATCATGGAGCCGGACGGAATTAACTTTGACAAGACAGACATTGCAAAGAACCTGACACTCTGCCTGTACCCGGACGACAGCGATGAGGCTGGAAATCTTCTCCGTATCTACCAGCAGTATTTCATGGTTGCAAATGGTGCAAAGCTCATCCTTGACGAGGCTAAGGCAAAGGGGTCAAATCTTCACGACCTGGCTGATTATGCAGCAGTTCAGATCAACGATACACACCCTTCAATGGTGATCCCTGAGTTCATCAGACTTCTTACCGCTGAGGGAATCTCATTTGACGAGGCCACAGAGATCGTGACAGAGGTGTGCGCATACACCAACCACACTATCCTTGCAGAGGCTCTTGAGAAGTGGCCGCTTGCATACCTTGAGAAGGTCGTTCCACAGCTTGTTCCTATCATCAAGAAACTGGATGAGAAGGTACGAAACAGATATAAGGATGAGAGCGTATACATCATCGACAAGGATCAGAGAGTGCACATGGCACACATCGATATCCACTACAGCCACAGCGTAAATGGTGTTGCTTACCTCCACACAGAGATCCTCAAGGATTCTGAGCTGAACAACTTCTACAAGATCTATCCTGAGAAGTTCAACAACAAGACAAATGGTATCACATTCAGAAGATGGCTCCTTCACTGCAACGAGCAGCTTGCAGCTTATATCACAGAGCTCATCGGTGACGGTTACAAGAAGGATGCAGAGAAACTGAATGATCTTGCGAAGTTCTACGATGACGATGCAGTCCTGGGCAAGATCATGGATATCAAGAAACAGAACAAGGTCGTTCTCAAGGATTACCTCAAGGAGACACAGAACGTTGACATAGATGAGAATTCTATCTTTGACATACAGGTCAAGAGACTTCATGAGTACAAGCGTCAGCAGATGAACGCACTCTGGGTTATCCACAAGTATTTCGACATCAAGGCAGGAAATCTTCCAAAGACTCCTGTGACTGTAATATTTGGCGCAAAGGCAGCTCCTGCATACACCATCGCAAAGGATATCATCCATCTCATCCTCTGCCTGCAGCAGCTCATCGACAATGATCCAGAGGTAAGCCCATACCTCAAGGTTGTCATGATCGAGAACTACAACGTGTCAAAGGCAGCAAAGATCATACCTGCATGTGACATTTCAGAGCAGATCTCACTTGCGTCAAAGGAGGCATCTGGTACAGGTAACATGAAGTTCATGCTGAACGGTGCGCTCACCCTCGGTACAAGGGACGGTGCAAATGTTGAGATCGGAGAGCTTGTCGGCGAGGACAATATCTATTTCTTCGGTGAGTCAAGCGAGGCAGTCATCGACCACTATGCAAAGGCGGATTACGTGTCAAAGGATTACTACGAGCAGCCTGAGATCAAGAAACTTGTCGATTTCATCGTGAGCGATGAACTCCTTGAGATCGGACAGAAGGAAAGTCTTGAGAGACTTCACAACGAACTTATCGTTAAGGATTGGTTTATGACACTCCTTGATGTTGAGGATTATATCAAGACCAAGGAAGGCGTGCTTGCAGATTACGAGGATCGCAAGACTTGGGCAAAGAAGGCGCTTGTCAATATCAGCAAGGCTGGATTCTTCTCATCAGACAGAACCATTGCTGAGTACAACAAGGACATATGGAGACTGTAATAAGCAACGACCTATAGTTCAGTCAGATAGATCCCCCTTTGAGGGGGATCGTTTGCGTTGATGCAAAATTCTTCTGACAGTTTGGGTGGCATATGAGAAGTAAGTCGGTTATAATTAAATATATTGTGGCTGGGATGTGATAAGAAATCCGTTCACATCCAGAAAAAAAGAAAGGCAGTGGAGAGATGTATAGAATACTGATCGTTGATGATGAGAGAATAGAGAGAAATGGAATAAGATTCCTTCTAAAAAAGCTGAATATGGAATTTGATATCGACGAGGCGGTAAATGGTCTTGACGCGCTGGAGAAGATACGCCAGGAGGACTATGATATTCTTCTCACCGATGTGAAGATGCCTTTCATGGACGGTATAGAACTCATAGACAATGTGGTAAATGAGAAGAAAAAGCTGCGCTGTGTGATATTCAGCGGCTGCAATGAATTTGACTATGCAAAAAGGGCTATCAGGCTTGGCGTAGTGGATTATATATTGAAACCAGTTGATCCTAAGGAATTTAGGGAGACACTTGAAAAGGTTGTGGATGAGCTTGAGGAGGCGAAAGCCTCGGATGAGCTTAAGAACAAGAGTATAGAATTTCTCTATGAGCATGCGTTGTATATGCTTGTAAACGGTGAAGATATTGAGAGTATACGAAGTGAGTATAGCGGTTTAAATCTGGATTTTGCCAGGTTTAAAAGAATGCTTCTGGTTGAATTTAATCATGATTTCTTTGGCAGGCGTGATGTTGATTTCAAGAAAAACGAGAAGATAATGTCTCTTGGAATACAGCGATACCTGAATCTGAATCAACAGCAGGAACTTATATTCCTGGGCGATGGAGCAGATGCGGTGTCCATGGCTCAGGAACTGGTTAAGATAATCAAAAGTGATTATGATGAGGAGTGTTATATAGCAGTTTCAACAGAGATTGAGAAACCTGAGGATATAAAGCAGAAGGTTGATGAGCTTGACGAACTTATGGACAACAAATTCTATCATCCGGAGATAAAGGTATTCTATCCGAATATGGAGAGTGATTCCTCAGGCATGATCCAGTTTGATGATGATACTCTCATGAAACAGATGAAACAGGATATCAAGATGAAGGATGTGGAGGCGCTCAGGGAACATTTTGACAAATTCTGTGAGAAGTACAGACACAAGAATGAGTGTTCACAGATATATATAAAGTTTCTCTACTCAAATCTTCTGAAGGACATATATGGCAGTATAGATGGAACCAGCGAGGCAGATCTCAACAAAGATGTTGAAAAGCTGTATATGACGACGGATTTCCAGAGTCTTACAGGTCTTGTTGAGGTTGCGATAGATAGACTGGCAGCCTGCTTTGAGGACAGGAGCCAGACAGGGCATAAGGAAGTTGAGATAGTAAAGCAGTACATTTACAGGAATTATGGAAGCGAGCTTGGAATAGATATGCTTGCTGATATGGTATATCTTGCCCCTAGTTATCTCAGCACGGTGTTCAAAAAAGAGACAGGACAAAACCTGAGCAAATTTATTAAGTCATACAGAATGGAGCGTGCGAAGGACATGCTTGAGAACAGCATGGCGAAGATAGTAGACATAGGTGCTATGTGCGGTTATCAGAATGTATCCTATTTCTGTTCGAGTTTCCGTGAGTTTTATGGAGTCAGCCCCCAGAAATTCAGGGAAAATGGTGGCCCTGGGGACGAATAGGGAGGTATAGACCATGGGCAAAGGCAGCCTGAAAAAGAAATTTAGAGATATGAGACTCACCGGCAAGCTGATCATAATTTATATGCTGGCGGGATTTGTCCCTGTTGTGATAACTCTTGGCATAACATATATGGAGATGAGAAAGATACTCTGGGATCGTGAGACGACCATTCTCAAATCATATGTCAGTCAGACCACGGACTCCATGGACAATGAACTTGAGATATACAACAACCTTTCAAAATATATATCATATAATCAGTCAATAGCTAAGATACTTAGTTCGGATCAGTCGGCATATCAGAACTATGAGCAGTTCAGTACAGTGATAGATCCACTGCTGTCATCGATCATGTATTTTCATGAGGATGTGAACCAGGTGACGATATACACTGATGCCTGTGATGTGAAACATGGTTCAACGGTCGCACCGCTTTCGGAGATAGCAGACGGAACCCACAAATATGATGATCTGGACAACAATATACATTGGTATATTGACCGTGATAGCCACACGGCATTTTCAATCAGCCGCATGGCGATGCTGGAACAGAAGGGAGCGCGGGGCGTTCTGTATGTAGGTGTTGATTATGACAGTGTGTTCCAGCCGTTTTATACAGATACAATGTTCGACAATTATGGCCTTGCAATCGAGGACGAATATGGAAACGTGATATTTTCCAAGGCGACATTTGCAAAGGGTCAGACATCGTATGAGCTTGACGATGATCAGTTTCATTTTCTCAAGGGAAAAGATGACTCAGGATATCAGTTCATAGAGAGATCCTCACAGGCTACAGGATGGAATATATGTGTATATAAGCCAGACAAACTCATCATATCATCGGTGCAGCCGATACTTATCATAGCTGTGGTGGCGATCCTTGTGAGTCTGTTCGCCGGAATTGCATGCATCCATATCACGTCAGAATTTATAACCAAGCGTATCAAGAAACTGCAGAAGACGATGAAGAACCTGGAGACAGGAACGCTTGGTACTGTGCTGGAAAATGACAGCACGGACGAGATCGGGGACCTGATAAATGGCTACAACAGTATGAGTAAGAGGCTTGATGCCACGGTAAATGAGGTGTATCAGAGCAAGATAAAGGAAAAAGAGTATGAGATGAGAGCACTTCAGGCTCAGATCAACCCACATTTCCTGTACAATTCTCTGTCGATGATCAATTGGAAAGCGCTTGAGGCGGAACAGGAGGATATAAGCCGTATCACCTTGTCGTTGTCCACATTTTACAGGACAGCCCTCAACAAAGGCAAAAATATCTTGCTTGTCAAGGATGAGATAGCAAATATCAAGTCGTATCTTGATATACAGCTTGCCATGCACGACAACAGTTTTGATGTTGTGTACGACATAGACGACAACATGCTGAAATACGAAACTCTGAACCTTATACTCCAGCCTTTGCTTGAAAATGCGATCGGTCACGGAATAGATGTTAAGACCGACGGCAGAGGAGAGATTCGTATCGAGGGCAGGGAAAACGGAGATTTCCTTGACTTTACGGTATCGGACAACGGTGTCGGAATGACCAAGACCCAGGCGGCGCTTATCCTGTCCAAGTCTTCTAATGGTTACGGTGTCTCAAATGTAAATGAGCGTATCAAGCTTTACTATGGCGAGGAATACGCTGTTCGCATAGAGAGCACACCGGGAGTTGGCACAAAGGTAATGCTCCACTTCCCGAAGATGGTGGAATAAATAACATAAGAATTCGCCTCCACTGCGTTAAACAAAATGCAGTGGAGGCGAATTTTTTTATGCAAACAACAAAATAGAATAATACAAGTCTAATCGGAAAAAACTATAGAATATACAATGGCGGATTCTCGGCACACACAGGCGGCGTCCGTAACCCAATATCAAAAATTTTATATATCTAAAAAATCCAACATGTTTCTAAAATCATTGATATATACGGAATGGAAACGTTTTCTTATAATTATGTCATAAGGTAAAGGTACTGCAAAGTATTAAAAACATTCAATCAAAACTATATTTTTTAAGGAGGAACGGTTATGAGAGTAAAGAGATTTGCAGCAGTTGCACTTGCGGGTGTGATGGGAATGTCAATGCTGGCAGGATGTGGAGATTCAGGAAAGGATGAGTCCACAACAGCAGCAACAAATAGCGATGCATCAGAGGCTACAGAGGCAGCATCAGAGGAAGAGGCTATCAAGACAACACTTACAGTTTGGGGACCAGCTGAGGATCAGTCACCTGATTACGGCGAGTGGTTACAGACAACATGTGAGGCATTCAAGAAAGAGCATCCAAACTGGGATATCACATTTGAGTATGGTACATGTAGTGAGGGTGATGCAGGAAAGACTGTAACACAGGATGTTTCAGCATCAGCAGATGTATACATGTTTGCAAATGACCAGTTACAGACTCTGATCGATGCAGGTGCTATCTCAGAGCTCGGCGGCAGCACAGCAGATTATGTTAAGTCAACAAATTCACAGGCAATTGTAGATTCTATCACAGTTGATGGCGGTATCTACGGTGTGCCATTTACAACAAATACATGGTTCATGTACTACAACAAGAAGACATTTACAGAGGATGATGTAAAGAGCCTTGACACAATGCTTGAGAAGGGTAAGGTTTCATTCCCACTCACAAACTCATGGTATATCGCAGCATTCTACCTTGCAAATGGCGGAACAATGTTCGGTGATGGTACAGACAACGATGCAGGAATCAACTTCGGTGGTGATAATGGCAAGGCTGTTACAGATTACCTCGTTGATCTTGTAAACAACAAGAACTTCGTAAACGATGAGTCTGGTGTTGGTATCTCAGGTATGACAGATGGTTCGATCTCAGCAATGTTCTCAGGCTCATGGGATTACGCAGCATTACACGATGCACTTGGCGATGACCTTGGAATCGCAGTACTTCCAACAGCTAAGATCGGCGGCGAGGATAAGCAGCTCCTCTCATTTGCCGGATCAAAGGCAATCGGTGTAAATCCTAACTGTGAGTATCCACAGGTTGCAGTTGCACTTGCACTCTACCTTGGAAATGAGGCATCACAGGAGTCACACTACACAGCAAGAAACATCGTTCCATGTAACACAAGCCTTCTTGAGAGCGATGCAGTTAAGAGCGATGCACTTGTTACAGCTCAGAATGCAACATTTGATACAACTTCATTCATCCAGCCATTCGTTTCAAAGATGGGCAACTACTGGACACCGGCAGAGAACTTTGGTAAGTCTCTCGTAAATGGTGAGGTTACACATGATAACGCAGCAGAGATGACAGAGTCATTCAACACATCACTTAACACTGATGTAGCACAGTAAAAATACTAGTTATATATTTCTTAAGCAGGTGCTCCATTCATCAACAGGTGATGGAGCACTTGTAATAAGAAGAGACAGAGATAGAACTGGTTATGATTTTAAATATTACGATTTTTACTTTGAGACGGAGGTGTTAGGATGGCTCAGGCTATAACAAATAATAAAAGCAAAATAAAGAAAATACGAAGATCTGATTACCCATACACCGTTGCAAAGGCAGCAGTGTATGGAGACATAGCTACCAGAATTTCATTTCTAATCTTGGGGTTTGGCAGCATAGTAAGAAAGCAGTTTGTAAAGGGATTTTCGTACCTGGTACTTGAGGTACTGTTTATATGGTTCATGATAAAACACGGAGCATCACTCCTGGTGGATCTCTTCCATCTGGGTGGTCAGGAACAGCAGAAGGTCTGGAATGATGCAAAGGGTGTATTTGAATATACCCAGGGTGACAACTCACTGCTCATGCTCCTGTACGGTGTGGCTACACTGTTTATAATTTTCGCATTCATCTGCCTTTGGGTAGTAAGCATAGAGAGTTCATACAAAGCATATTGCCTCTGGAATGAAGGCAAAAAGGTTCCAAAGTTCAAGGACGATGTGAAGAGCCTGTTTGATAATAATCTTCACGCACTTCTTCTTCCACTCCCTGTACTTGGAGTCGTTGTATTTACGATATTGCCATTGGTATTTATGATATTCATGGCATTTACAAATTACAGTAAGCTTGATTCACATACAGTTATTTTCAACTGGGTAGGACTCAAGAATTTCGCAAAGATTTTGAATTTTGGTGACGCAATAGGAAGTACATTCTGGTCAGTACTCGGTTGGACACTCATCTGGGCTGTTGCAGCGACATTCAGTAATTACTTCCTCGGAATGATACTTGCGATGGTGATCAACAGAAAGGGAACCAGAAAGAAGGGAATGTGGAGAGCTATCTTCATGCTCTCAGCAGCAGTTCCACAGTTCGTATCACTTCTTCTGATGAGAACTATCTTCAGCCAGAATGGTATCGTCAACACATTACTTATAAATCATGGAATAATCGACAGTGCAATTCCATTCTGGAGCAATGCAACACTCGCCAGAGTCATGGTCATTGTCATCAACATCTGGATAGGAATTCCATTTACCATCATGCAGGTTACAGGAATTCTCCAGAGCATACCGGAAGAGATCTACGAGGCTGCCAGAGTTGATGGCGCAAGTCCAGTCAAGATTTTCTTCAAGATCACACTTCCATATATGTTGTTCGTCACAGCACCATATCTGATAACAACATTTGCTGGAAATATCAACAACTTCAACGTTATCTTCCTTCTGTCAAATGGAGCACCTACTCCGGTTGGAAAGACAGCCGGAAAGACAGATCTTCTTGTTACATGGCTCTATAAGCTGACGGTCGATAACCAGTATTACAACTTAGGTGCTGTTATAGGTATCATGACATTCATAGTTCTTGCTGTTGTGTCACTGATAACTTACCACAACACCGCATCATATAAAGACGAGGAGGGATTTCAGTAATGGCTAAATCAAATAATGAGATTAAAGCAAAACAGAGATGGACACCCGGCGATATCGTGGTTCATATCATACTGGCAATCCTCTCGGTTATATGGATACTGCCTATCGCGTGGATAATCATGATAAGCTTCAGAGGTGAGAAAGGACAGTATGTTTCTACTCTGATACCAAAGTCATTTACAATGGCGAATTACGCAAAGCTTTTCACTGACACAGGAATTCTGAACTTCATGCAGATGTTCAAGAATACTTTGATAATAGCAATTTTCTCATGTATAATATCAACAGTATTCGTGCTTGCAGTTTCATACTGTATGTCAAGAATGCGTTTTAGACTGAGAAAGCCATTTATGAATGTGGCACTTATCCTTGGAATGTTCCCTGGATTCATGGCTATGATAGCTGTGTATTACATCCTTAAGGTTCTGGGACTTTCAGAGGGATCACTCATCAGAGTTGCTCTGGTACTTGTCTACTCAGGCGGTTCAGGACTTGGTTTCTATATAGCCAAGGGATTCTTCGATACGATACCAAAGTCGATCGAGGAGGCAGCTTACCTTGATGGTGCTACGAGATGGCAGTCATTTACAAGGATCATCATACCGCTCAGCCGTCCGATCATAGTTTATACGGTTCTGAATTCATTCCTTGCACCATGGATTGATTTCGTGTTTGCCAAGGTTATATGCAGAGCTAACAAGGATTACTACACAGTATCCATCGGACTTTGGAACATGCTCGAGAAAGAGTATGTGTACAACTGGTTTAATTCATTTGCAGCTGGTGCAGTACTGATATCCATACCGATTATCATTCTCTTTATGATCATGCAGAAGTGTTACAAAGACAGCATGTCTGGTGGCGTAAAGGGTTAAGGATAATAGATGAAATTATTTGCAAAACCTGAGTGGAATGAGGAAAGCATATGCCAGCAATGAAGTATCTGAAAAAAATAATAACATGTGTGCTAACAATTACCCTTATAATAATATGTGGTTGCCAGGGTCAAAATAACACCCCCTCCAACCCGACCGAGGCGACTACAAACGCAGAATATGAGTCTGCCATGCATATTGCGGAGACTACGCCGCTTGGACGATATCCGGAACAGCTTACCTATACCCTGGGCAAGCTGTCCGGTGCAAATAATTCAAATCTCCCACAGGGAGAAACCTATGAAAATAATGTATACACACGAATATTAAATGAAATGTTAAACGTGCAGAACCAGGATACATTTGAGGCTGCTGATGATCAGTATGGCGACAATGTATCCATGGTGATAGCACAGACCGATCTGCCGGATGTGATGATCGTTCAGGATCTGGATGAGCTACAGTATCTGGTTGAAAATGACATGATCGCGGATCTCACAGACAGTTACAACAACTGCATGAGTGAAACGATAAAGAACATATATAAGAGTTATGGCGACAGTATCATGGACATGGTCACATTTGATGACCGGATCATGGCCATACCTGAGACAAATATATCAGATGGTCCAAATCTGATATGGCTTAGAAAAGACTGGATGGATAAGCTGGGACTTGATGCTCCTAAGACACTTGCAGATGCGGAGGAGATCATCAGACAGTTTATAGAGAAGGATCCGGGAAATAATGGTGAAGGAAATACCGTAGGGCTGGTGGCTGACACAAGTCTCTGCGGAGGTTGTGGTTATAGCAGTGAGTACACGCTTGACATAGTATTTGCCGCATATGGGGCATTCCCCAAGCAGTGGATAAAGGATGCTGATGGCAATGTAGTATATGGATCTGTTCAGCCGGAGGCAAAGGATGCCCTTGCACATATACATAAGATGTATGAAGAGGGAATCCTGGATCAGAATTTTCTCATGAGAACAAGCAGCAACATAATAGAGCTCATAGTGAATGGGCAGTGCGGATCATTTTTCGGCCCTTGGTGGGCTCCAAACAATCCGCTCATGGAGGCGGTTGAGAAGGATCCGACAGCCAAATGGGAGCCATATCTGCTTGCAACGGATGAGAATGGTTCGACAAGTTACCACACGCAGGTGCCATCTGGCAAATTTGTGGTGGTCAGAAAGGATTATGAGCATCCGGAGATAGTGTGCAAGATCATAAGTGTGTTGTTCGACTATGAAAGATATGAGGATACAGATAACCAGGACATCAAGGATTACTACAAACTCAATGTGGATCCAACGGCGAGACCAATTGCAATAAACGTGGATTACAACAATGCACTTCAGATATGTTATGGTGAATTGAACCACGTATTTTCGGGAGTGAAGGATGCGGATGATCTAAATGTGCTTGAGCGTTCATATTATGAGGCATGCGATTCCTATTTGAAGAATGAAGACAGCGCGTCATCGGAGGACTGGGCGGCATATACTTCACGTATAACAGCCTGCAAGATCCTGAATGATGCGAGGACAAATAAAGTTGACTCTCTGTACTTCGGGGAGACAGAGACCATGGTGTCAGACTGGTGGCACTTAGAGAATCTTGAGAGTGACACGTATCTGAAGATTGTCACCGGGGAATCGGACATAGACGAGTTTGATAAATTTGTCGACACCTGGTACAAGACAGGTGGAACGACAATCACCGGTGAGGTGAGAAGAGAGTGTCAGTAGCTGGATATATAATTAAATAAAACAGATTACTTGCTATTTTCAATAGAACCTGACGGAGCATTAGCCGTCAGGTTTTTTGTAATTATCCGTTTTGTTGATTTTGATTAAATTTTTGTGAATAATTCTTCGGGTGTATTGAAGGATATATGATGTTGATGTATTCTAAAAGCAATATAGAGATATTAAATACGTTATATTTTGGTGGCTAATATAAGAAATAGAAGGAGTGTGGAGTTGCAAACTGGAATATCAAGAAAGATAAGTGTTTACGCCGAGCAGGAGGCATATGATAGTCAGGCGAAGGCTCTGATTGGTGAGAGAAGTATTCTGGGAAGAATTTTAATAAAATGTGTGGAAGAATTTGAAGGTGCTGATATGGACAAGATGAGTTTGTATACAGATAGTGATATAAGTATCAGCAAAATCCCAGTATATCCCGGTGAGACAAATGTGAATCTTATAAATGTTGCAGTAAAGGAAAGAAATACAGAGGACAGTGTACCTTATGAAGGTTGTGTAACGTTTGATGTGTTGTGTGATGTTTATTATGATTTGTCTTTGATGAAAAAGGTGATCGTAGATTGTGAGATTCAAAAGAAATTCAATCCAGGATATCCAATAGTGACCAGAGGTATATTTTATACAGCAAGGAAAATATCGTCACAGCTTGGATGTGAGTTTACAGATGGGCATTATGAAAATGTAGTGAAGGTATATTCTATATGGATATGCTTAAATGCGCCGAAGAAAGCAGAGAATACTTTAAACAAATATCGGATAATTGAGGAAAATGTGATTGGAGATTATTGTGTAGAGAAAAAAAGCTATGATTTAATGGAGGTGATTCTGATATCACTGTCAAAGGAGATCGCAGAAAAAAATAACAGAGAATTGCAGCTGCACAGGATGCTTGAGGTATTATTTGTTCCGTGGATGCCAGTTGAAGATAAGAAGTATATATTAGAAAACGAATATGGAATCGAAATGACAAAGGAAATAGAAGGGAGGCTGGAAGGTATGTGCAATCTTGGTGAAGGAATCTATGAAATGGGAATGGAACAGGGAATAGAACAGGGAATAGAACAGGGAATAGAACAGGGAATAGAACAGGGAATAGAACAAACCCGTGTAAGTATAGTGAAAAAGATGTATGATAAAGGTTATTCAATAACCGATATATCGGAGATAGTTGGAGAAAATGAGTGTAAGGTACAGAGTATGTTAGAAGGGCTGCTTATGCCGGTGTAAGGAGATGGGACATGATAAGAGCAATAGTATTTGATTTAGATGATACTTTATACGACTGCCTTCACGAGAATGATAAGGCGGTGGATGACACGGTAAGATACGTGGCAAATGAACTGCTGCACATGGATGAGAAAATTGTAAAAAAGGCTTTCGAGGAGGGCAGGGATATGATAAAGGATCAACTCTCTGCATGGGATATGGCGGCGCAGCACAACAGAGTTCTGTATTTTCAGAAGATGCTTGAGATCCTTGGTGTATCACCATTTAAGTATGACCTTACCGTGTACAGTTATTTTTGGAATAATTTTCTGAACCGCATCTCTATATTTCCGGGAGCGTTGGAATTTATCGATGATATGAGAACCAGGGGGTTAAAGATCGGGATCTGTACGGATATGACAGCCCATATTCAGTTCAGAAAGATAGACAGGCTGGGGCTTACAGGCAGACTTGATGCGATGATAACAAGTGAGGAGGCTGGCGTAGAAAAGCCAAACCGCAGGATGTTTGACATGATAGCTGCAAAGCTCGGTGTCAGGAACGAAGAAGTCATATATGTGGGTGACAGCTATAAAAAGGATGTCGTGGGAGCGGCAAATGCCGGTATGACACCTGTGTGGTATCTGTCCCTGCAGAAAAAAACGGATGAGGACGTGCTGGCGGCAGAGAATTATGAAGAGCTTAAGAACATTGTGAATAAGATCATATAGATGGTCAGAGATACAAAACAGCCACGCAGGCAGATAAAGAAAACTGCTTGTGTGGCTGTTGTTGCGTAAATGCACTGAGAGGCTTTTAGTAACCATATTTCTTCCGGTTGCTGACAAAGAAAGTGACAGTTATGACAAGTGTAACTGCCTCTGCCACAGCAACTGCGCACCATATTCCGTTGATTCCCAGAATAATCGGCAGGACAATGACAGCTATGAGCTGGATGACCAGAGTTCTCAGGAATGATATGGCAGCAGACACAAGCCCGTTGTTAAGCCCTGTGAAAAATCCGGAGCCAAATATATTGAAACCGCAGAACAGGAATGAGATGGAATAAATCATCATGCCTGTCTGTGTCATGCTGCACAGTGCGTCATCATATCCAACGAATATTTTCGCGATGGGAAGGGCGAGCACCTCTGAGAGAATGGTCATGGATATAGCTGTGACTGATGTTATCACAAGGCTTTTTTTCAGCAGGCTGTGAAGCTGTTTCTTGTTGCCTGCACCGTAATTGTATCCTATGATCGGCGTGATTCCTATGGCATATCCGAAGAAGATTGCCATGAATATAAATGCCACATACATTATAACTCCGTAAGCCGCAATTCCGTTTTCCTTTGCAAGTCTCATGAGCTGGAAATTATATACTATTGACACAAGGGACGTGGACAGGTTGGTGAGCATCTCGGAAGAACCGTTTCCACATGCCTTCCAGATGCATTTCCAGTCAAACTTCGTCTTTGTGAGTTTCAGAGTTCCGTTTTTATTTGTGGCAAAATAAATAAATGGAACGACACTGCCAACTATCTGTCCGCACAGTGTTGCGGCAGCAGCTCCAGCAATTCCGAGATGGAACACATACATGAGCAGAAAGTCCAGGAGCATATTGGTGACACCGGCAAGCACAGAGACCAGAAGTCCCAGGTTCTGCTTTTCTGCGGTGGTCAGAAAACTTTGAAAGCTGTTCTGCAGCATATAAAAAGGCTCTGCCAGGATAAGGATCCTTCCATATAATATAGCGTCATTCCTGATGACATCACTCGCACCTAGAAGATCAACGATCTGAGGCATAAAAATGAAACCGATGATAGCAACTATGCATGAAGATATCACGATCAGCCATACAAGCATCGAGAAAACTTCGTTTGCTTTTTTCCTGTCATTTAGCCCCATATAGTAAGATGTGAGGGCGCTGCCTCCGGTTCCTATCATAAAGCCTATGGCTGATATTGCCATCAGAACCGGCATGACCAGATTCACAGCGGCAAAAGGATTCTTGCCGATGATATTTGATACAAAGAATCCGTCGACGATGCTGTATATGGATGTCATGATCATCATGGCTATACATGGCATGACATAGGTTATAAGTTTTTTATATGTGAATGAGTCAGATATCTTCACTTCCATAATTTATCACTCACCCTGGTTTAGGGCTGTTCCTTTCTTTAGATTATCAAGCTGTCTCTGCATCAGCGAGAGCAGCAGTTTCCTTTCCTCGTCTGTAAAGCTGGAAAATGATTCCATATCGGCTGTTGTCAGAGGGGAGATATATTTATCCGTAAATCCCCGGCCTTTTTCAGTGAGGGCTAAGTATTTTACGTTTCCGGCACCTCGGTGTACCTGAAGTGTCAGTATTCCCTCTTTTTCAAGTTTCTTTACGGCGGAGTTGCAAGTCTGTCTTGGTATAAACCATGCTTTGCAAAGCTCTGCCTGGGTGAGCTCCGGATTCTCTTCAATTACGATAACGTATAATATCCAAAATGCATTTTCAGGAAGACCTGATTTTTTGGCAGCAGCCTGCCAGATGTCATCCTGTGCTTTCCATAGTGTATTAAATTCGCGAAGTTCATCGCGCAGTATGTGGTTTTTGTCTGTGTCCATCTGAACCTCCTTCAGCAGAATAAATCCGAAATCGGATATTCTGAAATCTGTCATATAGAATAAGTCCGAAATCGGATTTTGTCAAGAGGTAAAAATTTTCAAGTAATGGCTGGTTAAAGTGTTGTCTAAGAACTGGCGGGAGATTATAATAGACAATAGATATGGACTATGGAATTATAGTTTGTGGCTATAATTTAAAAGAAATATATCATAGTTCCAAGGAAGGAGTGTATACTTATGGGTTTTTTAACAGGTAAGACAGCTATCATCACAGGAGGTGGACGTGCAGTTCTCGCAGACGGAAGCTGTGGTTCCATCGGATACGGAATCGCAACAGCCTATGCCAAGGAGGGGGCAAATCTGGTTCTTACAGGACGTAACGTCAAGAAGCTTGAGGACGCAAAGGCTGAGCTTGAGAGCAAGTACGGAATCAAGGTTCTTGCAGTGCAGGCGGATGTGAGCGCAGGCTCAGACAACGAGAGCGTTGTAAAGAACGTGGTAGACCAGGCGATCAAGGAGTTTGGAAGAATCGATGTGCTTATCAACAATGCACAGGCATCAGCATCGGGTGTTACACTTGCAGATCACTCGACAGACCAGTTTAACCTTGCAATATATTCAGGACTTTATGCAACATTCTATTATATGCAGGCATGCTATCCATACCTGAAGGAGACAAAGGGTTCAGTTATCAACTTTGCATCCGGAGCAGGCTTGTTCGGCAACTATGGACAGTGCGCTTATGCAGCAGCCAAGGAAGGTATAAGGGGGCTTACAAGAGTTGCCGCAACTGAGTGGGCACCAGACGGAATCAATGTGAACATCGTATGTCCACTTGCATGGACAGCTCAGCTTGAGAACTTCCAGAATGCATACCCAGAGGCGTTCAAGGCAAATGTAAAGATGCCGCCTATGGGACACTACGGAGATGTTGAGACAGAGATCGGACGTGCGTGTGTTGCACTCGCATCCCCAGATCTCAAGTACATGAGCGGTGAGACCATTACCCTCGAGGGCGCAATGGGACAGAGACCATAAAAAGGGGGGCGTTTTCCCTTGTTTCTGTATTTTAATATATATGTGCAATCACGTTTGATAGCTGTCGTTTCAATTTGCTTTCATATGCACTCGGCTCTGACTGCGATAAGGGCGTTGCAGTCGCCGCCTCGGCAAGAAAGCGTTGAAACTCCGCTATCTGCACTATCGATTTGCACATATATATTAAATGAGATATCAGGAAAACGCCTTTTTATTATTAATAAGGTTTTAATCCGGCAGAATTTTGAAATTTTTTAGATAAAATATAAGGCCGATAACACCTCCGATAAAAATATATCTGGCCCAGAAAGGTGGGATTCTTTTCATTGATATATCGGTTACTGCATCTTTCGGATTATCTTTATCATAGTAAACAGTGACAGGCTCGCTATAATCAAAGTCATCATTGCCGATGTAGACTTCCAGAGTGTAAGTGTGATTATCAACGAGGTATTTTACAGTGAGATCGCAGTCCTGAATGCGGTGTGAATCGCCACCTCTCATATATCTTATGTAACGGACATTGTAAATGTCAGCAGAATCAATATATCCGATCACCTGTTCACGACCTTTGCTGCGTACTCTGTTTGCAATGTCAGGTAATATAATACTCAGGCACTTGATTGTTCCAACTACCAGACACACGGCAATAATGAGCATAAAATCATAGAGTGGTGGCTTTTTTTCGCGTTTCTTTTTTTCATTCGTTTCTTCGTCATGTTTTACTTGTTCTGATTCGACTGCATTCTGTTTTTCTTCTTCTTTTTCAACTATATCTTCTGGTTTTTCCATTTAAACAAATCCCCCTGTATATAAAAACACTAGACATTTAAAGACTGTAAAAGCTGTAGCTAGTAATAATTATACACATAAAGCTTGTATAAATTAAATACAATATTGCGACGATAAAGAGTATAAGCGCATCATATGAGTAAAATAATCTGCTAAAGCTGTCCGTTAAGAACTCTAAAAGTTTCTTAAAATTATATGAAATATCTGTCAGCATTCTTGAACAATCCCGTCCCATGAACTTATAATAGAACACTGTATAATCAAAAGAAAACAGGAAACAGCACAGGAAGAGGTGTTTAAGTTGGATACAGATGAAAATAATAAGAATGAAAATCTTGATACGCGGGGGATTCCTATATTAGGACTTTCGTCGGCGGAGGTACAGGAGAGAGTCGATAAAGGTCTTACAAATCACACAGATATAAGTACGCAGAAGACTGTGGGACAGATAGTCAAATCCAATGTTCTTACGTACTTCAACCTTATATTTCTTATACTCACGGTGCTGCTGTGCATAGTTGGATCATTCAGGAATCTGACGTTCCTGCCTGTCATCATAGGCAACACGGTAATAGGAATATTCCAGGAGCTGCGTGCCAAGAAGACTCTTGACAAGATGAACATGCTGAATGCCCCACATTCTGTGGTTGTGAGAGATGGCAAGCAGAGTCAGATAGAGTCAGAGAATCTTGTAAAAGACGATATCATCATCCTCACGGCCGGCAATCAGATCTGTGCTGATGCCACAGTCTTAAGCGGCAGTATATCGGTAAATGAATCGCTGCTTACCGGTGAGTCGGATGAGATCAAGAAGAAGTCCGGAGACAATCTCATGTCCGGAAGTTTCGTTGTATCAGGACAGTGTTACGCAAAGCTTGACAAAGTAGGAAACGAGTCGTACATCTCAAAGCTTACGGCCCAGGCGAAGGCTATGGGCGAGGGCGAACAGTCTGAGATGATCAGGTATATAAACAAACTTGTCAAATGGGTGGGAATCATCATCATACCTGTTGGAATAATACTTTTCTGCCAGGCTTATATCATGAACGATGAGACCTTCAGGAAGAGCATTGTGTCTATGGTTGCTGCCGTACTCGGAATGATACCGGAGGGACTTTATCTGCTGACAACAGTTGCCCTGGCATTAAGCACCATAAGGCTTGCGAAAAAGCAGGTTCTTCTACATGACATGAAGAGTATAGAGACGCTGGCAAGAGTAGATGTGCTCTGCGTAGACAAGACAGGAACAATCACTGAGCCGGGAATGCAGGTTACAGATCTCGTGATCAGCGGCAAATGCATGGACAAGGATATGGACAAGCGTGCATTTGCACATTTGCTGGCGGACTATTCAGCGGTGATAGAGGACAACAATGCCACCATGGAGGCGATTCGCGCATATGTGGATAAGAATGAGATAGAAAAGGGCAGCAGGACACTTCTGAAGACAGAGCCGTTCACATCTGCAAACAAATACAGCAAGGTGTCATTTGTAGAGGGCGACTATATGCTCGGAGCTCCGGAATTTATCATGAAGGATAAGTATGGTGATATATCTGATGAGATAGAGGCATACCAGAAGAAAGGGTACAGAGTACTTCTTCTCGCTGAAACAGGTGTGCCGGAGAAATCTGAGAAAACAGATGGCAGTGGGGCTGGGCATGTTTTCCCAATAGGATACATAGTTTTGTCTAATCCGATAAGAGAAAATGCGGAGAAGACATTTACATATTTCAAAGAGCAGGGAGTTGCTATAAAGGTTATATCCGGCGATAATCCGGCAACCGTATCCGAGGTTGCAAAGCGTGCCGGGATAGATGGTGCGGAAAGTTTTGTTGATGCGTCAACTCTCGCGAATGAAAAGGACATAGCTGAGGCTGTAGATAAATATGTGGTATTCGGACGTGTCACACCTAAACAGAAACAGCTTATAGTCAGGGCACTTCAGAAAAAGAAACATACAGTTGCCATGACCGGAGATGGTGTGAATGATATCCTTGCCATGAAGGATGCTGACTGCAGTATAGCCATGGCGTCCGGAAGTGAGGCGGCAGCACAGGCAGCACAGACGGTGCTTCTGGATTCTGATTTTGGACGCATGCCATATGTGGTGTTTGAGGGTAGACAGGTAGTCAACAATATCCAGAGATCTGCCAGTCTCTTCCTCGTGAAGAACATATTCTCACTGCTCATGGCAGTATTTTCAGCAGTGTTTGCCATCACATATCCACTGGAGCCGTCACAGATATCGCTCATAAGCATGTTTACCATTGGATTCCCTGGTTTCCTGTTGGCGCTCGAGCCTAACAGAAACCGCATAGAGGGCAATTTTATGGCAAATGTCATGTTGAAGGCGCTGCCTGCGGGACTGACGGATGTTCTGTCGGTTGGCGCACTGGTGATATGCGGACAGGTATTTAATCTTCCGGGAGAGGATATAGCAACGGCATCGACAATGCTTCTTGCGGTTGTCGGATTCATGATCATCATCAAGATCAGTCATCCGTTCAACAAAATGAAGTATGGGGTTCTTCTTATTAACGTGGCAGGACTTTTGTTCTGCGGTATATTCCTTGGACAATTGTTCGCAATGGAGTCGTTGTCCAGCATTTGTTTTCTGCTCATGGTAGTATTTGCATTTGCATCTGAATCCATGTTCAGATATCTGACTCTGCTTGTAGAGAAACTCACCAGTTTCTTTGGCAGTGAGACCAACAGAAAAAAGATAAGAAGAAAAATACGCAAATACAACATTTTTAAATAGAACATACGGGGGAAACGGCAGATGTTATTAATACGTACGGAGGTATAAGATGGCAAATACAACGAAAAAAGCACTTGAGATTTCTCTTAAAAAACTGCTTAAAGAAAAGCCGTTTGACAAGATAACGATTGCAGACCTGACTGAGGACTGCGGTATAAGCAGAATGACATTTTATTACCATTTTCAGGATATATATGACCTTGCCGAGTGGGTGTGCATAGAGGATGGCAAGCAGGCTTTAAAGGACAAGAAGACATATGATACCTGGCAGGAGGGAATGACACAGGTGTTCGAGGCTGTACTTGAGAACAAGCCGTTCATCATGAACATATATAGGTCTGTGGACAAGGCGAAGATCGAGAACTATCTGTACAAGTTGTCTTATCAGCTCATAGCGGATGTTGTGGATGAAAAGTGTGCAGGGGACAATCTGACTGAGACAGATAAGCAGTTTATTGCTGATTTTTACAAGTATGGTTTTGTTGGAATCATGCTGGATTGGATAGACAAAGGAATGAAGGATGATTATCATAAGATAGCGACGCAGCTCAGCACTACACTGCGTGGAAACATAACCAATTCGATACATAACTTTGAGAATGAATTGCAGCAGTGACAGTTAAATGAAATTATACAAAACAGGTGGAATGATAAAAAAATTATCATTCCACTTTTTTTGTAAATATGAAAACAAAATTGGGCAAGCTATTATAGGGACATGATATGGAGACAGACAGTTATATTTTGATTTGAAAGAGGAGGTGCTATGTGCCCTGCGGGCACATATTGGAATGCACCGACGAACTGCCGCCGACCGTGAGGGAGGGGGCGATACAAGAAAGGAGAATTGCTTATGTCAAAGAAAAAGTTAGGAATCGGAATAGCAGCGGTGGCAGCAGCCGGCGCAGGAGCAGCAGCTCTCACAGTAAAGAATCACAATAAGACAAAGGTGCAGAAAGAGAAAGCTGCGGCAGAGCATGCAGAGTACCGCAATACAGAGCGCGGAAAGCATGAGAAGAACAGCAAGGGAATCTATTATACAAATGGTAACTACGAGGCGTTTGCCAGACCGAGAAAGCCGGAAGGAGTTGATGACAAGAATGCATATATAGTGGGAAGTGGTCTTGCGTCACTGGCGGCGGCTTGTTTCCTTGTCCGTGACGGACAGATGCCTGGTTCACATATCCATATTCTGGAGGCTATGGATATAGCAGGCGGTGCGTGTGATGGAATATTTGATCCTACCAGGGGCTACGTCATGAGAGGTGGACGTGAGATGGAGAACCATTTTGAGTGCCTGTGGGATCTGTTCAGAAGTATACCTTCTATAGAGACACCGGGGGTATCGGTGCTTGACGAGTATTACTGGCTGAACAAGGAGGATCCGAATTACTCACTGTGCAGAGCCACCGTAAACAGAGGTAAGGATGCACACACAGATGGCAAATTCAACCTGAGCCAGAAGGGCTGCATGGAGATCATGAAACTTTTCATGACAAAGGATGAGGATCTGTATGACAAGACGATTGAGGATGTATTCGATGAAGAGGTATTTGACTCAACATTCTGGCTGTATTGGAGGACTATGTTCGCATTTGAGAACTGGCACAGCGCACTGGAGATGAAACTGTATTTCCAGAGGTTTATACATCACATTGCAGGACTTCCGGATTTCTCGGCACTGAAGTTCACAAAGTACAACCAGTATGAATCGCTGATCCTTCCTATGGTGAAGTATCTTGAGGCTGCTGGCGTGACATTCCAGTACAACACAGAGGTCACAAATGTCATATTTGACATGAGAGATGGCAAAAAGATAGCCAAGACCATCGAGTGCAGGGTAAATGGAGTTGAAAAGGGTATTCCGCTCACTGAAAATGATCTTGTATTTGTCACAAATGGAAGCTGCACGGAGGGAACCATCTACGGTGACCAGAATCATGCGCCAAATGGCGATGCAGAGGTGAGAACAAGTGGCTGTTGGAGCCTGTGGAAGAATATAGCTGCCCAGGATCCTTCATTTGGACATCCTGAGAAATTCTGTTCAGATATATCAAAGACAAACTGGGAGTCAGCAACAGTCACAACACTTGATGACAAGATCATCCCTTATATCGTGGATATCTGCAAGCGTGATCCGAGAACAGGAAAGGTAGTCACAGGCGGTATAGTGAGCTGTCAGGATTCAAGCTGGTTGATGAGTTGGACCATCAACAGACAGGGACAGTTTAAGACCCAGGACAAGGATAAGGTTTGTGTATGGGTATACGGTCTGTTCACAGATGTTCCGGGCGATTATATCAAGAAACCTATGAAGGATTGTACCGGTAAGGAGATCACGGAGGAGTGGCTCTATCATCTTGGAGTTCCAGAGGATGAGATCGAGGAGCTGGCTACAAACAGTGCAGTCTGCGTGCCAACTATGATGCCGTATATCACAGCATTCTTCATGCCAAGAGCAAAGGGCGACAGACCGGATGTCATCCCTGACGGATGCACGAACTTCGCATTCCTTGGACAGTTTGCCGATACTCCTCGAGACACGGTGTTCACCACAGAGTATTCAGTGAGGACAGCTATGGAGGCGGTGTATGGACTCCTCGGCGTGGACAGAGGCGTTCCTGAGGTATGGGGAAGTGTGTACGATATCCGTGAACTGCTGGACAGCAGCGTGAAACTCATGGATGGCAAATCTCCGCTGGAGATAAATCTTGGACCACTGAACAAGCTCAAGAGACCTATACTTAGGAAGATTCAGGGAACGGTGATCGAGAAGATCCTGAGAGACCATGATATTATAAAAGATGGTATGCTATAGGTTTAAAAATGTGAATAGCAGTATAGAGTAATAAGAAAGTCCCATGTGTCTGCACGGTGCAGATGCATGGGACTTTTTATATGTTTCAATTAGCCTGCAAATAAAAAGTCAAGGCTAAATTGAAGAACATTGAAAATTTTATACAGGTTGAAAATTAGGTATCAAAATAAGACCACCACACCAGTGCTGGTCTGAAAATTATAATGATGATTAGGATTCTGGAAGAG
>JBNMKK010000020.1:0-40693 GCA_050874325.1 Coprococcus sp. | reverse complement strand
TGACAAAGATCTGGAGGACATCAGGAAAGCGAGAAGAGATGAGCTGGATGCCTACAATATGGAGATAGCAAGACTCAAGAGAGAGGCGAGACAGCTCGTAAATGAGAAGGATGCTGAGATCCCGGATGAGGATGAGGACAGGGAGAGAAGTCGTATATTCCTTGAGGTTGAGGCTATAGATGACGAGGACGAGAAGAAAGAGAAAAAGAAACAGGAAAAGAAAGACAAAAAGCTCACAGATAATATATTTGTGATAATGGCAGTTGGACTTTTGGTTGTTGCGGTGATCACATTTGTGGTTCATCTCGTGGGATTCCAGAAATCCATACAGCAGTTGTTTGTGATATGTACCATAGCATTTGTCGCTATAACCATAATAGATGGATTGTTCAGGAAGGGCGCATTTGACGGGGATAAGCTGCCGTCCGAGGAAGAATTCCAGCGTACCATATATGAGATGGGCAGAGCCACAGAGTCGAGAACTGTGCGGGTCGAGATAGACAGGGTATTTCAGGAGGATCATGACAAAAAGCTGGATATGTTCAAATTCCAGGAGCATGACGCAATAGAAAAGAGAGATGCCTACTATGAACTCAAGGAGAAGAGAGATGCCATATTTGTGGATTATGATGCCCTTGAGACAGAGAAGAAGGCTATTGACAAGGCTATAGAGACTATAAACAGTCTGTCCGAGAGACTGGCTGCAAGATTTGATGATATAGAGCAGCAGATCTCAAATCTGCTCGGTCTAATAACAAATGGCGAATATACAGAGGCAAGACTTGATGAGGATATGCATGTGGCAGTAAAGAAGGATGGACACTTTTTCAGAACGGAATTTCTTGGAAATGAAGTTGTGAGACAGGTGTACCTTGCTGTGCGTCTTGCCGTTGCAAACATCATGAATGGCGAAAAGATGCCGCTTATGTTGGATGATGTGGTTGATGCAGCAGATGACCAGAAACTCATGGGAGTGCTCAAGGCTATAAGTACAGTGCAGACAGATCAGACCATACTTCTGACATCTGATAAAGAACTGGCTGCAAGACTTGAGAGTATGCATGTAAAGTTCAATAGCATAGAACTGTAAACAACATACAGTATATAAAAACCGCCTGGGAACATCGGTAAAAGATAGTTCCCAGGCGGTTTTTGTGTGCGGCGAGCCACCGGCGGCTACGCGCATGTATGGTATAATAGCTTGATATTAGTAATTCTCATAATTATCTGAGATAGTATGCTTTACCTTGTATTCAGCAATTCTTGCACTGATTCTCTCTGATGGGTCAAGGAGATCACTGAGGGATGCATCGTGATTCAGATGATCGATGATAAGGGCGATATACTTGCTCATGTCAGCTGATACATACCAATCACGGCTTGCAAGCTCAGGAAGCTGGTATGTGAGGTTGGTCGTGATGACCTTATCAATGATGCCTTCCTCATGACACTTGTCAAATACCTCAAGACCCTTTGTAAAGAGACCGAATGTAGCAAGTGCAAAAACTCTTCTTGCCTTTCTTGCCTTGAGCTGCTTTGCAACATCTATCATACTCTCTCCGGATGCGATCATGTCATCGATGATGATAACATCCTTGCCCTCAACTGAATCACCGAGGAACTCGTGAGCTACGATAGGGTTACGGCCGTCCACAACTCTTGAGTAATCTCTTCTCTTGTAGAACATGCCGACATCAACACCGAGAAGGTTGGCGAAGTAGATCGCTCTGTGCATAGCACCCTCATCAGGTGAGATCACCATCATGTGGTCATTGTCTATCTCAAGATCAGGAGTTGATCTAAGAAGTGCCTTGACAAACTGGTAGGTAGGTTTTACATTCTCAAAACCACTCTTTGGAATAGCATTTACGACACGAGGATCGTGTGCATCAAAAGTAACGATATTGTCAACACCATACTGCTTAAGCTCCTGCAGCATAACTGCACAGTCAAGGGACTCACGACCTGATCTCTTGTGCTGACGGCTCTCATACAGGAAAGGCATGATAACTGTCAGTTTTCTAGGCTTGTCTGTCATAGCTGAGATGATACGCTTAAGATCAGCATAGTGATCATCTGGTGACATTCTCTGTGGCTGACCAGCCATAGTGTATGTGCAGCTATAGTTTCCTACATCCAGCATAATATATATATCTTTACCACGAACTGACTCGTTGACAATACCCTTAGCCTCACCTGATCCAAATCTTGGACATTCTGTGTCGATGAGATAAGAGTCCTTCTCATAACCATGGAATACGATACTTGACTTGTTCTCGTTCTGACGGTTCTTTCTCCATTTAACGATATAGGAGTCAACCTTCTTTCCAAGAGGCACGATGCTCTTGTGTGCTATGATTCCCAAGCTACCTACGGGTATTGTTTCCAACTTACTATCGTCTGGCATAATAAAATCCTCCTAATTTGAATATGTTCATTTTCTGCCTGTGCTTAGCAGGCTGATGCCTACTTGCCGGTTATATGACCCATTCGTTTCATATAACGGATATTTTCTCCGTAGAGATTGAATATCAGATAACTATCAACTATGCGGGACATTATACGTTCTGTATACCGCTCACTGATCTTTTGCAGATCCAGATTCGTGGATATGAGAGTGGACTGCCCTTTGATAGTTCTCTTATTTATAATCTCAAATAACTGGGACTGGACAAATGAATTGGTGAGTTCTGTGCCCAGATCGTCAATTATTAGAAAATCACAGTTGTAAATGTAGTCGTACAACATCTCTTGATGCGGCTCATGACTATTCTTCATTATAATATCCCGTAAGATATTATCAAATAAATTTATCGCAGACAAGTATAAAACTGTATAACCTTTATCAAGAAGGCTTTTTGCAATACAGTTTGTCAGAAAAGTTTTGCCTGTTCCGGTCTCTCCGTACAGGAGGATACCCGGTCGTTTGTCCTGAAAATTCTCGGTAAAATTCCTCACGGATGCCAGTACATTGCCGGCATTTCTGTATGGGGTATAGCGGTAATTGCCAAATGTATCATCTTTATATACGTTCAGATTGAAAGTGTCGAAATTCTCAACGTCAAGTACACTTCGTATAGTGGACTGCTCATACAACTGGCTGATGACCATCTGTTTCAGACAGTTACAAGGTTTGCCATCCACGTATCCGCTGTCCTTGCAAATAGGACATGTATATATAGGTGAGATGTAGTTCTCCGGAAATTCTGAGGCATCTATGATCGATCGCCTCTCGTCCTTCAGTGCAGAGACTTTGGCCGCATGGGAATCAGCGTCAAAATCCTGTTTCATTATTCTCGCTTTGGATGCCTGAACGGCAAGATGAGCAAGCTCGTCATCTATCTCCTTGACTCTTGGAAGTTTGTTGTACAGCTCAGACTTATGCTGATCCTGTATGCGCATATTATCCTGACGCCTTCTGCTGAGCTGGGAGAGTATATCATCGTAATCTATGTTCTTCATGATGGTTTTTATCTACCCCTGTTGTGTATGGATCTAGGATGTTTTCTTGTCCTTGTTGAGGTCGTCCGCAAGGAGCTGCTCAAGCGCGCCGAGCTGACCTGACATGTCTGTCTGTTGGAAATTTGTAAATACGTTTGGCTTTTGAGCTGCGCTGTAAGTGCGTCCCGGATTGTCGGTTTTCTTCTTTATAAACTCCTGATCCAGTGTCTCTACATCCTTTATGGATTTTACACCATTCTTGTACCAGTTTTCAAGGATTCCATTCACATATGCAAAGTTGGCTGACTGGGGTCTTGA
Source organism: Coprococcus sp. (assembly GCA_050874325.1). Taxonomy (GTDB): domain Bacteria; phylum Bacillota; class Clostridia; order Lachnospirales; family Lachnospiraceae; genus Coprococcus. The sequence continues at coordinate 36,934 of JBNMKK010000020.1, read as the reverse complement.
CAATATAGCTTTCTGGCATGCAAATGCTATCAGTTCCTCAGAAAATCCCATCTCCTCAGACCATGCATCTATATAAGCGGTCTCAGCGCTGGTCGGTTTGGTCCTGGATATGCCAAGCTCCTTGAATACTTTTCGGAACAATGGGTTGTATGTACTGCTGTTTTCCCTTGCCTTGTCCACAGTGTCTATCCCGCTCTCATACCATGCCTTCGCCACAGCCTCGGCGTACTTGAAACTCTTCTTGCCAAGGGTGAGACAGTATTCGATGAGATACTCGATAAGTTCCTGTGAAAAATGCAGCTGATCATATATGTATATGAGCGTCTCGCTCTCTGACATCGAAAGGGTTTTGCCATAAAATGCCTCAGCTTCGAATAGGATGTCGGAAAATACATCGTCTTCCTGTTTCTTTCTCAAAAGCTCAGGGGTTATGAGCACCTTGTCAGGCGGATTCTGTACTGAGAGACCTCTCGTTGATGCGCTCTGTGGTGCAGTGGAAAATGAATCGTCGTACAGTGGCTGTGACACAGGGGATGCCTGAGGCGCCGGCTGAATCTGAGGCTTGGCGGTCTCCATATGGTCTGTGTCGGCAGAGTAGTCCATCCCAAGCATTGATAGGCTGTCCAGTCCGTCGTCATCCGCAGACTTGTCGTGCAGAGGCAGCAGGGTGATACCAGTGAGAACTTTGTTGTTATTATAATTGAGTCTCATAACATCCTGGCTTATCCAGTAGCGTATAGCTCTGCAGATATCCTTTTCAGTGAGATTGAAGTGGTCGGCAATGCCTGCTATGGATACAGGTTCCCTCGACGACAGGAGCCTTACCAGATATAAATATACTTTCACGAAATCTCCGTTGGCGGAGGTCATGTAATAGTCTATGAAAAAGTTCGATATGGAGGAATATGTTTCGTTTTTTTCTGTTGTGATGGTGATGTAATTCATGTCAAAACTCCTTTTCATACTCCTTAAATAGTGCGTTTTCCCGAAACGCAAATGCATTATAACATGAACTTTTGGGATTGCAAATAGAACATATAGTCGGTTAAAAAAAAGGGGGTGGATGTGGATAGTGTGGATAATGTGGATGAAAAAACGACAAAAAAATATAAAAAATTAAAAAGCCATGATTTAAAGGGTTTTGTAAAGATACAGTAAAAATTATGTCAACGAATATAAAATAAACATGGTGGGGATAGTTTCCCACCATGTTTTGTGGATAATGTGGATAACTATTTTTTAATCAGGTTATCGCCAATAGAATAAACGTTTCCGGCACCCATAGTTATCAACAAATCATTTTTTTTGCAATTTTTTAAAAGATAGTTTTCTATATCGTCGAAAGATGGCAGGTAAAAGGCATCTGTGCCGTATTCTGCGATCTTCTCTGCAAGCTGTTTTGCCGATACAAGACCTGTGTCTTTCTCACGGGCGGCGTATATATCTGCCACTATCACATGATCGCATACCTTGAGGGCTTCAGCAAATTCATTGAAAAGCGCATAAGTTCTCGAGTATGTGTGAGGCTGGAAAACGCACCACAGTTCGTTGTAGCTGGTATTCTTGGCAGCCTTAAGGGTTGCGGCTATCTCTGTTGGATGATGCGCATAATCGTCCATGACCTTCACATTGTCGAGGATGGTACCTTTGTACTCGAAACGTCTCTCAGCACCTACGCACTCTGACAGTCCCTGCTTGATGACATCTATTGATATGCCCAGCTCAAGGGATGCAGCTATGGCGGACAGAGAGTTGTATACATTGTGTTCTCCGAATACTTTGAGTGTTATATCTGTGATCTCTTTGCCGTCGACGACCAGTGTGTATGTCGGATGACCGAAATCATCGAATCTGATATTGTGTGCGGAATACTTATTCTGCGCACCCTTTCCAAATGTAACAACACGGCACTCAAGATCTTTCACAACGGTGTCATAGTATTTCATGTCGCCGTTTACTATCACAAGGCCCTCCTTTGGAGTCTTTGTTGCAAATACGTGGAAGGAATCTGCGATCTCATCTATATCCTTAAAGAAATCCAGATGATCAGCGTCAACATTCAATATGATGCTGATAAATGGTTTGAAAGCGTGGTAGCTGTTGGTGTACTCACATGCCTCTGTGACAAAATATTCGGATTTTCCAACTCGTATGTTGCCTCCTATGCTGTCAAGTATTCCGCCGACGGAGATAGTTGGGTCAGTGTCTGCATCTATGAGAATGTAGGACAGCATGGATGTTGTCGTGGTCTTGCCGTGTGTTCCGCTGACCGCGATGGAGTATTTGTAGTTTTCCATGATCTGTCCGAGCAGCTGCGCTCTGGTGAGCATAGGGATGCCCTTTTCCACCGCTGCCTTGAACTCCTCATTGTCCGGGTGTATAGCTGCTGTATATACGACAAGTTCTATATTGTCTGTGATATTGGAGGCACGCTGACCTATATTGATAAGAGCGCCCATGTCTGCTAACTGATCGGTTATCTCAGATGCCTTCATATCTGAACCGGTTACCTTAAATCCTGCTTTGAGAAGGATTTCGGCGAGACCGCTCATGCTGATACCACCGATACCCATAAAATGGACGTTTATTGGCTTTGAAAAATTGATCTTGTACATTTGTAATTCGCCTTCCTTATATAAAGATTGTTCGAAACTTACTCGAAATCCCGCACTGCGTGCTCAAAGTCTGGCTAACGCCAGACGATTTCTCGTTGTTATACTGCCAGAGAAACTCAAATGTCTGCTAACGCAGCCGCTTGATTTCTCTTTGGCAGTATAACACATCCCATATCAAATTAAAAGAAATCTACTTGTATTCGTGCATTGTTATTGTATGAAAATTGTGTTATAAATTAGAAGAGTGTGGTGTTAGATGACACAAAGTTCTCGATAAGGAGAAGATGAGATATGTATTATGTACCGGATAACACAGAGAAATGCGGTTATTATGAGTGTGCAAAGTGTGGCACAAGATTTCTCAGCCTTTCAGTGGACGAGCTTGAGGAATGTCCAGATTGTGCGGCAGAGTGGGATCCTGAGATAGGTCCGGATGAGGTTATGGAGGCGGAGGAAAAGACTGCAAAGCTTGTCAGGATAGTTGATGGCGCTGAAGATGTGGAGAAGATGGACGCGCTGCTCAGCCTTGCTATAACCGGCGGAGATTATAACTGGATATAAGATAAAATGGGAAAAATTAGTATTTAAAGTAACGGAGTTGAGGTAAACACATGATTACAAATGACGCTACATTATTAAAGGTAAAGCATGAGGTGCTGTATGAGGTGGCAAAGCTTGCCTACGATGGAAAACTGAATGATGAGAGAGACAATCTTCCTTATAAGATGGTTCCGGGACCTCAGCCATTTTTCAGATGTTGTATATATAGGGAGAGGGAGGTCATCAGACAGAGGATCAGACTTGCCGAGGGTAAGGCTCCTGGTACGGAGGACGATGGCAACGTTGTTCAGATCATCAATTCGGCCTGTGAAGGTTGTCCGATCTCCCGTTATGTAGTAACTGACAACTGTCAGAAGTGTATGGGAAGGGCGTGCCAGCAGGCATGTCGTTTCGGTGCGATCAGCATGGGACGTGACAAGTCGTATATAGATCCATCAAAATGTAAGGAGTGTGGACAGTGTGCAAAAGCGTGTCCGTACAATGCCATAGCGGATCTGATGAGACCTTGTATAAAGAGCTGCCCGGTCGGAGCCATCTCTGTGGCTGAGAATGGAACCGGTATTGCAGTTATAGATAAGGACAAATGTATAGACTGTGGTTCTTGTATCCATAAGTGTCCATTTGGAGCGATAGGATCAAAATCTTATATAGTAGATATAATAAATGATATGAGAGCCGGCAAGAAGGTATTTGCGATGTTCGCACCTGCGACATATGGACAGTTTGGAGCGGACATAACAATGGCGAGCTGGAGAACAGCCATGAAGAAGATCGGTTTTTATGATGCGGTTGATGTAGGTCTTGGTGCCGACATGACAGCCATGGCTGAGGCAAAGGAGTGGATGGAGGCAAAGGCTGAGGGCAAGAAGAAGACCACGTCATGCTGTCCTGCATTCAAGCTTCTGGTGGAGAAACATTTCCCAGAACTGGCAGACAGAGTATCTGAGACAGTATCTCCTATGTGTGCAGTGTCGAGATATATAAAGGAGAATTATGAGGATGCCGTTACGGTATTCATAGGACCTTGTATAGGCAAGAAGGCAGAGAGTGCAGCCGGTGAGAAGGAGTCCGCGGACTATGCGCTGACATACGGTGAGATCAGAGCGATGCTCAGGGCTAAGGATGTCAAGCTGGAGCCGGAGGCTGAGGACAACGATCAGTCCACACTGTTTGGAAAGAAATTTGCAAATGCAGGAGGAGTCACGGCGGCAGTTATAGAGAGCATGAAGGAACTTGGCTGCGAGGACGAGGTTAAGGTGTGCAAATGCGATGGCATAGATGCATGTAAGAAAGCGCTCACCCTTATGAAATTCAACAGATTCCAGGATGACTTCATGGAAGGTATGGCATGTGAAGGCGGCTGCGTAGGCGGTCCTTCAAGGCACAGGGATCCGAACATGGCGATGCGTGACAGGAAGACTGCGCTTGACAAGTCAACTGACATCAATATCACAGAGAATCTTGAGAAACAGGGCGCAGATAAAATCGACATGGTGAGAGATTAGAGAAACGGTAAAGATATGTATGTGTGAGCGCCTGACCAGGACAGTATTTGGGACGTCAGATGCTCATTTACAGGAGGACTAGAATATGACAACAGTCATGATATTTGTGATATGTGTGCTGATATTTGTGTGCGTATCGGTGCTTACGGCGATACTTGTATACAAATCACAGATGCGTAAGAAGAGAATGCAGCAGGTGGAGGATCATAAGTCTGACAACGTATAGACAGACAGAATAAGAACAGGGCGTACGCCGGAGGAATGTACCGTGAAAACGGGAATATCCTTTTGCGTACGCTTTTTTGTTTCAGGTAAAATGACAGAACAATATGTGAAAATAAACTAAAACTTTTATTTTTTTGTTGACATGACAATGAGATATGATAATATATGGATGTAGTAATCGAAACTACATGTAAAGTTAATCAAAGACGTAAATCAAAGTAATGTTTATTTTGATTGCTAGATAAAAATACGAACTTAGGAGACTTTTTATACTAAGTTGCGGCAGAAGACGGCATGTATCGCCGGCGCAAAGCGCGGCGGAAAAGCTGTTTTACCATATATATCATTAGAACTTATAGTTTATGGAGGAAATAAGAATGTCAACAGAAATGAGACCAGAGCAGGGAATAGCAGGAAAGTTTGTGAGATCAGCGCTTGATGAGAATGGAGTTCTCAGCAAGATCGAATTCACAAACAGCGAGAAGTTCAACTTCGCATATGACGTAATGGACGCTCTGGCAGATAAGGAGCCTGATCAGACAGCGCTCATCTATGTATCAAAGGACAGAAGCGTCGAGAAGAAATTCACATTCCAGGATATCAAGGATTATTCCAACAGAGCAGCAAATTACTTTAAGAGCCTGGGTATAAAGAAGGGTGACAAGGTAATGCTCGTATTGAAGAGACATTATCAGTATTGGTTCACCATGATGGCTCTCCATAAGATCGGCGCCATTGCTATACCGGCGACAAACATTTTAAAGGCGACAGATTATCAGTATAGAATCGATGCGGCAGATGTCTCAGCAGTTGTGTGTACATCAGATGATGGAATCACAGCAGCTATAGATACATTTGCTGATGACAAGCTGACAAAGATAGTTGTAAATCATCCTGTTGATGGATGGAACTTCTTCGATGAGGGAATCATGGAGTTCAGCACAGAGTTCCCAAGACCTACAGGTGAGGATGCTGTGGGAGGAAAGGACGACATACTGTTCGTCATGTTCACATCAGGTACAACTGAGCATCCAAAGATGGTTGCACACAATCATCTGTATCCACTTGGACATTACATCACAGCAAAGTACTGGCACTGTAACAAGCCGGGTGAGGTTCATCTCACAGTTTCAGACACAGGTTGGGGCAAGGCTCTCTGGGGCAAGCTCTACGGACAGTGGCTGTGCGAGGCCTGCGTATTTGTATTTGACTTTGATACATTCAGTGCGGACACTATATTCAAGCTCATAGAGAAGTACAATATCTCAACATTCTGTGCACCTCCAACACTGTACAGAATCCTTATCCGTATGGATATGAGCAAGTACAACCTTTCATCCTTAAGATACTGCACGACAGCAGGTGAGGCTTTAAATCCTGAGGTATTTGACGTATTCAAGGAGAAGACGGGATTTACTATATATGAGGGATTTGGTCAGACAGAGACGACACTTACCATCGGAAATCTTGAGAATACAACTCCAAGACCTGGTTCAATGGGTAAGGCAAGCCCAATGTATGATGTGAGGATCATGAAGGCTGACGGAACATTTGCTGCACCTGGTGAGACAGGAGAGATCGTCATCAACATAGCAGACGGAGCACCGGACGGACTGTTCATGGAATACTACAAGGATCCACAGAGAACAGCAGAGGTTATGCACGACGGATTCTATCACACAGGTGATACAGCTTACCAGGACGAGGATGGATATTTCTGGTTTGTCGGCCGTGTGGACGATATCATCAAGGTTGCAGGATACAGAGTAGGACCTTTCGAGATAGAGAATGAGATCATGAGGATCCCATATGTCCTTGAGTGCGCAGTTACATCAGTACCTGACAGCACAAGAGGTCAGGCGATCAAGGCAACGATCGTTCTCACAGAGGGTACGGTTGGCGATGAGAACCTCAAGAAGGAGCTCAAGAGATACTTCAAAGAGAACATCGCAAGCTACAAGAGACCTAGAGTTATTGAGTTCGTGGATGAGATGCCAAAGACCATCAGCGGTAAGGTCAGACGTGTTGAGATCAAAGAGAAGGACTGGAAGTAAATCAGAAATCAGGTGAAGAAAAATGATAGATATAGATATGAGTAAGATCAAGCCATATGAGAGACCGGTTTATTACTATGAGACAGACAGGATGCAGATAGTTCATCACTCCAACTACATCAGATGGATCGAGGAGGCAAGGATGGACTGGATGACACAGATCGGATGGGATTACAAGTCCATCGAGGATGACGGATACATCATTCCTGTGCTCGGTGTTACAGCAGAGTACAAGACTATGAGCCACTTCGGCGATGATGTGCTGATACATGTCAGCCTGTCAGAGTACACTGGTGTGCGTGTGGGATTCTCATACGAGATCGTGGACAAGAAGACCGGAGAGCTCAGATGTCTTTGTACAAGCTCACATTGTCTGCTGGATGGCAACAATAAGCTTGTGTTCATCAGAAAGGCATATCCTGAGTATGACAAGCTGTTCAAGGAGCTGCTTGCAAAGTATAAGGAGACTCACAAGTAGGGTATTAATTTAAGGTTAATTAGAGCTAATAGAGGTCAGTAAAAAATGCGTGGAAGCATTTTCTACTGACCTTTTTTAGGCAATAAACTTGGCTAATGGTATGTATTTGTCTGAAACTACCTTTTTAAATTATGGCTAAAATGCTATAATGGAAACGGTTGCGTGGGAATATACAGCAGGATAAAATCTGCAAGGAGGGATTCTTTTGGAAGAGATATCACTTGGCAATAGAGATTATAAAAAACAGGTACAGGATATACTGTATGATAACTATATTAAGCTCGCGCTGGTCAACATAGATACAGGGGAGTATGAAAGCATAATAAGCGTTGATGACAATGCAGATGGTTTTGATCATTTGGAGGATGTATCATCGTATTTCCGTGAGAACAGGGGGATGGAGTGCTGTCATCCGGATGAGGTCAGAGAATTTGCGCTTATGTGCGATATGAAGCATATAAAGAAACTTATAGATTCAGGAGCCAGATCGATAGTCCGCAACTTTAGGTTCAGACTGAGACTGGGATGTGACTATGAGTGGGTAGCCATGGACATAGAGGTGGAGAATGAGCCGAGGGAGGACGGACAGTGGGTTCTGTTTGGTATGAAGACGGTAAGCCCGGAGTCATTGGTCCTTGAGGATAGCCTTAGAGCACTGACGAGAGTGTACAGGCGCATATTCAGAATAGATGTCACCCACAATATATGTGAGACACTGCGGGGCGGTTACATAAGGAACAAGGATGAGGTGAAACATGACTGCCTGACCGATTATATGGGAGAGTTGGCGGCATGCGGAGAGATCTATCCTGATGACATTGCTAAGGTGAAGAAGTGTCTGTCCCCAAGTTTCCTGACCTCATTTTTTGCAAATGGTCATGACAGATTTACCATAAGATACAAACGAAAGATGGATATGGTGTACAGATGGGTTATGACGGAGATAGTTCCTACATCTAACTATAGAGATGACAATAAAGTTTTTTATCTGTATACCAGAGATATACATGAGGAGTATTCGGCGAGTATAGAGAAACAGGAGCTGTTGGAGTTCTACAGTTACAAAGATGCTCTCACACATCTGTCAAATAGAAATTCATTCAATATATTATGTGATGCGTATGCTGGACGAGTTGACAAACCGTCTGTGGGATTCATATTCAACGATGTGAATAAGCTCAAATATGTGAATGACCAGTATGGACACAAGGAGGGAGATCTCTATCTGCAGAGGGTATCACAGATGCTTGCCCAGCAATTTGGAGAAAATGCCTGTTACAGGATAAGCGGCGATGAGTTTGTCGTGGTGATCATGGATGTGACTGAGCAGACTTTCAACTCAATGATAGCGAAATACAGAGAGTTGATCGATGAGCAGGAGGAGGCTCCGGTGGCGTTTGGCGCGGTTTGGAAGGCAGATACACCATCAATAGATCTGGTCATGAATGAGGCTGAGAGAAAGATGTATGAGGATAAGAACGCATTTTATTCAAAACATCCGGAACTCAAGAGGCGTGAGGCAGTCGAGAAGGAAGCCGGAGTGGCTGTCGGCCTTAAGGATGGGGAAGTTCCTCATTACAGAAATCTGGGCAGGACTGACAGGATATTTGATGCTTTGGCGGCAACAACGATCAGAAACTTTATTTTTATGAATGATCTGGACACAAATGTGACTAAGTGGTCTGCCAGTGCAGTGGATTATTTTGGACTGCCGGGTCAGTATATTTACGATACGCAGAAGGTGTGGGAGGATCTCATACACCCGGATGACAGGGCTGTGTTTGAGAAGGATATCGATGATGTATTTTCTGGTCGTAAGAAATATCACGATGTCGAGTACAGGATGAGAAATAAAAAGGGTGAGTATGTTGTCTGTACCTGCAGAGGTCTCATCACCAAGAAGGAAAATGGTGATCCGGAGTTCTTTGTTGGAACGGTCATAAATCACGGCGTTATAGATGGATTTGATCCGGTGACAAACCTGCACAATCAGCAGGAGTATACCAAGTACATATCGGTGCATCTGAGAAATAAGCAGACGATGAGCATTATGGCAATAGGAATATCTATGTTCAACAGCATCAACATGATGTACGGATATGCATATGGCAATTCTGTTCTAAAGGATTTTGCCACAAAGCTCAAAAATGTTGTTGGTGGCAAGGGACTTGTGTTCAGACTTGACGGAGCAAAATTCGTGATATGTTCAAATGTGTATACGAAACAGGAGCTCAAAGAGGTATACAGACGTTTACAGAATCTTGCACTTGACAATGTAGGACCAAGTGGCACGGCGATCCCTCTGAAACTATACGGAGGCGGTCTGATATATGATCACATTGGCGCAGATGAGGATGTCATAAAGAGCAGTGTGGAATACGCCATGGAGAGATCCAAGGAGGATAATCATGGTGAGCTTGTATTCTTCAATGAGGAGATCAAGGACAATGACAGAATGAGATTGAAACTCTACAGTACCATACACAAATGTGTATCCAATAATATGGAAGGTTTCTTCATGTGTTATCAGCCGATAGCCAATTCTGTGACAGGCCATATAGTAGGTATGGAGGCACTTCTCAGGTGGGAGCATAAAGATTTTGGAGTCGTCCCGCCGGGAATGTTTATACCGTGGCTTGAGATGGAGCCGTGTTTCTTTGAACTCGGCAACTGGATAATAGAGCAGGCGCTCATGGATGGAATGGAGATCCGTAAGAGCAGACCTGATTTTGTGGTAAATGTCAATATAGCGGCAACACAGCTTGAGAATCATGGGTTCAGAGATGCCGTAGTGGACATATTACACAGAACAAAATTCCCTCCGGAGTATTTCTGTATAGAGCTGACGGAGAGATGCAAGAATATGGATATAGCTTTTCTGAAAAATGAGCTGACATATTTCAGAAAGCTTGGAATAAAGATTGCTATAGACGATTTTGGAACGGGAAATGCTACGCTCAATCTCCTAACTGAACTTCCGATAGATGAGCTCAAGGTCGATATGTCGTTTGTAAGGGGAATACAGGAGAGCAGGCCGAATCAGGTACTTGTGCAGGCTGTTGTGTCCTGCGCCCATGAGCTTGGTTACAAGAGCTGTATAGAGGGTGTTGAGGACAAGGAACTCTTCGATTATCTCCACAGATATGGTTCGACATATTATCAGGGATATCATTTCTCAAGGCCGGTATCGTTGGAGGAATTTAAAAAACTGTTGTGATAAATTGTTTTATACGTTTACATAAGGTTGACACCGGGCGCTGGCGTTGTTAATATTGCTTTGGTGTGACCATAGATCACACCAGATATATAGTCCCGGAGATGTTCCGGCGTAAAAAGAAGGGAAGTGCGGTGAGAATCCGTCGCAACAGCCATTACTGTATGCAGGGCGATGCCCCTGTCAAGTCAGATCGCTTGCTATATATCTAATTCTTCGAGAGAAAGGTATTTTGAAACTTGTCAATATGCCTTTCTGGGAAAAATTGAAAGGAGATACGTTTATGAGAAGAAGAATTCTTGCGGCATGTATGGCGATGTGCATGGCGGCAGCAACGGTTGTCACAAGCCCATGGGGCGGTGGCATGACGGCGTATGCAGCGGAAGAGACCAAGACGATCACGGTCTCAGCATACGATTACACGGCAGTGGATGCCGGAATCGAGGGCGCCTCTAAGACGGGTGTCATCATGGAACAGACAGTCGAGGTGGATGCGGACACAACTACAGCACAGGCTGTACAGAAGGCATTTGACCAGGCTGGGGTATCAGTTGAAGGAGTATCAAGCGGATATGTGAGCAGCATCAACGGTCTTGGCGCAGGTGCGGGATATTCAGGCTGGATGCTTGCCTATGACAATGACGACTATTCAAACTGGGGAATGAGCAGCATAACCCTCAGCGACGGGGACAGTCTCAGATTTGACTATACATGCAACGAAGATAAGGTGACCGATGATATCGGAAATGGTTACTACGGCAATCCGTATGTGAAGACCATCACAGTTGCAGGTCAGACATTCAATATGTCAAAGAAGACAGAATTTGATGCAAGCTACAACATGACAAATACCTACTATATAAATGGTGAGGAGACAAAGGCTACAGGTACAGAGGAAGATCCTTTTGTATTTGAGGTTTCTGTTCCTGCAAATGAGGCTCAGGCTGCCTACATCACCATGGATACAAGTCTCAACAGCCACTATGCAGTGATCGATGGATGGTCTGTTTCAAAGGAGACTTATGATATAACAAATGGTCTTGATTTCTCAGTTTCTTCATTGGGTGGAAAGTACAAGTCTTATTTCACCATCAAGACAGATCTCACAGCCAACAACACATCTGACTCCTACAAGGAGATGCTTGACAGTTCGATCAAGTATATCAGAAATACAGTAACCGAGGCACAGGTCGGTTCTGTAGGTGGAGAGTGGGCTGTTCTCGCTCTTGCCAGATATGGATATGAGGATCCGGAGTGGTACACAGCATACTACAACAATGTTGTAAAGTATGTTCAGAATATAGGAAGCAACAAGCTTCACTCACGTAAGCTCACTGATAACTCGAGAGTTATAATTGGCCTTACAGCCATCGGTGCAGATCCTACAAATGTGGGTGGCTACAATCTTCTTGAGCCACTTGCCAATCTTGAGGATGTTGTATGGCAGGGAATAAACGGTCCTATATATGCTCTTATTGCTCTTGACACAGGAGATTATGAGATCCCTGAGCTGCCAGATGACAGCACAGCAACACAGACGACAAGAGAAGGACTTATCCAGTACATACTTGACAATGAGATCCCAGGCAGCGGCGGATGGGCTCTGTGGGGCTCAAAGGCAGATCCAGATATCACAACAATGGCTGTTCAGGCACTTGCTCCATATTACAATACAAATGCTGAGGTAAAGGCTGCAGTCAACCGTGGTATGAAGGCTATATCTGATCAGCAGTTATCAAATGGCGGCATGGGCTCATGGGGAACTGTAAACTCAGAGAGCTGCGCTCAGACAGTATGTGCGCTTTCTGACCTTGGAAGAGATGCCGACACAGATCCACAGTATGTAAAGAACATGAATTCTATTCTTGATGCAATGCTTTCCTTCTATATCGATGGAGGCGGATTTGCACATGCAGCACAGAATGGAAAACTTTCAGTAAACATGATGGCTACAGAGCAGGCTACATATGCTCTTGTATCATATGACAGATTTAAGACAGGAAAGACAACTCTCTACAACATGAGCGACAGAAAGAAACTCTATACAGAGAGCGCAGATAAGAAGTCAGTTGAGAAGGCAAATGTAACAGTTGCTGATTTCGGCCTTGTATATGACGGAACAGCAAAGGAGCCTAAGGTCACAGTTAAGTATGGTGACATTCTCCTCACAGAGGGCGTTGACTATACAAAGGAATACAGCAACAACGTAGAGGCTGGAAATACAGCAAAGGTAACTATCACCGGTATGGGTGATTATGAGGGTCAGACAGAGAAGACATTCTCAATATACTCAGCAGAGATAGAGGCAGCGGATGTTGCCATCGATCAGACAGTATTTGTCGCAGATGGTACAGTTAAGAAACCAAATGTGACAGTTACACACACAGGAGAGACACTTAAGGCAAATACAGACTACACAGTTGCATTTGCAAACAATGTACTTCCTGGCAAGGCGACAGTCACAGTCACAGGTAAGGGAAAATACACAGGTAAGGTCGTAAAGAATTACACATTAAATGCAACACATATTTCAAAGACAGACATCACAGTTTCAGCAGAGGAATATGTGACAGACGGAACAGAGAAGACACCGGCAGTCAGCGTAGCATATAACGGCAAGACACTCAGAGCCGGTACAGATTACTCAGTAAGCTACATCGACAATGTAAACGCAGGAACAGCAAGCGTAAGGATCACAGGACTCAAGTACTACTCAGGCTCAGTTGAGTATACATTTGAGATCAAGCCAATTGAGCTTACTGATGCAGTTGTAACAGTTGACACAGACGATATCGTTGCTGACGGCAGCAAGAAGGCACCTACAGTGATCGTAACACTTGGAGATACAGTTCTCGAGGCTGGCAAGGACTTCACAGTTTCATACTTCAACAACGTGAAGGTTGGAACTGCAAAGGCTACAGTAACAGGAATAGGGAACTATACAGGAAAGATCAAGCAGGCATTTGAGATCAAGGATGGTAAGACAGAGATAACAGCCGCTGCACTTGAGGACGGTGTTGTATCACTTGAGTGGAATGCTGTATCTGCAGCAGATTCATATGCAGTATACAGAAAGGCAGAGAGCGAGAGCGAATTTGCCAAGATCGCAGAGGCAACTGAGAACAGTTATAGCGATGCATCAGCAAAGGCCGGAGTTACATATGAGTATGTGGTAAAACCGGTTGTAGGAAAGTCATTTGGAAATTCAGAGGCAGTACAGGTGGCAGTTCTTGCAGCACCTGAGGTTAAGATAGCAAATACAAAGGCTGGTATCGAACTGACATGGAGCGAGACAGCAAATGCAGACAGCTATGTTGTACTCAGAAAGGCCGGAACATCAGACACATGGGAGAAGATCGCAGATACTGCCAAGACAGCATATGTTGACAGCAATGTAACAGAAAATACAGTTTATACATATGCAGTACAGTCTGTATCAAAGGCTGGAACATCAGCATACACAGGTCAGAGCGTGACAAGAAAGACTCCGATCACAACACTTGCCACACCAGCTGTCACACTTGGCAATGCAAGTACAAATGTAACATTAAAGTGGAACAAGATCGATGGTGCTAAGCAGTATGTGATCTACAGAAAAGCGGGAAATGCAAAGGCATGGACAAAGATCGCAACTGTAAAGACTCTCTCATACGCTGACCGTCAGGTTAAGGCTGGAGTTAAGTACACATATGCGGTTAAGGCATCAGGAGATTACGCTATATCTTCATACAAGGCAAAGGCTATTTACAGAGTAAGTGGTCAGGACATTAATTTCTTCAACTCACCTGCAAAAGCGAAGATAAATGTGAAGGTGCTTAAGGACAGCACTGCCACAGGTTATCAGGTACAGTACTCAAAGAACAGTGCGTTTAAGGGTACAAAGACATTGACATTTGCCGGTGTGAAGAATACATCACTCACATTTAAGACTGCAGGTGCAGGAACAAAGTATTTCGTACGTGTCAGAAGTTATAAGAAGGTAGGAAATACAGTATATTACGGAGCATGGAGCAGCAGCATAAGTGTTGTAACTGAGAAATACTAATTATAATCTATGGATAAAATAAAACAGTTTATAGCAAAATATAAAAAACAGATCATAGGTGCCAGTGTCATGGTGTTGATCCTGGTATGGGCTTTCTGGTACGGGGGCAATGCTCCCGGTGCCAGAGGGTTCCGTATAGACAGGGCTGATCAGGGAGCGACCACTGAAAGCTCAGCCGGGGACGTTGCAGACATAGGAAATGGTTCCAGCGGGGATGCGCAGGCTGCTGTGAGCACGCGGGAAAATGTGACGGAGGAGCTCTCGGAGACAGAGAGCACGACCAAGGCGGCAGGAAAGACCGAGCAGACAAGCTCTGAAGGTACGGAAAAGGACAGTCAGGCGGGAACTGAGAGCACCGGTAAGCCGGGAAACAACGGAGGAAAAGGCGACAAAAAGCACGGTTCCAAAGGACAGTCAGGCGATGGCACGAAAGCTACGGTGACTACTGAGCACAGAACTACGACAGAAAATACAAAGACAACAGAGAATACCCGTACAACAGAGAGCACTCGTACGACGGAGAACACCAGCACAACAGAGAGTACCCGTACAACGGAGAGCACGAAGACGACGGAGAGCACCCACACAACGGAGAGTACCCGTACAACAGAGAGTACAAAGACAACTGAGTCAACAAAGACTACAGAAAAGGCTACTGATAAGACTACAGGAACCACCACAGAGGTCTCAAATGGAGAGACTTACTATTGTACGATATATATAAGCTGTTATACGATACTTAACAATTGGGACTGGCTCAAAGAAGAAAAACAGGATTTTGTGCCTGCGGATGGAGAGATACTCGGTACGGTTAGGGTTTCTTTCACAGACGGAGACACTGTGTTTGATGTATTGAAATCTGTGTGCAGAGATTACGGAATACAGTTGGAATACAGCTGGACTCCTGCATATGGAAGTTATTATATAGAGGGAATCCACAATCTGTATGAGTTTGACTGTGGAAGTCTGTCAGGATGGATGTATTCCGTGAACGGATGGTTTCCAAATTATGGATGCTCAAAATACAGACTCAAGGATGGGGATTCCATCAAATGGTTGTACACATGCGAAGGCCTGGGCAGCGATGTCGGGGGAGGCATGTAGGATAAAAATGATTTAATTGATTGGAGAATATACAGAAAGTGAACAGAAATGATTCATTTTCCGGCTATCATCCGATAGTAAATCTGATGTACTTTATATGTGCTATAGGATATGCCCTGGCATTTACCAATCCGGTATGCCTGGGCATATCGTTTATAGGTGCATTTGTGTACTCGGTGATACTTAGGGGACAGCGTGGATTTATCACAAATTTAAAATATATGATCCCTCTTATCATATTGACAGCGCTTTTTAATCCGGCGTTCAGTCATCAGGGTGTCACGATATTGGCATATCTGCCATCGGGGAATCCACTTACCCTGGAATCCATAGCATATGGTGTCATGGCGGCATTTCTGCTTGTGTGTGTGCTATGTTGGTTTTCATGCTTTAATGTAGTCATCAGTTCTGACAAGATGGTTTACCTGTTTGGAAGGCTTGCACCTGTATTGTCACTTGTACTCTCGATGACATTGAAGTTCATTCCGGAGCTTACCAGTCAGTTTGGTAAGGTGTACAGGGCGCAGAAAGCGTCCGGATACAGTGTAAACGGCAGATATTTCAGGAGAGTGAGAACCGGATGTCATGTGTTGTCGGCTGTTGTGACATGGTCTCTGGAGAGGGCGCTTGTAACCGCAGACAGTATGAGATCGAGAGGATATGGTCTGCCGGGAAGAACAGCATTTTCGTTGTTTCGATTCCGAAAGAGGGATGTCAGGGCGCTTGTATACATGCTGGTCAGTGGCGGTTATGTACTCTGGGGAAGTATGAAGGGCGGTTTTAAATTCTGGTATTACCCGGCTATAAGGGGAAATCTCACGGGGACACTCACAGTGAGTATGTATATAGTGTATACTTGTCTGATCGGACTGCCGATATTTGTACATGTGAGAGATGCGGTAAGACAGAGAAATATGAAGGTATGAGACGGTATGCTCATGGATAAAAGCTTAAACAGAAAGAGGATATAATGTTGAATATTTTTGATATAGAAAACTTCAGTTTTGCATATCCGGATGGAAATGATGAGAGTGGAAAGACTTTTCTTCCGGCTGCCATCAGGGATGCAGAACTTCATATAAAGAGAGGAGAATTTGTCGTCATACTCGGCAGGTCGGGATGTGGCAAGACAACTCTTCTCAGGCATCTCAAGCCGTCGGTGGCACCTGTTGGAAAAAGGTGCGGCGATATCGTCTTTGACGGTACAGATGTGAGGTCACTTGATGACAGAACAGCCGCATCCAGGATAGGATTTGTGTGGCAGGATGTGGATGCACAGCTTGTCACGGACAAGGTGTGGCACGAGCTGGCATTTGGGCTTGAAAGTCTTGGATATGACAATGGATATGTGAGAAGACGCGTTGCTGAGATGGGAGCATTTTTCGGACTGGGAGATATATTCCACAGAAAGGTCATGGAGCTTTCCGGAGGTCAGAAACAGCTGGTAAATCTTGCCTCAGTCATGGCTCTTACGCCGGATGTTCTTGTCCTAGATGAGCCGACGAGCCAGCTTGATCCCATAGCTGCAAATGATTTCATAAACAGTCTTGTGAGGATAAACAGAGAGCTTGGAACGACCATTATAATGACTGAACACAGGCTTGAGGACGTGCTGCCGGTGTGCAGCAGATCGGTCGTGATGGAGGATGGCAGGATCATATATGACGGTGATGTGAGGGGATTTGCCGAGAGCGTGAGGGCGCGAAAGATAGACAGGGGACTTTACCTGTCCATGCCAGCCTCAGTTCAGATATATATGGGGCTGGAGCATGGAGCGGAACTTCATCTGCCCCTGACTGTGCCGGATGCCAGAGAATGGCTTGCGGATTACGACAGGAAATTCAGAGAAAATGGCAGAGAACCAGCGGCGCCGGAAAATGCTGGCATAGATGCGAAAAATGGAAAAGTGGTGTGCAGCCTTGACGAGGTCAGTTTCAGATATGAGAAGAACGCAGGGGATGTACTGAGGCAGGTAAGCCTTGATATATTTGAGAATGAGATCCTTATGATAAACGGAAGTAATGGATCAGGAAAGTCAACTATGCTGTCGATTCTGGCAAATGTATACAGACCGTACAGTGGCAGGGTTCGCATAGAAAAGGGGCTTAAAACAGGCATGCTGCCACAGAATCCGGAGCTTTTGTTTACCCGGCGCTCCGTGAAGGAGGAGCTTGTCGATGCGCGGGACAGACAGCAGCTTGCAGATATAGTAAGATTTTGCAGGCTGGAGAATCTCCTGGACAGACATCCATATGACCTTTCAGGCGGAGAGAAACAGAGACTTGCCCTGGCAAAGGTACTCATAGCGGATCCGGATATCCTGCTCATGGATGAACCGACAAAGGGGCTTGACAACGAATTCAAGATGCAGCTTGCATATATGCTTGAAAAATTGCGTCAAAGGGGAAAGACCATAGTCGTTGTGAGTCATGACATTGAATTCTGTGCGGTGGCGGGTGATAGGATCGCGCTCCTGTTTGACGGGGAGGTGGCTGCCATTGACACTGTGAGAAGGTACATGTCTGGCAACAATTTCTTTACCACGGCAGCGTCAAGGATATCGAGGAATGTACTGGAGGACGCGGTGACTGTTCAGGATGTTCTTGCCGCATACGGTGTGGATATGGATGTGACGGGAAATGCTGGCGGCGGAAATGAGAATAATCCGAAAAACGTAAAAATGTCAGGGACAGTCAGTGTATCAGATGACAAGCTGGCCAACATAATCCTGAATAAGGACAGGAAGGTTGAAAATCTCAGTATCTGGCAGATACTTACCATATCGGTGACAACCGTGATAATCGTGTTTGGATTCTGGAATACAATGTCGGTATCAGACCTGTCCGGTCTTGTGCAGCAGATGACGGTCACGGCGGAAGGTCGAAAGTATCTGGTATTGTATGGTGTTATGATAGTGGCAATATTTGGCCTGCTCGTGGCAATACGCCCCATCACAAAGAAGAGAAATGAGGATATAGTGATGGATTCATCTGGACGTGGATTTGGCAGGAGGACGGTTGCGAGCATTGTTGCAGTGCTTGTCCTCATACCTGCAACCATATGGTTTGGAGTGGCAAGACTTGGGGATAAGAAGTATTTCTTTATTTCTCTGCTTGTATTGCTTGAGGCTATGCTGCCGTTCTTTGTGTCATTTGAGGACAGAAAGCCCAAGGTCAGAGATATAGTGACGCTGGCAGTCATGTGTGCGCTGGCGGTGACGGGAAGAACCGCGTTCTTCATGCTGCCGAATTTTACACCGGTCATGGCCATAGTTATCATTGCCGGAGTGGCATTTGGCTGTGAGGGCGGATTCATCACTGGTGCGATGACGATGTTCGTGTCGAATTTCATCATGGGACAGGGACCGTGGACTCCGTGGCAGATGTTCGCAATGGGGCTTGTGGGATTCCTTGCCGGACTGTTCTTTGCAGGCAGCAGCGTGAGGACAAGAAACATGACAAAGCTGGGACTGTGTATATTTGGCGCACTTGTGTGTATAGTGGTGTATGGTGGGATCATGAATCCTGCATCCGTCATCATGTGGCAGCCAAATGTGAATTTCAGCATGATCATGGCATCCTATGTGACAGGATTTCCATTTGACCTTGCGCAGGCGACCGCGACTGTCATTGCACTGTGGCTGGTGGCGAGACCATTCCTGGAGAAACTGGACAGGGTGAGGATCAAATTTGGAGTGTTGTAGAAACAAATAGAAATAAAATGATTGAGGATTACGGCTATGATAAGAAATGAGAAGTTGGAAGATATCTCAGATGGAAGATTGTACGATGCAAATGATATGGTTAAGGCGTACTGCAATGAGTGCAAGGGCTGTCATGCATGCTGTACAGGCATGGGGAATTCTATTATTCTTGATCCGCTGGATGTGATGAGGCTTTGCAGGGGGACAGGAAAGAATTTTACACAGCTGCTTGAGAGAGAACTTGAGGTAAATGTGGTGGATGGTCTGGTATTGCCAAATATAAGGATGGCGGCAGACAAATGTCCGTTCCTAAACGATGAGGGCAGGTGCAGCATTCACAGCGCGAGACCAGGATTTTGCAGACTCTTCCCACTTGGAAGATATTATACCGATGACGGATTCAAATATATCCTGCAGATACATGAGTGTGAGCGTGCGGGCAGGACTAAGGTCAAGGTGTCGAAGTGGATAGACACCGAGGATATTCCAAGGTACACGAAGTATATAAATGACTGGCATAAGTTCCAGAAGGATATGCAGAGGAATCTGATAGAGTATATGCGCTCCGGTGAGGATGAGACTGCGAGAAATCAGACTATGCTGGTGCTGCAGGTTATGTATGTGGGTATATATGATGCGGAGAAGGATTTCTATGAGCAGTTTGATGCGAGACTTGCGCACATACGCAGTCTGCTCTGTATGACGGAGTAGGGGATGTAGTAATATGGGAACAGTTAGAGATATAATTGATAAGACATTTGAATATGGACAGGGCTGGGGTGAGCTGCCAGGGGTAGATGAGCTGGCTGAAGTTATAGAAGTTTTGTCTATGACGCAAAATGATCCGCTTTGCCAGAATATGAATATGTCCGGGGACTCTAAGGATGTTCTCACTGATTTTGAGTATCTTAGAACGAAAGCTTATGATCTGGCTCATGAGAGATTCGGAAACAGGATATACATAAGAGGGCTTATCGAGTTCACGAACATTTGCAGAAATGACTGCTATTACTGCGGTATTAGAAAAAGTAACAGTCATGTGGATAGATACCGCCTGAGTAAAGACCAGATACTCTCCTGTGCGGTGGAGGGATATGCTCTGGGTTTCCGGACATTTGTGCTCCAGGGAGGGGAAGACGGAGGATTCTCAGACGATGACATAGCAGACATAGTAAGGAGCATAAAGGCCAGGTTCCCGGACTGCGCAGTCACGCTGTCTTTTGGAGAACATTCCTATGAGACATACAAGCTGTGGCGGATGGCTGGGGCTGACAGGTATCTTCTCAGACATGAGACTGCGAACAGGGCGCACTATGAAAGGCTTCATCCAGAAGAGATGAGCTATGACAACAGAGTCAGATGCCTGTATGATCTAAAGACGCTTGGGTATCAGGTTGGAAGTGGGTTCATGGTCGGGTCACCTTTTCAGACGGCGGTGAACCTTGCGGAGGATCTTCATTTCCTTGCAAAGCTGCAGCCTCAGATGATAGGAATAGGACCCTATGTTCCACATAAAGACACACCATTTGCAAAGATGGATCAGGGCACGGTCAGACAGACGCTTGTAATGATAAGCTTGCTGAGGCTCATGTTCCCGAAGGCACTCATACCATCCACCACATCTCTCGGAACGATAGCGGCAGATGGCAGGGAGCGTGGGTTTATGCACGGTGCAAATGTGGTCATGCCAAATCTGTCACCGGTGGCAGTCAGAAAGAAATATGAACTCTATGACAACAAGATATGCACGGGGGAGGAATCCGCCCAGTGCCGCGGCTGTCTGGACAGACGGGCGGAGGCTTTTGGATTCCAGATCGTTGTCGATAGAGGCGACTATATATTATCATAAGGAGGACCCGCGTAAGCGGGAGATTCCTTATGATGTACGCAGACGCCGCGCGCAGCGCCTTTTCATGCGTCTGCTCCTTGAGGACCCGCGTAAGCTCATTCTTATTCCCTCTCTTCTTTGATGAACATAAACAGAAAGCTTACGAACAGCAGACAGCAGGAGAACCAGATAGTTCTCATGTCAAATATACGGATAAAGTGTCCGCCGATCGCTGCTCCTATGCCGAACAGAACGATGATAGCCCAGTAACACAGGGATTTGAAAAGCGTGTTCTTGTCGTGTGTTCTGAAAAATGCACATAGTGCATCTGTTCCGCTTCGTATGTTGCCTATGCACATCGTGCTGGCAAATGCGTATCCGTTGACCTTCCTGAATGCCTGTACCTGCATGGCGCAGGCAAAGGATACCATGGCATTGGCGAGCAGGTTTAAGCTCACCGGGAGAAAGCCAACTATAAGCAGAAGAATGATCTCTATCATTACGACGATCTGTCTCCAATGAAATTGCTGCATATTCTGAAACTTCTGCTTTATACATTCTGCAGCAGCTATTCCAAGAGCAAAAAACAGCAGCGGGACGGCATAATGTATACATAGCCGCCAGTTGCGATCAACAAGATTCTGGCTGAGAAGGACTATGTTGCCTGTCTGAGCATTTGCAAATACCTTTCCCCTGAAGATATAGGTGTATGCATCCTGCAGTCCTCCTGATATAGACAGGAAAGCGGCTGTGATGAAAGATTCTGACATTTGTCTGTGTGGATAATACTTCATTTGTCATGTACTCCTTGGTTATATATTTCTTAGTTATAAGCTGCGGCAGATCCTTGCTGCATACAGATCAGGTGCAGTACCTGAAGGTTCTGTCCGTCAGGATCCTTGCAAATATAAGACCCAGTGGCAGGGCTATGATGATCATGATGGCAGCTGCGAACCATGATACAGCATCAGAAAGTGACATGATGCCAAAGTTGTATATTGCCCGGTAAAGATAAAGACCGGGTACCATGATGACTATAGACGGAACGGTAAGAGAGATCCTCGGGTAGCCATTGCCCTTTTTGATGAATGACGCGAGCAATCCGGCCGTGAGAGCGCCTGCAAATGCGGCGGCGGCTGCAGGGATGCCGGCAAGATCTACCAGTTCAAGCCGGAGAGTGTTGGCTATGGCGCCGATGACAGCGGCTGTAGCCGCCATGCGTACGGAGCTGTTGAACATGACAGAGAATCCGAATACTCCGCAGAAACTTGCTATAAGGCGAAGGACCAGATGGAGTCCGGCGGATATATTTAATGCCGCAAAATCCTGTGGATGGAGTCTTAGCAGCAGAGCCATTATCCATGCAAACATAGTAGCCACCAGCACGATTATGATGGAGTATGTGAGACGTTCAAGACCGGATCTCAGATCCAGCTTTGCAAGGTCTATACCGCTGGTAATGAATGGAAATCCGGGGATGATGAACAGCATGGAGCAGATATAACCGGCCTCGTGGAAAGAGGGTATATGAAATGTGATCTCCGCTGCTTTGAGCAACAGCGCGTACACAAGACATGCGGCAGATACGGACACTGCTATGTTCATGTAAAGCGTAAAATGATGCTTGATAAGTTTGGTACGGATTAGATTGCCGATTCCTGCGGCGACAAACGCCAGGATCATCTCGACGGGACCTCCGCCGAGTAAAAATGTGAATGCGCAGCAGGCGAGGGCGGATGCAAGACCTAGGCGGAGAGGGGAGTACAGCGCGTGGATCTTCTCTATCTCATCAAGTCTCTGATGGATCTCCTCACCTGTCAGGTGGGCCTCTTCGTTTGGAAAATTATCAACGAACTGCTCCATTCTGTAGAGCTTTGATGTGTTCACCCCGGTGTTGGCGATACACAGCGACTGAGATACACAGCCGTGACCGTCAAAACAGTTGAATTCTATGGACATGAGACCGACATCAACGGTACATGTGACTCCCAGTTCCTTTGACAGTTTGTTCATGGAAGTTCTGACTCTCCATGCACCGGTTCCACATGACAGCATGATCAGTCCGACTCTGCCTATGACGGATGCCTTTTCGATCAGACCTGCCTTGCATATAAGCACGTTGCTGTCGGCACTGGCATAGTCGTGCCATGGTATCTCCATATGATTTTTTTCCATTATATCTGTGTACGATTGAGAATTTGCACTGTTACTTTTCTGCATATATTATCGCCTCAGCTTTCGCCACATGTCTTTCCAGATTCTTCATAAGCAGCGAATCCGGTAGGAAGATTCCGAGTTCGTCATATTTTTCGCCCTGCTTGTCCAGGGTATCCTGACCGTAGAATACAAATGCCATGGGGAGATTTTTCTCAAGTTCAACCATGATGTCCCACACTGCGCAGTACGCCTCCGCCTCGGTCTCCTTGAGCTTTACAGTGTCCGGCAGTTCACGTATGAGCAGTACCCCTGTACATTCCTCCAGTATCTTCTGTTTGACATCTAAGTTGTCCGAGGTGTATTCGTGGCTGTATCTGTACGCTTTTGCCAGATACATATTTTCGTTGTGGCTCATGTGGGTATAAATATCATGAAAATGTTGGTAGTCTTTCTCACGCACAGAGTGTCTGAACTCGGGCAGCAATTCGCCGTGATCCCCAGTCATGATGACCGGGTTGGTCTTGCCGTCGGCATTGAAACGATAAGGGATCAGATAAGAATTTCGGAGAAGATCGAACATTGTATTATTGCAGATCGACATCAGGAAGGCAGACATATCTCTGTCCAAATAAGCGGTGAGAAGTGATTTTGCAAATTCTTCCGGTGACAGATTGCAGTCAAAGTCATCATTGCAGAACAGATAATTGCAAAATGTATCCATAAGCTTTTCGCATGCCCAGGGATCCCTGAGTATTTTTTCAAATAATATCTCTGATTTTTCTTCTCTTGGGAAAATGGTCTTTTCTTCCATATATATGCGCATCCTTTCTTGTCTTTTTAGTCTGGTTAGATTATACTATCGGGGTAGCGATAAGTGAAAACCATAATTGATATGACAGCAATATTAAAATGATATGTCAAGAGCTGCTGTATGGAAAAGAATTTCGGGAAAGGAAACATAGCAGACATGTGCTACAGTCTGTTGCAGAAAATAAATCATGAACGTTAATTTTGAGTATTACAAGATATTTTATTATGTTGCAAGATACCACAACTTTACCAAGGCGGCGAAGGTTCTCGGCAACAGCCAGCCAAATGTTACGAGGGCGATGAACTGTCTGGAACAGCAGCTTGGAAGGATCCTTTTTGTCAGGACCAACAGGGGAGTGCAGCTCACAAGGGACGGTGAACAGCTATATTCGTATGTTGAGGCTGCCATGTCACAGCTGCTCACAGCTGAGGACGAACTTGCTGATGGGGAGAATCTTACACATGGCAGCATAGCCATAGGTGTGAGTGAGACGGCGCTGAACATATATCTGCTGGACAGGCTGCGGGCTTTTCACATGGCATATCCGGGAATAAATCTCAAGATATACAACCACTCTACGCCTCAGGCGGTGGAGGAAGTGAAGAACGGCAGCATAGATTTTGCGGTGGTCACTACGCCTGCGGATGTCGAGGCTCCTCTGAAAAAGGTCATGCTGCAATCCTACAATGAGATACTTATAGGTGGAACTACATTTTCATCTCTCAGAAAGCAGAAATTGTCCATTGCGGAGATAAGGAATTACCCTCTGATCTGTCTTGGCAGGGAGACCATGACATTTAGATTTTATGACAGGATATTTAGAGAGCATGGTGTGGAGCTTGCGCCAGATACGGAGGCGGCGACCACGGACCAGATACTGCCGCTTGTAAAGTGTGAACTTGGTCTTGCGTTTATCCCGGAACCTATGTCAAGGGATGCGGTGAAGAACAAAGAGGTCATAAAGATACCGTTGGAGGAGAAGATACCGGATAGAAATGTATGTCTGGTGTATGATTGTCTCCATCCACTTAACGAGGCAGCAAAGCAGTTTAAGAAAATTATAACAGAGAGCAGGTGATAACATGACACTTCAGCAGCTTAGATATGTGGTGATGGTAGCAGATACGGGAACGATCACGGAGGCGGCGAATAAGCTGTATATATCTCAGCCCAGCCTGACAAATGCCATCCATGAACTGGAAAAAGAGATGGGAATAAACATATTCAATAGATCAAATAAAGGAATAAGTCCGTCCATAGAGGGGGAGGTATTTCTGGGCTATGCGAGACAGGTACTTGAGCAGGCGAAGGTTCTGGAAGATAAATATAAGGGTGACGATGGAGGTAAGAAGAGTTTCTGCGTGTCAACCCAGCACTATTCATTTGCGGTGAATGCATTTGTCGACCTGATAAAGAGATATGGTCAGGACGAGTATGATTTCAGCATAAGAGAGACGCAGACGTACGAGATCATAGATGATGTGGCAAGAATGAGAAGTGAGATCGGAATACTCTTCTTGAACGATTTCAATGAGAAAGTTTTGAACAAGATCCTCAGGGCAAATGACCTGGAGTTTCATGAGCTGTTCGTGGCAAAGCCGCATGTATTCATAAGCAGGAATCACCCTTTGGCTAAGAACAGCATCATAACGAATGAGGAACTTGAGGCATATCCATATCTGTCATTTGAGCAGGGAGAGCACAATTCATTCTACTTTTCAGAGGAGATATTTTCTTCGACTGAGAGAAAGAAAAATATAAGAGTGAGGGATAGGGCAACTCTGTTCAATCTTCTTATAGGTCTGAATGGATATACAGTGTGCAGTGGTGTCATAGATAAAAAGCTGAATGGCAAGGACATTATATCGGTGCCACTGGCGGATGACAGCGATATGAGGATAGGGTATATAGTTCACAGGAAGGCGATCCTCAGCAGACTTGGAAATACATATCTCGGTGCGCTGGCGAATTATCTCACTGCTGGAGATACAAAGGATAGATAACGTTCCGGGATGATGGAAATCCGTTTGTTGGTATAGAGTTGACATAGGATACAAGATGCAGAAACGGCGTGGGTATAGTTTCACACTATATCCACGCCATATTTTTATGTATTATACAAGTAAACGGTGTCTATATATAATTGACAACATCAAAGAAAGAGATGTTGTCATCTGAAAATGCCATTTATTGATAAGGAGGATATTATGAAGACATCGGTTATAGGTTTTCCAAGGGTTGGAACATTAAGAGAGTTAAAATTTGCATCTGAAAAATATTTCAGACATGAGATAACAGCGGAGGAGCTGACGGGAATCGCCACGGATCTCAGGCGCAGGCACTGGGTGACACAGGTGGCAGCGGGGATAGATCTAATTCCAAGCAATGACTTTTCATTCTATGATATCGTGCTGGACACGGCGGTTCTCCTCGGTATAGTTCCAAAACGATACAGAGAACTGAACGTCTCAAAGCTTGACACGTATTTTGCTATGGCAAGGGGATATCAGGGAGAATCCGGAGATGTGAAGGCTCTTGCAATGAAGAAGTGGTTCAATACAAACTATCACTATATCGTTCCGGAGATGGAGGATGACACAGTGATAAGTTTAGGCAGCGAGAAACTTATAGGTGAATATGATGAGGCGAGAGAACTTGGGATAAAGACAAAACCAATGGTGACAGGACCGTACACTATGCTTAAACTTTGCAGATATGTCGGAACAAAGAATGCTTGGGATGTTGCCGATGATGTGGCGGAGGCTTACAGGCAGCTCATCGCCGAGTGCGCCGATAAGAATGTGGAGTGGTTGCAGTTTGATGAGCCGTCACTGGTGAGGGATATGGATGCTGATGACAAGGCACTTTTCCACAGAGTGTATGACAGGATATTTGCTGATGGAACAGCGTGTAAGATACTTCTGCAGACATACTTCGGCGATGTGAGAGATGTGTATGAAGATATCATAAAAATGCCATTTGCAGGAATCGGTCTGGATTTCATAGAGGGAAGGCAGACGCTGCAGTTGATAGAAAAGTATGGATTCCCAGATGATAAGGTGTTATTTGCCGGATTGGTAAACGGTAAAAATATTTGGAGAAATCATTATGACAATACGCTCAAGATCATCGGACGACTTCGAGACAGAGGGATACAGGTTGTGCTTTCCACTTCATGCTCTTTGCTCCATGTACCATACACATTAAAACATGAGAAAAAATTGAGAGCAGAACAGGCAAAGTTCTTTGCATTTGCGGAGGAAAAACTGACAGAACTTTCGGAGCTTGCCACACTGGCAGAAAGTCATTCCTACACTGAGGATGAGTCATATCAGAAGAATCATGAGCTGTTTGCAGGAGACAGGGATTGTAATTGTGATGAGGTGAGACAGAGACTGGCAGCGGTGACTGAGGCGGATTATGTAAGACTTCCGAAGAGAAGTGAGAGACAGGCTCTACAGAAGAAGGAATTTGGACTTCCGGAACTTCCTACCACCACTATAGGCTCATTCCCACAGACAAAGGATGTGAAGTCACAGAGAGCACAGCTCAGAAAGGGAGAGATAACTGAGCAGGAGTATGTGGACTTTGTGAAGGGCAAGATAAAGGAATGTGTAAAGTGGCAGGAGGATATCGGACTTGACGTACTTGTGCATGGTGAGTATGAGAGAAATGACATGGTAGAGTACTTTGGCGAGGCACTCGGCGGATTCCTGTTCACTGAGAAAGCGTGGGTTCAGTCATACGGAACAAGGTGTGTAAAGCCACCTGTGATATGGGGGGATGTATACCGCAAAAAGCCTATCACGGTGGACTGGTCCGTATATGCACAGTCGCTCACAGACAAGATCATGAAGGGAATGTTGACGGGTCCGGTGACGATACTCAACTGGTCATTCCCAAGAGAGGATATATCTATAAAGGACTCTATATCACAGATAGCGCTTGCGATCAGAGATGAGGTGCTGGATCTGGAGGCGCATGGAATCAAGATGATACAGATAGATGAGGCGGCACTTAGAGAGAAACTTCCGCTCAGAAAATCTGACTGGTACACAGAATACCTTGATTTTGCTATACCTGCATTCCGTCTGACACACAGCGGAGTGAAGACTGAGACGCAGATACACACACATATGTGCTACAGTGAATTTACGGATATCATACCAGCCATAGATGACATGGACGCGGATGTTATCACATTTGAGGCGTCAAGGTCTGATCTTCAGATACTGGATTCACTCAGGGAGAACAACTTTGAGACAGAGGTGGGACCAGGAGTGTATGACATTCACTCTCCGAGAGTTCCGTCTGTGGCAGAGATAGTAAAGGCGGTAAATGTCATGCTCACCAAGATCGACAGGGATAAGCTCTGGATCAACCCTGATTGCGGCCTTAAGACGAGAGGTGTTCCGGAGACGGATGCCAGCCTAAGGAACATGGTGGAGGCAGCCAGACAGGTGAGAAAATAATATAATAATTAAAAATAATTGGCCGGTAGGATCGCTGGGAAACAGTGATTTTACTGGCTTTTTATCCGTTTTGGTAAGTTTTGTCCGAAGTATAGACAAAGCCTGTGAGAGGTGTTAAAATCCGTTCAAAGCATAGGTGGTACTACCTC
This sequence comes from Coprococcus sp., assembly GCA_050874325.1. Taxonomy (GTDB): domain Bacteria; phylum Bacillota; class Clostridia; order Lachnospirales; family Lachnospiraceae; genus Coprococcus. The sequence goes on along the minus strand of JBNMKK010000020.1, from coordinate 8,013 downwards.
GGATATAAAATATAGGAGGCTGATATGATGAAAGAGGAATGTGTTGAGACAGAAAAAGTAGCTATGGATTCACTCAATCTAAAATACAATAGAAGTGTAATCACCTATCGTGAAACAGGAGATTTACTTGCTGATACTTGTGAAATTGTGGAAAGTGCACAAAGAATTGCTTATGTGGCTGTTGACACAATTTTAGTACAAAGAAACTGGTTGTTGGGAAAGAGAATTGCTATAGAGTGTTTGAATGGAAACGGAAAAGCGGACTATGGTAAAAAAACTATGAAAAAGCTATCAGCGGAATTAAGAGAAAAATATGGCAAAGGTTTTGATTTTAGCAGTCTTTATAAATATGTGAAATTTTATCAAGAATTCCCTCAAATTTTGGACTCACTGAGTCCAAAGTCTGGACGTCCATTGTCATGGACGCATTATAGAATTTTACTTCAGGAAACATCATCGGAGGCAAGAGCTTGGTATGAAAAAGAAGCGCAGGAACAGTCGTGGTCTGTTCGAACTTTGCAACGAAATGTTTCTTCACAGTATTATTATCGTATGCTTATGTCTCAAAATACAGAATCAGTAGAAAAAGAGATGCGTGAGCTGACGGCTTCGTATCAGTCTGATAAGCTGGAATTTATCAAGAATCCTGTAATAGCAGAATTTTTAGGATTGTCATCTAATGTGGAATTTACAGAAAGCGAATTGGAGCACAGAATTATTACGCATATTCAGAAATTTCTCATGGAATTGGGGAAAGGATATGCGTTTGTAGCAAGACAACAGCATATTCGAACTGAAAAAGAGGATTATTACATTGATCTTGTTTTTTATAATTATATTTTGAAGTGCTTTGTATTGATTGATCTGAAAACATCAAAAATTACACATCAGGATGTTGGACAGATGGATATGTATATTCGTATGTATGATGAAATGAAACGAAACGAAGGTGATAACCCAACGTTGGGTATTATTTTATGTTCAGATACGGATGAGGATATTGCAAAATATTCTATATTGCATGGACACGAGCAATTATTTGCATCTAAATATAAAACATGTCTTCCATCAGAAGAACAACTTAGAGAGGAAATTGAAACTCAGAAGAGATTTTATTATTTGCAGAAAAAGGAAGATATGGAGAGTAAAGAAGATATCTAATCTTGTAGCAAAGAAGAAGTATTATGTCAGAGTTCGTACCTACAAGAGTGTGGGCAAAGCCTTGGTGGGGTGTTACAATCCGTTCAAAGCATAGGTTTCAAGTCGGAGGTTTTGCGAATGAATATATTTGAATATGATCAGGAAAAACATATAAGAATGGAGAAAAAAGAGTCATATGAGGAAGGCGTTCAGGACGGCGAGGAACGTGGAATCCAGATCGGAGAGGCGCGTGGAATCCAGATTGGTGAAAAACGTGGCGAACAGAGCCTTCTGACGAAACTTGTTGGCAGCAAAGTGAAGAAAGGATACACTCTTGAGCAGACCGCGGAGGCACTCGAATATCCAGTAAAAGAATTGGAACCCATCTATAATATGGTCAGGGAAACGGAAAGTGGATACAATGTGTCGCTGAAGGCATCTTTATCAGATGATGATAGTAAGAAAGAGTAGGTATAAAAATTAGAAGATCAAAACCGGGGCGGCGGTACTGCAGAACAAGCAGTGCCGCCGCCCTGGTTTTTTGTCTCTTCAAACAGCAGATTCAGAAAGAAAATAAAGTGCGAAATGATGATTTACCATTGCCACAGCATACACAAACCGCGTAAATATAACAAAATCTGCCATTTTTATATTGCGCTTACGTTTGACGAAAAGCAAAAAATAAATTGACACAGAAAAATCGGTAGTCTATATTAGCATGTGGTTAGCTAGGACTAACTGTGCAAATGACATTTTTACTAAAGGTAGGAAGGGGGCCGTGCTTATGACAGACGACGAGAAAGCCGAGGAGGGCTTTCGCGGAGAGATTGGTAAGAATCTCTATTACTCAAGGGAAGAACAGGAAGAAGATATACTTGAGGCGGTGTATTCCTGGTGGAAGGACGGACAGACAGCGACAACTCCACAGATATGTATGCACTTCGATCTGACAAAGCGTGAGGCAACCTACTATGTGAGGCAGATGGTAAGGCATGGATATCTCAGAGAGCCAGATGGAAATGATCTGGAGCTCACGGCATTTGGCAAGGCAGAAGGTGCGGAATGTCTGAGGCGGCATCGCCATCTGACTCATTTCCTGCAAATGGTGTGCGGCATAGATGCAGATCTTGCCGAGGAAAATGCCTGCAGGATGGAGCATGTGGTGAGTGGAGAGGTCATGCACGGCATATGCGATTTTATAAGATATGGCGACACATATGACAGGACTGTGAAGGGAGCAAATCTCAGAAGTTTCTATGATGAGGGGACATACATGTTCTGCATGGGAATCTATGAGACTGAGAAGAGATATCCAAGAGTTCTGGCAAAGGAAAACGCAGAATTTTCGGACAGTGTTCTGCTGGAAGTGAGCAACGAGAAGAGTTCATTTTATCTCCAGGAGCTGCAGCCGGCAGGAGATCAGGAAAGGTCATATGAGCGTGTCTGGTACAAATGTGAAAACGATTGGAGAGAAGCAACCCGGACAGAGAGGGGAATAAGACTTCCCACAGAGGCATTCACATTCATGTTCGGTCCACAGAAGTTGGTGACAGAAGGTTTCTGCATTCTTGCATTTGGCAGCGGGGAGCAGACGGAGCCGGATGAGAACAGCTACAGGGAATTGAACGTACATATTTGGTAGGAGGTATAAGGTATGGCACAAGGCGATAATTTCAAGAGGAACAATCTTCCTACCATGCAGCAGATCCGCTACCTGACAGAGCTTGAGAAAATGGAGAACAGGCGGGGAAATGTGTCGATGATATCGGAGATATGTGGCGTGCATCACGGCTCGGTGAGCAGATACTTCAAAATGTGTGCAGAGAGCGGGCTGTTAAATGACGACTACACATTCACCAGGGCAGGAAGGGAATGGCTGCACAAATACCAGAAACTGATCGAGGATCTTGAGAAATACCTGCAGAACATAGGCGTGGGTGCGGACGAGATACCAGCATCGGTCAGACAAATGGTTGAAAGCCTGGATTATTATGTTCTGTCCAGCATGATACGGAGTGATCAGGAGATGCGCAAGGAGTATTCCGCCAGCAAGCGGAGTCCGGGCTTCACTATGAAAAGTTTCCTGAGTGATGTGCTGGCATACGGAACAGAGCCGGTTGAATTCGTACTGTTCAGGGTGGATGCGCAGAAAACGTGTCATCTGTCCATGGCAAACAGGGGATTTGAACATCCGGCTATCCTGAGACACAACAAACGCGGAAGCTGGATACAGCTCACCATCAAGGAAATGAAAGCGCAGTCAAGGATGACAGGCGAGGCCATGACGGGTCATCTGGCATCCATGAAGTACGAGGAAAATGGTGTGCTGCAGCAGGCGGAGATCAAAGAAGGCAAGCTTCGTATACCACTGGAAGCGTGCCATTTCACCAAAAAGCAGGGCGGTGAGGTGATGGGAACCATTCCGGTCACAGTGACCTGCAGTGTGGGAAGAAACCATATGCCAGAGAGCACAGCGGTGCTGGCATTCTGGCTGTAACAGAAATAAAAAAGAAAGGGTAGATTATGAGAATGAAGATCAAAAACAGAATACTGGCAAGTGTTCTATCGTTTCTTATTATAATAGCGACAGCCTTTTCAGGTGTGACAACTGCGAAGGCGGCTGAGGGAAATTCGTTTGATGATGGATATTATCAGACATTATTGGATATCACAGATTGGGCACAGACTCAAGGTGCTGCAAATGGAATAAGGATATCCCAAAGAGCTTTTATTATTGGTATGTCAAATGGCAAACTGAATGCAATGCAAATAGAGGTTACTGGATATAGTCAGTACAGCGCAATATATATGGTTAAACAGGATGCTACAAATGTTACAGAGATAAATATTGCCAAAGGCGGTAAGATCGGAGAGTGGTCAGATATAACTAATTATTCTGCATTAAAAGAGGCTGGCTATGTTGATGCAGAATTAAATGACAGTTTTATAAAACTAGAACCTGATTCAGTTGATTCCGTTAAGGATACTGCAATATTTACTTTAAATAATTACAGCGGTTATGACTTTGATTGTATGAAGAAGGTTGGACTTGTCGGATGCATTAAGAGAGAGATGTCTACAGTAAGTGCGCAGTGCAGCAGTATAACATTTCAGGCAAATCCTAAATATATGAAAACAACTCGTCTGGCGACATACATAGATTACAATGAGACAGACGTAAAATTGTACACAAATTTGAATACCTGGAATTATGGATCAGAAACCATGGTAACTAATTCGGCAAATTGGAATACTATAAGCACATTTGAACCGAGTGCGATATATTCTCTCATGGAGCGGAATATAGATAAAACAGAGTACAGTATAAGCGATGGAAAACTCATCGCAAAAATATACCTTAAGGATATATTGAAGACTAATGGCACTGAGGTATATGAACTGGAATCAAGAACATCTGAAAAGGTGACAAAGGATAAATATTGCAAGGCATATCTGGCAGGAAATTTCGGTGTTACATGGGGAACTGATAATCTGTATAGTGCTGATGAAGGTTGTATTACGTTGAGATTTGATTCACATGATCTTCTGTATGGTAAAACATTAAAGTTTTATGTGCCGTCTATGACGAAATACTATGAGACTGTTTCAATATGTCTATCGGAATATGATTATTCACCTAAGACTATAGAGGATGGCACATATGGAATTCTGTATAGAGATAGTTTTAAGTGTTTGCCGGATGGCGTAAAGCTTGATGTGACACTCAATACATCGGAGGATGCCATCAACAGTATAAAAAAGGTAAGTGGTGAGGGAAAATACATTGTTTATACTTTAAATCTGATGAAAGATGGTGAAGTATATTCTCCTGCCATTAAAGGAAATGTGTATGTTCCGATACCGGATGAATGGGATATTGATAGTTCTAAGTTTTATGCTGAGACCTCATATACAAATATATATGAGGGAAAAGAATATTTCAGTTTGGGAAGTACATATCCAGATGTTTTAAAGGTAGAAAGTATTAATGGGCATAATTATATTAGATGCTCAATGGCAGAATTAAAGATTATAAATGGCGGAAATATTGCAATATGTCAGGTTAAGCAGAAACAGGATGTATCATCACTTGAAGAGGGAACATATAAAGTGGACGTTAGTTTCCTTAAGGCTGGAACTGCGGCGCAGACATCAATGGCAAGCGGAACTCTTGACAACGAGGCATATATGACAGTTGATGTTTCTGGAAACAAGACTATATATCTTGGTTTCCACGGTCTTGATATGGGAGGAAACATAAACAACTATGCCTATATGGGCGCACTGTGGAATGTATCTGATGAGGATGTTACATACTTTGATTTTGAGACTGATGAGAATGGAGCATTATTAAATAACTGTACATTTGATGCTATCGATGAATTCCCATGTGTCAAGTCTGCAAAGATCAATATCTCCGAGTCGTCGTGGGACGCTGAGAATAAGAATTACAGATTTAAGGTTATTCCACCAGCAATGGGATCAGGAGATCCATATAATTATGTATACAGCAATCCGATAGATGCGGATCTGGTATTTTTCAATGTTGAGAAGCTTGACACAGCCCCACAGATCCCAACATATCAGAAGGCTGTTCTCAGACGTTCTATAGACAAGGCTGAGCGTTACACGGAAAGTTCATACAGCACAGAATCATGGGCAGTTCTTGCAGCTGCACTCAAGGATGGTAAGGCATATTATGATGAACTTGCCGGTACTGATGCAGGAACAGACAATAGCATATCAGACAATATCAAGGCTAAATCAGATGCTATAGAGAATGCAATAAAGAATCTTGCAGAGAACACAGAACTTGTGACGGCAAGAGAGAATCTGAAGAAGGCTATTGAAGAGGCTGAAAAGATTACTATAGGCGACAAGACAACAAGCGCATTTGACGAGCTTGCTGCAGTTATAACAGAGTCAAAGGCAATATATGCAAGATCAAATGTAACTATTGAGACTCTGAATACACAGATTGAAACGTTAAATAAGGCTGTTGAAACATTTAACAACAGTGCATCAGCATCTGAGCTTGATCCGACAAATCTTGCAGATGGTGAGTATAAGGTATATGTCAACATGAAGAAGGTTGACAGAGTTACAGATTCTATGTCAGACAACGCAATAGACCATTGGATCAATCTGTCTGTTAAGGATGGCGTGTACACAGCTACTATTGATTTCAAGGGAATGACAATAAGTGGACAGTTTGGATACCTCATGAATCTGAACTACTATGATGCTGGTTATAGCTATGCGTCAACAGGCGATCCGACAGGAACACTCAAGCCGGCTACAGTTATTACAACTCAGAAAAATGCAGATGGAAGCGACGTTATAGACGGATTTAATAATAAGGACAGTCTGTATCCAGACACACTGAGTTTCCCATTGGTAGATAAGGGAACACAGGAATATGAGCCACTTCAGGTATTTGTTCCTATCATGGAGAATATCACAGAGGGCACAGGAACACAGAATGTACTTATGAAACTCGACTGGACTTCACTCAAGTCCGCAGACGACAACACACAGGAGATCGTAAATCTCGATGACGGTCTCTACACAGTATCAGGTGAGATCCGCGAGGCTGACAGCGATGCAGTTTCAACATGGAATAACTACCTTGATAAGGTAAGACTGATAGCAGAAGACGGCAAGATCACAGCGTATATTGATTTCAAGAGCGTAAGCGGCAAGACAGTTGCCAGCGTCAGCGCAGGCGAATCACAGAGCGTAGCTGTAAAGGATTCAAGGGCGGTTGTCGTTCTCCCTGAGAATGTTGAGCTTACAGGTGTACAGCTCACTGACAACAAGGGCGAGACTGCAAATGCAAGACTTTATCTTGCTCTTAGAAGTGCTGCGTCTCAGAAAGTGGATAAGACTTCACTCAAGAAGTTTATTGACTCAGCAAATGCGATTAAGAAGAATGGCAAGACATACATAGACTCTACTGTAAAGGCACTTGATGAGGCTCTTGCAAAGGCTGATAAGGTCTATGCAGACAAGGTGGCTATCACATCAGAGGTAAGTGCTGCAGGACTTGCACTTAAGAATGCGATAAATGGAATGACCGAGGTAGTCAAGACAGATATCAGCAAGGCGAAGGTATCAGGACTTACTGATAAGTATTACACAGGTAAGGCCATCACACAGAACAAGACCATAAAGGTTACTCTTGGTAAGACGACTCTTGTTCAGAACATTGATTACAAGGTAAGTTATACAAATAACAAGAATAGAGGTAAGGCTACAGTAACTATTACCGGTATTGGAAACTATGAGGGAACATGTAAGGCTGCTTTCAACATTTTACAGAAGGTGACACCTGAGGTTGCGTTGTCGTCTCAGACATTTGTATACACGGGCAAGGTTGTGACACCGAAAGTAGTAGTTAAGATATCTGGAAAGACTGTTCCAACTACAGGTTATACGGTTAAGATGTCAGCTGGCAGAAAGGCTCTTGGTACATACAAGGTTGCCGTGACCCTGAAGGGTTACTACAGAGGAACCGGGACAGTTGCCTTCAAGATCATTCCAAAGGGAACGAGCGTGACAAAGTTTGCTGCGGGAAAGAAATCATTTGCAGTTAAGTGGACAGCGCAGAAGGTACAGACAACAGGATATCAGATCCAGTACAGCATAAATGACAAGTTCAAGTCGGGAAAGACTGTGACAGTTAAAGGAAATGGCAATGTAACGAAGAAGATAACTAACCTTGCAGCAAAGAAGAAGTATTATGTCAGAGTTCGTACATACACGAGTGTGGGCAAGACTATATATTACTCAACATGGAGCAAGGCAAAGACAGTTACTACTAAGTAGAAACAAATATGAAATTATACAGGGCGGTGCCACTGCGCTACGCAG
>JBNMKK010000019.1:0-45646 GCA_050874325.1 Coprococcus sp. | reverse complement strand
TTATGGCTATAAAAAGTTCCGTTGTAAGCATAAGCACAGACCTCCAAATAGATTTCCATAAATGGATTTATCTATGTAAACACAGGCTATAAACTCCTGTGGTGAAGGCTAACCGCCTACCGAATAGGGTAGCACCAAATATATTATATCAAACATATGTTCGGTACACAACTACTTTGACGATAAAGTAGGGTTTGTGGAAAATGTAATGAAAGCTTTTGGGGAATTATTCATTGATGAAACGAAAAAGGGTATAAAACTTCAGACAAGCGAATATAAAAAACAGGGAAATCACATCATAGTGGATCAAGGTAAGAACCCAATAGCGGGATATACTGACAGAGAAAAAGGGTTGTTTGAAGATGTTCCAGTAATTATATTTGGTGATCATACGCGTGTGATAAAATATGTAGATCAGCCGTTTTTTCTAGGGGCTGATGGTGTTAAAATTCTTCGCAGTAAAGATAAAAAATCAAATTATAAGTATTTGTATTATGCACTAAGAAATGCGAATATTCCAGATACTGGTTATAATAGGCATTTTAAATGGCTAAAAGAGACAAAGATCAATTATCCAAGTGTTGCTAGGCAGGATGAGATAGTTAGTATTTTAGATAAGTTGTCTGATATTATTGATAGGAGAAAAACGCAATTACAAGGTTTAGATAGCCTTATCAAAGCCCGATTTGTAGAGATGTTTGGAGATTCTGTTGATAATTCCAATGAGTATTATGTTGCCACTCTTCAGGAGCTACTTGATAAAAGGTATATCATATATCATATGGATGGTAATCATGGTGGGGATTATCCGCGAAACGATGAGTTTGTTGATAGAGGCGTACCATATATAAGTGCGAATTGTATAGTAAATGATGATATTGATTTTTCAAAAGCAAAATATTTAACAGTTGAAAGAGCTAATAAATTAAAAAAAGGAATTGCTCAAGATGATGATGTGTTATTTGCACATAATGCTACGGTTGGACCTACTGTAATTTTACATACATGTGCAGAAAAAATAATTCTTGGAACGTCACTGACAGCATATAGATGTAATAAGAAATATGTTATACCGTATTATCTGAAGTTCTATATGCTAAGTGATGGATTTGTCCGTCAATATTCAGGTGATATGAAACAGACTACAAGGAATCAGGTTCCTATTACAGTTCAGAAGAAGTATTTATTCTTAGTACCACCAATTGAAGAACAAAATAAGTTTGCTGACTTTGCCCATCAAGTCGACAAATCAAAATTGCTCTCGCTCATCAAACTACTGGAACAACTGATTACTTACCTATATAATGTGTATATAATATACCGACAAGACAAAGGGGAGGAGGTAGAAGACCATGAATAATTTCGACTTCTTAAGGGATGAACCAAGATTTGCCGCATTTGCTGGGGTTGCAATATCGGCTGAGAGAATAATTCTCATGGATCCCGATGCATGTATACTCAATTGCCGCAGGGCTATGGAGTTTGCTATAAAATGGATTTATTCAGTTGAGACTTCACTTGAAACACCATATCAGGATAATCTTCACAGTTTATTGAATTCAGAGGACTTTAGAGAGTATGTGGGAAACGATCTGTGGAGACGCTTGGACTATATACGAAGAAAAGGCAACAGCGTGGCGCACAATAACAGACGTCAGGGATTTGATGAGGCTATGCTGTGTCTGGAAAATCTGCATATATTTATGGATTTTATTTCATGCTGTTATGTACGTGGATATGAGCAGAGAGAATTTGATAGAAATGCCATATTGAACAGACGTGAAAATGCTAAGAAATCCAGGGAGAATGCAGAGAATGCAAAGAGCCAGATCAAAGAACAGGAAGAGCTGATACGCCAGAACCAGGAAGAGATTGAAAGACAGAAGATAGACCTTAAGACATTGGCAGAGGAAAATGCAGATCTCAAGGAGAAGTTATCTGCACGCAGTCAGGTACAGAGGCAGCGTTATAAGCAGCATCCGCTTGATATATCTGAGTTCGAGACAAGGAAACTTTATATAGATGCCATGCTTGAGGATGCAGGATGGGTACAGGGATCAGACTGGATCGAAGAAGTTGATGTTGACGGAGTTCCTAGCAGGTCAGGAAATGGACGGGTGGACTATGTGCTCTATGATGATACACAGAGACCACTTGCTATTATAGAAGCAAAGAAGACATGTGTCGGAGTTGAGGCAGGCAGATATCAGGCGAAGGAGTATGCAGACAGTATTGAGAGAAAGTATGGCAGAAGACCTGTTATTTTCCTTACAAATGGATTTGAGACACATATTATTGATGGACAGTATCCGGAGAGAAAGTGTTCGTGCATTTACTCCAAGAGAGATTTGGAGAAGTGGTTTAATCTGAGGTCTATGAGGACAAGTCTCAGAAATGTAACAGTGGATAAGGCAATTGCCGGACGTTATTACCAGGAGGCAGCAATAAAAGCGGTGTGCGATGTATTTGACCAGAAGAACAGAAGAAAAGCATTACTCGTCATGGCTACAGGTTCTGGTAAGACACGAACGGTGATTGCACTTTGTAAGATACTGATAAATGCCGGATGGGTGAAGAATATTCTGTTTCTTGCAGATAGAAATTCTCTTGTCACTCAGGCAAAGCGTAGTTTTGTGAATATGCTGAAAGATTTGTCCTGTACGAATCTGGTGGAGGAGAAGAATAATTATAATGCAAGATGTGTGTTCTCCACATACCAGACCATGATCGGATGCGTTGATAGTGCAAGTGACAAGGATGGAAGAATATTTACCTGTGGACATTTTGATCTTATCATATGTGATGAGGCACACAGGTCAATATATAATAAGTATAAAGATATATTCACTTATTTTGATGCACCGCTTGTGGGACTTACGGCGACACCGAAGGATGAAGTGGACAAGAATACTTATGATATATTTGAACTTGCAAATGGAGTTCCTACATATGGTTATGATCTTGCACAGGCTGTTGAGGATAAATATCTTGTTGATTATATGACAATTGAGAGTAAGGTAAAGTTTCTTGATGAGGGAATTGTTTATGAAGAACTCTCTGACGAAGATAAGGAAGAGTATGAGAAAACATTTGTGACAGAGTCTGGGGATGTACCGGATAAGATAGAGTCTGCTGCGCTTAATTCCTGGTTGTTCAACAAGGATACAATAAGAAAAGTCTTACGTGTATTTATGGATAAGGGAATCAAGATAGATTATGGTCAGAAGATAGGAAAAACCATAATATTTGCGAAGAATCATACTCACGCAGAGAAGATATTTGAGGTATTCAATGAGGAATATCCGCATCTTGTTGGGTATGCGGAAGTTATAGATAATCAGACAAAATTTGCGCAGAAAGCAATAGATGATTTTTCGGATTCTAAGAAATTGCCGCAGATAGCCATATCAGTTGACATGCTTGATACGGGAATAGATGTTCCAGAGATACTCAATCTGGTATTTTTCAAAAAAGTAATGAGTAAGGCAAAATTCTGGCAGATGATAGGAAGGGGAACCAGACTTTGCGAAGGACTGCTGGACGGCAAAGATAAAGAGTTGTTCTATATATTTGATTTCTGTGGTAATTTTGAGTTCTTCAGGGTGAAGAAAAAGGGAAAAGAGGCTGTAAATGTGATGCCTATACAGGGGGCGATATTTCAGAGAAGATTTGAGATAGCGTATAAGCTGCAGTCACTTGCTGATAGGGATGACAGACTGAATTTCTTCCTAGAGAAATTGATATCGGACATGAGCAGTGAAGTTCAGAGATTATCAAAGGATAACAGGGATAATTTTATAGTTAAGCAGCACCTGAGATATCTGGACAAATACTCGGATGAAGTAAATTACCAGAATATAACGTTCCCTGATGTCAATATCGTAAAGGAAGAGGTATCACCTTACATCATGGCAGATGGGGATGAGCCGAGTGCTCTGAGATTTGATGCGCTAATATACGGCTTGGAGCTTGCACATGTGGCGGGAAAGAATGACGAGAGAGCAAAAAGAGATCTTATAAAAAGAGCTAATGCGCTTTCGAGACTTACAGGAAAACATATTGATGAGATTGACAGCAGGAAAGAAATCATAGACAAGGTATTGTCGGATAGCTATGTAGATGGTGCTGGAATTATAGAGTTCGAAGAGATAAGGACTGGACTTAGGGATATCATGAGCTTTATAAAAAGCACAGTGCAAACATATGACACTAACTTTGATGATGATATCCTATCTACTGACTGGCATGAATCAGAACTTGAGAACGATGATCTGAAGAATTATAAGGCGAAGGCTGAATTTTATATAAAACAGCATCAGGATAATATTGTAATAGCAAAACTCAAGACAAATAAGCCGCTTACAACTGGGGATGTGAAAGCACTTGAGGATATCCTTTGGAATGAGATCGGAACGAGAAAGGATTATGAGGGCGAGATCGGTGACAAGCCTCTTGGTGAATTTGTCCGCGAGATAGTGGGACTTGATATGAACGCTGCAAAGGAGGCATTCAGCGAATATCTGAATGAAACAAATTATGACAGCAGGCAGATATACTTTGTCAATCAGATAGTTGAGTATGTGGTGCACAATGGAATGATAAAGGATATGTCAGTTCTGATGGAGTCGCCATTTACAGACAGAGGAAGTATAACGGATATATTTAACGCGTCTGTATGGATGGGAATAAAGAAGGTAATAGATCAGATAAATGCAAACGCTAATGTGGCTTAGCAGACACGGTTATTTCAATATGTGCAATTTTTGCACAAGTTGAACATTAATTTCAGTATGTGCAATTTTTGCACAATGTGAATATATACACATAACAAAACTACGGGGGAATCACATGACTTTATACATGAACATGAAACAGCTCGGCAAGCGGAAAGACACGGTGCACAAGGTTCCGTTTGAATACGCAAACGCACCGGGCTCATTGAGAGAACTTATAACAGAGACAGTAAAGATCTGCGTGGCGCAGTACATATCCCGCATGGAGCGTGGCGATGCAGTGTTGACAGATGAGCAGATTGATGACATGGGAAGAATAGGAAAGATAGCATTCGGGATCGTCTATGGGGAGAAGAAACCGGATGTGAACGAGGCGGTGGAGACTGCTGTTCAGGGATTTGAGGATGGACTGTTCAGAGTGTTCCGCGGTATGGATGAATTAACGGAGCTGGACAGGGAAGAGAAGTTTAACGAAGGGGATGAAATCACATTTATCCGCCTCACAATGCTGGCGGGCAGGATGTGGTAGAACATACACGGGGTTATAAATATCTGTAACATACAGGATATAAAGAAAGGGGTTACACATGGCAGAGGACAAGAAGACAAGGCTTGAGCTTGAGGAGCAGAAAAAGATTGCAAATGATGTAAGGATTGCATTTGGCGAGGCATCGGGGAGACTCAGGCAAAGATACAATGCAGAGATACAGAGGGTACTGGATGAGATAGACGAATATAATGGCAGCGTGCTTAGGACGGATATGGGTAAATCGTTAAAGTCATTTCTTTTGCAGGAAGGTAGTCGTCCGTCTGACTTCTTCAAAAAAATCATAAAGAAAATGCCTGGATGGGTGCCGGAATATCTTCTGGATGATTTTTATCTGTCCATAGACAGTGTCAATAAGTGGCAGGTGAGTGAGTCATACTACAGAAGAACTATAAGGAATAAGAGTTATGCTGCTTTTATTTCAAAGATCTGGAATATCATGAGTGAATACCACCGTATGGGGATGTATGGTACAGATATAGTTTCACTTTACCGAGAAAAGTTGCCTGATGATATTCTCTGCCTATACAGAGATAACCTCTCACATAGCTATATATCTGTCTCTGAGTACTGGATACAGGCGGAGCTTGACAGGGGCAATAAAGAGCTCGAGGACATTTTCATGGACATTATATTTGGTGAGAGTGCTCAGACAGGACTTACCATAAGTATTATAAGAGGAATTTTCATGAGTTCCAATACCAGACTCCTTGAGGCTCTTGGCAAACTGCTTGTAGCTGCAAAACTCCAGGAGGGACTTAGACAGGCGATATGTGAGAATATGGATTACGGAACCGCTGAAAGTTTCATGACCATGTTCCGTGTGGTAAAGGAGAATGATCTTCTGAGATACTCGTCGGTCGTGAGGGCAGTTGCCACATGGACCGGACTTATTGCAAATGAAGAGAGCAAGATAGATCGCATACAGACAAAACAGCTGCTGCTCATAGATACATATCTGAATGATGAAAATGCAAGGCGTGAGGCGCTATCCAGTGAGGATGCAATGCAGATATACCTTGCTCTTTGGAGCTATGGTTTCTTTGATATAAGTGAGGCGTGCACTATTATGTTGGATCTTGCCATGACTGGCAGCAGGCACCAGCGTATGGTATTTGGAACTTATATAAGAACCGTGAATCTGTCAAAGGTGTACACCGGTATAGTTGCAAAGGAATTTATCAAGAAATTTTCGGATGAACTGGATACCATGGCAGTCATCATGCCAAGTTTCATGTCGGATTATCAAACATCTATGGTGAGATGCATTTATGAAGATGGCAAAAGATACAACGGCAAGATAAAAAAGATGGAATATGCAGAAATTGGCAAATATTTTGACAGCGAAGAGGAGTGCCTGCAAATGTATGACATTCTCATGGGCATCCTTTCGGGCATACCTAAGAAAAGGCTTGAGATAGCCCCTTGCGTGTTCCCGTGGAACGTGGCTTATCTTGACAGATCTGCCATCATCATGAGACTGGCTATGTGTGCCTGCGCTCTTAGAGATGAGGAGAAGATCACTGAAATCGCTGCTATGATCCCAGAGATAGATTCATCATCCTACAGTAGAGATATCCTTTTGCTTTTCCTTATAAGAGAGCCAGCAAATGACAGACAGAGGGCAATTCTGGTTGATGCGGTTGCTGACAAGGAGACATATACCAGAAACAGTGCGGCAAAGCTTGTGAAGGATATGGAGCTTTCGCCTGAGAACTATGTACAGCTTGAGAATATGCTCAAGTACAAGAAGTCAGACATAAGGGAGACGGTTTTATCTATTTTGTATAAGCTTGACGGTGAAGACATGGACAGCCTTATTGGAAGACTTCTTGCAGATCCCAAGGAGGAAAAGAGAACAGCGGGACTTGACCTGTTGCTCCAGCTCAAGAATGATGAGAAAAGGCAGAAACTTTTCAAGAAATGTGTGTGCCGTCTTGACGATATCAGCGCTAAGATCAGCACAAAAGAAGAAATCCTCATAAAAGAGATCAAGGACAGTGGCGCAGACCGGGCAGGTGCAGAAGAGGGATATGGACTCTATGATGTAAATGCGGACTATGAGCCGGTATTTGACAAGGACTATCTGGCAGAGTGCCTTGATCTTTACAGAAATTATTTCCCTGAAAGCGGAATTGCAAATGGTAATCTATGCAAAGATTCTAGGAATGAGGGCGCATTTGCAAAACTCAAATCAAAGATTGTGCCTAAAAAGAAAGACACGACATCTGATTCAGAAGTAATAAATATATTAAGAAAATTTGATGCATATGTGGATGAGCACAAAAATGATGAGTATGAGATGGCTGATGGAGAGATCGGCCTGCTTGGTGAGGCAGGTAGAGACATATATTTGGATCATAACAAGGTGATATGTGAGAAACTGTGGATCGATTTCTATGAGAAAAATATTCAGACACCGTATATGTGCATGCAGCTCTATGTGTATCTGAATGGCTACAACAATGACAAAAAGGATTTCAAGAAGTACTGCGAGAGCTTTATACTGGATATGTTTGGAAATATATATAGAGAAGAAGGACCAACATTTGGATATTTTGCCACTGTCAGACCTGTAATCGGATTCCTGTATAGAAGATATGTGACGGATAGTGACAAGATGAGGCTTGCCGTTGTGGCAGCAGACTATCTGCTTGGAAGAAGGGACGAACTCATATATACATTTGCCGGAAAAGAGGGCGGCAGCAGATCATCCGGTGATGCAAAGTCAGAGTTATACCATAGAAGTGTGCTCACAAATGAGCAGATCATGATAATAACAAGGTGGCTTGCGATCGATGGTGACAGCGATATATTAGACGTAAAAGAGGATTCTGACGAGGCAAGGCAGAATGAAGAGAATTTCATGCATTTGTTCCCATACAACTATGCACTTGCCAGGTGCCATGATTTTAAGATACCTTCAGATGTCGTAAATGACAGAGATTCGTATTACTGGGTCTATATGAGCGGTGTCATGTCTGTTCCGGATCTCTTGAACTATATTGCTGCATACAGTCGTGGCTTGATTTCAAAAGATTATATGTACAAGATGGCATTTGAGGGAAATCCGCTGGATAAGAGCCTCAAATGTGTATCTGACGTGATGCGTTTTATAACCGAGCGCAACAGGAAGGTACAGACCAGAGGCTATGAGTGGGGATATACGGAGCGTGAAAGGCTGAGGAGCGTGAGGCAGATACTTCTTCACAGTCCGGAAGGAGAGTTCTCGGAGACGGACGAGAAAAGGTTTGATATAGCCAAGAAGTTATACACTGATATGTCAGAGCTTGTGCTTGCCGCAGAGCTCACAAGGGGAGACACTGAGACAGAATTCTCTCCATATATATACGGGCTTACAAGAATTTATGGGGCAGAATATTTCGTAAAGATCCTGTCAGCTCTGGGAAGGGAGACTCTTGAAAGGTCGACATATTTCAACAGTGGTTATTATGGAGGAGAAAGACAGAAGGTAAGTAAGAAGAACAGTCTGTCGCATTTGCTGCAGTCGTGTATGCCGGATTCAAATGACAGTCCAGAGACTTTGAAGACCTATCTTGCAGGTACGGATATAAGCGATTCCCGACTCATAGAGGCAGCCATGTATGCACCAGAATGGATAGATATAGTTGGAGAGTATCTTGGCTGGGATGGATTTACCGCCGGATGCTATTATTTCATTGCACATATGAATGAGTCGTTTGATGACAAGAGAAGGGCGATGATCGCGAGATTTACTCCACTTGAGGAGCTGGAACTGAACAATGGCGCATTTGACAGGACATGGTTTACTGAGGTCTAT
The DNA here is from genome assembly GCA_050874325.1 of Coprococcus sp. Taxonomy (GTDB): domain Bacteria; phylum Bacillota; class Clostridia; order Lachnospirales; family Lachnospiraceae; genus Coprococcus. The sequence continues at coordinate 36,564 of JBNMKK010000019.1, read as the reverse complement.
GAAAAGCTGGGAGACAAGCGTTTCCAGCTCATATACAAGGCGGCAAAATACATTTCAGACGGTGCAAAGCACACCAGAGCGAGAAAATATGCTGATGCGGCACTTGGCAAATACGATGAGGCTGAGCTGATAACTGAGATTGAGGCAAAGAGAAACAAGGATCTGCTCATGGCGGTGGGAATCCTGCCGATAGAGAATGAGGAGCAGATAAAGGACAGATACATGTTCCTTCAGAAGTTCAAGAAGGAGAGCAAGCAGTTCGGAGCACAGAGGAGAGCCAGCGAGGCGACAGCAGTTTCTATAGCTATGCGCAATATGGCGATCAATGCCGGATATCAGGACGTGACGAGGCTTACTCTGCGTATGGAGAGCCTTGTAGCTCAGGGAATGACAGAATACTTTGAGCCTCATGTGGTCGGCGAAGTGTCCATATGGCTTGAGATGGAGGACGGCGGCAAATGCGCTGTCATCTGCGAGAAGAACGGCAAACAGCTAAAGTCTGTTCCGGCAAAGATCAAGAAGGATGAGTATGTATTGGCTCTGATGGATACGAAGAGACAGATTGCGGAGCAGTCAAGGCGTACAAAGGCAATGCTTGAGGATGCGATGGAGAGCCAGGAGGAATACACCTGGGCTGAGATCAAGGGTATGCTGGAGAATCCTGTTATACATGACATGGTGGCTGCGCTGGTGTTCAAGGTAGTGGAGCCTGACGGTGTGAACTCAGAGCTTGATAATGCAAGTGGTGATATACATAATGGAGATATGCTGCTTGGATTTGCAACTGAGGATGGACTTAATGTGTTTGGTGAGAATATAAAGCTGGCAGATGACGCAAAGCTCACAGTAGCTCATCCATTCCACATGTACACATCCGGCAAATGGCACGATATACAGAAGTATGTATTTGACAACAAGATAGTACAGCCGTTCAAGCAGGTGTTCAGAGAGCTTTACGTGAAGACGGATGAGGAAATGAACATGGAACATTCTCTCAGATATGCCGGCAATCAGATCCAGCCGAGGAAAACTCTGGGCTGTCTGAGGTCAAGACACTGGGTGGCAGACATAGAGGACGGACTCCAGAAAGTATACTATAAGGAGAATATAGTAGCGCAGATCTATGCTATTGCAGACTGGTTCTCACCTGCGGATATAGAATCACCGACACTCGAGTGGGTCGTATTCTCAGACAGAAAGACAGGAGAGGCTCTAAGGATCAAGGATATCCCGGATATCATTTTCTCCGAGGTCATGAGGGATGTGGACATGGCGGTCTCCGTGGCACATGCCGGAGGTGTGGATCCTGAGACCTCACACTCGACTGTTGAGATGCGAAAGGCGATAGCAGAATTTACCATGCCGCTTTTCAGACTGACAAATGTCACATTTACAAAGAATCATGCAGTGATAGAGGGCAAGCGTGCCAATTACACAGTCCACCTTGGAAGTGGAGTTGTTCATCAGGAGGCAGGTCCTATGATAAATGTACTTCCTGTGCATTCACAGAGACGAGGCAGAATATTCCTGCCGTTTGTGGATGATGATCCAAAGACATCGGAGGTGCTCACGAAGATATTGTTCTTTGCGGAGGACAATAAGATCAAGGATCCGTATATACTGGGACAGATTGAGGCGTAATGTCAGCACAATGATAAGATGATGGTTCGTAATGTATCTTGTCAGTGGCTTGCATGATTATGTATAGAGGTTGATATAGAGGTGGAAAAAGGATTGTTTGCAAGATTAAAGTCAAAACACAAGGGGAACGCAGAACTGTTCCCCTATGACGAGGCAAAGCACGAGGCTGTCATCAGATGTTCCATCTGCACCGGAGAACAGGTAGCCGGATTCAGAAACAGAGAGGATGGGAACTTTGTGGGTGTTATGGTGATAAATTCGGAGAAGGATCTCGAGGGTTTTAAGAGGCTTTACCGGGTGGATGACGTGAGGAAGATATATTAAATGTGGTTTGTATGTATATTGACATATGGTGTAATTATGTTATATTAGATATAGGAGTGTCCTGCCTTAAGTGGAGATTATAACAGCGTTATTTCGCTAATTGGGAAATAACATAATAATGACAAATGGCTATGTGTTTCACATAGCCATTTGTCTATTTTAAGGGATATATACAGTTTGTATAATTATTATGGAACAGGGGGATTGGAGATAGAATATAAAAAGTTTGATTTATATAAAGTGGATATGAAGTATATTAGAGATTTCCATAATGTAGATGACAGAGTTTCGTCTGTATCACCTCAGATAGGAAAAGAAAATCGAGTATATATAGGAATAGTTGTAATGTGCAATGATAATAAATATGTTATTCCATTATCTCACCCAAAACAAAAGCATACTCAGATGAAAACTACAGCGGATTTTGATAAGATATTTGATAAAAAGGGTAGATTGATTGCTGTCTTAAATTTTAATTTGATGATACCTGTAGAAGATAACCAAATACAAAAGGTGGATTTAAAAATTAAATCATCTGATTCAGATAGAGACCGCTCATATAAAATATTGTGTATGAATGAGCTGAAATATTGTAGAAGAAAAGATGTGGCGAAAAGAATAACAGATAAGGCTAGTACATTGTATGATCTATGCACAAAAGATAGTGGATATAAAGGTAAAGTAAGATGTTTGGATTTTGTAAAATTAGAGAAGGTATGTAAAAGGTATAATGAAAAACATTTTAAGGGTTAAGTTATGATGTAGGATAGTAGATATTGTTATTGTGTAGCTGCCAGCTATATGATAAAATAAATCTATCTGAGGGGAAATTGCGTGAATTATCACGAACAATCGAATACTCGGCAAAACAAGAGAAATTTTGTGACGCAAAGCTATAGGGCCTAAGAGATTTAGACATCAGGGGATACGATCAGACGGCAGCCAGTTGCATCTATACATGAGATATATAGATTTATATCAAAGCGTCACTATAAGTGGCGCTTTTGTGCGTTATGGAGTCAGAGAAAACTCAAGAAATGAAACTAAAAGGGCAAGCGTGATTAAAGGTTTATGAAGAATATGTAAAGTTTTCTAAGAAGATTTTACATGCAGTATCAGTTCTAGCCGAAGGCGACTTTTAATGAGCTGATGTTCAAGATGAACAGGAGGGGACATATGAGGAAGAAAATCGGTAAAAATAATAAAAAGAGGTTAATATGTACAGTTATAGTCGGTGCTATGCTTTGCGCCGGCGCAGCATTTGGTGTCACAAAATATGTCAATAGAGACGCCGCAGGTAATGATGGAACAGAGACATCTATAGTCAATACACAGGGGCAGTCAGGTGATGTCGCAAAGGCAGACCAAACTGTGTATATGACGGATTTCCAGAAGGAGAGTGCACAGAAGGAAGCTGAGATAGTAGCTGATAAGGTTGAGGATAAGAAGGACACTCTTACGGCAGATAAGGGACTCTATGCGCCCGACTCAATAGTCCTTGCAGATACAACTAAGGAAGAGGCGGAGAGAATAGCAGAAAAGCTAGGGGCAGAGGTCAGGCTTACAGACGATGAAAGCTTTGCTGTTCTGTATCTGCCAGAGGGCATGACAATAGCTGATGTATACAATAACGATGAGTACAGTCAGGAGATCACAGAGATGACACCTGACTATTACGTGAGCGTAAGTGCACTCAATCAGGAACTTGCCTTGAATTCAATAGGTGATAAATCTGAAACAGCAACTTATTCTGACGATTCACAGATTGATGATCCACAGCCTGTATCTAAGGTTACAAAGGCAAGACCGGATTATGCTGCAAATGATCCATATTTTTCAAATCAGCAATATCTTGATTATATAAATCTCAAGAATACCTGGAATACCACGAAGGGAAGTGGAGTGACTGTGGCAGTCATTGATTCCGGTATTGATACAGATCATCCTGAGTTCGCAGGAAGAATCAGTGAAAAATCATACAATGCATCAGAGGACAAGATAGTAAAAGACTACGATATGTCTGTTATAGAAGATGAGCAGGGACACGGTACAGAGGTTGCAGGTGTTCTTGCTGCGTCAATGGACAATAATGAGGGAATTGTGGGAGTTGCACCGGGGGTAGAGCTTCTTGTTATAAAATGTAATGTTACGGAAAATGGAGAATTTGTTCGTGGTTCAGACGCTGTATTTGGACTGGCATATGCTATAGAGGCAGATGTTGATGTGATCAATATGTCATTTGTTTCTTATGAAGACATGTATAGTAAATATACGGAATTGGCAGTAGATAGCGATATCATATGTGTTGCTGCTGCGGGAAATGACGGCAGCAATATGCCTGTGTATCCTGCGTCACTTGACAGTGTTATAGCTGTAGGAGCATATGATACAGACAATGAAACGATAACCGATTATTCAAATTATGGAGAGAATGTAGACATACTTGCACCTGGAACGACATATACCACCGCCATAGGGGGAGAATATACCATCGTATCTGGAACATCTATGTCAGCACCAGTTGCAGCCGGCGCGGCGGCTCTCTATAGGTCTGCTTTTGGCAAGACAGAATTTACAGATATGAAACAGCTTTTTGAGGCTTCGTCTGTTGATATAGGAATAGCGGGCGAAGATTATTACCACGGATTCGGTGAAGTGGATGTATATGCGCTTGTGTGCGAGGAGAAAGGAAAGATCACGTATGACATGATGACTGACGAGATAGCTAATCAGACTCAGATATTTGTCAAGGGTCATACTGTACAGACTATGCCTGAGCCAGAGAGAGAGTATCTTGTATTTGATGGTTGGTATTTTGATCCTACTTGCGAAGATGTGTGTGAATTATATACAAATGTGTTCAGTGCTGATATAACTTTGTATGCAAGCTGGGTGAATGAGGATGATGGAACAGCATTTAATTATGCGGAGAATTCTGATGGAACTATGAGAATTACAGCATATACAGGAAAGCGGAGATATGTTACTGTTCCAGCGGAGATAAATGGTGCAGTAGTTACGGAGATAGGTGAGAATGCATTTGCAGACAATATGAGGATTAGATCTGTCTCGCTTCCTGATAGTGTGAGAAATATTGGAGCTAGAGCATTTGTAAATTGTGTATATATAAGAAGTATAAACATTCCAGACGCTGTAATCACTATAAATGAGGAAGCCTTTATGGGATGCGTAAGAATGAATGCTGTAAATTTATCGGAGAATAGTAGTTTAAAAACTATTGGAGACAGGGCATTTTCGATGGCTGGAATATCAGAGTTTAGAATACCAGTTGGTCTTATTTCACTTGGAAACAGAGTGTTCTATGGCAGTACCGCAATCAGAAAAATTAAAGTTGCGGATGGTAATGGATCATATATGGTTAAAAATTCCGCATTATATGATAATACTGGTGATGAATTGATATATTATCCATCGGGACTTTCTGGAAAATACACAGTAGATTCATCCACAATTACGATTTCTGATGCCGCATTCGCATATTCAAGGTGTGAAGAAGTGGTAATGAGTAAAGGCGTTATATCTATTGGAAAAGAAGGTTTTACACATAGTAGGATTGAAAAAATCACATTTCCAGAAAGCTTATCATCTATGGGCGAAGGTATATGCCGTAATTGTGTCAGACTTAGTGATGTTATTTTTGCTGCTAAAATTAAACTTTCATCAATTGCTGATGGCGCATTTTACGGAACATCAAATTTAAAAAATATAGTAATTCCAGACAGTATAAATAAAATTGGAGTAGAGGCATTTTATAATTCTGAAATTACAGAAGTTACATGGGAAAAAAATAGTAAATTAAAGAAAATAGGGGTATCAGCATTTGCTTATACTAGAATTAAAAGTATATCAATTCCGGATGAGGTTGAAAGTATAGAAGAAGGGGCATTTGAGGCAGATCATTTTCTTCAGAAGGTTAATTTTGGAAAGGCAAGCAAATGTATAAATATAGGATCAGAATCATTTGCAAAAACTGATAAATTAAAAGAATTTACAATTCCAAATAATGTAACTAGTCTTGGGGAAAAAGCATTATACAGAAGTGGAATTTCAAAAATTGTAATAGGTGCTAAAATTGCGAATATAGGCAGTGGTGTGTTTGCTGCCTGCCATAATCTTTCAGATATAACAGTTGATGATAATAATCAGAAATATGCTTCATATAATGGAGTGCTTTATAATAAAACAAAAACAGTTCTTATACAATATCCGGCTGCAAGAACTGGTAGATATACAACGGCAAAAACAACAAAAAGCATAAGCGGTTATGCCTTTTCGGGAGCATCAAAACTCACAGATATAGTTTTAAATTCAGGCGTGACAAGGATTGGAACACATGCTTTCGAATATTGCAATAAGATGCAGACTCCAACATTACCTGTTACTCTTACACAAATAGATAGTTATGCATTTGCTGAATGCTCAAAAATGAATAAGAAACTTATAATTCCTAAGAATGTAAAAAGCATTGGATATAATACATTTCACAATGATTTTGCTTTGTCTGAAATAGAAATTGAGGCAGAGAGTGTTCTAACAAGAATAGGAGGTGGAGCATTTGCATATTGTGGAATTGAGAATTTTACAATTCCTAGAAGTGTATCCACAATTTCACAGGAAGTTTTTAAAGGGTGTAGTAAGCTTGTAACAGTTACATTTGAGGCGGATAGTAAGGTAGAGAATTTGCCAGCATGGACATTTGCTGAGGCAAAAAATCTTAGACGCATTACTTTTGAAACAGGAAGTTCACTTAAGATTATTGAGGCTAGGGCTTGTGAAGAATTGCCTAGTCTTGAAGTTATAGATTTTAAAGGGTGTAAGCAGTTGACGACTATAGGAAATTATGCATTCAAGACATGTAAGTCGTTGGGAAATATTACCTTGCCGGCCTCAGTAAGCACAATTGGAAGATATGCATTTTATGGTTGTTCAAAAATGAACAAATTAACTCTCCCTAAAAAGGTTTCAAAAATAGGCAGATATGCTTTTACCAAGACAAATTCTATAAAATTGTATTTTATGGTTTCTGTTTTGCCATTAGGACTTGAGACAAATTGGGATTATGGAATAGGTGAATATTATGTAGGGAATAGTAAGCTTTATGAAAATAATGATTGGGTATATGTTGTTGCGGGTGATGGAAACGCGTCTATTATAAAGTATAAAGGCTCTGCATCTGAAATAATTCTTGATAAAATAGATGGACATAAAGTTACCTCAATAGGAGGTGAGGCGTTTAAGGATAATACAACACTAACAAAAATAACATTGCCGGACACGTTGACAGGTATATATAAATATGCTTTTTCTGGTACAACATCACTTTCAGAAATTCAAATTCCAAATAATGTCGTGATTATTGATAGTAATGCATTTAGCGGTAGTGGAGTTGAGAGAGTACTGTTTGGTGTATCTAGTAAACTTACATCAATTGGTGTTGGAGCTTTTGAAAATACCAAACGACTTTCAGAAGTCAGTATTCCATCTGGGGTTGAGAGCCTTAAGGATAGAACTTTTTATAATTCAGGAATACAAAGAATTAATCTGCCAGCAAATTTGAAAAATATCGGAAAAGAGACTTTTTCAGAATCAAAACTTATTAGTATTTTGATACCCGCTGGAGTGACAGAAATTGGATATAGTGCATTCAAGGATGTAGAAAGCCTTGGTGAAGTATCATTTTCAGCAAGTGATGCAGCTTTAATGATAAGAGATGAAGTTTTTTATAATACTAGCATAAAAAATATTACAATATCGGCAAATGTTAAGTATATAGGAAATCTTTGCTTTGGAAAGTGTAAACAATTGACACAAATAGATGTTTCAACTGAAAATGATGGCTATGCATCATTAGGTGGAGTTTTATATAACAAAGATTATACAAAATTACTAGCATGTCCAGCAGGAAAAACGGGAAGTTATACGGTACCAGGCTCTGTAAATAAGTTTTCAACGGGTGCTTTTGAAGGATCTGAACTTTCAGAGGTTATCATACCGGATGAAAGCAAGTTGTTGACTATTGGGTATAGAGCATTTTTTGGATGTTCTAATCTACAACATATTACAATTCCGGATAGTGTTTTGAGTATAGATTTTTATGCGTTTGCTTATTGTGATAATCTTGAGCGAGTAGATATCGATGTGAATAGCCAGCTTGGCGGAATATATGAGGGATCCTTTTATAACTGTAAAAGACTTAATAATATAGTAATACCTAATTGTGTCAATGAAATTTCAGATTATGCATTTTATGGATGTACGGCACTTAAGAATGTAATTATTTCAGAAAATAGCAGTCTCAAGGGTGTGTTTGATCATGCGTTTGAATACTCTGGTATAGAGCAGTTTACTATGCCAACAGGCATGCTGGAGATTGGTGCTTGTGCATTTCGGGGTGCAAAAATGAAAACGATTACATTCAATGAAGACATTCAAGAAATAGGAACATATGCTTTTGCAGATTCAGAACTTACAGATATGAATATATTGGAAATTCCCAATAGTGTGGTATATATAGGTGAAGGTGCATTTAGTGGCAGTGTTAATAATTTGAAGGAATTAAGACTACCATTTTTGGGAGCCACGGCAGACTATGATGGGGTTTATGAAAATTTAGTATATGTACTTGGTAACAATTTAAGACAGTATGACATTCAAAAGATTTCTGTAATGTCAGGAGATATCCTTGGCAGTGGCGCATTTAAGGATTTACAGGCTAGTGAGATTTATATACCGAAAACAATAAAAATTATAAATAATGAAGCTTTTAGTGGTTGCAAAAAATTAAGTGAAATATACTTATCTGATAGTATACAGGAAATAGAATATAGAGCATTTGAAAGTTGCGTAAGCTTAAATTCAATTCATATTCCAGATAGTGTAACGAAAATGGGATATGAAGTATTTAAAGGTTGTGAAAATTTACAAAATGTATATATATCTACGAACTGTGAGGCTTTAAGCTCGGAAGTTTTTGGAAATTGTATATCATTAACAAATATATATATTCCAAAAAAGGTTTCAATGATTTCAAGGGATGCATTTCAAGGATGTAATAAATTAGAAAGTATCAGAGTAGATAATGATAATAGATATTATAAGTCAGTTGATGGCATTTTGTATGACTTTAATATGACAGAAATCTTATATGTCCCTAAAATGACTTCAGGGACAATATTTATTCCGGATGGTGTTAAGAAGATACAATCAAGGGCTTTTGAAGATTGTAGAAAAATTAAAGAAGTAGTTATTCCAGATTCAGTGACTGAAATCGGTACAGCTGCATTTTATGATTGTACTTCTATGCAAAAGTTGTATTTGGAGAAGGTTTACAGTTAATTGGATATAGGGCATTTAAGAGTTCAGGTATAGTAGAGGCGATTATTCCTGATAGTGTTGTTGAAATAAGATCAGGTTCATTTGGGGATTGCAAGAAATTGCAGAAGGTGAAGTTATCAAATAGTGTTAAAAAAATTTCATTGAACACATTTAGCAATGATTCAGTTTTGGTTGATGTTACTTTAGGAGATTCGGTTGAGGAGATTGAAGAAGAGGCATTTAGTGGGTGTAAAAAATTACAAACAATTAAACTTACAGACAATGTGAAAAGCATAGGAGAAGGTGCTTTTAAATCATGCAGTAGGTTAAGTTATATTTATATAAATAAGAATGTCGAATCTATAGGAGATGGTGTTTTTTCGTTTTGTAATAATATGAAGAACATAGTGGTAGATGATAATAACCCTTATTTCTATTCTATGTATGGAATATTATATGATAAAAACGTTACAAGGATTCTTTTTATACCGCCTGCAATTTCTGGTAAGGTGGTGATTCCTGATGGAATTAAAACCATTGAATCAGGTCTTTTCGCATCACATAAGAATGTTACAGATGTTGTTTTCCCGGAAACTTTGGAGACGATAGGTGATAGTGCATTTTCTTATTGTAGTGGTATTAAGGAAATAACAATACCTGATGCCAGATTCACTGAGATATATTAGTGGAACAAATTTTTTTAAATGTACTAATCTAAAATATGTTCGGTGGAGCAAAAATTTGCAAAAGTTTGAATCAGGAGCTTTTGCCAATACAAATATACAATCACTCGTATTAGGAGACAGGTGTAAGTTTGATGGATATGGATTCGAAGGGTATGAGGGATTGAAGTATTATAAAGTCGATTCAAATGATACCGAATATATACTTGATGATTATTTGTATGACAAAATAATAACGTATATTGGTGTATATGGGTGCGATTATTATCATTACGACTTTTCTAATAATCCTCAGAATATAGTGTTTGAAAATGAAAGTCAGATTAAGAGGTCTTATATACAAGGAAAAGGTGTAAATATATTTACACGAGAGGAACGAAGTACAGGATTATTAAACAGGTTTAGTAAAAACAATAATGTGTATTATTCAGGGGAATGGAATATGGCCACATTTTATGTGGATGGTGTAATAGTTAAAATGTTACCTATAAAAAAATCTGCGATGGTTCAAGCTCCTGCAGAAAATGAGGTTGAGGATGTGTTGCCAGAAGGGGCAACATTACTTGGATGGGATATTGACGGTGATGGAAAGGCTGATGATGTTCCAGCAACATTGTCTGGAGATCTTAATGCACACGCAGTGTATGATTCGCCAATAAAATCTTTGGTTATGAAAGATTCTATTACGATTGAAATTGGTGAGACACAAACTATAAGCGTGACGGTTGAGCCATATGGATATAAGCAAAATGATAAACTGATATGGGAAAGCAGCGATGATAGTATAGTAAAGGTGTCAGATGGACATATCAATGGTATCTCTGAGGGAAAGGCCAAGATAAAGGCAATTCTAGCAGATAACCCTGATATATATACAGAATGTGATGTTACGGTGATTGAAAAGACATATGGTATAAAGCTTACAGAATCAAAGAAAACAATGAAGGTGGGAGAGTCATATACGCTTGTACCAGAATTGGTTATGCCTGATGATGATTTAAATAGTACAGCATTTACAAGTGACCATGAAATAATTGCAACAGTTGATGAAAATGGTGTCATCACAGCAATTGCACCGGGATCCGCTAAAATAACAGTAACTCATGGAGATTATAACGCTGTATTTACTGTGACAGTTGATCAGCCGATGACTAATGTGGTTATAAGCATGACTGAGACAGAACTAAACGTTGGTACTTCATTGAAACTTTCAACAACATTTGAGCCAGCCGATACAACTGATGACAGGCTGGTGTTCTGGTATAGTAAGGATTCTTCGATAGCTGATGTAGATGTTGAAGGAACGGTAACAGCAATCGCACCAGGAGTAGTAGATATATGTGGTGTGGTTGGCAGATTTAAAATTAGTTGTAAAGTTACAGTAAAAGCTCCACTTGAAAGTATTTTACTTAATACTACAACTGGAACATTACGACTTGACAAAACAAAGCAGCTTGAAGTTATTTATTTTCCATCAAATACAACGGATGATAGGAGTGTTATATGGAGTTCATCAGAACCTGATATAGCATCTGTTGATGAGAACGGATTGGTAACAGGATTAAAGAACGGTAAGACGGTAATAACTGGTACAGTTGGATCTCACACAGCATCATATACAGTTAGTGTAATTGGAATCAGGGATACTAATACAGGAATAACTGTAACTAACTCAGATGACACGGAGATGTCGGAGAAAACAACTCTTAAGGTAGACAAGATTACCGATAGTGATGTAAATGATTCGTATGGTGATTTGACAAAGCATCTGTCTGTTGATGAAAATGGACAGTTATATAACCTTTATGTTTATGACATAACGATTATGGATGATGGAGAAATAGTGCAGCCTGATAAGAAAGTTGATGTTGATATACCGATTCCTGATGGAGCTGCTGATAGCGGAATGGGTATTTATAGGTTTGAAAAAGATGGGACTATGACAGATATGAAACCAGCTAGTGTTGATGGATGTTATAGATTCCAGACAGAACATTTTAGTGTGTACTGCGTTGCGGTTCCTACTAATATATATCAGGCAGCAAAGGTACAACTTGGAAGTAATACAGTTGGCATATGTGGAATAGGGAACATGAAGTTAATTGATGCGAAAGTTATACCTGAACAAGCAGTTAATAGAAACTTATCTTATATATCAAATAATGAGAAAATTGTAATGGTGGATAGGAATGGTAAATTAACTGCAATTTCAGCAGGAACAACAACCGTTACGGTAAAATCCGCAGTGCAGGGAGTAGAGGCTGATGTAAAAGTGGTTGTATCTGATAGCCATAGATGGAACACCGGAACCATAACAAAACAGCCAACGTACACAGCAAAGGGTGTAAAGACATATACCTGTACAGTATGTAAGGAAACTAAGAAGGAGGATATTCCAGCACTTAAACGTACAGATATAACCAAGACCTCCAGCAAGGTAAAGATCACTGGTATTGAGAATAAGATATACAATGGCAAAGCTCAGACCCAGACAGCACTTGTAATAACAGCAAATGGCAAGAAGCTTAAGAATGGTACAGACTATACAGTTACATACAAGAACAACAAGAATATTGGAACTGCTACATTTGCGATAACTGGTAAGAATGCGTACACGGGAACTATAAAGAAGACATTTGCCATCAAGACAGCGGTCGGAAAGGTATACACAGGAACCTATAAGTATAAGATAACAAGCGCAAAGACAAATGGAACAGGAACGGTATCTATCATAGGTTCGGCATATGCCAAGACAAACAAGAAGTTTACAACGCTCAAGGTTGCAGATACAGTGACTATAGGCGGAGTTAAGTTCAAGATCACCAGGATAGAGACCAAGGCATTTATGGGTTATCAGTATCTTAAGAATGTTTCGATAGGTTCAAATGTGATAAGTGTAGGTGATTATGCATTCTATAAATGTCCGAGACTTGAAACCGTTACTGTAGGTAAGAATGTAAAAACTATAGGCACTAAGGTATTCTATGGATGCAAGAGTTTCAGGGCTATGAAGATTTTATCATCAAAGCTTACAAAGATTGGAACGTCAACTTTCAGTGGCATTAAGGCAAATGCGACATTTGCGCTGCCTAAGAAGTACTATAACAGCTATAGTAAATTGATAAAGAAAGCTGGTGCACCTAAGAAAGCGGTGTATAAAAAATATTAGTACTAAAAATTAAATAAAATATATGGATGGCTATGTGTATCAATATATGCATAGCCATTTATTTTACTTGTTGTATGACGGAGAATTTGTTGCAGATATATGTATGGTAGCTGCAAGTACATCAAACTACTCAAATCTGAATAGTGTGACGCATTTTAAATGTCAAACTATTCAATATTGAATAGTTTGAAAACATGATGTATACTTGTATAAAATAGCAATTTATAGGAAAGGAGAAAATAGTGATACTTGAAAATACCTCAGGAATTAATGAATGTCTGGAGGAGATAGGTGCAAGAATAAAAGATCAGAGAATTGCATCGCATCTTACACAGAGAGAGCTTTCTTTGAAAGCGGGAATATCAGTCAGCTCTGTATGTAGGATTGAACAGGGAAAATCTATCCAGTTTGATAATCTTCTCTGTATAATGAAAGCACTTAATCTTCTTTCGAAACTTGAGATTGCCATTCCTGCGCATCAGATAACGCCGATGCAGCGATTAAGTGGAGAACAGAAAAAAAAGACATATAGAAAGTCAGGAAAGAAAATACAAGGATCGTGGGAATGGGGGGAGTAATATATGGCTATAGCAGAAGTAATATTGTGGAATCGTGTGATAGGTGCCGTCACTGATGATAGTGGATATATAGAATTTTCTTATAACCCGGATTTCGTTGGTGCAGGAATAGAACTTGCTCCACTTGCAATGCCGGTCAATTCAACAGTATATTCATTCCCAGAGCTTAGAGATGAAAGACCGTATTATGGATTGCCAGGAATGCTTGCGGATTCGCTGCCTGATAGCTATGGAAATTTAATGATTAAAGAATATTTGGGAAGATATGGCAGTGGAAGAACTGAACTTACCCCTATAGAGAAGCTATGTTATACAGGAATTCGTGGCATGGGTGCTTTGGAATACAGACCTATATTAGTTGAAGCAAGTAAATGTGAGAATATCAATTTGTCAGAATTGAATATTCTGGCTGAGGAGATTTTGACTCAGAGAGGAGATATGCATATTACAGAGAGTGAGACCGCAATGAAACAGCTGCTTCAGGTTGGATCATCGGCAGGTGGGGCAAGAGCAAAGGCTCTGATTGCGTGGAATGAGTCAACTGGTGAGATACGTTCGGGTCAGATAGATGCAGGAAAAGGATATGGGTACTGGCTCCTCAAATTTGACAGAATGACAAATAACAGGGATAGAGAGTTGCAGCCGGATGACATAGATTCAACAAGGCTCGAATATGCATATTATCTCATGGCGGTTGATGCCGGTCTGGATATGGCTGAATCGAGATTGTATCATGATGGAGATTGTGCCCATTTTATAACGAGACGATTTGACAGGGATAATAATGGAAAGAAACTGCATATGATTTCATTATGTGGAATGGCACATATGAATTTTACACAGAGACATGTATATGGATATGAGAATGTGGCAGACATTGTAGACAGGGTTGGACTTGGAAAAAGTGCAATAGAAAAGATATTTAGGAGAATGGTATTTTCCGATATGACATATAACTTTGACGACCATGTAAAGAACACGTCATTCCTAATGAACAAGAAAGGTGAATGGTCATTGTCCCCGGCTTATGATGTTGCGTTTGCTTATGATCCACAGGGGAAATGGACAAACTCTCATCAGATGCTTATAAATGGAAAGGCGTCAAATGTTGGATTTGATGATTATATGGATTGTGGCAGACACATGGGTATTACAGATAGAAAAATCATGCAAATTATCGAGCAGGTAAGGACTGCAGTTAAGAAATTTGAAGAGTATGCGCAGACAAGTGGAGTAAGAGAAGAAAGAATGGAGTATGTTAGAAGTCTGATTAATGGAAAGATATAAGTCCACTTTAGAAAAATTACTTTGTCAAGAAAAAACACTTGACAACCCATCCTACCTGTATTAGAATAGCTCATGGTAAAGCAAAAATACTTTACAGGCAGGTGCGTTATGGAGAAGATAGTCAGACAGTCTATGTTATATGATTTTTATGGTGAGCTGCTCACAGAGCATCAAAAGAGCGTGTACGAGGATGTTGTGAACAATGACATGTCTTACTCGGAGATAGCGAGACTCAACAACATAAGCAGGCAGGGCGTGTACGATATGGTGAGACGCTGTGACAAGATCCTTGAGGAATACGAGGAGAAACTTATGTTGGTACACAAGTTCATGAAAGCACAGGAACAGGTTCAGAAGATCAAGGAATGTGCTGATGAACTTAGGTCGATGAACTCGGATGAGCGGCTTGCTGGCAGAATTGAAGATATAGTGAATTATTCAGATAAGATACTCGAAGATTTCTGATGGAGAGCATACACCTCGATAGATAATATCAGAAGGGAGAATGTCTATGGCATTTGACAGTTTATCAGATAAACTGCAGAACGTTTTTAAGAAACTGAGAAGTAAGGGCGTACTCACAGAGGATGACGTCAAGGAGGCTATGAAGGAAGTCAAGAGAGCACTCCTTGAGGCGGATGTCAACTTCAAAGTTGTCAAGTCATTTGTCAAGTCGGTAAGTGACAGAGCTGTAGGTGAAGAAGTTCTCAAAGGTCTGAATCCTGGACACATGGTCATCAAGATCGTCAAGGAAGAGATGGATAAGCTCATGGGCTCTGAGATGACAGAGATCAAGCTCAGACCATCAAATGAGATAACGATCATCATGATGTGTGGACTTCAGGGTGCAGGTAAGACTACTACGGCGGCAAAGCTTGCATATCAGTTCAAGAACAAAGGTAAGAAACCGCTCCTTGTAGCGTGTGATGTATACAGACCGGCGGCTATCAAGCAGCTGCAGGTAAACGGCGAGAAAGTTGGAGTCCCTGTGTTCGCAATGGGTGACAACAACAAGCCACTGGATATTGCAAAGGCGGCTATACAGCATGCAGCCAAGAACAATATCAATCTGGTATTTCTCGACACGGCAGGTCGTCTTCATGTCGATGAGGATATGATGGATGAGCTTGCTGAGATAAAGGCGAATCTGGACATTGCCTACACCATATTGACAGTAGATTCCATGACAGGTCAGGATGCGGTCAATGTAGCGACAACGTTCAATGATAAGATAGGTATAGATGGTGTCATCCTCACAAAGCTGGATGGTGATACCAGAGGCGGTGCCGCACTGTCTATCAAGGCAGTTACAG
The DNA here is from genome assembly GCA_050874325.1 of Coprococcus sp. GTDB lineage: Bacteria > Bacillota > Clostridia > Lachnospirales > Lachnospiraceae > Coprococcus. Next base: position 20,234 of record JBNMKK010000019.1, on the reverse strand, counting down.
GCAAGCCAATCCTGTACTCAGGTATGGGAGAAAAACTTACAGATCTGGAGCCGTTCTATCCGGACCGTATGGCAAGCCGAATCCTCGGCATGGGTGATGTTGAGTCACTCATAGAGAAAGCTCAGTCGGCCATCGATGAGGAGAAGGCAAAGGAAATGGAACAGAAGTTCCGCAAAGCAAGTTTTGATTTCAACGATTTTCTTGATCAGATGGCTCAGCTTGAACAGATGGGTGGCATGCAGGAGATCCTTTCGATGATGCCTGGCATGGCAAGTCAGATGAAGAATGTTGAGATAGATGAGAACGCTGCTAAAACACCAAAAGCAATCATTCAGTCCATGACACCTAGAGAGCGTTCACTCCAGGATCCGATATCGCCGTCAAGAAAAAAGCGTATCGCAGATGGGGCAGGTGTCCAGATAGCAGATGTGAATCGTTTCCTTAAACAGTTTGATCAGTCTAAGAAGATGATGAAACAGATGTCAGGTATGATGGGCGGAAAGAGAAGACGCGGTGGTTTTAAAATGCCTTTTGGCTTAAGATAATTAATATTTAGGAGGAACAAGAACAATGGCAGTAAAGATTAGATTAAGAAGAATGGGTTATAAGAAGCATCCTTTCTACAGAGTGATCGTAGCAGATTCAAGATCACCAAGAGATGGTAGATTCATCGAGGAGATCGGAACATATGATCCTAACCAGGAGCCATCAGTAGTAAAGATTGACGAGGAGGCTGCTAAGAAGTGGTTAGCTACTGGCGCTCAGCCAACTGAGTCAGTTGCAAAGTTATTAAAGCAGGCAGGTATCGAGAAGTAATCTTACTTGGGAGGTATAGAGATGAAAGATTTAGTAGAAATCATTGCAAAGTCCCTAGTAGATCATCCTGAGCAGATAGCTGTAACCGAGACTGAAGAAGACGGCATAATAAAGATAGACCTTACAGTCGCACCAGAGGACATGGGTAAGGTAATCGGCAAGCAGGGCAGAATTGCCAAATCCATCCGTACAGTTGTCAAGGCAGCTGCTTCAAAGGGTGATAAGAAGGTTGTCGTTGATATTAAGTAGAACTGCATAAGCAGGATAAGTGGTATTTCTTAATCTTCATATGACAGAGGATTTTATTACCGAATTCAGAGGGGGAGCAAGTGCTCCCCCTTATTACATGTCACAGGCGTAAGCCTGATGACCTGCGCACGCATCAGCGTGCTACCGATTTACATGTCACAGGCGTATAGGAGAGAGTATGGAGCATAATACAGAAGACAGACTCCGAGTGGGGGTCATAACCTCGAGCCATGGTATTAAGGGTGAGGTAAAGGTATATCCGACGACGGATGACAATGAACGATTCAAAAGTCTTGAGAAATGTTATCTGTCTAATGGCAAAGAGACACTGGAAGTAAAATGTGTCTCATGTAAATTTTTGAAAAATATGGTTATTCTCAAGTTTGAGGAATACGATAACATAAATGATATAGAGAGATTTAAGAACTATGATATATTGATAGACAGGGAAGATGCAGTTCCTCTTCTTGACGGGGAGTTCTTTATATGCGATGTGCTTGATTCAGATGTGTACGATCAGAATGATGAGCATATAGGAATTTTGGATGATGTACTTGAAACTCCGGCAAACGATGTATTCGTCATAAAGAAGGACAACGGAGGGGAGATACTCATTCCCGTGGTTCCAGATTTTGTGTATGATGTTGACACAGAGAATAAAAAGGTTAAGGTCAGAACATTTGATATGGTGGATGCGGACGATTCAGATCGCGGATAAAACGATGTTCAAAGACTGAGGAGAAGATAATGAATTTTTATATTTTGACACTTTTCCCGGAGATGGTGATGAATGGTCTTTCGACAAGTATCACAGGAAGAGCGATAGAGTCGGGAAAACTTCATATAGAGGCTATCAACATAAGGGATTACACCCATGACAAGCACAATCATGTGGATGATTATCCATATGGGGGAGGCGCCGGAATGGTCATGCAGGCGCAGCCTGTGTACGATGCGTATATGGCACTTGTGGAGAAGATAGGCAGAAAACCGTGGGTTATCTATATGACTCCCCAAGGCAGGACATTTGATCAGGGAATTGCCCAGGAACTTTCGGAGAAGGAGGATATAGTTCTTCTCTGTGGACATTATGAGGGTATAGATGAGAGAGTCCTGGAGATGATCGTGGATGACTATATGTCAATCGGTGACTTTGTACTTACAGGAGGTGAACTTCCTGCTATGGCTATCGTGGATGCTGTGTCACGCCTTGTCCCTGGGGTGCTGAACAATGAGGACAGTGCGGAGATAGAGACATTTTACAACAATCTGCTTGAGTATCCGCAGTACACCAGACCGCCGGAGTTCATGGGCAAGCGAGTTCCGGATGTACTGCTATCAGGCAATCACAAGCTCATAAACGAGTGGAGGCTGGAGCAGTCCATAGAGAGGACTAGGGCGAACAGACCGGATATGTATGAAAAGTACATAGCTGAGAATCCTCCAAAGGAGAAAAGGAAAAGACGCAAAAAATCAACCCCAGAGAACTGAATGGATATATATGGGTTGCCACCTGTGCTTTTAAAGTGGTATACTGTGATATGGCAGAATTGAGAGAGAACTGGCGCGGAGGCGTATAAAATCTTGTCTCAATTCTGCCATAACCTTGTGGAAACGAGACTGCAGGGAGCACATAATACAAGGAAAAAAGGAGACAAAAGATTATGAAACGCAGATTACTTATGACCATGATGGCTATGGTCCTGGTACTTTCACTGGCTGGATGTGGAAGTAAAAAAGATGAGCCTACCACAGCTACAACTGAGGCAGCATCTGAGGTGAAGGACGAGTTTATTCAGTTTATTGGAACTGATATCCCAAAGGTAGAGGCAGATGAGGCTGCTGTCATGAAGACATACAATTCTTACTTTGCTGAGGGAACCACAATAGATACAGATGCACTGCTCAAGGATCTCACTGACAACATCCTTCCGAAATACAAGGCATTTCTTGACTCGGTACAGGCTATAGAGGTAAAGACAGATGAGGTGAAGGCTCTTAAGGATCAGTATTATGATGCGATGAACACACAGTATGAGGCTCTGCAGAAAGTACAGGCTGCTGTAAAGGATAAGGATAAAGATGTCCAGACCACAGCAAAGAAACTCTTATCAGATGCGCAGAGTAAGTACACTGCTTACAATGATGCTGTATATACCCTTGCCCAGAAGGAAAATGTCACATTGAATGGTGAGATAGCAACAACAGCCACGACAGAGGCTGGCAGCACAACAGAGGCAAATACTGAGGCTATAGATCCAAGTGAGGCAATGACTGATGAGGATGTATCATCGGAGGCAGCACAATAAAAACAATAAATTGGCATAATATATATGGGAGACGGCGGAGCAAAATTCGATTGTCTCCCATTTTTTGTGTATAGAGAACAGGAATTATCATACTTGGTTAAAAAATAGAAATAATTCACATTTTATACAAAAATGAATGTTATATTGTAGGAAAGTGGATATAAATATATGTGCGGAGGTGTACTATGGATTCAATAAAGATACTTATGGTTGATGACGAGAGCAGGATGAGAAAGCTTGTGAAAGACTTTCTGACCAGGGAGGGATATATTGTTCTTGAGGCTGGAGATGGAGAACAGGCTTTGGATATATTTATGAATGATAAGAACATATCACTTGTCATACTTGATGTCATGATGCCAAAGATGGACGGATGGGAGACACTTAAGGAGATAAGAAAGTTCTCACAGGTTCCAGTCATCATGCTGACAGCCAAGGCTGACGAGAGAGACGAACTTCAGGGATTTGATCTCGGTGTGGATGAGTACATAACAAAGCCGTTCAGCCCTAAGATATTGGTTGCAAGAGTGGCAGCTATCCTCAGAAGGACTGCGGATGCGGCATCGGAAGAAAAACTCACAGCAGGAGGAATCGAGATGGATCTGTCCGCCCATGTTGTTACTATAGATGGTAAGCAGGTAGAACTCAGTTTCAAGGAATTTGAGCTTTTGCAGTATTTTATAATGAATAAGGGTGTTGCACTGTCCCGTGAGAAGATATTGAACAACGTGTGGAACTACGACTATTTTGGAGATGCAAGAACTATAGATACACATGTCAAGAAACTCAGGAGCAAGATGGGTGACAAGGGTGAGTATATCAAGACCATATGGGGTATGGGCTATAAATTTGAGGTAGAGTGATGACTGGATCAAAAAGAACTTCTATCAGAACAAAGATAACATTATCGCTTGCTGCGACTATTTTATTCATGGTTGTCATGTCATGTACCATAACCATGCTTTTCATCAAGAAGTATTTCTATCATGGCATGGAGCAGATGCTGCTTGATACATACAATTCCTGCAATGAACTGTTTGGACAGGACAAGGATATAGACAGCAAGGAGCTGGCAAATGATGTGACAAACCAGTCTGGTGCCATGATATTTATATTTGACAGTGAAAATATGCATGTGTACACCACAGTGAATGAGGAGGCTGCAGTATATAACAATCTGTCATTTATAGCTGATTATTTTAATTATAGTGGCGGAAAGAACCCGGACAATCCAAAGATCAAGAGAAAGCAGATAGAGAAGACGGACAAATACGATATTCAGATAACAAACGATAAGAATACCGGAAACAGTTACTATGATGTGGTAGGATTTCTTGACAATGGATTTGTGGTCATAATCAGAAAGCCAATTTCCAGTGTGGACTCGACTATAGTTATATCGCTCAAGTTCTTCTTCTTTGTGTTCTCGGTCGTTGCGATACTTGGATTTGCCATGATCTATTTTATCAGCAATGCAGTTGCAAAGCCGATAAAGAATCTGGCATCAGTTGCCAACCGTATGGCACAGCTCGATCTTGATGTTAAGGTTGATCATACGTCAAATGACGAGATCGGAGAACTTGCGGACAGCATGAACGAGATGTCATATCAGCTCAAAAATACATTGACTGAGCTGCAGCAGGCAAATGCAAAACTTCAGACAGATATAGACGAGAAGGTTCAGATCGATGAGATGAGAAAAGAATTCCTGTCGCATGTATCTCATGAGCTAAAGACTCCAATAGCACTCATACAGGGGTACGCAGAGGGCTTGAAGGACAATGTCATAGAGGATGACGAGAGCAAGGAATTCTACTGTGATGTCATATTGGATGAGGCTGGCAAGATGAACAAGCTAGTCAGACAGCTGCTTGACCTCAATGAACTGGAATTTGGAGTTGACAGGGTTCATCCGGTAGTGTTTGATATAAATGCCCTTATGAGAAATGTGGTTGGGGCATCATCGATATTGATAGAACAGAATCAGGCTGATGTGGAGATGCCTGACGAATTTAAGGATGTGTGCAATGTATATGCGGATGAGTTCATGATAGAACAGGTATTTACAAATTACTTTACGAATGCGCTGCACTATTGCACAGATGGCGGAAAAGTCAAGATATGGACAGCCAGGACAGAGTATGATACCCCGAGAAATGTGGATGATGGGGTGATAACAGGAAATATCAGAGTATTTGTCTATGATGAGGGTCCGAACATTCCTGCTGATGAGCTGGATAAGGTATTCATAAAGTTCTACAAGGTCGATAAAGCGAGAACTAGAGAGTATGGCGGAAGTGGTATTGGACTTTCGATAGTGGCGGCTTCTATGGCAGCTCACAACAAGAACTATGGTGTATACAATGTGGAGGATGGAGTTGTATTTTACTTCGATCTGGATACCATAGAACAGGGCGAAGAAGAACCGGAAAGTACAGAGTTACAATAAATACTTTGCAAGAAGGAAACTTTTAGGCTATAATTCTAGGGGTTTCCTTTTTCTGTTGCATATTATCAATGGAAAAGGGCTGAGTAAAAAATACTATAAAATGGGAGAAGATTATGTCATACAGTGCAAAAAACATTGAGGTGTTAAAGGGACTTGAGCCGGTAAGACTTAGACCGGGAATGTACATCGGTAACACAGGTCGAAGTGGTCTGAACCACCTCATACAGGAGCTTATAGACAACTCAGTTGATGAGCATCTGGCGGGATATTGCAACAATATATGGGTGAGCATCAACGAGGATGGATCTGCAACGGTTTCTGATGATGGACGAGGCGTTCCGGTTGATATTCATGAGCAGGAGGGGATTCCTGCTGAGAGAGTTGTATATACTGTGTTGCATGCGGGCGGTAAGTTCAACAGCTCCACCTACAAGATAAGCGGAGGTCTTCATGGAGTAGGTTCTGCAGTTGTAAATGCACTGTCCAATAAGCTTATAGTGGATGTTGCAAGGGACGGATATCTATATCATGATACCTACGAAAAGGGAATACCTACAACTGAACTTGTAGATGGCATGCTCCCAAAGACAAAACTTAAAGAGAAGAGAACCGGTACAACGGTGACTCTCTATCCTGATGATACGATATTTGAGACAGTAAAGTTCAAGGCGGATGCCATCAAACAGAGGATTAAGGAGACAGCATACTTAAACCCTAATCTGACGATCACTTTTCAGAATAAGAGGGACGGTGAGGAGCCTATTGTGTTCCATCAGCCGGGCGGACTTTCAGCATTTGTTGAGGATATATCTCAGGGACTCACACATACATCACCGGTTGTAGCCATATCCGGAGAGAAGGATGGAATTGCTGCAGACATCGTATTTTTGATGACTGATGACGGTGAGGAAAATATCATAGGATTTACCAATAATATCACGAACCCTGAGGGTGGAACCCATGTGACGGGATTCAAGTCGGCATTTGCAAAGCTTATAAACAATTATGCCAGAAATGAGCTTGGAGTCTTGAAGGAGAAAGATTCCAACCTTACAGGTGCAGATATAAGATCTGGAATGCAGGCTATCATATCAGTGAAACATCCTGATCCTCAGTTCGAGGGACAGACAAAGACAAAACTTTCCAACACGGATGTGTCAAAGGCTGTGGATGATATAGTGAAGGAACAGCTTACAGTTTATTTTGATAGAAATTATGATGTGCTGAAGGATATTGTGGACAGGGCGGTTGCGCTCTCGAGGAGAAAGGCTCTTGAAAAGTCCAAGATCAATATCAACAAGTTTTCATTTGAGGGAAATGGCAAGCTTGCAAAGCAGGAATCCTCGGATTCATCTAAATGTGAGATATTCATAGTCGAGGGTGATTCTGCGGGAGGTTCGGCCAAGACTGCGAGAAACAGAAAATATCAGGCAATCCTACCACTTCGAGGTAAGATACTCAACGTGGAGAAGAAACCTGTTGCAAAGGTCCTTGAGAATGCTGAGATCAAAGCGCTCATCAATGCATTTGGTTGTGGTTTCATGCAGGGCTATGGCAATGATTTTGATATAAGCAAGCTGAATTACGACAAGATAATAATCATGACGGATGCCGATGTGGATGGTGCGCACATAGCGACACTTCTGCTGACATTCTTCTACAGATTCTATCCTGACCTTATAAGTGAGGGACATATATACATAGCTATCCCGCCTCTCTACAGAGTGGGCGAGGGCAAGAACATTAAATATCTGTATTCGGATGATGAGCTTGCAAAGTACAGAAAGACGCACACAAGCAAGTTCACGATACAGAGATACAAAGGTCTCGGTGAGATGGACGCAGACCAGCTCTATGAGACGACCATGAATCCGGAGACCAGACTTTTGAAACAGGTATCCGTGAACAGCCGTGTCGAGGCAAATCAGCTCACACAGACGCTCATGGGAACAGAGGTTGCACCTAGAAGAGAATACATAGAGACACACAGCGCGGATGCGGTGCTCGATATTTAAACATATAGGGAGTTATATTTGAGAATACTGCGCAGCGTGTTTTCACATTTTGTATGATGAAAGGGATAGATCATGTCGGAAAAGATATTAAACGTAGATTATGAGAGCGAGATGGGACAGTCCTATGTGGACTATTCCATGTCGGTTATAACAGAGAGAGCTCTCCCTGATGTAAGGGATGGATTAAAGCCTGTCCAGAGAAGGATACTTTACTCACTGGACGGTCTTGCAGGCTCCGACAAGCCACACAGAAAGTGTGCGAGAATAGTCGGAGATACCATGGGTAAATATCATCCACACGGAGACAGCTCCATATATGAAGGTCTTGTAAATATGGCGCAGAACTGGAAACTGCCGATACCACTTGTCGATCCACACGGCAACTTTGGTGCGGTGGATGGCTCCGGTGCAGCCGCCATGCGATACACAGAGGCACGTATATCCAAGTACACAGAGGATGTATGCATGAAGGATCTCCCGTTCTTCAAGGATCAGTTCATACCAAACTTTGACGGAACAGAGACAGAGCCAACCTTCCTGCCATTCCAGGTGCCAAATATCCTGGTGAGCGGTTCAACTGGTATCGCTGTAGGTATGGCGACAAATATACCTACACACAATCTCGGGGAGGTTATAGATGCCACAGTTGCATATCTGAATGATCCGGAGATAGAGCTTGAGGATCTGTTAAAACTCATGCCGGGACCGGATTTTGCCACTGGTGGAATCATTAATGCGACACCGGAGGAGCTGTACAATGTATATGCCACAGGACTTGGCAAGATCAAGGTTCGAGGCAAGGTTGAGGTCAGGGATATCGGATATGGAAGAAAGAGCATTTGTGTTACAGAACTCCCGTACACTATGATCGGAGGAACTGCTAAGTTCCTGGACACTGTTGCCGAACTTGTGAGAAACAGAGAACTTCCTGCTGTGGTTGACATTGCGGACAGAGGAGATAAGAATGGAGAGTGTCTGTGTATCGATGTGAAGAAGGGAACTTCTGATGATGAGATACAGAACATCATCAATATATTATACAAGAAGGCAGCCCTCGAGGATACATTTGGCGTGAATATCAATTGTATCAACAATGGCAAGCCGGAGGTCATGGGACTTAAGAAGATACTGAAGGTATACACAGATTTCAAGTATGGTCTGTACGATACCAAGTACAGAAAGCTCCTTGCACAGCAGGAGGAGATCAGGGAGATTAAGATGGGACTCCTCACGGCTGTGGACTGCATAGACCTGATCATCGAGATACTTCGCGGAAGTACAAAGGTTGCGGATGCCAAGGCTTGTCTCATGCATGGTGATACATCGAACATCAAGTTCAGATTTAAGGGTTCAGAGGCAGATGCTAAGTTCCTGTGTTTCACAGAGAAGCAGGCAGATGCTATACTTGCCATGAGACTTCAGAAACTCATAGGTTTGGAGATCAATGCCCTCAAGAAGGAACTGTCGGACGCTGAAAAACTTATCAAGAAGTATACGAGACTCATGGAGTCCAGAGATGCAATGAAACAGCAGATGATAGATGACATGCTTGAGATCAAGGCAAAGTATGCTATACCTAGAAGGACTCAGATCCACAATTACGGAACGGTTGTTGTGAAGAAGGCAGAGGTTGTGGCTACAGATGTGGCTGTACTTCTCGACAGATTCTATTATATCAAGGTAGTAGATGCAAATGTATATGAGAAGAACATAGAGCAGATAAACCATGATTACAGATTTGCGGTAAAGTGTCAGAATCTTGACAGAATAGCGGTATTTGCGGACAATAATCAGGTATATACCATCAAGGTTGCTGATATAATCAAGCTGCAGGCAAAAAAGAATATCAGCAAGAAGGGCGGTGGAAGTCTCATAGGACGTCTTGCCGACAAGGGAATACAGGTATTTGAGTTCTGCAATATGAACGGTGACGAGAACATTCTGTTCATGGACTGTATAGAGCATTTTGTGTCTGACAAGCTGTTGTTCGTGAGCAGGCAGGGACTTGCCAAGGTAGTCGACGGTTCAGCATTTGACACTACAAGGCGTGCTGCAAATGCGTCGAAGGCTGGTGACGACATTATTTATATCGGCAAGTTTTCTGATGGCGATTTTATTATTGCCCAGTCCGAGAAGGGCTATTATATAAGGGTTGACGTTTCCGAGATCCCTGAAAAGGGCAAGGGCGCGGCAGGAGTAAAGCTTATAAATCTCGAGGGCGAGGATGTACTTGAGTCGGTATTTGTGGGAAGTACAAAGGATACCTTCAAGGTTGGAGACAACGAGATAATCTTCACCAGAGTTAAGCCTGGCAAGCGCGGCGGCAAGGGAAGCAAGCTTAGGTTTTGAAAATTACATGCATGAGTGGAATATCTATTATAGTATAGGCATAAGATAATACAGGCACTTGACGTACAGTTTTCTGTACGATACAATATAAGTACAAAAAACTGTACGTGAATTTAAGGAGGTGTTCTTATGTTAGCTGTTAATTATACAAACTTACGCGATAATATGAAAAAGTATATGGATAAAGTTACAGATGATTATGAAACTATGATCGTAACTCGTAAGGATAATAAAAATGTTGTTATGCTGTCTGAAGAGGCATATAATAACCTGATGGAAAATGTGTATGTAATGGGAAATAAAGCTAATTATGATTGGTTAATGGAATCGAAAGCACAGCTTGAAAAAGGAAACTTTGCTGTTCATGATCTGACGGAGGTATCTGCGGATGAATAAGGTCTTTACTGATAATGGTTGGAAAGACTATGTTTATTGGCAGACGGAAGACAAAAAGACATTAAAGAAAATAAATAGTCTTATAGAAGATATATGCAGAAATGGAAATGAAGGCATTGGCAAGCCTGAACCATTAACTGGAAATCTGGCTGGTTTCTGGAGCAGACGAGTAAATGATAAAGACAGAATAATATACAAGATCGATGATGATAATGTATATATTCTTGCTTGCAGATATCACTATAGTGACAGATAGAAGTTGTGTGCCAGTGGGAAGAGATATAATGTAGATCAAAAGATGTTAGACTTGAAAGGACAGAGACATATGATTTCAATTTTGGATTACGATGCAGGTAACATAAAGAGTGTTGAGAAGGCAGTTCAGTATCTCGGTGAGGAGGCTGTCATCACAAGGGACAGAGATGTGATCATGGCTAGTGACAAGGTTATCCTCCCGGGGGTTGGAAGTTTTGGTGATGCCATGGGTAAGATCAGGGAGTATGGTCTTGAGAATGTCATATATGATGTTGTGGATGCAGACAAACCGTTCCTCGGAATTTGTCTCGGCCTGCAGCTCCTGTTCAAGACCAGCGCGGAGTCGCCAGATGCCACAGGACTTGGAATCTTAGACGGTGAGATACTTCGCATACCGGATGCACCGGGACTTAAGATACCACAGATCGGATGGAACAATCTTGAGATAAATCCAAAGGCAAGACTTTTCAAGGGACTTCCGGAGAATCCATATGTGTACTTTGTCCATTCCTATTATCTTAAGGCAAAAGATCCTGAGGATGTGGCAGCGTCCACATTCTATTCAACGCAGATCCATGCATCTGTTGAGCATGGCAATGTATTTGCATGTCAGTTCCATCCTGAGAAGAGCTCAGAGGTTGGACTTAAGATACTGAAGAATTTTATCGACCTGGAGGTGTAGATCATGCATACAAAGAGAATAATACCATGTCTTGATGTGAAGAACGGACGAGTTGTAAAGGGTGTAAATTTCGTAAATCTTATAGATGCCGGGGATCCGGTTGCAGTTGGCGCAGCATATGACAAGGCGGGAGCTGATGAGCTTGTATTCCTTGACATAACAGCTTCGTCAGATCAGAGAAATATTGTGGTTGATATGGTAAGGCGTGTGGCTGAGACCATATTTATTCCATTTACAGTGGGCGGCGGAATCAGAACAGTTGATGATTTCAAGGCGATACTCAGAGAGGGTGCGGACAAGATATCCGTGAACTCAGCAGCCATAGACAATCCTACACTTATAGCAGATGCAGCGGACAAGTTTGGAAGTCAGTGCGTTGTGCTTGCCATCGATGCAAAGAGACGCGATGACGGTTCTGGCTGGAATATATACAAGCACGGCGGACGAATTGACTGCGGAATAGATGCGGTTGAGTGGGCTATGAAGGCTGCAGAGCTTGGTGCAGGAGAGATATTGCTTACCAGCATGGACTGTGATGGAACAAAGGCAGGATATGATATAGAGCTTACCAGAACCATAGCAGACAACGTGAATATTCCAGTCATAGCTTCCGGTGGTGCGGGAACAAAGGATCATTTTTACGATGCTTTGACTGAGGGCGGTGCGGACGCAGCACTTGCGGCATCACTTTTCCACTATAAAGAGCTTGAGATAGGAGATCTGAAGAGATATCTTCAGGATAAGGGAATACCTATGAGACTGTAGAAAAAAGTCCTAAAGATATATAGTAGAAGAAATAAAGATACAAAATTTTCCTAAGACAATGTTAAATCGTCAAAAGGCTTGTGTAGGAAAATTTTGTATCTTTTGTTTTTTAATATGACTTATTAGAGAAAATTATTGTTCTATATATATTGCACTTCCATCAGCAGTATTGCCGGATGTATCTGAAAGGTCGTTATCAAGGTAAGGATTGCCGGTGTCAACACCTTCGGCGTTCATGGCATTATCAAGCCATGGATCTTTGTAATCCTCGACATGCATGTTGTTGAACACATATTTTCCATTTTGATCAAAAAAGAGTTCTGCCCAACCGTTGCTCTCAGGAGTGCCACCGATGAGGATGATGCTGTGTGATCCATCGGTGTTTTTGATTTCGTGACGGAAATACTTGTCAGGACCGCATTTGTCGGTGATATCTTCCTTTGTATCGCCGAGAACGAAGTATAGACGACCATTTTCAACTTTAGTGTATCCGTTGTCATCGTCGGTTGATATAGAAAACTGTATGGAATTTCCTTCGCTGTTTTCTTCATATGTCACTTCAGTGCCGTTTGCCAGATGGAATGTCTGTTTTATATAGTCGATGGCGGCTGATACAGTGGTCCTTGTCGCCGGGATACACAGGAGAACTGCGCATACAGCGGCTGCAATTGCCACATATTTTCCGATGCGGGCAAGTCTGCGGACAGATCTGCCAGTTTGACTTTTTTCCTCCAGGCTCGCTTTGATCTTGTCCTTACTTTCCGTGGATATAGTCATATTATCCATGGTTTTATTGAACAGATCTACCAATTCAACATCATCAGAGTCTGTTTTGGTATATTCATTTATATTGCGGATCTTATCTTTTCTAGTCATATAAATTCCTCCTTTATTTTAGTATCGATTTATATAAGATGCTACTCATTTGACAGTAGTTCTCTTAATTGCGTTTTCCCACGGGATATCCGCATAGAGACTGCAGAGGACGATAGATGAAGCATCTTGGATATCTCCTTAAATGTATATCCCTCATAATAGTGCAGGTAGAGAACAGTGCGGTATGTGTCAGGAAGCTTACCTAAAGCCTCATACATGGACTGTTCCTCAATATTGAATCCGCTGGCAATAGAGTCGCAGCCTAGTTCCTCGTAGCTGCTGTTCAGCCTGTTTGCCGCCGATTTCAAATGATTTCTGCACATATTGGCGGTCATGGTGAGAAGATAGGACTTCTCACATCCCTTTGATATATGTGGATTTTTTTCTATAAGCTTAGTATATACATTTTGAACAATGTCCTCAGAGTCCGCTGTGTTGCCGAGAAAACTCATAGCCAGGCGGAATACATTGTCTGAATAATTGTCATATAGATCCAGCAGTTGTTGCTGCTTCAAGAGTTATCACCTCCGTAGTTTGTATGTGTGAGAAAATCAGGAAACTGATTCCTTCTCGTTTGAGATCTCATATATAAAACAAGTCAAAATATCAAAATAGCACATGGATTTGTAAATTACCAGTAAAAACTTCGTAATTTGTACGAGGCAAAATAAGACAGGGTATACAATCAGTCATGATGTGAGATTTAAACATGATATTGATAACAGTCGGGTCGTTATATTATACTTTACAATGGTGAAAGGAAAGTTATTGATTGGGGGAATGAAATATGATACTCAGTGCAAGTAGAAGAACAGATATACCAACATTTTACTCGGAATGGTTTTTAAATAGAATTAGGGAAGGATTCTTGTATGTAAGAAACCCAATGAACGCGCATCAGATAAGCAAGATAGACCTCTCGCCAGAGGTCGTTGACTGTATTGTGTTCTGGACGAAGAATCCCATACCGATGTTTCCGCGTCTTTCAGAACTTGACGCTTATAAATATTACTTCCAGTTCACTTTAACAGGATATGGCAGGGATATGGAGGCAAATCTGCCTGATAAGAAGGAAAAACTGATTCCTGCGTTTCAGGAACTGGCAGGAAAGATAGGTAAAAAGAGAGTTATATGGAGGTATGATCCTATAGTTTTTACGAAAAAGTATACACCGGAATATCATATAAAGGCATTTACGCAGATTGCTGAGGCATTAGATGGCTGTACAGAAAAATGTGTGATCAGTTTTGTTGACATATATGCCAAGAATAAGAAGAATATGCAGGCTGTGGACAGTTATGAGATGAAACATGATGATCTGGAAACATTTGCAAAGACGATAGCGGATATTGCAAGGGCGCACGGAATGGTTATGGCTACCTGTGCAGAGGTGGTGGATCTGGGAAAATGTGGAATTGAACATAACTGCTGTATAGACAAGAAACTCATTGAGGAGATAATTGGCTGTGACATAAAGGTGTCAAAGGATAAGTCCCAACGCCCGGAGTGCGGTTGTATGGAGAGCATGGAGATTGGTTCCTATAACACATGTCTGAATGGATGCAAATATTGTTATGCGAATTACTCCCCAGACGCGGTAAAGGCTAATTGTGCATGTTATGATCCAAAATCACCGATTCTCTGCGGTACTGTCGGTGAGTATGATAAGATCACAGAGCGGAAAGTCAGATCGCTTAGGCAGACACAGCTTAGTTTCAGATTTGATGGTCAGGAATAGTTGTAGAGATAAATATATATTAGGAGGCACGGATAATTGAAGATATCTGAAAAGGAATGGAAAAACATTGATTTCAGAAAGAAAAAATATAGGCAGTTAAGGTCCTCACTTGATGCGGCAGTCACAGGCAGAAATAATAAAGTGTCGGCATTTGTGTTGAGTGAAGGCGGAATATACAGTACGGAAGCACTTGACAGATTAGTAGATGAACTTGTAAAGGCTATGGATGAGTATGGAAAAAGATATAACATGTGGTTAAAAGCTTTAGATGCTGATTCTGGAGACGAGGCATGTATGCCTGAAAAGTTCAGAGAATTTGTATCTGATTATCTATATTGTATCATTCGTCTTATGATCAGTGACATGGAGTGGGTAGAGAAGGTCCTTACATGGCCATTTGAGGATTCATTTCAACAGATATTGACTCATGCCATGGAAGTGAAAAAGCTTGTTATCAAATCTGACGGGGCAAAGTTTTATGAGTTGTGGAGTGAGTCCTATTATGGTGTCAGAGGTGATGGCAGTCTGTTTGACATATTTACTTTGGCATATGAGTCATTAAAGGATATTGACATAAGCACAACTTTGTCGCCGGAGATGAAGGCAACAATGGAAAGTTTGTGTGGTGAACAGATTGCGGCATATGAGGAATATCTTAATGAGGCGGAAGAAAATGTCATGTCTGATGAGGCGATAGATGAGGCATTGCGTGAACTTGACGAGGATGAAGAATACAACCGCTATATGGATGAGATGTTGGATCGCACAGAAAAGAGCGAAAATAAATTTCGGGACAGTTTTGTCGATGCGGAAGTATATTGTCAGCGTTATGTAAGACTCAGGGAGATTTTTTACATGGAACTTGGCACTGAGGAGATGAGGCATGCCATGTCTGAGTTTGATGACCTGGTGGAGGGAATGATCGATGTATTTCTTTGCAGACGGGGAATGTCGCTGTATGCCGATGTGGAGGAATTTGTCAGATCATATACATACATAAAGAAACAGATTGACAGGATAAATAAACTTCATGAGGAGGTGTAGACTGTGTCTGGATTAAGAGATGATTTTTATTACAGGATAGGACGGGATTATTATGAACACATGAATAATTCTTTCATATATAAATATGTCAGGCGTGAACGTGAACGTAATCTTCGGCTCAGGATGAAGGAAGAATTGTTCTGCCTTGCGGATACTCCGCTCAGCAAGGGAAGATACACAAGATTTCTTGTAGGGGCGTTGCTCACAGACAAGAATCTTGCGGCCGGGCTGGACAGAATAGTGACCCTTTCTGATTTTTTGGATAGTGCCGCATTTATTGCGGATTATTCCATAGAAGAAGGCAGCATCAGGGAGCGCCTTGCATGGCTGGCAGAATATCTGGACAGGCATCCTGTGCTTGATATAGATGTGGATATGCTGAGAGAGATTTCCAACGAACTTATGGAATCTTTTGAGTTTGAGGGGGAAAAGAAGAATCCATATGTTCAAGTGACTTCTCTTTATATGGATATGGATCATGGATTGATGGACAACTCAGATTACATAAGAAGACTGCTGGATTTTTTTGCTAACAACAGCAAATACATACCAGGAAAATCTGACATGGCAGTATTGCAGGAGAAGGCTTTTTCTGTGTGGGGAAAAGATATTTTTAACGGAGTCAGGAAGTCGAACGACAAGATTGCCAGGTTGATACAGCTTGCGATAACTGATGAATCATCATTTGTGAGGTTTGCTGATTCTTTGATGGAGAAAAATTATGTTGCAGAAATGACAGAAAGAATTCAGGAGGATATCCTGCGTGTTGAGATCAACACCCTTTTGTATGATGCTGGATTCTCTTCTGACAATGGGACATACAGATCTCCTCGAAAAAAGGAGAAAAGTATGGAGATCCTGGACGCATACTTTAAGTATGTGGGTAGTGACCCGTTTGGCAGACATGGTGAAACAGCCATTCCCGGTGATTATCTAACGTGGGATGAGTACTATGAAACCTGTGATGAGCTGAAGGATATGTTGAATTCAAACAGAAATGACAGGAAACATATGGATATGTTTATGCCGATGTGGCTTGACAGAGAGGTCGGTGGAGGTGTGTTCTTAATCGGTAGAAATCAGTTTGAGGAGTCGGCTGGGGTGCAGATAGACAGTAACTGTGAACTTGGAGTTGTTTATTTCCTTGGCGTTGAGGATGGCCGGGTGTATGAAATTGCTGCGTTTCAGACCAGCAGTTATGACAGAGATGCCTTTCCGGGGATGGAGGAGGCTGTAAGCTGGTTTCAGAACTATGATTACAGGGAGGATGCACTTGAGGAATATAGAAGTTGCAATAGGGATGCGCCCGCCGGGTGTCCTGATGTGTTCCTGAAATTTTTTGAGAACGCGGCGGCTGAAGACATGTATGAGGAGTCTGTCAGTGATGATGACATAGCGGAGACCCTGGCAGAGTTCGACATGGAGGCGCAGGAAGAAAGGAAAAGGTATGCGCTTCGTTCAGCTATGAAGAAACCACACAGGATCCTATAAATTATGTCTATGTCACAGTACAAGGAGGAATAAGTTTGGATTGGCAAGAGAGAAAAAAATTTGGTGATATAGGTGATAACAAGAAAAAGTACCATGATCTTATGGATGGACTGGAAAAGATCATAAGCGGGAGATCTCATTCAATAGTACCTTATGTAACCAATGAGGACGGAAAGTTGAGTGGGAGCAAAACGCAGGATTTCATAAATGAGTTTTTAGAATTGATGGATATATATGCCAACAAAAACTTGCTATGGTTTGGCAGGATAGTGGGAGAGAAAGCACTGCCAGGTCAGAAGAGTTTTTGCAGATACATGAGACTGTATCTGTATCTGGCTGTCCAGATTTCCTTGCTGAATATTGACTGGCTTGAGAACGGGTTCAAGACGCTGCCTGACGGATCATTTCACACAATACTTTCCGGATGCAGGGATTTTAAATCGGATCAGGATAAGGATAATCTGCTTTTGGAATATGCTTGTGATGGTTTCATATATGATTCAGGGGTCATCTCGTGGGGCGTTGATATATATTACCGTCTCAGCGACAGCACAGATGATACATGGATGACGCCTGACATGAAAAGAAGGATGGAAGATGCGTTTGAACAGCTTGAAGCTGAGAGCGGAAACGCAGAAGACTTAGACATTGATACAGTTGATCCTGCGGAATGTGATATTCCCGTGAATGAGGAAAATGTTTTTCATGGGACTGAACCACGAAAAAACATTCATGAGCAATTGGGTGATCCAGAGGTGTTTTGCTCGAAATTCAGGGAGTTTATGGCGCTTCTTTATTCTGATGAAGTGCCATATGGCTATCTCTCTATCATGACAAATGCTGTTGAAGGAGCTCTTGATTTGTATCTTTGCAGACATAACATATCTATATATGGCAATGACAAAAATATGGCAGATGCTGTTATTTACATCAGGAAGGCGATGGAGAAGACGGATATGTTATATAAAATATGATTGGAAACGGCAATAGAAAGGACAAAAGATATTTATGGCAAACATAGTTAATTTGAAGGAATACCTTAGAAACGTGTTTGGGGATTTAAAGAATTATACTGATGGGCTTAGCCCTGAGGCGTTGGAGGAGTTTCATGACAAATGCCGCAAGCTGTTCAAAAATGGCGAGGGTGATTACACTGACAGGCATCTGCTGGCATATTACATAATGGAATACGCCAGGGCATATGGCTTTGAATTTTCCCGTGCGTATACAGAGATACTTGCCAGGATTATCAAGAGTAATAAAAAAACGGCATCATCGGTTAGTTTTGGTTGTGGAACCGGTATAGACTACTGGGGAATGGCTTACGCTGCCAGAGTCATGTTAGGAAATGATAAGATATCACTCAGCTATACTGGAATTGATCCGGTGGACTGGGCATATAAGATATCTGATTCACCGGATATGCCGGCGGGAGATCAAGTAAATATCAATAGCATTACTGGTTCATGTGGGCAAAATGCATGTAAATGTTCAGATTTCGGTGAGTATCTCAACCTTATGGAGGAGGATGGATCAAGGAAACTTCCAGATATATATTTCTTCCCCCACTCATTGAAGGAGGTATGTCTGCATACTGTGCCAGATGGAGGGAAACAGCAATACAGGTATAATGCATATCAGTCAATGGCGCGTTTTTCAAGTCTGATCGAAAGCAGACTTGAAAAAGGAGGGACTTTGTATATAGCGGTTACATATAGGAGAAGACCACAGGAACTTGAGCATTATCATGCATATGATACGAGATATGCCACATATCTTGTTGACTGCCTGATCAGCAGGGGACTTATGGTGAGTCAGTTAAAACCTGGGCATATTACAAGGCCTGGATATCAGGATATGGAATTCATAAAAGACACGGAGGAGAATAGAAAATATTACTTCAGATACGAACAGAATCATTTCTATACAGGAAAAAAGTGTGCCGACGGAGAGAAAATTGAGCTGTGGCAGATGGGAAATGATGACGTTGGTTCATTTGACAAGTTATTTGATGGGAAAGATAATGCACCGGCGATCACTGATGTACAGACATGGATCGATGTGGTCGGACGAAATCTGCATTCAATGGACAGTGTTGGGAATATGTGCTATCAGGTGTTTAAGATCAGGGTAAATGAGAACAATGATGCCGATATACAGAAGGCTTTTTTATATGGAAATGAATGTGTAGATATGGTGGAAAAAGCACTAAGGACATTTGAATTTCCTATAGAGAATGATAGATGGTCACTCAGGGCGATGGTTTATAATCTACACAGACATATTGAGTTACAGGATATGCATGAGCAGATCGCAGATAAGTTGATCATCAACATGGAATCGATTGCAAATGGGCTTATAAATGACGGGCTGCTTCAGGCCGACATTGACGATGAAGGCGTAACCTATAATGAGACAGTGCTTGGAAATCAGATGGGAGTTTATGTGTACAAGGACAGAAACGGCAGAAATGCAGTGGGGCTTGACTCATTTGCCCAGCAGTCGGTAGTTGCAAATCTGATAAGTGGAAGGTATCTCAAGGCCAGATCAGGTGGGGATGAGAGACGTTCGTAGAATTTACGAGACATAAAAATATCGTGTGTATACTCTAAGCATGAAAACAAAACATCACAGACGCTTCGGAGAAAGAAAGGAGTTTACACATGGATATAACAAATATGAAAGAGCTTTATGCAGAACTTATCAAAGCGGCAGGAAGAGGTTTCAGGAACAGGAGTATAACCAATCCTGCGGTAGTTTTTACTAAAAGGGCCGAGGCTGGAATTTATGACACTATGTC
>JBNMKK010000018.1:0-51226 GCA_050874325.1 Coprococcus sp. | reverse complement strand
CCTCTCTTCTGTGGTGAGCTTGTCTCTACTGGTTTCTTCTTGAGTGAGTTGAAACTTCTCTGAAGAGCTGGTGCAGTTGACTTCTTCTCTACTGTCTGTCTTCCTTTTCTAACTAACTGGTTAAATGTTGGCATGTTTTCACCTCCTGTATATAAATTAAAAATGATAAAGCATGTTTTTACGCATGCTTTATCATTATATAGTCGAGTATTTTCTGTGTCAAGCTTTTATTTTGCAAATTTTATTCAATAATATCTGTTGTAATTTGCAATTTTCAGCTGATGATCTTCTTATTTACTTATTGTAAATTCCAGATATGACTTTATATCCTGTTCTATCTCATCCGCATCAAACTTCTCGTATCCCGAATTTACAAGAAATGCTTTGCCAAGTATATAATTTCTCATTGCAGAATCCACACTCTCCGCCTGCTCATTACTCAAACCTCTTCTCTCCTGCAGTAATCCGACAGACCATTTGTTACTCAGCATATCCATGCCTCGCGACTTATCCACCGCAAAATATCTGAAAAGATTTTTCTCTTCCGATGCATATCTGCACACTATGATCCCCTGTCTGAAATATTCTGCATTTGCCTGTTCACCCACGGTTCTCACAAGGTCCGCAAACGCCTCATTCATACGCTGAGTCGTGATCTCTATCACCTTACCCATGCCGCTGAAATTTTCATATATCGGCTGAGTAGAACATGATGCCGCCACCGCCAGTTTCCTGGCACTGAGTGCTGAAATTCCTTCCCTTCTAACCAGATCATAAGCCGCATTGAGTAATCCTTCGTTGTCTATCTTTTTGATAGCAGCCATACAATTCCACCTATTTCTTTCTATTATAATATTTAATCGTTGTTATGTTTGTCTAATTCACAAAAAGAGCCCGGTATACCCTAACATATGCAGTCAACACATGCGTCTGCATATGAAATAATATACCGGACTCCCCTCGTATCCTTTATATCAGATATCCGACAAGAGGATTACTCCTCATCGCTAACGCCTGCGCCAACTGGCTCAGCATCGCTTATCTCATCTGAACTGATATCATCTTCAGCATCAAGTTCTTTGAAAACCTCTGCCTCCGTATTGATATTATCTATATCACTGTAATCTTCGTCCTCATCCTCATCGAAGAAATCAAGTTCTTCCATCTCTGTATCGAGTTTTACGGAACGATATCTCTTCATACCTGTACCTGCTGGTATAAGCTTACCAATAAGAACGTTCTCCTTAAGACCGACAAGTGGATCTACCTTGCTCTTTATAGCAGCATCAGTAAGAACCTTTGTTGTCTCCTGGAATGAGGCTGCAGACATGAATGAATCTGTTGCAAGTGATGCCTTTGTGATTCCAAGCATTATCTGTGTACCTGTTGCAGGCTCTTTACCCTCAGCAATAAGTGCCTCATTTGTATCTTCAAACTCAAGAAGATTTGCCTGAGTTCCTGGCAGATAATCTGAGTCGCCCGGCTCATCGATTATTATCTTCTTAAGCATCTGTCTTACGATGATCTCTATATGCTTATCGTTGATCTCAACACCCTGAAGTCTGTAAACCTTCTGAACCTCACGGAGCATGTAATCCTGAACCGCACGAACACCCTTGATCTTAAGGATATCATGTGGGTTGACTGAACCCTCTGTGAGTTCGTCTCCAGCCTCAAGCACCTGATCATCAAGAACCTTGATTCTTGAACCATAAGGTATAAGATATGCCTTTGACTCACCTGTCTCATCGTTTGTAATGATGATCTCACGTTTCTTCTTATTGTCACGGAGCTGAACCTTTCCACCAAACTCTGCGATGATCGCAAGTCCCTTTGGCTTTCTTGCCTCGAAAAGCTCCTCAACTCTAGGAAGACCCTGTGTGATATCGCCACCGGCAACACCACCAGTATGGAAAGTTCTCATTGTAAGCTGTGTACCAGGCTCACCGATTGACTGAGCTGCTATGATTCCTACAGACTCACCAACCTGAACAGGAAGTCCTGTTGCCATGTTGGCACCGTAACACTTAGCACACACACCGAGATGTGACTTACATGTAAGAACTGTTCTGATCTTAAGTTTGGCATCAAGTCTTACTGTTCTATTGCCATCCTCATCAGTAACTGTGAATGGAACACCGTTTGAATCAACACCCTTGTTCACAATGAGCTCTGCTCTCTTTGCTGTGACCATATGATTGATCTTTACAAGCATGTTGCCCTCTGCGTCATATACTGACTCAGCAAGATATCTTCCGGTAATTCTCTCCTGGAATTCCTCGATCATTTCCTTTCCTTCTCTGAAGGCTTCTATGACCATACCAGGAATCTCTTTTCTTCCTATACTACAATCAGGCTCTCTGATGATAAGATCCTGTGATACATCAACAAGACGTCTTGTCAGATATCCTGAATCGGCTGTACGGAGGGCTGTATCTGAAAGTCCCTTACGAGCTCCATGGGCTGAAATAAAGTACTCCAGAACGTCAAGTCCCTCACGGAAGTTTGACTTGATTGGCAGTTCGATGGTTCTACCTGTTGTATCAGCCATAAGTCCTCGCATACCTGCAAGCTGCTTGATCTGCTGGTTAGAACCACGGGCTCCTGAATCAGCCATCATGAATATATTGTTGTATTTATCAAGACCGGCAAACAGGAGTTCCTGAAGGTGCTTATCTGCAGCCTCCCAAACCTTTACTACCGCCTGATATCTCTCTTCCTCGGTACCCATACCACGTCTGAACTTCTTGGTGATCTCATCAACTAACTTCTGAGCATCATTGAGGATGTCCTTCTTCTCATCTGGGACCTTCATATCAGAAATTGATACTGATATAGCTCCTCTTGTGGAGAACTTGTATCCGATAGCCTTTACATCATCAAGAACTTCTGCAGTCTTTGTGGCACCATGTGTATTGATACACTTATCAAGTATCGGCTTGAGCTGTTTCTTACCAACTGTCTTCTCAATCTCAAGTCTAAGTGCATTCTCAGGTGTACTTCTGTCTACAAAACCAAGATCCTGTGGAATTATCTCATTGAAGAGCATCTTACCAAGGGTTGTATCTATCACACCTGTCAGTTCCTGTCCTTCGTACTCTACAGTTCTTCTTACATGGATCTTACTGTGAAGTGTGATCACATTGTTCTCATATGCAAGGATCGCCTCGTTCTTAGACTTAAAGTACTTTCCTTCTCCTATCTCTCCATCCTTGTCAAGAGTCAGATAGTATATACCAAGGATCATATCCTGTGAAGGAACCGCAACTGTCGCACCATCTGATGGTTTCAGCAGGTTGTTAGGTGAGAGCAGAAGGAATCTACACTCAGCCTGAGCCTCAACTGTAAGTGGAAGATGGACAGCCATCTGGTCTCCATCGAAATCGGCGTTGAACGCTGTACATACAAGAGGATGCAGCTTTATAGCCTTACCACCCACAAGTACCGGCTCAAATGCCTGAATTCCAAGTCTGTGAAGTGTAGGGGCACGGTTAAGCATAACCGGATGCTCCTTAATGACATCCTCAAGGATATCCCAAACCTGTGGCTCAAGTTTCTCTACCATCTTCTTGGCCTGCTTGATATTGTTTGCCTTGCCTGTAGCTGTAAGCTCCTTCATGACAAATGGCTTGAACAGCTCTATTGCCATCTCCTTAGGGAGACCGCACTGATAAATCTTAAGTTCTGGTCCAACTACGATAACTGAACGTCCTGAGTAGTCAACACGCTTACCGAGAAGGTTCTGACGGAAACGTCCCTGCTTACCTTTGAGCATCTCTGACAATGACTTGAGTGCTCTGTTACCAGGACCTGTTACCGCACGTCCACGTCTACCATTATCTATGAGAGCGTCAACTGCCTCCTGCAGCATTCTCTTCTCATTTCTCACAATTATCTCTGGAGCTCCAAGATCAAGGAGTCTTCTGAGACGATTGTTTCTGTTGATAATTCTTCTGTAAAGATCATTGAGATCTGATGTCGCAAATCTTCCACCCTCAAGCTGAACCATAGGTCTGATATCTGGTGGGATAACAGGGATAACATTCATTATCATCCATTCTGGTCTATTCTCAGAAGTTCTAAATGCCTCCATAACCTCAAGTCTCTTTATGATCCTTGTTCTCTTCTGTCCACTGCATGTCTCAAGTTCTTTCTTGAGCTCCTCGCTCTCAGCATCAAGATCTATCGCCATGAGAAGTTTCTGTATAGCCTCTGCACCCATCTCTGCTACAAATGAGCCATAGCCATACTCTTTCTCAGCATCTCTGTACTCCTGCTCGTTAAGTATCTGCTTATAAGCAAGAGGTGTATCCTTTGGATCAGTAACTATATATGAAGAGAAGTAAAGAACCTTCTCAAGGACTCTAGGAGATATATCCAATATAAGTCCCATACGGCTAGGTATTCCCTTGAAATACCAGATATGTGAAACAGGTGCAGCAAGCTCAATGTGTCCCATTCGCTCTCTACGAACGCTTGACTTTGTAACCTCTACGCCACACTTATCACATACAACGCCCTTGAATCTGATCTTCTTGTACTTACCGCAGTTACACTCCCAGTCTTTCTGTGGTCCGAAGATCTTCTCACAGAAAAGACCATCCTTCTCTGGCTTGAGTGTTCTGTAGTTGATAGTCTCAGGACGTTTTACTTCGCCATGAGACCACTCTCTTATCTTTTCAGGAGATGCAAGTCCGATTTTAATTGCGTCAAAGTTCAATGACTTTTCCTGTTCTGTATTGTCTACATTGTATTCTGGCATCTTACAAAGCTCCTTTCTTATTCCTCATCATCCATAAAATCCGAATCGACATCATCATTCATCTCATCTTCGTCAACTTCTGAGAATCCGCTGGCCTGAAGTTCTGCGGCATCATCGCCTCTGAAGATCTCAGGTGCCTCTGTCTCATCTGAGTCATCTCTGTCTGATGATCTGTCGCTGAGAAGTCTCTTAATACTTGGATTGTAATCATAAGCTTCCATAGTCTCACTGAGATCTACTTCAACCATCTTCTTATTACCTTCCTCATCAGATTCCTCTCTGACTACTCTGACGTCAAGTCCAAGCGCCTGGAACTCCTTGAGAAGAACCTTAAATGACTCTGGAACTCCTGGTGCAGGTATATTCTCGCCCTTGATGATCGCCTCGTATGTCTTAACACGACCGATAACATCATCAGACTTAACTGTCAGGATCTCCTGCAGTGTATATGATGCACCATAAGCCTCAAGAGCCCAAACCTCCATCTCTCCGAAACGCTGTCCACCGAACTGAGCTTTACCACCCAGTGGCTGCTGTGTTACGAGTGAGTATGGACCAGTTGAACGAGCATGGATCTTATCATCAACCAGATGGTGCAGCTTGAGATAATGCATGTAACCGATTGTTACAGGGGCATCAAAATTCTCACCTGTTCTACCATCGCGGAGCTGAACCTTACCTGTTCTGTTGATAGGTACGCCCTTCCACTCTGCTCTGTGATCTCTGTTATTGTAAAGGAAGTCCATAACCTCCGGCTTTACTGTATCCTTGTACTTAGCCTCAAAGTCTTCCCATGTACCATTTGCATAGTCATTTGCCATCTCAAGTGTATCCATGATGTCAAACTCTGTTGCACCATTGAATACAGGAGTGCTTACCTTGAAACCAAGAACCTGTGATGCAAGTCCAAGATGGATCTCAAGGACCTGTCCGATGTTCATTCGTGAAGGAACGCCCAGTGGGTTAAGCACGATATCAAGAGGACGTCCATTTGGAAGGAATGGCATATCCTCAACAGGGAGTACTCGTGAAACTACACCCTTGTTACCGTGACGACCAGCCATCTTATCTCCGACCTGGATCTTTCTCTTCTGTGCTATATAAACTCGAACCTTCTTGTCTACACCTGCTGGAAGATCATCTCCATCCGCACGCGTAAATACCTTTGCATCTATAACTATACCGAATGCTCCATGTGGAACCTTCAGTGATGTATCTCTTACCTCTCTTGCCTTCTCACCAAAGATAGCGCGGAGAAGTCTCTCCTCTGCTGTGAGCTCTGTCTCTCCCTTTGGTGTAACCTTTCCAACAAGGATATCACCGGCACGAACCTCTGCGCCGATTCTTATGATACCGTTCTCATCAAGATCCTTGAGAACATCGTTTGAAAGGCCTGCAAGGTCTCTTGTGATCTCTTCCTTACCAAGCTTTGTATCACGAGCCTCACACTCATACTTCTCGATATGGATAGATGTATATACATCATCACGTACAAGTCTCTCACTGAGAAGAACCGCATCCTCGTAGTTGTAACCTTCCCATGTCATGAATCCGATAAGAGGGTTCTTACCAAGTGCGATCTCTCCGCCTGATGTTGAAGGACCATCTGCTATAACCTCTCCAGCCTTGACATGATCGCCCTTGAATACGATCGGTCTCTGGTTCATACAGTTACCCTGGTTGCTTCGTGCAAACTTGATAACGTGATATACATCCTTTGTGCCATCCTCATCTGCTCTTACACAGATCTCTGTGCTGTTTGAATACTCAACAACACCGTCTCTCTTGGCAACTACGCAGACACCTGAATCAACAGCTGCCTTTGCCTCCATTCCTGTTCCAACTACAGCTGACTCTGTCATCATAAGAGGAACCGCCTGACGCTGCATGTTAGATCCCATGAGGGCACGGTTAGCATCATCGTTCTGCAGGAAAGGAATCATAGATGTAGCAACTGAGAATACCATCTTAGGTGATACATCCATAAGGTCTACCTTAGACTTAGGGAACTCAGTTGTATCAGCTCTGAATCTACCTGATACATTGTTTCTCACAAAATGTCCATCGGCATCTATAGGCTCATTAGCCTGTACTACTCTGTATCTGTCTTCCTCGTCAGCTGTGAGGTAAACTACCTCATCAGTTACTATAGGATTCTTTGGATCTGTCTTGTCAAGCTTTCTATATGGAGCCTCAACAAAACCATACTCGTTGATACGTGCATATGTAGCCAGCGAGTTGATCAGTCCGATGTTAGGACCCTCAGGGGTCTCGATAGGACACATTCTACCATAGTGGGTATAGTGTACATCTCGAACCTCGAATCCGGCTCTGTCTCGTGAAAGTCCACCTGGACCAAGGGCTGAAAGTCTTCTCTTGTGTGTCAGCTCTGACAGAGGGTTGTTCTGATCCATAAACTGTGACAGCTGTGAACTTCCGAAGAACTCCTTAACCGCAGCTGTGACAGGCTTGATATTTATAAGGGACTGAGGTGTGATAGACTCAGCATCCTGTGTTGTCATTCTCTCTCTTACAACTCTTTCAAGTCTTGAGAGACCGATTCTGTACTGGTTCTGAAGGAGTTCTCCAACCGCTCTGATACGTCTGTTGCCCAGGTGGTCGATATCATCATCAAATCCAATACCATACTCAAGATGAATGTTGTAGTTGATCGATGCAAATATATCTTCCTTTGTGATGTGCTTTGGCACAAGGTCTGACATATCGCGCTCAACTGCAGCCTTCAGTTTCTCTGTATCATCACCGTATTCCTCAAGGAGTCCCTCAAGAACCGGATAGTATACACGCTCAACTATGCCCAGCTCAGCAGGGTCAAAGTCAACGTAATTTGCTATATTTACCATCATATTGGAAAGAACCTTTACATTTCTCTCCTCAGTCTGGATCATTACATATGGAACTGCTGCATCCTGAATTGTGTCAGCGAGTTCTTCTGATACAACTGTACCAGCCTCAGCTATAACCTCTCCTGTACTAGGATCGATCGCATCCTCAGCCAGCACATGTCCTGCTATGCGGGCTTTGAGTGCAAGTTTCTTGTTGAACTTGTAACGTCCAACCTTTGCAAGATCGTATCTTCTTGCATCAAAGAACATGGCATTGATAAGGCTCTCCGCATTCTCAACAACAGATGGCTCATCTGGTCTGATCTTCTTGTAAAGTTCAACCACACCCTCTGAGTATGACTTTGCAGGATCCTTATTAAGACTCTCCATGATCTTTGGCTCCTCGCCAAATAAATCTATGATCTCCTGATCTGTTCCAAGACCAAGTGCACGGATAAGAACAGTTACCGGTACCTTTCTGGTTCTATCAACACGTACATAGAATACATCGTTGGAATCCGTCTCATACTCCAGCCATGCACCTCTGTTAGGGATAACTGTACATGCATACAGTTTCTTACCCACCTTATCGTGAGTTATATCATAGTAAATACCAGGTGAACGAACCAACTGGCTGACTATAACTCTCTCTGCACCATTGATAACGAATGTTCCTGTCTCTGTCATAAGTGGAAGATCACCCATAAAGATCTCATGTTCCGACATCTCCGGAGCATCCTTCACTCTGAGTCTGACCTTAACTCTGAGTGGAGCTGCGTATGTTGCATCTCTCTCCTTACATTCCTCGATACTGTACTTCAAGTCATTCTTGCAGAACTGAAAATCTACAAATTCAAGACTATACTGACCAGAGTAATCAGTGATTGGAGAAATATCCCTGAATGCTTCCTTCAAACCGTCAGTTAAGAACCAATTGTATGAATTCTTCTGAACCTCAATGAAATTAGGCATTTCCAGGACGTCCTTCTGTTTCGCATAGCTCATTCTGTAGCCTTTTCCAGACTTGACAGGACTAATTCTGTTCTTTTCCATCGACACATTCACCCCTTGGAATTTATTTTTATGCTTTTTAGGACAACCTTAAGTTATATAAGTGTTTCAAAGCCGTTTATCAGGCTATCATGGGGTGTTCGCACACGAACCCATAATAGTGACAGTATACTATACTATCAGCAAATGCAATATTTGTCAACTACTTTTTTGGATTTTTTTGAATAAAGAATAATATGTATCATTTACTGTTCAATACATATCACATATCATGTCGTGCGTATAACTTGACGACGTATAGAATATATCGAATATATTTATAGAAAAAACCGGTCTGACGGCACTCGGATGTACCGCCAGACCGAATAGTATCTATTAGTATTACAGATCAGTAATTCAAATTACTTTAATGTAACCTTAGCGCCCTCAGCCTCAAGCTTTGTCTTAGCTTCCTCAGCCTCTTCCTTAGTAGCGTCCTCCTTGATTACCTTTGGAGCACCATCTACAGCGTCCTTAGCTTCCTTAAGACCTAAGCCTGTAAGCTCACGAACAACCTTGATAACCTTAACCTTGTTAGGACCAACCTCTGTAAGCTCTACGTTGAATGAATCCTTCTCCTCAGCTGCTGCTGCGCCGTCAGCACCTGCTGCTGCAACTACAACACCTGCTGCTGCTGATACACCGAACTCCTCTTCACAAGCCTTAACTAAGTCGTTTAACTCTAATACTGATAAACCTTTGATTACTTCAATAATTTCCTGAGTTGTCATTATGTTTTCCTCCATATAATATAATTTGTTATTTTGTAATGCATCCACACATCATTCTCGTCTCATGCGGATACCCTTTGTCCATGATATAGACAATCAATTGCCTGATAAGCAACTTCAGCGAAGTACTTATTAAGCCTCCTTCTGCTCTGCGATCTGCTTGATAACACGAGCGAAGTTTGCGATAGGTGACTGGATACTTCCAAGGAACTTGGAAATAAGCGCGTCTCTTGAAGGGATCTTTGCGATAACCTGGATTCCCTCTGCATCGTAGAATGTACCTTCTACAACGCCACCCTTAAGCTCAAGAGCTGGGGCATTCTTTGCGAAGTCTGCAAGAACTCTTGCAGCTGCTGTAGCGTCTTCCTTGCAGATTGCAAGACCAGTTGGTCCCTCTAAACAACCCTTAAGGCCTTCGAACTCTGTTCCCTCGATAGCGAAGTTGACCATTGTGTTCTTGTATACCTTGTATACAACACCAGCTTCTCTTAAATTCTTACGGAGCTGTGTATCCTGCTCAACTGTAAGACCACGAT
This sequence comes from Coprococcus sp., assembly GCA_050874325.1. Classification (GTDB taxonomy): domain Bacteria; phylum Bacillota; class Clostridia; order Lachnospirales; family Lachnospiraceae; genus Coprococcus. The sequence goes on along the minus strand of JBNMKK010000018.1, from coordinate 41,301 downwards.
AGTCTACAACTACTGCAGTAGCAGCGCCCTCAAGATTTGCCTTGATCTCTTCTACTATTGGCTTCTTTAACTCTACCTTTGCCATAATGCGCCTCCTTATTTTACTAATGACTGCACATTCAAGATCTAAAAAAACTCTCAAAGCCCTAAGACCTGAGAGTAGATTGTTAAGTCAATTAACGATATCTTTCCTCGGTAGGTGATATTACATCTTACGCCTTGCGGCACCTACTGTCTTCGGCAGTTCATCGTTGCTTAATGTAACACACTGCGATCGCAATGTCAACTATATTTTTTAAATTGTTTCCTCAACAGCATCTGCTATAGCCGATGCGATAGCCTCAAAATTGTAATCATAAAGATAATTGTCGTAGTCGTTGTTTATAAATCCTGTCTCTATGAGCACAGCCGGCATCTGTGTTCTCCTCAGAACCGCAAGTCCCGGTCGTTCCTCTACATTTATATTTCTGAATCCAAGTTTTTCCAACTCGTTATTTATGTTCTGTGCAAGCTCATACTTGATCCCACTCTTGTCATATACCAGCGTCTGTACGCCATTGTAGGTATTAGGCTCCGGCGAGGAATTTCGGTGAAGTGATATGAAATAATCTGCTCCACTCTCGTTTCCTATCTGTGCCTTTCTCACTGGTGAATCATACACATCCGTGGTCCTGGTGTACTCCACGTCATAGCCACGCCTCCCAAGCTCATCTCCAAGTGCGAGCGCAAGATTGAGGTTGTCATTCTTCTCAAGACGACCTTCATAGGATGCCCCGTTGTCATAACCACCATGTCCTGCATCTATCATTATCTTTGCAGCCATAATATATAACCTGTTTTTTCTATATATTATGTCCGTTCTGCAGATTCAAGAACCTCTATCAGTCCTTAAACCAGAGATTAAGATCCACATCTCCGTAAACTCCATCTACACTTCCGGATTCTGTGTACTGCCATCCTGTGTATTTATATGGAAAGTTTGGAACATTTGCATAGTGGGCAAGCCACAGTTCATAGTCTCCCAGTCTGTCCATATCAAGGCACTGTGCAAACATATTACGGCTCGCATAGATCATCGGCGTGTAGCCTGCTGCCTTTATAGTCTCGCAGAACCCCACAACACCATCTGTCCTCTGATCTACCGTAGCATTATCGCCCCTCGCCTCATCATCGCCTATCAGCTCCGAATCAATAACTATAGGATATGTAACCTTCATCTTGCCAATCTGTTTGAGGACAAATTTTGCCTCCTCAACGCCTTCATCATATGTGATCGCCTGTGTGAAGAAATACAATCCGGTCGGCACTTTATACTTAATGACCGCAGCCTTGTTGGTCTCAAAACTTGAGTCGAGCATAAGTCCGCCCTCTGTGTAACCTCTAAATCCCACACGCAGCATGACAAAATCTATATCTTTGTTCTCCGACAACGTCTCCCAGTCTATATCTCCCTGAAATGTTGACAGATCCACTCCCACGAGAGTGTCCTTTATGTTGTCATCGCTGTAGTGCATGTAACCGTCATCACCGGTATAAAAACGTTCTGTATCCAGATTGTTCCTGGCAACCTTGTCACTTATCTTATACAGCAGCGCATCCGGGCCAAGATCGCCAACATTAATATATGCTGTCGGTATATAATTCCAGTAGTTATCATATATACTGCTTGTTATCTCTGTGTCCTCTATAGTATAACCAGATTCATAGCTGAGTGCCGGTGATGCCTTTGAGCTTGTAAAGCCCCACGCCCTGCCTATGACTATACCTATTATAAGTCCTATTATCAGACATATCGTACCAACAAGTATGCACCAGTTTCTGGTAAACTTTTTCACCTGAATCGTATCCATAACAATATCATCTCTTTCTTTTGTTGTGTCTAGCTGTATGATCCTGCTGTCTTTTCTGCCATATCATTTACCGCGTTTTCTATTTTACCAGCACACGCCTGATATGTCGCCTTAATTTTCCTGACATATGTCCGCCGCATCCACATGACAGCCATCCCCCACAGTCTTTATACAAGGAAGTGCTCCGTACCAAGCCTCAAATGTATGATCTTGTCATATTTCTTCTTAATAGAATGTCTGAATTTCCTGCTCTCTTTTGGTGACAACATTTTCTCCAGATCGCCATCTCTGAATATTGTCTTATCACATAAGATCTTGTACTTTATATTCCAGTCATATATCAGACTTGTGCAGTTGTCTATACTAAATCTGAGCATAGATCCCTTATTTCTTCCCAGGAATACACTCCTGTTCCACATATGCTTTGCCACCGAATTCTTCGCGTCGAACACGACCTCCGCACCCGGATATTTGCGCCAAACCGCATCAAGGAATCCCTTTAATCTCTCTCGGTCAAAATACTTTGTCATATCATATAGCACAAACAAAATGGCGGTATCCCGCGGCTTTGATATCTGGTCAAGCCATCTGTAATCAAATATATTCTCTCCTATGTTCACCTCTCTGTCACGGGTGTCCATATATTTTCTTCTAAGTTCTATCCTCTCCGGATAATCTACGTTGTACCACCTGATCCTGCCATTGTCCATTCTTCCGAACATTGTGTCAAGCTCGGCTCCGACATTGACTATTATTCCATCCGCATATCTGTTGATGAAGTTCCTCACCCGGTCATCCATAGCCACCAGCCTCTCCATGATAACCGTCCTGTCATGAAATGTATACTGGGAATTTCTGTTCTTATGTCCAATCCCTATCTTGTCAGCCAGCCTGATCGACTCAGAATCCTCATACAGTTTTGGATACCTCTCTGCCATCATCGCTCTGCACCAGATGTCATTCTCTATATCTGCAGGAACAAAATCAGAGTCACCCTTCATGCTCGCCACTATCTTCTTTATTATAGAGCGGCACTCCGGTATATATGGATGGTCAAAATAATCATGTACAACAGAATAATACTGGTAAAAATTGACCTTTGTATTGGTTCGCTTTATCTTGTCGTAAAGTTTTCGGGCATAGCAGTTCAGCATATCCTCGTCCACTGTAAATATCGCTATCTCATCGCAGATGTCGGTCAGATCCGAATACACCGGGCTCGTCAGATCAACTCGACCAGCTGACCCCTTCACCCAATACTGCCTGAGGAAATTCTTTATCTCCGGAGTATAATAATATCCGTACACAAACCTGTGCCTGTCTCCCATCTCCTGTTCAAGATCCCCATCCTCAAATTCCGTGTCCAGAACCGGAGAACAAAGCACGAGTTTATCTGGTCTTCTGATGCCGGTCTTCCATAGCTGTATCGCAACCGAAAGTGCAAGGCAGCCCCCAGAGGAATTGCCCAACAGCACTATGCGGTCTGCCTCCTCCTTTTCACATAATTTTTCATATGCTCCAGCCAGCATATCCACCGCCTCAGCCACCGAATGTTCCGGAGCAAGAGGATACACCGGAACAACAGCTCCATATCCCGTATTCTCAACTGTATCCAGCACGAATTTCCACTCGCTGTGACTCATCTGGGATATAAAACCACCGCCGTGAAGGAACATAAAATATTCCTTAGGTGTCCCTTTCTTCGGTGTCACATAGAAACACATACCGCCCTTTTCAAACACAGATCTTATGTTTAGCTTGTTCTCATTGTACGCAGGGGGATTGTAATCCTGTTTCTTCTGCTGTTTTACCGCCGACTTATATATATCTGAGGCTTTCATCCTCATATCATCAAGCATGATATGCCCCAGTTTTTCAAATGCCATGCTTAAATAATTCTGACTTCCCATTACTCACCTTTCCCATCAAACACCTGTCCATCTCATGCAATTATTTTTGCACATGTATCAAATATAATCAAGAAATGATTTTATTTCCTGTTGCATTATCGTCAAATTATGATATTATAATTGCGACAAGCATGGCAGCTACGATATTTTTCGCAGTGCTAATGCTTGTTTCGTTGTAGACTGACCAGGCTGTCAGGTTATTTGGTGGCAGCAGAAAGGCAAAAGCTTATGAATATCACAATGTTAAAAAGCAAGATTCACAGAGCTGTCGTAACCCAGGCCGAACTCAATTACGTTGGAAGCATAACCGTTGATTCCGAACTTCTGAAGGCAGCCGGAATACTGGAGTACGAGCTTGTACAGATAGTGGATATAGAGAACGGCAATCGTTTTGAGACATACACCATCGCAGGTGAACCGGGATCAGGTGTCATGTGTCTGAATGGAGCAGCAGCCCGTCAGGTTCAGGTAGGTGATCATATAATCCTTATGTGCTACGCATCCATGACCCCTGAGGAGGCAAAGGATCACACACCAAAGGTCGTATTTGTAAATGACGACAATACAATTTCGAGGATAACTGATTACGAAAAGCACGGTGAACTGTTCAGCTAAGTTCAAAATTATCCACACTCAATTTGATATATAATGCCAAACAGCGGCAGTCCATATATACACTGTAAACATGTATACATATATGGACTGCCGCTGTTTTATATCAAGATTATTCTTCTCTGAGCAGATATTCACAAAGCTTTGCCATATCCGGCTCATCCAGCATGATGTCTGCCTTTATATTCCTTTCATCATCATCGACTGGTGAGAGATTTGAATGGATGTAGCAAGTGTGCAGTCTTGCCTGTTTTGCCGCCATGATATCGCACACCGCATCGTTTCCTATCATTATGGATCTATTGGGATTGATATGATTCCTGTCCAGCATATTCTGATAAAATACCGCATCCGGTTTCATCGCACCAAAATCAGATGACAGTGATATATCCGTAAAGTATTCTTCTATGCCAAGCTCCTGTATCTCCGGCAAAGTGAACACTCTCTGTGCATTTGACAGCACATAAAGTTTCTTCCCGGAATCCTTTAGCCGTCCCAGCATCTCTTTCACACCGTCGTATAACCTTATATATTCCGTGGAAGTCCTTCTGAACTCCTGCGCAGCCTTCACCGTAAGTTCTGCACAGTCATCTGCATCCTGATCCTTTTTCCTCGTGAGCTGTTCAAACACGTCAAGTATCTGTATCTCCGGGAATTTGAATTTCTTCTTTGCCATAGCCTGTTCAGCGCGTCTTACCTGCCTCTTGTACCTTGACCTGAGTCCCGCAGGATTGTATTTCACACCGTGCTCCGCATAGAACTCACACATGTGCTTCCACACTGCTATATCCTCCTCGTCAGTGTGTATATCTATAAGAGTTCCATATAGGTCAAATATTATATTGTCGTACATCCTGTTCCTCCTGGTAAAATAATCTGGTAATTATATTTTCTCGTTAATTTTTCTTCTTTATATTCCCTCTCTGTAACCGGCTCTGATTCCGCCTATATATTTGGCTCTGGTCCTAGCCATGACCACATGGGCACCGCCTACCATGCTGTGCTCTGATCTAACCGGAACGGCAACCGGTGCCAAGTGCATTCCTATAAGGGTATCTCCTATATCTATTCCCGCCTGTGCCTGAATGTATTCTATCGCAACCGGATCCTCCATATCCTCATAGGCCGCCGTTGCAAATGAGCCTCCAGCCTTCAGCTGTGGAACAACATTCACTATAGGTATCCTGTTCTCCTTAGCATACGCCTTCTCCACTATGATCGCCCTGTTCAGATGCTCACAGCACTGTGCTGCCATGTATATTCCCGTTCCGGAAAGCTCATCGAGTATCGCACCGGCTATGCACTTGCCTATCTCCTCACTGGAAAATGAGCCTATTCGCATATTTGCAACCTCGCTGGAAGAACAGCCTATGACAAGGGCATCCCCAGGCTCAAGATTTGCAACTGCAAGAAGATCTTTCACCGCGCCGCGCACCTCCTGTTCTATCTCTGCCAGATGTCCAAACTGCTCTGTGGATATACCCTGTCCCTTCGGTCTGAGTCCACCCTGAATGTCAGTCTCACTTGCTGCCGCCGATCCACTCTCAGCATCCGATATGACTGTCTCTCCGGCATCCGCCACATTTACATACTCGTCCTTGTCTATAGACACTGGGACTCCTGTCTTTCCAAGCACTGTCACACCACCATACCAGGTACTGTCAACCTCAAGAACATCACCCACGTTATATTCCATTGAATACTCGTCCTTTTTCTGTACTATTTTTACCTTCATGATATCTGCCTCTTTTCTATTCTCATTCATCACATGCGCTTTACTATTTTATATAGAAGAGATCCGTACATCACTGTCATGACCTCCTCATATTCCTGCCTTGTCACATACTCCCCATAAGTGAGCATTTCATACGTGACCCCGGCCTCTCTCACCTGATAATCCAGGAGATCCAGACCATTTCTATTGTAAAATGCCTTTCTGCGGCATCTCTGATCATAGTTTGGTGCATCCTTATCCAGCGGCTCTATATTGAGAAACAGTTTCGTATTTTTATACTTGTTATGCACACATCTGAGTATCTCTGAACCGTAACCGCCATCCCGAGCACCCTCTGCTATCGCAAGGAACATCAGTGTCTTCACGCTGTCATTTCCTATCACATATGTGAGACCGACAAATCTGTCACCGTCAAGCACCGCATAGAACTGAGCTTTTCCCTGCCGGCATCTTCTTGTCAGCATCCACATTGGAGGTCTCTCTTCCCTTGGAAAAGCTGTTATGAACAGGTGTCTGACCTGTTTTTTATATTTTTCTGCATTTACAAACTCCAGTTTCATTTTTATTCCTCTACATACTTGATCGTAATATCTCCTGAGTCCGTGTTAACGACACAGTTTCCATTATATTTCCCTGATATTTCAGGTATATTTATATCTCCACTCTGAGTACGGGCAGCAATCTGTTTCGGTGATAGAAGTGTGGCATTTATATCTCCCTTCACCGAATCAAACACAAATGTAGGACTGTCGCAGCCGTCCACATATATGTCTCCCTTATTTGACTTGTAGGCAGATGTGCTGTTGGCAAGCAGATTATATCCCTCAAATTTTCCATCACCTACACTAAACCGGATATTGTCCGCTGTAACATTTATGACTGACAGATCTCCGCTTTTTCCCTCATAGTAAAGGTTTCTCACACTTATTGTAGCCAGGCTGACATCGCCAGACTCACTTGAAAGGCTCACCGTGTCCGCCGTAACATTTACAAGATATAGGTTGCCTGTCTTTTCAGCCACTTCAAGTTGCTGACATCTGAGCGACTGACTCGCCGATATCTGCCCCGAACCTGACACAACACTCACCCTGTCGTATTGCCTTGCAGGAACTTCGACAGTTATATATGGATCATCTCCAAATCCTATATCTGAGCCAAATGTTCTCTCATCGTCACAAGTTATCACCAATGTGTCATCCTCAACATACACCGAATGTATCACCTGATCTGAATCATAATAATATACATGGCATTTTCCATCCGACGATGACTGAATGTTTACATCCATATCATTTGCCGCCTGTATGCTTATATTATCAAACAGCTCCATGATGTCAGCCGTCTTTTCCTCATATGAACTCTTTGCACTCGCCTTCTTTTCTGCCTTTATCTCTCTGCCGGCTTTATATCCAAGCACCGCAGATGTCACACTTATCCCGACTATGGCGCACACCGCAAGAGCGATTATAGCCCTCATTATCCATTTGGCTGCCTTCAATATACATACCTCCGTTCTTCCCCCCATTATATATACAAAACGGATGTAATGCAAACCGCCTTTGTACGTCGCAGTTCTGCATCGCATCCGAATTCATCTCGCACTATGTATTATTGTATATTATGAGCCACATCTATATATAGTATTCACACCATTTGCTGTCAGCAGCAAGAGTACAGCTATCTCTCTTGACCAAACTGCACTGCATTTCTATCCTGGCTATTCCTCTATGCCCACCCTTCAGTCTGTCAAGCAGCAGATTGAGGGCAAAATGTCCCATGTCTGACTTGGATATCTCAACGGTTGTGAGCATCGGCTTGGTGTACTGTGCCTCCTCTATCCCATCACTTGATATGATAGATGGAGTGTAATACCTGTTCCTGCATTTGTTAAGATACTTCAGCATCCCTATAGCTGTTATATCGTTGGCACAGTATATGCCGGTGGGACTTTTGTCCATCTCCATGATCCGTTTCATCGCCTCAAATCCGTCTGTCTCACTGAGCTTGGTGTTTATTATAAAATCTGTGTCTATATCAAGACCATGTTCCCCGAGTGTTTCAAGGAATCCCTTGTATCTTGCCTCATTGCCGCATCTGCCCACGTAACCGATGTTCTCATGTCCCAGGGAGATGAGGTATTCAACCGCTGTTCTTGCAATTTTTGCCCCATTGCATATGACCTCATCCACCTCACCCGTGGCGGCATCTCTGTTCACGTAAACTGTACTTTTATAATTCTGGCTGAGCTTTCTGAGAGCCAGGTGGCTGCACCTTCCGATCACCACCAGCCCATCGCCCTTTACGTCAGACTCATCCATCATCTTTTTTATCACTGAGTCGATATTCTCATATTTGCATCTTCTGTCATCGGAAAATACCGACCTGTACCAGACCTTGGAGAGTATGCAGCCGTTCTTGTGGATCTCGCTCTCGACAACCCTGAGCAGTTCTGAGAAAAACGGATCAGCCGCAGCCGAGTCCATCCTCGTCATAAGCACATTTATATAGTATGTTTTTTCCTGATCTGGCTGCCCTCCGGTCTTCAAGCGCCTGGCCGCCTCATTTGGAACATAGTTGAGTTTCATGGCCATATTCCAGATCCGATCCCTGAGTTCAGGGTCAGAACATTTATATTCAGGGTTGTTAAGTACTCTGGAAACCGTCGATATTGACACACCGACATTCTGAGCTATCTCTTTTATCGACGCCATAAAATCTCTCCTCTCCGTTCATTTTATAATAAATTAACACTATCGCGCCTTATATCATACTATTTATATATACTTACTATGATATAAGTGATCACTCTGGATGATACTCCTGCCTGCCTATTATGTCAAGACACATCCATATAATAGATTTAAATAACCACACTCTCCGTGTTTTTGATCGCCTCATTGATCTCGATCCTGACGTCCCCATTTTCTCTTCCTGTCAGGAACATCTTCTGGACAAACACGGAGACTTCTTCACCTTCTGTTATGAGCGGCTGTCCAAGCTGTCTGTGTGCCACGATATCCACGCCATTTACTCTTATTATCAGTTCTGTCACACTGCCCCTGAATGAGGCACGTTTCACCACGCCCTTCTCAGTGGACACCGGATATGGAATTATCTCACCTGCCTTGTAAACGTTTACAAACTCCGGTCTAAGGATTGCGCCGGCACCTGGATTTGCATCATGGAATCCCTTAAATTGCGTATGCCCATCAAGGATAGTAGGCTGCCCAAGGAACTGTGCCACAAATTCCGTCTTCGGATTGTTGTATATATCAACCGGTGTTCCGATCTGTTCTATTCTTCCGTGATTGGTTACGATGATCTCATCCGCAACCTCAACTGCCTCATCCTGATCATGTGTCACAAATATACTTGTGATTCCCACCTGATTTATCAGTTCACGCAGCCATGCTCGAAGTTCTTTCCTGACCTTGGCATCTATGGCAGCAAATGGTTCGTCCAAGAGCAGCAGCTGAGGATTGGTCGCAAGTGCCCTGGCAAATGCAACTCTCTGTCTCTGCCCACCTGACAGCTGTCTCGGATATCTCCGCTCCAGCCCCTTGAGTCCCACCAGCTCTATCAGTTCATCCACTTTATTCCTGATATCTGCCTTTGAAAATTTCTGTATCTTCATACCAAACGCTATATTTTCGTACACCGTCTTGTATCTGAAAAGTGCGTAGTTCTGAAACACAAACCCTATTTTTCTCTCGCTGGCAGGCACATCATTTACCAGTGTTCCATCTATATATATGTCACCTGTATCTGCATGCTCAAGTCCGGCAAGCATACGGAGTATCGTTGTCTTGCCGCTTCCGCTTGGTCCAAGAAGACCTATGAGTTTTCCCTTCTCAATAGAAAAACTCACATTGTCAGACGCCTTAAAATCACCGAAGTTTTTATTTATATCCTTAAGTTCCACATAAGCATTTGCCTGCATAACTACACCTCTCCTTCCTTTTTTCCTCTATATTCAAGTATGTTCCTGAGCACCAGTATGATGACCGCCATCACCACAAGTATCGACGACATGGCAAATGCTCCAGTGAAGTCAAACGCCTGGTACAGCAGTTCTATGTACAGCGGCATCGTGTTCGTGAGTCCTCTGAGATGCCCCGAAAGGACAGACACCGCTCCGAACTCACCCATCGCCCTGGCGGAACAGAGCACTATCCCATACAGCAGCGCCCATTTGATGTGCGGAAATGTTATCTGTGTGAAGATCTGAAATCCATTTGCCCCCATCATTGCGGCTGCTTCCTCCTCATCGCTGCCGGCGGCCGTGAGCACTGGTATGATCTCCCTCGATATAAATGGAAATGTTACAAATATAGTCGCAAGTACTATTCCAGGCACCGCAAATATGATCTGCACTCCGGCTTTTTCAAGATATGGATAGAGAAAACTCTGTCTTCCAAATGTAAGCACGAATATCAGTCCTGCTATGATCGGTGATATCGCAAGTGGCAGATCGATCAGTGTTGATATGACTTTCTTGCCCCTGAAGGTGAATTTGGTTATTATCCACGCCGCAAACACTCCGAATATGGTATTGACCACAACCGTTATAGCCACAACCTCAAGGGTGAGCAAAATAGATTTCACTGCATAGGTGTCTGATACCGACTTCACATAGGCATTCCAGCCATCCCTTATCGCAGTGACAACCACATATACAAGGGGAAGTACCAGCAATACTGCAAGGAACACTGCACACAGACCTATGAGCAGCCACTTTACTATTCCTCCGTCATTTCTCAGGGATACTCCCACTGGATCTTGCTTGTTTTTATGCTTATTCCAATGTTTGTTCATGATGCACTCCTCCTTACAAATCAATCTATGCCACTAACTATTCTGGATGTCCTGCTCTGTATAAATGCATTTGCAAGAAGTATCACAAACGCTATAGCCAGCATGACAAGTGCTATAGATGTAGCACTTGCGTAGTCATACTCCTGAAGCTCCGACATGATGAGAAGTGGCGTTATCTCTGTCTCGTACGGCGTGTTGCCCGCAATAAACACGACACTTCCGTACTCACCAAGACTTCTCGCAAATGCCATGGTAAATCCTGCCACAAGTGCCGGAAAAACCTCCGGCATGATCACTCTCCAGAATATCTGCACGCGGGATGCCCCGAATATCGCCGCAGCCTCCTCATATTCACTGTCTATCTTTTCGAGTACGGGCTGGACACTTCTCACAACGAACGGTATCCCTATGAACACCAGCGCCACAGTAATTCCCACCCTGGTATATGCTATGTCTATTCCGATTTTTGCAAACAGCCCGCCTATCCAGCCATTTTTCACCGTCAGGTGTGTAAGCGCTATTCCTGCTACTGCAGTTGGAAGTGCAAATGGAAGTTCGATGATACCGTCCATTATCCTCTTTCCCGGGAACTTATATCTGACCAGCACCCACGCAAGTACCAGCCCCATGACTGCATTTATGAGTGATGCGATAAGCGCAGTGAGGATACTAACCTTGTAGCTGGACAACACTCTCGGTCTTGTGACCGTCTCCCAGAATTCCGCAAATGTCAATTTTGACGAGAACACCACAAGGGAGCACAGGGGGATGATGACTATCAGTCCCAGGACCGCCATCACTATGCCAAATGACAATCCAAATCCCGGTATTATACTTTTTTGTCTTTTATTTAATTTCATCTTGTATCATCCTCCTGTAATTTGAAATGACTGCTATTTCTCTTCATATATCGAGTCAAACACTCCTCCGTCCTGGAAGTGTTTCTTGCTTGCCTCTGTCCAGCCGCCAAAGTGACTTATATCTGTGAGGTCTACATTTGTGATTATCCACTTTCCATCCTTTGGAAGTTCTGTTATCGTGTTGCTGCCTCCGGCATACTCAAACTGTTTCAATATCTCCTCATTTGACGGACGATAGTACCACTCAGCCTCAAGTTTCTGCGCCTCATCTGAATATAGGTAGTTCAGATACTCAGTTGCCACATCTCTTGTTCCCCTCTTATCTACGACTTCGTCAACCACGGCTACCGTTGGCTGGCACAGTATTGAAACCGATGGAACAACAATCTCATACTCGCCCGGATGCTCATCCAATGAAAGAAACGCCTCATTTTCCCAGGCAAGGAGTACATCGCCCTGACCGTTTTCCACAAATGATGTTGTTGCACCTCTTGCGCCTGAATCAAGAACCAGAACGTTCTCATAGAGTTTCTTCATATTCTTTTCGATCTCGTCCTCGGATTCGCCCTGGCTCTCAAAGTAGTACCAGGCTGCAAGATAGTTCCATCTCGCGCCTCCCGATGTCTTCGGGTTCGGTGTTATGACTCCCACGTCATCCTTAAGGAGATCATCCCAATCCTGGATGTTCTTTGGATTGCCCTTTCTCACAAGGAACACTATGGTCGATGTGTAAGGTGAACTGTCGAGTGGAAACTCACTTGTGTATCCCTCTTCTATAAGTCCTGCATCCTTGACTGCATCCACATCGCCCTCAAGTGCCAGTGTGACAACGTCTGCCTGGAGACCATTTGCAACTTCAAGTGCCTGCTTGCCGGATCCACCGTGTGACTGAACCACCGATACATCCTGTCCCTTCTCCTCTTTCCAGTGTGTTGCAAATAATTCGTTGTACGCTGCATACAATTCTCTGGTCGGATCATAGGACACATTCGTTATCTCCACGCTCTTTGCTGTGTCTGTCTGTGCTGATGTATTGTCTGTACCACTGCCAGATCCGCATCCTGCGAGAACTCCTAATCCAAGTGCTGTTGCTGTCAGTAAAGTAATAAATTTCTTTCTCATATCTTCTTCCTCTCTTTCTTTTTGGTTTTCCCCGTTTTCCTATCGGGTATGTATGCAATATAATCTCATATACTCGTAATTTCAAAAGCTGTATGTGAAAACGTTGTCATATCAGACTTTCAGCACGCATTTTTATGCTATATTTTGCTTTTTCCCCGGCTGTGTCTGGATTTTTCAGATAAATATCTACTGTATTGAGAAAACGTTATCACCGCATATACCATAGCCATATAAGGTGATTTACATCTGTTTTTTTACATAATAAAATCCCCTGCATCACAATTCGTTTTGTGATGCAGAGGATTTTTCTCTCTGATTATTTACTTTATCATATTCAAGGCTCGTATGTACTACTTGCTCACTGTAACTCCCCTTGGAGTGCTCCATACTGAATAGTATGTTGTCTTACCTACGGTCTTGTAACTTCTGACGCTCACATAGTATCTCTTGCCCTTTGTAAGACCTGTTATATTCTTTGCCACATTCTTATAACCTGCCATATTCACGACCTTGGCACCCGACATGTTTGTCTTAAGTGAGTATTTTATCTGATATCCCGTAGCCTTTGTATTTGCCGCATATACTACCCTGACAGTCCTCTTAGCACTGTTTGCCATCTTGATACCTGATGGAATTGCCATGTAGTATGATGTCAGGCCTGCGCTTGCCGCCGACTTAACTGTCACATTGCCAAGTGTTCTTACTGCTATGACTTTATACGTGTACTTGGCACCATTTGTCTTTGCCTTTGTATCTACATAACTTGCAGTTTTCTGCTTAGCCGTGATCTTGGCGCTCACAACACTTACTTTTGCATACTTTCCACCATTCACACTTCTGTAAACTTCATAGCTGCCCGCATTTGCAGAGAGTGACCATGTAACCGTTGTTCCCGCTGCCACAGTCTCAAGCTTTGTTATCTTAGGGGTCGCAGGGGCTGCAAATTTCTTGATCGCAAATGTTCTGGTCACCGTGCCTGCGTAATTGTCCTTAAACGTAATCTTAGCAGTGGCTGTTCCAACATTTGTATTGTTTATGTATGTCACTGTGTAATTTGACGCTGCTATGACCTTTCCATCTGTATCCTTTACTGTAACTGATGGTTTCTTAGCCTTTGTGTCATATGTGTAAGCCTTGCACGAAAGAGTAACTGTATTTATCTGTGCTATAGGTTTCTTTTCAAGATAGTACCATTCACCTGAGTCTGTCTTAGAGACTGTTGTATATCCATCTTCACTACATGTTGCTTTCTTCAGTGCTGGAGTGTACTCATAACTTGCCGTGCAGTTTCTGCTCTCAGGGTAATAGCAGATATAATAAATCTTTCCCTTTTGAAGGACCGTATTATTCTCTTTAAATTCAAAATTTGGATTGCCGTCCTCACAGATTTTTATTCTTTCCGGCTGATTGTCTCCTTTGTGTGAGAACATACATAAATAACCGATATATCCATCCTCGCCAGCCACATATCTGAATACATACTGTCCTGCATGTGTGAGAAGCTTTTCTCCGCCTGTATAAGATGCCGCCTTGCTAAGTGGAGTAAACGGGATTTCCATCTCGTCTGACATATCACCGACAGTTACCTGCGCTACAAGTCCCTTGTCCCCATTCATTGAAAGCTTTACATCAACGCCATCGACTTTGCCAACTCTGTCCGCATCTATCGTTCTGACTACACCATTCTCATATGTCAATTCATAATTTAAAAACTTTGACATATATTCCAGATAGCCCGTTTCATCATCCAGATAAATATTATAAATTGGAGCATCAAATCCTAACACTTTAACATTTGTTATTTCGCCTTCCGGTGCGTCACATTTTTCTATCATCGTCTCTATTGAGCCGGCAGTGTTCTGATTTTCAACTATAAACTGAAGTTTGTAATACTGTCCCTTCTTCAGCTCACACATCATCTCAAACGAATTATTATCATCGCCCTGAACGATACTTTCCTCCGCCAGATCCTTGATATAGCCATATGTAAGTGCCTTTGCCTTTACACTTACTTTGTACATTCCTGTCTCCTCAGGAACAAATACCCTCTCAAGATTGTGTCTCCATTCTGTTTCATCGTATGACATCTTCACCTTCTGGTTTACTTTTATAGGCGTAAGCTTATCATATATATTTGGAGCAGTACTGATCGTCAATGTACAATCATCAACAGCTCCCCAGTCTAACCACATATCAACTATATATTTTTTGCCTTTTTCCAGATATTTCTTCATGATCACCGGAGTCGATGCATCCCACTCATCTAACAGTGCTGCCTTTGCAAGTTCTTGGTCTGTGTCTGAATACAAAACGCAATGTTTCTCAGTATCTGCCTGTTTGGTATTCATTGAGAACATGTAATATCCATCTTCATCCGGAACGAAAGTCAATGATCTGATATTTCTTTCTTCAATATTTATCGTCTTCTGTCCAACAGATATCTCTTCCGGATATGAAAAATCCAGATTGACTACCGGATTATCTACAACGGCAAAATTATCTCCACAATTCTTGTCTATGTACGCATAGTATGTATGACCTGCTCTCAATCTGCTATCAGAGTTATATGAATAAACAATGCCATCCTCATAAGCATAATAAAATTCTGGAGACATTCCCTCACCCTGACCATCAACGCTGATACTTGCATATCCCGGATGAGGCATAACAAATTTGCAGTATTCATTTCCGATCACATTTGTCTTTCCCTCATTAAGGATCGTATAGTCATATTCATCTATAGATGCAAACTCAACCGGACAACTGCCCAGCTCTACATCATCTGCATTATCACAATTCCACGCAACTGAGAGTTTCTCATCGGTGCCACTCGTTCCCACCAGGCCTTTAAACTCTCCGCAATCAAACCAACCTTCAGTTTCAAAATAATACCAGTCATGCAGAATAATACCATTTCCATAGTCATCGACACATTTTGCAGATTCGCCAAAATCAATTTTGCAACTACTGTCATCCTCATATTTTACATCTACAGAAATGTATGGCCATGCATAACTTCCCTCTTCAGTAAATCCATACTTTAAAAACTTCTTCGAGATCGATAAATTAACACTTACTGGTTTTTTCTGCTCTGCCAGACGATATGTAATGCTATTTTGCTCACCTGTTGCAGACGTTTTTTGGAACTTAAATGTATATTCTTCTCCTCCGTTCAAGTCTACATAGTACGAAGGTTTCTTAGTGTCATAAAAATAATATCTGAGCGGCTGCTCCCATTTTTTTGAGTTATATATCTTATTATTTGTCGTTATACTCTGCCCAGAAGGTGCAAAAAATATATATCTGCCATCCTTATCAGGTGTAAACTTCATCTCATACGTTGTGTTACTCTCATCAAATGTCAACGTAAAATCCTTGCCCGCCTCAATTTGAACAGCATCACTATCTGTACTCTCTGCAACTGTTGCAGTTCCAGCTGTACCTGCAAATGCTGTAACCGGCATTGCGCTTGCCCCTGCCAGCATCATGCCAGCACACAGCGCAGTCAAAAACACTTTTCCTCTCATTTTCATCTACATCTCTCCTCTCTTTTATGTATGTGTCTACCACTATGTAACATATGGATCTGTCTGCAAGATATCACAGAAGACCATATGCTAATTATAACATCCGCATATCTTTGCATCAATGTTTTTTATTAATAATTGCCAATTTATTTTGTCTATTTATACCTATATATGCAAAATGCACAAGGCATCAAACTATATCCTTCCTGTTTTACATGTCTTGTGCATTCCTCTATATTTAATTTTAGATCAAGCTCGCCTCTTATACGTCTCATTCTATTTTCCCAGAGTATTCGCTCTGTTGTCGATATTCTTCTGGAAATTGATGACCTGGTGGTCATATGGCTCGTCCATCAGTTTCGACTGGATCATGTCCCCCAAAAAAGTCCCCGGAACACATTTCTGTGTCCGGGGACGTTGTTTTAACTTATGCTTATCATAATAGTATTTTATTTTTACTTATTCACCGCAACACTCTTTGGAGTGCTCCATGCTGAATAGTACGTTGTCTTGCCAACAGTCTTGTAAGTTCTGACACTCACATAGTACTTCTTGCCCTTTGTCAGGCCTGTGATATTCTTTGCCACGCTCTTGTTTCCTGCCATCTTTATCACCTTTGCACCAGACATGTCGCTCTTAAGTGAATATCTTATCTGATAGCCTGTGGCCTTTGTATTTGAAACGTATACCACCTTGACCGTTCTCTTCGCGTTGTTTGCCAGCTTAATACCTGATGGAATTGCCATATAGTATGAGGTCAGGCCTGCGCTTGCGGCTGACTTAACGGTCACATTGCCAAGTGTTCTTAATGCAATGACTTTATACATGTACTTGGCACCATTTGTTTTTGCCTTAAGATCCACATATCCGAGTGTCTGCTGTTTATTCGCGCCCTTGATATACAGTGTGTCTGCTTTGACAAATTTGCCGCCGTTCACGCTTCTGTATATCTCGTAGCTGGTGGCATTTGCGGAAGCTGTCCATGTCACCGTAATTCCTTTCACCGTGTTTTCAAGCTTAGTAACCTTCGGTGATGCTGGTGCTGCAAACTTCTTGATGGCAAATGTCTTAGTTACCGTGCCTGCGTAATTGCCCTTAAACGTGATCTCAGCTGTGGCTGTTCCAACATTTGTATTGTTACTGTATGTCACTGTATAATTTGTCGCTGCTATGACCTTGCCATCAGAATCCTTAACTGTGACTGCCGGTTTCTTGGCATTTGTGTCGTATGTGTAGGATGTGGCTGCCAGTGTCACGCTCTTGATCCTTGCAATCTTCTCCTCTTCTATCTGATAATATGCATCGTCACCTGTACCGACTTGCTTTGAAGTAGCAATAGATCCGTCGGCTGTGGTAGTCGCGCGCGTCAACTGCGGTGTACACACAAGTTTTACATTTGCAAGTCTGCCCGGAGCAAATATGCACACATAATATATCTCCCCTGCTTTCACCAATCTCTGGTTCATATCAACGTCCGGCTGATCCACGAGCTCTGAACTGCTGTAGAAACTGCTATAGCATCCATAGTATCCGCCAGTCATTCTCATCTCAAGGCCATAATATCCGGTCACCGGAGCCTTGAACTGATATACATGCTGACCTTCACCTGTAATACTTAGATGAGCCTTATTGCCGCTGAAGGTAATAACAGGAGCATCAGACGGATCCTTAAATGGTATCTTCAGCTCATCGCTCAGATCACCACAACTGACCTTAGCTACAAGTCCACTCTTTTCGTCCTTCTCAAGGTTCACTGACACCTCGACATCGGCAGGGACATCTCTGTCATCCACCTCACTGCCATCACTATATACAAGCTTATAACGGATAGCGCTCTTCATCTTATCCAGACGGTCATCTGTCAGCATGGCTGTGTCAAGATCATACAGTGTCTTGTCGAAGCCTGTGATCTTTACACCCATCAGCTTCACTTTACCGTCAAATGTGAGATTTATATTTGCTTCATACGGTCTCCCCCCGTTGCGATTCACACCCTTACAATAATATGTTTCTCCGGCTTCCAGCTTACTATCGGCCTCCAGCTCTACAAGACTTCCATTTTCAAATTTATAAATGTCAAAATAAACATTCTCAGCATCTGATGTAATATCAACCGTGCCCTCAACCGGCGAAGTAAACTTATACAAGCGATACAACGGCATATTGGGATTTTCGCCGCTTTTAACCTCAGGAATATCCACCTGAACAAATGGCTTTATATTCAGATCAAAGCTGCCAATCACTTTGTTATTATAAGTCAAATAAATTGTCATAAAACCTATTGTATCCATCGGCTTTGTAAAGCTCAGTAATTTCTTATCTCCGCCATTCATAGAATAATAAACATCTATGTAACTATAAGCATCATCACGGAGACTACAACCTGTAAGATCGTCAAATATAGTCTTTTCTCCATAAATATCTGTAAATTCAATATGTGCATCTTTGAAATAATTAGCTTCCATTCCAACTACAAAATCAGTCTTGCTCGGTGTTATGACAACACTATCCGGCTCCATCAGTTTCGTAATTCTAACATAGTAAGTTTTATTAGGGTTAAGATCAGCGAAACTGACAACATATGGAACATTCGCCTTAAGATTAACCACGGTCTGCGAATTCGTCCAGCCCCATCCCCTGACATAATTTCCATCCATGTCTGTGACATCCGAATAATAATAATCAAAATCTCCAGCTATCACACTCTTATTCGAATCCAAAAGCCAAAACTCATAACTTCCCCTGCTCGGCGGATAAAATGAAAAGCAATAAGCACCTCCATCTTCTGAAGGAACTTTATGGATTCCTTCTTTCTGTGCTGTCAGCTTCTGAACATCTATATCCAAAGATACTTTGTATTTATCAACAACACCATCCCCTGTGCTGTTTTTACCCAATGATGCCATCATATAATATGTACGCCCTGGGTAAAACAACGAAACGCCTCTGCTCATACTTATATATGAACCAGTAGCATACTCTTCATTTTTATATACTTGTACTACATTATCCGGATCTTCAACCCCCTCAACACTCCAATTTACTTTAGATATATGTTCAACAGTGAACTCATAATATTTGTATGAGTCTATCTCTGTTCCGGCGGCATCCAGCTTATCATACTTATACGCATCAATTTTTCCAAAATTGAACTTGGTCTGTCCATATACGGTTCCATCAGAGCCAGTTACAGATATCGTATGCTCACCTGGCCCCATCATGTTCGAATACCAGAAATCACCCTTGTCTATTTTTATCTTAAATGTATTCTGGGATTCATCCTGTACATTGTTGCTGTTTATCTTCAGAGATGACAAAAGACCGTCTGTTCCGTCATCGTATGATACCTTAAACTTTACATTTGCCGCAAGATCCCTGAGATCATTCGGAACAAATGTGTCCTTGTCCAGCTGAATCTCTACTTTTTCTACTTTTTTCTCTGTCTCTGCAACACTAACCACATCATCAGACTGCGCCCTTGCAGTCACCATCGGCATATTCACCGTTGTCAGCATCACAACCGCTGACAGCGCAAATGCCATAAATCGTTTCATTTTTCTCATAAGCCTCTCCTTTTCTCATTATCATACTTTTTGATGAAACAGAAATGTTCATCATACAACATGTAGTGGGAAATTACCCTCACATAAAAGTATACCATGCGCACTTAACGTTCCACAATAACTAATATATACAAGAAGTTATTCTTCCAAATCGTTATATAAAAAATCCACAGAACACCCGGCATTTGCCAGATATCCTGTGGATCTTTAAAACTCATTATCGTTATATAATTATTTCCCAAGTGTGCTCGCCCTGTTGTCGATATTCTTCTGGAAATTGATGACCTGGTGGTCATATGGCTCGTCCATCAGTTTCGACTGGATCATGAAGTCCGCTGTGGCTTTGTTGTTCGCCATCGGTATATCGTATACCTGGGCGATACGGAGCAGAGCCTTCACATCCGGGTCGTGTGGTGCCGCCGTGAGCGGATCAGAGAAGAATACTACAAAATCTATCCTGCCCTCCACTATCTTTGCACCGATCTGCTGGTCTCCACCCAGTGGGCCGCTGTTGTAACCCTTTACCTGAAGATTTGTCCTGTCTGTTATCATGCGGGCTGTGGTTCCCGTTCCGCACAGCTCATGCTGGCTTAGTATTTCTTTGTTATCCTCACACCATTTGATGAGTTCTTCCTTCTTCGCATCATGGGCGATAAGAGCTATCCTCTTCTGCTTTGGTATGGTCATTGTGATGTAATCTGCGCTCATGTCTGTACCTCCTTTTTCTGCAATTATATCTGTTGTTCTACAATACGCCTGGGGAAAACCGGCTTGTTTTTCTAAAAACGCCACATTCATCCCGGCACTAGATCTTCCATATTCTACTATATGTGAGCATTGTTCCCACACATTTACTCTACCCAATCCGTCCATTATTTTCAATACAAAACACAACAATACAGGAAAATTTTACTGCATTATTACATTTGCTAATTTGCTGAACTTTTCTCTGTTTTTTCTCCCATCTGTGTGGTATTCTCTTATAGGATGCTTTATAAATTTAAGTATTCTTTCTTATTACATTATTTCATAAAGAGATACGCAGACAATCCGTATGTCTGCTCAATTATAGTTTAAGGAGATTCACAAAATGAGAAAAATTGGCTTTGACAATGACAAATATCTGTCCATGCAGTCTGAGCACATCAGAGAGAGAATCGGACAGTTCGGAGACAAGCTGTATCTGGAATTTGGCGGAAAGTTATTCGATGACTATCACGCATCCAGAGTTCTGCCGGGATTCGCACCGGACAGCAAACTTCAGATGCTCCTGCAGCTTGCAGATCAGGCTGAGATGATCATTTCCATCAATGCTGCCGACATAGAGCGCAACAAGATCAGACATGATCTCGGCATCACTTACGATCAGGACGTTATCAGACTGATCGGTGTTTATAAGGAGAAGGGACTGTACGTCAGCAGCGTAGTCATCACAAGATACGCAGGACAGCCTTCCGCAGATGTATTTCAGAAAAAACTTGAGGCAATAGGAATCAAGGTTTACCACCACTATTCCATAGACGGCTATCCAAACAACATCGAGAAGATCGTAAGCGACGATGGCTACGGCAAGAACGATTATGTTGAGACCACCAGACCTCTCGTAATCGTCACAGCACCGGGACCTGGAAGCGGCAAGATGGCAACATGCCTTTCTCAGCTCTACCATGAAAACAAGCGCGGTGTCAAGGCAGGCTATGCAAAGTTTGAGACATTCCCAATCTGGAATATACCTCTCAAGCACCCTGTCAACCTTGCTTACGAGGCAGCAACAGCAGACCTCAACGATGTGAATATGATCGATCCATTTCATCTGGAGGCATATGGTGAGACAACAGTCAATTACAACCGTGATATAGAGATCTACCCTGTTCTTGCCGCTATGTTCGAGGGAATATACGGACACTGCCCATACAAGTCCCCTACAGACATGGGCGTCAATATGGCTGGCAACTGCATCGTTGACGATGAGGCTTGTCAGGAGGCATCAAGACAGGAGATTATCAGAAGATATTATCAGTCTGTGAACAGATTTGTCAGAGATGAGGCAACTAAGGATGAGGTCTACAAACAGGAACTCATCATGAAACAGGCAAAGATCACAGTAAACGACCGAGCCGTTGTCCCTGTTGCCAACAAGCTTGCCGAGGAAACCGGCTCAGCTGCGGCAGCACTTGAGCTGCCAGACGGAACCATTGTAACAGGTTCAACCTCTGACCTTCTCGGGCCTTCATCAGCCGTTCTCTTAAATGCCATCAAGATCCTTGGCGGCATAGACAAGAAGACCCATCTGATCTCAAGGACATTTATCGAGCCTATACAGAAACTGAAAACCCAGTACCTTGGCAGCAAGAATCCAAGACTCCACACGGACGAGGTTCTCATCGCCCTTTCAATGTGTGCTGTATCAGACCCAAATGCAAAACTCGCTCTGGAGCAGCTGCCAAAGCTCGCAGGATGTCAGCTGCACACATCAGCGATACTGTCTGCTGTTGATATGAACACATTCAAGAAACTTGGAATTGAATTCACAAATGAAGCTGTGTATGAGGGAAGAATATAACCAAATGGCTGTGTACCCTGGGTGTCAAGTTTTTCCTAAATTTCCGATTTCAAAGTCAGTAAGGAAAAATTTTTCCCTTTTAGATGTAAAAAGAGGCTCAAAGATACAAAAATATTCAATCTTGTATCTTTGAGCCTCTTTTTCTGTCGTTTCAGGATAATTTTATCTCTTTTACCTCTTCTATCTCTTTTCTTTATACATCATGAGATGCGCCATCATAAGAAGTGCACTTGATATCCAGATCGACTTGAGTCCAAGGTGTAGTGTACACACGCCGCCTGCCCCAGCACCCAGTGCAAATATGATTATTATTCCGTAATAGTGCATAGCCTTTCTGAGCGCCCCAGGCTCTTTATCTCTGAGGTATACTGAAAGACTCTCTGTTCCACTTCGAAGATTTCCTATGCACATCGTGCTGGCATATCCGTAACCATTTACTTTCCTGAATGTCTGAACCTGCATAGAACAGGCAAATGACACAAGCATGGTGGCAATCAGATTGAACCTTACTGGAATAAAACCAACCGCAAACAATATCACTATCTCCATCAGCACAACTATCTGTCTCCAGTGGATGCGAGATGCATTTTTATACCTGTGACTTATCCTTTCCGCCACCAAAACTCCCATCGCAAATGCAATTATAGGGAAAAGATACCTCAGTGCGATCTTTAAATCCCCCATCATAAGATGCTGGCTCATCAAAACCACATTTCCAGTCTGGGCGTTGGAGAACACCTCATCTCTGGCATTGTATGTATACGCATCCTGAAATCCACCTGAAAGTGCAAGTATAGCACTGAGCAGGAAGGTCTCAGATGTCTGTATGAGTTCACGATTCTTTCTTAACATGTCTTCCACCCTTTTTATTTTACATAAAATGCGAATATACCGACGCAAGTATAACAGTAAGTATTCCCGTAACCGCAATAGAAAGACTGCTCATGGCTCCCTCAACCTCACCTATCTCCATCGCCTTCGCCGTTCCGATGGCATGGGCCGATGATCCCAGGGCAAGGCCCTTAGATATAGGCTCCTCGATACGGAATATCTTGAACACGATCTCTCCGATGATATTGCCGATCACTCCGGTCACAACTATGACTGCAACTGTGATCGTCACATATCCTCCAAGCTCCTCCGAAACACCCATTCCGATAGCCGTGGTTATGGACTTTGGAAGAAGTGTCACATATTCTTTGTGGGAAAGTCCCATGACCTTGCATAGCACAAGGACTGTAGTCAGACTCGTTATCACTCCGGCAACTATACCGCCGAGTACTGCCTTATAATTGTGTTTCAAAAGCTCCCACTGCTCATAGAGTGGGATCGCAAGGCATACCGTAGCCGGTGTGAGGAACCAACTGAGATACTTTGCACCTTCATTGTACACATCGTAATCCACATCAGCAACAACAAGCACCACTATGGTAACTATGATGGACACCAGCAGAGGGTTAAGTATTGCTATCTTAAGTTTCTTTTTTAATACGCTTCCAAACATATATGCAAGAAGGCTTATAGTCACCCCTGCAAATATGGACGATTCAAACAGATCACTCATTTTCAGTCTCCTTCTTACTGTCTCTTCTTATTATAAGCTGTGATACCCAGCCCGCTGCCAGCATAACCGTGAGAATAACAACAACAGTTATTATGCTTACCGGAACCAAAACAGGTTTTAATATCCCCCAGGACGACATCAATCCCACACCGGCAGGTATGAACATGACCGGCATGATCTCTATGAGAAACTTGCCCACACTCTTCACATCATCCAGCTTGATGATCTTGGTCTGCAGACAAATAAACATTATGACCATTCCATATATGCTTGCAGGAATCGGGAGTGGAACTATGTACTTAAGTATCTCGCCGATGAATGAGATGGCAAGAATTATCAGAAACTGTTTCAAATATTTCATCTTTTTGTCCTCCGCATATCGGGTTGCTTTCATAAAAAAGGAGGTCCGACATACAGATATACCTACTCTGTATATACAAACCACCCTTTAACCCTCTGCTTATTATATTCTCACTCAGATTTTATTCAATAGAATATCCTGTATTTTCTTAAATTTGATAAAAATAACAAATTTTCCAGTTGAAGACAAAACTTTTTCGTAAATGTTCCTACCTGTAATTATATGCCACACTACTTCTGCCTAAGAATTCTTCATGATCACCGTGTTCACAATGTCCGCCGCATGCTCGCACACATCCATGCAGTTCTCTATGCAGGCGTATATGCTCCTCCACACAACCACTGTGCGAAGGTCACTCTCCCCGTACAGTCTGTGCATATTTTCCACATACAGTCTGTCACCCTGCTCCTCAAGATCATTCACCCTGATTATGCTCTGCTCGATGGTCTTTGAGCTCTTGAACTTTTTCAATTCCCCGATCACATCCTGCAGTGCCTTGATGCACTCAAGGAGCAGCTCCACCATCTGAGGCACATCATCCCTGATGGAGTCCACATTGCACATGTATATCTGCAGGAGCACATCCTCAACAGCATCTGTTATATCATCCAGATAATTTGACAGCGCCACCAGATCTTCCCGCTCTATAGGTGTGATAAATGCCTGACTGAGCACAGTCATCATCTTATGTTTCTTGCCGTCAGCCTTTTGCTCAAGCTCATGCATACGGTCAAGATCTTCCTTAATTGTGTCCACTGAGAAATCAGTGACTACGTTCTTCAGGAACTCCGCGGCCTGATACGATATCTCCACACATGTATTCAGATTCTTAAAATAAAATTCATCCTTTTTCTTCTTCATAATATTTTCTCCTTATAATCAAAACTATCCCAGCCACACGATCAGCAGCTTTGCCATGCCATATCCTATGACACCGCAGCCCGGGAATGTGAGAACCCAGGCAAGCACCATGTCCCGCACCACCTTGAGGTTGATCGCGGACGCTCTCTTCTCTGCTCCCACGCCCATGATAGCTGTCGTCTTCACATGGGTAGTGCTGACCGGTATTCCAAACACTGTCGAGAACAGGATACAGAGTGCCGCCGACAGGTCAGCCGCAAATCCCTGATATTTCTCAAGTTTTACCATATCCATTCCAACAGATTTGATGATCTTCTTTCCGCCAATTGATGTTCCAAGTCCCATGACAACCGAACAAAGTATCATCATCCATATTGGGATCGTCACATTTTCGGCACTGCTCTGTCCATTTACAAGGAAGAGTCCCAGCAGAAGAACTCCGAGAAACTTCTGACCATCCTGAGCTCCGTGCATGAACGCCACCGCCGCCGAACCAACCACTTGTGCTTTGGAGAAGAAATCATTTGTCTTTCGCCTGTCAAGATGGTAACAGATCATCGTGAGCAGCTTGCACACCACAAATCCGACTACAAAACCAAGGACTGTCGAGAGCACCAGACCGTATATGACCTTTATCCACTCTGAAGGATTTACACCGTCAAGACCTCCCTGAAGTGCTATGGCGGCACCCGTAAGTCCCGCGATCAACGCATGGCTCTCACTTGTTGGTATGCCAAATGCCCACGCACCTACAGCCCATATTACGATCGCCGTCATCGCCGCGCACAATGCGATCATCGCCGAGTCAGTGTCGCCGCCGAAATTCACCATGTTCTTGATGGTCATGGCAACCTTTGAATTGACCAGCGACATCAGAAGTACACCAAGGAAATTGCAAATGGCAGCCATGATTATCGCCTTATCCACATCTATACATCTGGTGGACACGCAGGTCGCTATGGCATTTGGCGCATCCGTCCATCCATTTACCAAGATAACTCCAAGTGTCAGCAAAACGGCGATCAAAAGTGCCGGATGACTCACCACCTGCTCTACAAAATATGAAAACGTAATATTCTCCAGCATCTCTATCTCCTCTTGTCCTGTATGACCTTAACGATCTGTATTATCACAGTCGGTGCAAATGCAAGTCCCGCTATCTGAAGTATCGATGCTGCCGGCAGTGTTACCACACTGAACATACTGTGAAGTCCCGGTATGAGCAGAACCGCAGCCAGCAATACCACGCCTGCTAAAAATGCATAGATACTGTATTTGTTCGACTTAAATCCCAGCTTGAATATGGATCTCTCACCTCTGCAGTTGAATCCATGAAACAGTCTGGCAAGTGTGAGCGTTGCAAATGCCATTGTGGTCGCTTTTGCGGAACTGACCTCAAGTCCGAGATGGAATGCAGTCATGGTCGCTATGGCGATCAGCAGTCCTTCAGAGAGCATCTTCGCCATGAAGTCTGATGTCATGATACCCTTCTTAGGATCTCTAGGTTTTTCCGAGAGAAGAGTTGGATCCGCCGGCTCCATTCCTATTGCAAGTGCCGGCAATGAATCCGTGAGCAAATTGATAAACAACAGATGTACAGGGGCAAATGGAACCGGCAGGGCTGCTATGGAAGTGTAGAGCACCGCAAATATTCCGGCTGTGTTTCCTGAGAGCAGAAACAATATTGCATTCTTTATGTTTCTATATACATTTCGGCCATTTGATACCGCCTTGATGATGGTCGCAAAATTGTCATCGGACAGTATCATCGCCGCCGCATCCTTGGACACTTCCGTACCGGTGATTCCCATAGCAACACCTATATCCGCTTTCTTGAGCGCAGGGGCATCATTCACACCGTCACCCGTCATGGCGACAATATTGCCGTTCTTCTGCCATGCATCCACTATCCTTATCTTGTTCTCCGGCGACACCCTGGCATATACCGATATCTTTGTTATATCTCGTGCAAGCTCCTCATCGGACATTGCGTCAAGCTCCTCGCCCGTGAGTGCCATGTCTCCATCCTCATATATTCCGATCTGTTTAGCTATGGCAACCGCCGTGATCTTGTGATCTCCGGTTATCATCACCGGCTTTATGCCCGCCCTTCTCGCATCGGCAACTGCTGCCACGGATTCAGGACGCGGAGGATCGACCATGGACACAAGTCCCAGAAATGTAAATCCATACTCCGCATCCACATCCAGAACCTCGTCACTTTCCTTGTATGCAAATGACAGAACACGTAGGCCATTCTCCGAGAACGCTTTGTTCTGAGCCTTGATCTTTGCTCTCTCCTCATCCGTCATAGGTCTGATCCCATCGCTGTATCTCACACTCACGCATCTATCAAGCAGCACATCCACAGCACCCTTTGTAAGTATGGTAGGCACTCCGTGGAGCATATACTTTGTGCTCATGAGCTTTCTGTCTGAGTCGAACGGAACCTCCTCCATTCTGTCCATACAGTTTCTGAGTATATCTTCCTGGAAACCATCCTTGCCCCAGATACTGTCTGAACCGACATGTATGTGTCTGAACATCTCAAGCAATGCATATTCGGTCGGATCTCCAATGCCCTTGCCATCCACTATGCTGGAGTCATTTGTCAACACTGCATCATACAGCAGATATCTCTGTGTCTGATCACGTACTTCGATCTCCTCCGGCTTATACAGTCTGCCATCCACATATATCTCCTGCACGGTCATCTTGTTCTGTGTGAGTGTTCCGGTCTTATCTGAGCAGATGACCGACACGCATCCAAGGCTCTCAACTGCCTTGAGGTTCTTGATGATCGCATTTTCCTTTGCCATCTTCTGAGTGCCAAATGCCTGTACGATGGTGACTATCGAACCGAGTGCCTCAGGTATAGCTGCAACTGCCAAAGCAACTGCAAACATCATGGAATCAAGCACCGCCATCTTCCTGTATATGCAGAGAACAAATACAAGCGCACACACGATCATTATGAATGCTGCAAGCCTTGCGCTGAATTTGTCAAGGCTCTCCTGAAGTGGTGTCTTTCTCTCCTTTGCCGCATTCATAAGACCTGCGATCTTGCCAAGCTCCGTGTCCATACCGGTTCCGGTCACAAGTACCTCGGCGCGTCCGTAGGTTACAAGACTTCCCGAATACACCATATTTGTCCTGTCCGCAAGGGGCACTGAGCCCTCTATGACCGCATCGTTCTTCTCAACATTTGTCGATTCTCCGGTGAGTGAACTCTCATTTACCTGGAGTGAGAAGTTCCTGAGTATCCTTCCATCGGCAACTATCATATCGCCCGCCTCAAGCAGTACGATATCGCCCGGCACTATCTCGCGGGATGGGAGTTCCTGTTTCACTCCGTCTCTCATAACCTTTGCATTTGGGGATGAAAGCTGTTTCAGACTGTCAAGCGAACGCTCAGCTTTCACATGCTGCACCGTTCCCAGCACAGCGTTCATGACGAGTACCGCCAAGATCACTATGGTACTCTCGATATTGTCAGAAAACATAGATATGACCGCTGCTATGATAAGTATGATAACCAGCAGGTCACAGAACTGGCTGAGGAACACCTGTAATGTACTCTTCCTCTTGCCTTCCTGGAGAACATTTTCTCCCTTCTCACTGCGGATCTCTTCCGCCTGTTTTGAACTCAGCCCATGGCTGTCTGTCTTAAATTCCTTCAGCAGTTCATCACCGGAACAGTTCCAAAAATTCTTCTCTGTCATACACACCAAACTCCTTTTCTTCTTGATTTTGTATGTTTATCTGGCAAAGAAAAAGGAACGAGACCTTCATTGCATGATAAACACACAATAAAAGTCTCGTTCCTTTCAAATTCTATACATTACTATATATACTCCGAAAGCGTGCGTCCCGGTCTCCTGCACGGGTATGTTCCAGCCAGAAAACGTGATGACGAGATCGCACAACATCTTATAACCGATGCGAACTACTCCCTAATATTTTCGTTATACTAACACGGAAACCCTTTGATTGTCAAAGGGTTTCCGGCTACTATTTGGTAAAGATTTTATAAACTTTTAGTTCAGGGCATCATATCCGCTCTCTTTTGTACGGATCTTCGTTGCAGTGCGGATCTCGTAGCTGAATATTTTGCCGTCTCCGACCTCGCCAGTATATGCCGCCTTCTGAATAGCCTCGATGGTCTTCTTCTCCCATTCTTCGGATGACACAACTATCTCAAATTTGATCTTCGGCTGCATAACCACATCAACCTCCGTACCACGGACAAGTTTCTTGTATCCTCTCTGTGTTCCACATCCCATGACCTGGGATACTGTTATTCCATTTACATCTATGGCATTCAGCGCCTCCTTGACGTCCTCAAAGACCTCCTCGCGCACGATAGCCTCAACCTTTATCATCATAATAGATCTCTCCTTCCTATACCTATCAGGTCCGACATTGCCGTCCTATGAATCAAGTCCATTGAATGTAGGATATGCACTCTCGCCGTGCTCTGAGATATCCAGACCTACCTTCTCTTCCCTGTCTGTTACACGGAGCGGTGTGAAGAGTCTCACGATTCCGAGACAAATAAGTGTTCCGACCACTGCTACCGCAATAGTTACAACGATACCTACAAGCTGAACAAGGAACAAATGAACATCGCCGAATACCAGACCGTCCCAACATGCTACACTGTTTATTGAACTCTTGGCAAATATTCCTGTTGCGATACCTCCCCAGATACCGCCGATACCGTGACATCCAAATGCATCAAGTGCATCGTCTATCTTCAGCTTACCCTTAAGGAATGATATTGTAAAGCAGCAGATCGGGCTTACAAGTGCACCGATGATGAATGATGACCAGATCGGTACAAATCCTGCGCCAGGTGTTATAGCCACAAGACCGACTACAAGACCTGTAGATGCACCGACCAGGGTAGGCTTTCCATCCTTTATAACATCTATTATCATCCACGAGAGCATTGCGCTGGCGCTGGCAATTGCTGTTGTCATGAATGCATGTGCTGCAAGACCATTTGCGCCGAGGGCACTTCCGGCATTGAAACCGAACCATCCAAACCAAAGGATGAATGCGCCGAGTGCTACAAATGGAATGTTGTGAACTCTGTATGCTGTGTTCTCGTATCCCTTTCTTCTTCCAAGGATGATTGAGAATACAAGGGCGCTCACGCCTGAGCTTATATGTACTACATTTCCTCCTGCAAAATCAACTGAACCTATCTCCCCGAGGAAACCTCCCTGGCCCCATACCATGTGAGCCATTGGATAATAAACGATGATCGACCAGAGCATGATGAAGAAGAACAACGCCTTGAACTTCACACGTCCGACCAGTGAACCGGTGATAAGTGCCGGTG
Source organism: Coprococcus sp. (assembly GCA_050874325.1). Lineage (GTDB taxonomy): Bacteria > Bacillota > Clostridia > Lachnospirales > Lachnospiraceae > Coprococcus. The sequence continues at coordinate 10,611 of JBNMKK010000018.1, read as the reverse complement.
TGATCATGGCAAACATCATCTGAAATGCAACGTATACAAGATGAGGTATATTGTCCGCATAAGGACCAGCCTCATCCATCTTTATTCCGTTAAGTGCGAACCACTTGAGATCGCCTATAACACCTCCGTGGTTAGTGCCAAATGAGAGTGAATATCCGAACAGCACCCACATTACAACCGAAAGTCCCATGATGGCCGTACATGCCATGATGGTATTTACAACATTTTTCCTCCTGACGAGGCCTCCGTAGAAGAATGCAAGTCCGGGTGTCATGAAGAACACCAGAGCCGCACAGATCATAATAAAACCAGTATCTCCCGTATTCATAGTTTCTTCCTCCTTAACCTTTATTCACCCGAAGGATGCGATATCTCATTCTCCCGGTACTACATACGCGAAAAGGCGCCAAACGAATCTTTTTGATTCATTTGACGCCTTTGTCGTGATTTATAATAGCAGACTTCAGAAAATAATGCAAGAGGTAATTTCAAATTGTTTTTCCCAAGTCATTTCGTTATTTTTATGAAGTTTCTTAACCAAATCTTTATTGCCAGCTCAGTTTCGATATACCGGTACACACTCATTACATGCAATTGCAACGTCCCGCATCGACGGCACTGACACACATTCTGTCTGCCAGAACCGCTCTGTAACTATAGTTATTGCATTTGTGATATATCTGTAATCATTCTCACATCCCGGTGTCTCACTGACATATCTGTCATGCAGCTCTCTGAGATATTCCACTATGTCTAGCTCGGCGTCAATGCTATCCATATTGACGCCCACAGAGGATATCATCTTATTCACATAGTCATGCAGTTCTGTCTCGTACTGGCAGTGTTCTTTGAGATTTCCAGGGAATATACTGTTGTGAGGATATGTAAATGAATCCGCCACGTAGTGAACAAGCTTTCCGAGAAGGAAACTCTGTCTGACAGTTCCCATTCCGCCCTTCTCAAGTTTCTTTGTGAGTTTTTCCATATACTTCATGACATTTTCGTAGTTGTGTCCTCTAAGTTTCTCCTCGCCATGGATGCTGCCCCTTAAATAAGTCAGCATATTGATATCCGGCTCTATGCTGCCAAATACAAACACTGCCTTCTGCAATTTAGATGCGCCGGCATCCATGTGATCCATAATATATCTGCTCAGATTCATGTGGTCTGCTGTTCTCATATCTAACGCCTCCTGTTGGTATATGCCATCAAACACAGCTTGATGATCTTCTCATGCACATGTGCATCTTCTATATCTTTTTCGTTGTTTATAGTGTAAACAAAAGATATAAAATCCACAGGAAGAAACTATAAATACTTTCTAAATAGACCGTAAAATATTCAGAAATTCAATCTGTAGCCTGCGCCCCAGACCGTCTCGATGATCTTTGGATTTTTAGGATCATCCTCTATCTTTTCACGGATACGGTTGACGTGGACCGTCACCGTAGCGCTGTCTCCGACATAGTCATATCCCCATATTTTTTCAAACAGTGCCTCTTTTGAAAATACTATATTTGGGTTCATAGCCAGGAATTTCAAAAGTTCAAATTCCCTGTGAGGGAACTTTATCTCCTCACCATCCTTATAAACCTTCCAACTCTTCATATGTATGCTCACGCCGCCTATATTCACAACATCCTCACTGCTCTCGCTCTCAGAGTTTGCTGTCTGCGCGCCCTCAGCTGCAGCGGAATGTGTCAGTCTCTCATATCTTCTAAGGTGTGACTGAACCCTGGCAACCAGCTCCGCAGGGTCAAATGGCTTGGCAATATAGTCGTCTGCGCCAAGTCCAAGTCCCCGTATCTTATCTATAGTCTCTGTCTTTGCCGTAACCATCAGTATTGGAATATCAACCTTATCTCTTATCTCACGGCATATGTCATATCCATTTGTCCCGGGCAGCATGAGATCCAGTATGAGGAGCGAATAATCCCCGGATATGACCTTGTCAGCCACACCATGACCATCATTCTTAACCTCTACCTCATATCCGCTTATCTCAAGATAATCTCTCTCAAGCATCGCGATCTCTTCATCATCTTCTACTATAAGTATCTTCGACATACGTTATCTCCTCCTTATGACAAGTTCGGAACCCATGCATATGATCTCATCCTGCATCTATGACTGTCTATGCATTTACCTTTGCTCCTGCGCCGCGCTCCTTTACCCACTGCATACCGAGTACCAGTGCAACTCCGATCAGAAGTGGGATTATCTGTACATGCGACAGACCAAGTGGCGCCTTTGGAACATCCAGAGTTGTAGGTCCCATCACTATCGCATAGAACGAACCTATCATCATTCCTAATATCATATATATAGTTTGTGGTCTGTATTTCTCAAGACATATTTTTATAATTTTTACAACTGTCGCTGCTCCCACAATAACGCCGCATCCAAAGAATATAAGATTTGGCACATAGGCAAGCTTAAGTGACAGAACACCCTTAACAGCGGTTATGACAGGTATATAGGCGCCAAATATCAGAAGAAGGGTGGATCCCGATATGCCCGGAAGGAACATCGCCGATATCGCCACCATTCCGATAAAGAACAGCTTTATGCCTGTTACGATGGAGAACTGGCTAAGATCCATGACTGAACTTCCGATGTGTCCATTTGCCCATGTGATGCCTGCAACGAGAACCACACCCAGAATGAAGAACAGGATGCCTCTCCTGATATCGCGCACGCTCTCCCTCTCATCCTTCATTATAAGTGGTATAGCACCTGCTATAAAGCCTATGAACAGTGAACTCACACCGTAGATGTGGTTCTGGAACATTGCGGAAAGAACAATGACAGCCATAACCATTCCAATGATCCAGCCCACTCCAAGCTTTATCAGATATAGCAGCGCACTCTTCTTCTCTTCCTTTTTCCCAAATACGAGATTGTGTATTGATCCTATGAAATTGTCGTAGAACCCCATTATAAATGCAACTGTTCCTCCTGATACCCCTGGTACACTGTCCGCCAGTGCCATACAGAAACCGTTTACGCCTTCTCTTATCATAAAAAAACCTCCAGTCGTGTTTAGATTATGATGTCATATTAAATGCACCCACTAAACACCCGGAGGTTATTTTCTAAATATTTTCTAAACAATAAAAGTTCGCTTTGATCTAAACCATGGCAAGCAAAAGAGTTCCAGCAGTGATACACACCACCCCAACAGCCGCTTTCTTTGTCAGCTTTTCGTGGAACACGATTCCTGAAAATGCAATGGTGATGAGCATACTCAGTTTGTCTATCGGAACGACCACGCTTGCCGGTCCGTCTTGAAGTGCCCTGTAATAGCACAGCCAAGATGCTCCTGTGGCTATTCCTGAGAGTGCTATAAACAACAGCTCTTTCTTCTCTATGCCCTTTATCTCATGCTGCTTTCCAGACACGAACACCATAAGCCACGCCATGACAAGAACCACCGTTGTCCTGATTGCCGTGCCCAGATTTGAATTGATATCCGATATTCCTACCTTGCCGAGTATCGCTGTCAAACTGGCAAAAACCGCTGATAGCACAGCGTAAAGCAGCCAGCTGCCATGCAAAAGCCCCATTTCTCTCTGTTTCTTTGTCACACTGCCACCGTCTGATGACATATGTTTACCATCTTTCCCTGACAGTTCCTGATCATCTGCAGTTTTCTTTTTGGTGATCATGAGCATGGTGCCCGCGCCTATCATAACTATTGAGATACCCTTAACCCAGGTGATCCCCTCGTGGAGAAATATGAGGGCAAGCAGTATCGTGAGCACAGTGCTTGATTTGTCTATTGGAACGACCTTGTTGATATCCCCTTTCTGCAGCGCCCTAAAATAACACAGCCAGGATGCGCCGGTTGCAAATCCGGAGAGGATCAGAAAAAGCAAAGTCTTGCCGCTGATATATGTGTCTGCAGTCCAGGCTCCTGTGACAAGGACCATCAACCAAGAGAACAGTAGAACCACAACTGTCCTTATAGCCGTCGCCACATCAGAATCCGTCTTTCTTATACCGCATTTTGCAAGTATCGCCGTAATTCCCGCAAAGAACGAAGAACCAACAGCAAATAATATCCACATTTTACGCGCCTCCCATTTATATGTGACCGTAATACACACACATGCTTATCATTTTGTATCATCTTTACTACATGGTAACACTATTTTGACTCCAAATCCATCCCTGCTGTAAGCCTCTATGCTGCCCCCTTGCTGCTCTATTATATATTTGCACACATAAAGTCCAAGACCGCTGCCATCATTCTTGCTGCCACGGGACTCATCGCCCCTGTAGAACTGCTCAAATACGTGTGGAAGTTTGTCGGCATCTATACCATGTCCGTTGTCATACACATCTATCTCTATATGGTCATCAACTATATCTGTGCGGACACAGATCCTGAGGTCATCGACATTTGCATACTTGATACTGTTCTCCACAAGGTTATCAAGCACTCTCTTGGTCTGATCCACATCTATGTCGGCTAACCAGCTGTCGGTCTGAGCATCTATCTGATGTTCAGAGTCCGAACCATCCGCTGCCTCCTCACCTGCATTTGTGTCTGCATTGTCGCCGCCTATAAACTCTATTGAATATCCCTTGTCATCGCCTTCCACCGCCTTGTCATCCACATAGTGCTCCAGCCACGAATCCATGTGAACCGGCTTTGGGAAGAACGGCATATTTCCGGTCTCAAGCTTTGAGAAGAAGAACAGCTTTTGAAGGAGTTTTTCCATATCACAGGATTTCTTGTATGAAATCTCCAGATACTGTCTCTGTTTCTCTGGTGTGTTTGCCACACCGTCAAGCATGCCCTTTATGTAGCCCTTGACTGATGTGAGCGGGGTCCTGAGATCGTGTGATATTCCGGACACCATCTCCGTCCTCGCCTTTTCATACTTCTGTGACTTCTCTATTCCCTCCTTGAGGTGCTGCTGCATGGTGTTGAATGTATCGCACACCCTTGAAAACTCATCGTTGTGTTCATACTTTATAGGCTCGTCAAAGTTGCCCGCGTCTATCCTGAGTGCCGCATCTGAAAGTTCATCAACCGGTTTCATGATCCTCTTTATCATCATCCTGGTAAATATCTGGCTGCAAATGAGAAGCCCCGCAATGATTATCATACCCGCGATGATAAATACGATGATGAACATCTCAAATACACCTCTGTCCATGCCGAGCAGAGATCTCTCGCCGTGGTAATAGACTGCGTACACATTGTACATTTTCCCATCTGCGCCGCTCATCACTCCTCTGGCTATGGTGGCATCCTCAATACTGTACACCCTCACTCTGCTCATGTTTTCCACATCCATAGGATCTTTTTCAAGTTCCTCTATGCACTCCATTGCACCGTGTCTGGCATTTGTGTATACACGTTTATCGTGTTCATCTGACACATAAAGGGTGAAGTCATACGCCGCCAGTTCGTCGCTGAGCGTCTGCCATGAGTCCGGCGCCTCAACGTCACTTTTAAGTATGGACTCGACCTCATATATATTTTCAGGCAGTTCCGCATTCTGTTTAACGATGCCCATGAATTCATCCTTGAAGAGCATTACACTCGCCCCGCCTATTCCAAATAGTATCAGCAGCGACATGAGCACCATAGCTGTATTTGAGATAAATATTTTTCTTTTCATTGACATTACCGCTCACTACCTTTCCATCTTCTAAGACATGCGCACACCGTAAGCGCGATACCCGTTCCTAGCATCATTCCCGCAAGCACATCAGTCGGATAATGCACCCCGACGTACAGTCTGGAAAATCCTATAAGTGCCGCCAGCACGACCGCAGGAACTCCGTATCTCTTTGGCAGCATTATGAACATTACCACAGCTGCCGCAAATGAACTTCCTGTGTGACCGGATGGGAACGAATAATCCTTCTGGGTTCCAACCAGAGATGTCAATCCCGATATGACATCGTAAGGTCTGGTCCTTGCCACTATATTTTTGAGTAAAATATTGTCTATGAGCAGTGATGCCGCAAGCGCTATGAGAACAGCTATTCCCACCTTTCGCGTCTTCTTGTAAAACAACATTGCCACAGATATCAGGATCCATATGATTCCACCATTTCCCAGTGTGGTTATAAACACAAACACCGGTGTCAGCGCATCATTTCTCACACTGTCCTGTATCCATAATAAAAAATTCTCCTCGGCTGTCAATAGTGTTTCGAGCATATTACCATCACCTTTCCGTCCGTAGTTCCTGTTTTCTCCTGCGGTGCCCAACAGACCTTGTAAGTCCCAGGATAAGCACTGCAATATACAGCGCCATCTGCATCATCCATACGTGTCCTGAAAAATCCATATATGGATTGTACCAGTCAAGGAACATCCCCCCTGTATATCGTCTGTATCGGCACCTCCAGCATGGGAGTCTTGCTCTTTGCCATTGAATTCCATTTCCAAATCTGGATCTAAACGGCATCTTCCTGCCGATCTCCCTGACTCCAAGTATCAATGCTCCTGGCATATTGTTCTTTATATATGTAAGTGCCGTCTTGATCGCTGCACCCTTTCCCCTGTTCTCATCATGTCTCAGAACAGTACATATATCCTCAAATCTATCAGCAAATTCGTTTCCACTTCCATCATCCACTACGATAAGCTTTGCACATAGCTCATACATCGTCTGAGCTATGTTTCCCAGTTCATAGTCCGGCCTGTATGCCGGAATTATAACCACTGCCATCTTGTCACCTCCAGATCTGACTTTATCATTTCATCAGACTCCTAACTGTATCTGGCACATATCTATACTGTGCCACCTCTTTACTAACTTTATAGATATGGTAATACCGGGCTATTAACATTCTGATGTGGGGTTATAAACATTTTCTAAACAATTTTCCATCGTATTTTTTTGTATTAAAATTCTGCTCAAAGCCGCATAAATACTAGGTTTTTATCCACTTTGTATATTTTTCTAAAGCTTTTATTAAATCCTTTTCTTAAGCCTTGAAATATTATTTACGGTACTGTATTCTCAGTGAAAAGTATCTCCCGCGGGAATCGTAAATTATCCATAACGGCTGGCCAGCCAGATCATTTACTGCGTTGTTATTTTTTATTTTATGGGGTAAAATGGAGGTACATATTTGAACAAGAAAAAAGAAAACATAGATGAAAACAAGGAGCTTATCCAGTGGCACACTGGATTTGTCCACGCCATGAGATTATATCTTATGGATTACGAGGACGACATTGAGTTCAATGACGAATTTCAGCTTACACGAAAGCCTTTGATCATTGACCTTACTGTTATCAAGAAACCCGACGATCTGGTGATCGATAACAATATCGGCAGGTTCTTCAGAAAGCACAATATTCTGGAATATAAATCCCCAAGAGATGAGCTTAATCTTGAGACATTTTATAAAGTACAGGCATATGCACTTTTGTATATGATCGCACCTGGAAACTGTGAGGCAAATGGCACTCCTATTAACGAAAAAGATATTACAATCAGCATCGTCCGTGCGGCATATCCGAGAGAGCTTATAAGGAATCTGATAGAACATGGCTATACGGTTTTTGAGCAGCCAAGTAATATATACTATATTGAGGGTGCACAGTTTCCAGTGCAGATAGTTGTTACGAAACCATCCAGGGATTGCCAAGATGATGAAAAAGGTATCATTTGGTTGAATGCGCTTTCACCGAACATATCTAAGAATTTATTTTATGACTTCTTGACAAATATCAGAGATCTGGATACCAAACATGGAATGTTCGCAGACACGATATCATCTATTGTATCTGATGCTAACGAAGAAAATATTGAAATATGGAAGGAGCGTGATGCTTTTATGAATAATGCACTGAGAAGGATCATGGCTAAGGAACTAAAGGAGAGCAGAGATGAAGGAGTTATTGAAGGGCGTTATAAAGGCAGATCTGAGGAACGAGATTTGATAAAAAAAGCCGCAAAAACTGCAAAAGACAACAATATATCAAACGCTGCCGATCTTGAAACCCTCGGCTTTGACAAAGACACAGCTGAAGGCGCCATATCCATTCTGACAGAGCTTGGCATCATATCATAATTAAACATTTAAATAAAATGTCCCCATATAAATTCAGGAAATAAATAATTTCGGAATTATATGGGGCATTTTATGTCTGCTCTATATTTCTACTAATAAATTATTCAGATAAAACATATCTATCATAGAAAATCACATATTTTATATTATCCCTTTAACATCCTCGGCTATCATATCCGCATCAAGATGATTATCCTTAAGAACCTCAGCAACATCGTACCTGTCAAGGAATTCCTTCTTAAGGCCATAATTCATCACCTTCATATCCGAATCGCCATAGAATCTTGCTATCTTCTCACCGAATCCGCCGTCCAGTATTCCGTCCTCAATGGTGATGACAACTGAATGGTCTGCCTTGAGGCTTTCAAGAAGTTCCTCATCAAGTCCTGTGATATAGTAAGGATTGATGACTGTTGCATCAACTCCAAGCTCACTCTTCATCTCGTCCGCTGCGTCATTTGCCAGACTGTAAAATGTTCCAAGACCAAGTATGGCAACCTTACTTCCCTTATGTGTCACTTCATACTTATTCAGATCTCCGAAATCCTTCGTCACAGGACTGCCATTCACCATTGCTCCGCCCGGAAGCTTGATAGCTACCGGATGCTCATTCTGTTCGATACTCCAATCAAGCATAGCAATATACTCTTCCTTTGTTGTTGGAGCAAGATATACAAGATTCGGGATGTTGGAAAGCATTGGGATGTCCTGGAATCCCAGATGTGTCACGTCATTCATTCCGTACACCGAACCCATGAATGTAACAATAGTTGCCGCGCTGTTATTGATACAGAGATCCTGAGACACCTGATCAAATGTCCTCTGCACAAATGAACTGTACACACCGAACACCGGCTTGCCGCCGCCCGCTGCAATACCTGACGCAAGAGCCACCGCTGTCTCCTCCGCAATTCCCACGTCTACAAACTGCTTTCCAGCCTCGTGTCTCTTGTCCTCTGTGAATCCCATAACTGTCGGTGTTCCGGCTGTGATGGCAACGACCTTCGGATCCTTCTTCATCTTGTCAAGCAGGTAATCACATGACACGCTTGAGTAGTCCTCCCCACCGCCTTCAAATAATGACTTTCCTGTCTCTATGTCAAATGGTCCGTTATAGTGCCACTGCTCCTTGTGCTCCTCGGCTGGGGCATAGCCTTTTCCCTTTAAGGTTCTGATGTGGACCACAACCGGTTTCTTTGTATCCTTTACCTTCTGGAATGTGTCTATGAGAGCTGCCACATCATTGCCATCATGCACATAATAATAGTCAAGACCCATGGCGCGGAACAGATTGCACTCTGCTGTTCCCTTAGTTTCTCTGAGTAATTTCAGATTTGTATAGAGTCCACCGTGGTTCTCAGCTATGGACATATCGTTGTCATTTACAACTATGATCAGGTTGCCATCCAGCTCTTTAGCGTAATCCAGCCCTTCAAGAGCCTCTCCTCCTGACAGGGAACCGTCACCTATCACTGCTATCACGTTGCCATCTGCCCCCTGGAGATCCCTTGCCTTTGCAAGACCGGCTGCCAGACTGATAGATGTTGAGGTATGTCCGACTGTAAAGAAATCGTGCTCGCTCTCATGTGGATTGCTGTAACCAGTCACATCATCATAGTGCTCCTCATAGAGGTATGCATCCTTTCTTCCCGTGAGCATCTTGTGTGGATAGCTCTGATGTGACACATCATACACGATCTTATCCTTAGGGGACTCAAATACATAGTGGAGAGCGATGGTCGCCTCCACCATACCAAAATTCGGGCCAAAATGTCCGCCATGCTTGCTGGCTCTGATGAGCAGCGCATGTCTCATCTCTTCTGCAAGTGTTCTCATCTCATCTATTGTAAGTTTCTTCACATCCTGTGGTCCGTTGATATTCTCAATATACATTGTTCTTTGTACTCCTCTCTGTTATTCACAATCCGTAAACTTCCTGTCCCATACAAGTTTTCCGGTCTTCACGGCCTCCTCGTATTTGGATATCTTATAATGAAGTCTCTCCATGGTAACTTCTATCTGTTTCCTCTGCTCCTCCAGTTTATCGTACTGTTCCTGCAGAAGGTCAAGTCTCGCGCCAAATGTAGCATCTCCCAGCTGAACTAGTTTCACATACTCTATAAGTGCCTCTATAGGAACACCTGCATTTCTCATACATACAGTGTGCTCAACCCAGCTGATGTCTTTTTCCTGATAATCCCTGTTACCACTGGCATTTCTCGCAACGGGTGGAATAAGCCCAACCCTTTCATAGTATCTTAGGGTATCTGCGGTTATATCAAACTTTTCGCTTACTTCCTTGATCGTCATATTCTCACCTCTTTCGCATCTGCTTGCAAATAAATCATTCTGATTCCATCCAATATTGAATATAGCACTTGGAGTTCACTCCAAGTCAACCCCTAATTTTCCCAAAACTTGTAAAATGTAAAACTTAATTCCTGATTATAAAACTTAATTCCGGGTAGCTGACGTTAGTCTTACATGCTATTCTATAGATGCAGTGGATTCCTCCCATTTTATCTAAGGAGGATATTTATTATGGCTACAATGAAACAT
>JBNMKK010000017.1:0-56082 GCA_050874325.1 Coprococcus sp. | reverse complement strand
TACCGAGAAAATTTAACGCTGCGAAAGGTGTTAAATTTTTTCTGTATATAGAGGAAATATGCAGAAGGATAGGGGATTGGTCAAATGGTATGATAGGGGTCTCCAAAACCTTTGGTGGGAGTTCGATTCTCTCATCCCCTGTTAAAGAAACAGCCTGGAAACCGCATAGATGGTGGTTTCCAGGCTGTTTTTTATGTTAATATATAGAAATGGGAATTAAAATTGGAATAGAGTTAGAGTGGGAAATAGACTTGGGAGAAATACAGGTATATGGAATGAGAATCGAGGTTAAGACACTATGAGAATAATACATTGCGCAGATATCCATCTGGATTCGGCACTTACAACTCATTTGGATAAGGAGCGGGCGAGATCCAGAAGGAAGGAGATACTTGATACTTTTAGAAGAATGTTGGTATATGCCTCAGATAACGATGTGCAGGCGGTTATAATTGCGGGGGATCTATTTGACTCAGAGACTGTGTCAGCAGCGACGGTGGGAATCGTGCTGGGTGAGATAAAAAGACATAGAGATCTGAATGTATATTATCTGAGGGGAAATCACGATCCGGGATCAGGTATATTTGCAGGAAGGGATATCCCTGAGAACCTTTATCTGTTCGAAGATGAATGGACATATTATCTGTTAAACGAAGAAATGGACAGCAGAGAAAGTATAGATACAAATACTGGAGAAGGTTCCAATATCGTTCTGGCGGGAGTAGTTCTGACTGTGGATAACAGTGATACTATATATGGTGACCTGGATCTGAGAGAAGACGATATAAATATAGTGACACTGCATGGTCAGGAGCAGGAATATGGGAAAAAATGTGATGACGATGATGTGTGCATTGGAAAGTTAAAGGATAAGGGGATTGATTATCTGGCTCTTGGACATATACACAAGCCAAAATGTGAAAGGCTTGACCACAGAGGGATCTATGCATATTCCGGATGCCTTGAGGGGCGCGGATTTGATGAATGCGGTGATCACGGATTTGTATTGCTTGATATAGATGAAAAAGATGGAACGATAAAATCAGAATTTGTCCCATTTGCCTATAGAAGATTGTATGAAGTAGTGGTTGACATAAGTGGTGTTATAGATAATCAGGATGCGGCAGATATAATCGCGGAGCAATTGTACATGGAATTGAACAAGCGGGAAGAGAATATGGAAAAAGTTCTTGTAAAGATAATTGTCACGGGTGAGCTAGATGTGGAGAGCGAGGTTGACATTGATTATCTTACAAGGCAGTTTATGGATTCGTTCTACTATGTAAAGTTTGTTGACAGGACAAGACTTAAGGTAGATCCACTCAAATATGTACATGATGCAACCCTCAGGGGCGAGTTTGTAAGGTTGGTGATGGCTCAGGACATGTCTGATGAGGACAAGGCGTTTGTCATACAGACAGGGGTAAGAGCACTTGCAGGCGAGGAGGTTTGGTCTAGATGAGATTGATTTCATGTTATATAGAGGGATTTGGCAGGCTCAGAAAAATGGAGATTAATTTTGATGAGGGACTCAACTGTGTTGTCAAAGAAAATGGGTGGGGAAAGAGTACATTTGCGGCATTTCTTCGCGTCATGTTCTACGGCTTTGATGGCGAGAGCAAGAGGAACGAACTTGAGAACGAGAGAAAATACTATAAACCCTGGACAGGAGATGTGTACGGAGGGGAACTGGTATTTCAGACAGGAGACAGACGATACAGGCTTCAGAGATTGTTCGGTGCTAAAAAAAGCGAGGATGAATTTGCGTTGTATGATGTTGAAACAAATATGCCGACAGATGATTTCTCAGAAAATATCGGCGAGGAATTGTTTCAGATAGATGCACAGTCGTTTCAGAGAACGGTGTATATTGGTCAGAATGAGTGTGGGACATGGACAACGGACGGAATAAACGCAAAGATTGGCAATATTTCAGATGAGTCGGCGGACATCAATAATTACGACAAGGCATGTACAAGATTGAAAGCTGTAATAAATGGCATGTCGCCAACCAAAAAGACAGGAGAACTATATAAGCAGAAAAAAGAGATATCTGCCCTGAAGGAGCGGGTAAGGAAGACCGGGATAGTAGAGGCGAGGATAGAAAAACTCAGAGACAGAAGAGATAGTATAGTGCAAATGAGGGCTGCCTCTTCCGAATACCAGCACAATGTGGCTGAAAAAAATAAAGCTGCGGAGTATTTTCCCGTGGCAATTCCGGAAATAAATGAACTGCAAGGAAAGATCGAGCGGGCGAGAGAGTATGAGAAACTGAAGGCTCATCATGAGGCTGTGGAGATGTCTGAAAAAGACAGGCGCAGTTATAGTGAACTGATGCATACATATTATCCTGACCGAGACAGACAGAGTGGGGAGATACATCTGCCGTCTGATATGGAGATGGACAAATGCATGGTCTTCTGGAATGATATAAAGCAGAACAGGCTGGAGATCAATAGGCTTAAAAGACAGCTCAAAAATGTCATGGATGATCGTCCGGAGGACGGAGTGGCAGAGGGCAATTTGGCAGCGGACGATACCTCTGCAAAAAATGGTGCTGCGAGAGCCTGTATATTATGTGCGGTCACGGTATTCATTGTCATGGTGCTGCTTAGGGCTGCAAATCTGATCGGTGTACATGTATTTGCCATAGGATTGTTGATTTCCTTGATGGGCGTTGCGGCATTTATCATAATGAGGAATCGACGCAAATCTGATGACAAAAAAAGAGCAAATTTGAAAAAAGAACATGCTGATGATAGTATGGATGCCGGGGAACACAGTGCATTATACAAAGATATACAGGGGATGATAGCCATGGATGAGCAGCAGATCGATATAAATTTTGCAAAGATCCAGAAGATTACAGATGGCTATGGGATGTGTCTTGATCTGGATGATCTGGATGGATCGATATCTGGTGTGCGAAGACTGATAGACCTGCAGAGAAAAATGCACACTGATGAAAATGCAGCCGAAAATTGTAATTCAGCCAGAGAGGAACTGAGTCTGTATATAGAATGTCTTGGGTTTGTCCCGGGAGAAGATTTGCTAAGTCAGCTCATAGAGATACAGCGAAGGCTGGAGGATTATCATTCCAGATGTCAGGCATTGTCAGATGTTCCAGGTATAAAAGAGTTGGATAGAGACGAAAAGGAACATCAGATCGATACCAGCATAGACAGTCGCATTGCGGAGTGTGATATGGAGATAGCTGAGCTGACGGGGGAGCTGAATGAGATAAAGGAGACTGCTGTACAGCTTGAGCAAAGACAGCCGGAATTTGACTCTGATCTTAGAAAATATGAGTTGATAACCAGAACATATGAATTGCTGGGGCAGGCTAAAGAGATATTTACGGCAAGATATACCGCACCTGTCATGAAGTCATTTGCAGATTACTACACATGTATTACTGACAGGCAGGAAGACATGCAGATGAATGCTGATATGGATATAAGTTATAGAGACCATGGAATGTACAGGGACAAAAAGACGATGAGTGCAGGACTAAAGGATCTGACAGATATATGTGAGAGAGTTGCCATGGTGGATGTAATGTATCCTGTCGAACGTCCGGTGCTTATAATGGACGATCCATTTGTAAATCTGGACGATGAAAATATGGCAGGCGCAAAGAGGCTTTTGTCATTACTTGAAGAAAAATATCAGATTATATATTTCACATGCAGTAAAAATCGTGTACTATAAGATAGTATGAAGTTGTGTGGTGAATATAGGAGGAACTATGGTACATAGAAACAAAACATATGAAAAGGGCAGGGATCTGCTCAGATATTTTTGGATGCTGGCTGTTTTGGCGGTGACCGTAATTGGTTTGACGACACAGACTACAGCGTTTGCTGCAGCGTCCTCACAGAAAAATACAGACGGAAGTGGTATAGCAACACCATCAAGTGTTGTGGAGGAAAAGTCACTTACAATGGATAGCAAAGCGTATGTATTCTCCAATTCTACGGATGGTATGTTCAGGTTAAGCTTTGCGGAGGGAAAGAGTTATTATCTGGGCTGCGCAGAGGATTCAGATACAATGGTCACATATGCCCTTATAAAATATGGTGCAAAGCTGTATCTGGTGGTTGCAGACGACAGCGAAGACAACGTTGAATATAATGGAAGTTATACGGATACAAGTTTTGATATGCTTGAATCAAAAAATTACAATTCCACCACAAGAAAGGTAAAACTCAGCCTGAAAAGCGGAAAAGATATAGAACTTACCAATTTTGTATTCAATACGGATTATTCTGTAAAGATAAGTGGATATTACAACGGAACATATTACACGGATGGCGTGGCTGCCACAGGAGTATTTGTGAGAGCAGGATACTATGACTACTTTGTAGATGGAAAAGCAGTAGTTGCAGATGGATGGTACAAGTATGGCAGTGCATCACCGACAGGGGAACTTGTTGATTCAGACATATTAAGCAGTATAGGAAGTGCTGCAGTCAAATATGTTCAGCTGTTCGAGGGGCATGTTCAGACAACATATCATGGTGAGAAATGTTACAGCTACACAAAGACAAAGAAGACGGCAATAAAGAATATGGCTGTTCTTGTCAATAACATATATGTTGAGTATGACAGCAACGGTAATGCGCTTTCAGGTGTCGTAAAGAAACAGGATGATGTGTATTTCTATGAGGCTGGTATCCCGGTGAAGGACAAGCTGAGGAAATCGAACAAAGAGTATTACTATCTTGGAGCTGACGGTAAAGCTGTCAGATCCACATGGATAAAGACCGGTGACTATGAATTTTATTTCTCAGATAAATGTTATGCGACCAAGGTTTTTTATGAGGACAGTTTTCCAAATAAAAACTATGCCGGAAAGTTTTTTAATTACACAGGTGGTGCGTGGAAAAGCACAGTTACGGGAGTGCAGAATGTCAACGGAAAATATTACTACTTTGTGAAGGGGGCCAAATACAATGGTACGACTTGGTATGCAAAGTCCTCAAGCCTGAGATATTACGTGAAGACCGGAACAGTCATGTACATGGTAAAAGCGGACGGTATCAGATACAGATGCTATAAGACTTTGGATGAGGGTGGTATGGTCGTTGCAAAGAACAGCTGGCTGCCATCGTACAACAATGTGGTCATACACACAGACGCAACAGGAATGTCTGATGCATTATATTACAAAAAGGGACATAAAGTATCAGGTTATGCCGACACATATCGTATATGTGTGAACAATTGCTGGATAAAGAAGAGAAATGCTGTTGTGTATATCCCGGGCGGTTACTATTATTTTGACAAAGAAGGAAAACTTGTCCGTACAAAGGGTTGGCAGACGATAAGCCAGACAAGTGCGGTGTATATTGGAGACAAAGTCTATGCAACGGCATATGTGTACTATGACGCCGCACAGGGCTGTTCTATATACAAGAGTGGTGCAAAGTTAAGCCTCAGCACAGCAGGTCTAAAGAAGGCGGTTATAAACAAAAAATCTGCATACTATTATGTGAGTGAGAACGGTAAATGTATAAAATCTACAAAGAAGATAGTGGATGATGTAGAATATACATTTAACAAATATGGGCAGTGTTTCAAGGTAGAAGATATAAGCTGGAA
Source organism: Coprococcus sp. (assembly GCA_050874325.1). GTDB lineage: Bacteria > Bacillota > Clostridia > Lachnospirales > Lachnospiraceae > Coprococcus. The sequence continues at coordinate 50,478 of JBNMKK010000017.1, read as the reverse complement.
TTATGACGCATGGATGAAGAAGGTCACAAGGGCGTACCTTGGAAAGACAGGCATATATTGTAATGTATTTGTGGCAAATGCACTCAGATATGCAGGTGGAAGTGATCCGTCAGTCGATATGACAGTAAAGTATACAAGCTACTCAAAGGGCGGATTTGTGATAAATTCTGGAAATATGTGTTCTGACTGGGCACTCCGGAAGGTGACAGCCAATGCTATATTGGCTCAAAATGGCAGCTGGCTAGCCTCAAAGGAGTATGATCTGACCGCCGATAGAGAGGCATTTTCATATGATGCGTTGATACCTGGTGATGTGATAGTATATTACACAAATGGCGAGCCTACCCATGTTGGAATTTACTTTGGCAAATTTGCTACGGCAAATGAACTCAAGAAATATCTGAGAGGATTTGGCATATCGTCCGCGGCGTGTGAGGCATACGTTCACGACTGGGGAGCAAACAGTGGAAATAAACCTGAATACTGGATCCTTCAGGGCGGTATGGGCAGCAGTGATCAGGTGTACATAAGCAATTCAGCATATGATCTTTCAGGGCAGTATGCAAAGAAGATAATACATATAAGACATTAATTTAGAAAAGACCTGGCGATATTGATATTATCGTCAGGTCTTTTGTCTGCCTGTATGTAAGAATATTGTTTATCAATCTTCCTCAGAGAGGATCTCCCAGTCTTCATAGAGTTTTTCAAGCTCACTTTCAGCCTCGTTTCTCTCCTTTGTCAGTTCATTTAAGAGACCTACATTGGTGGCATTTTCAGGAAGTAGGAACTGCTCGTCAATCTCAGAGATCTTGTTCTCAAGTTCCTCGATGGACGTCTCAAGTTTTTTCAGATCATTTGCCTTCTTGCGTTTCCTTGCAGCCTCGGCCTTGCTTTCCTGCCAGGAGAGTTTTGCCTGTGATACGGCAGGGGCAGCCTTGACCTCCGATGTACCGCTTATAGGTGTGAATGGATTTCCCGCGGTGTTGTCACTGTAAACTCTGTGAGTCTCATAGTAGTCGTAATTGCCTATGTAGCTTGTGAGTTCTTTATCCTTCAGCTCAATGATCCTTGTGGCAGTCTGATTGATAAAGTATCTGTCATGGGATACATAGAGTACAGTTCCTGTATAGTTCCTTATGGCGTTTTCCAGAATTTCCTTTGATGTGATATCGAGATGGTTTGTCGGCTCATCTAGGATCAAAAAATTGGCGGAAGAGAGCATCAGCTTTGCCAGGGATACTCGTCCGCGTTCACCACCTGAAAGATCCTGGATTTTTTTGAACACATCTTCGCCGGTGAAGAGGAAAGCAGCCAGTACATTTCTTATTCTTGTGTTTGACAGGTCAGGATAGGCATCACTGATCTCATCAAATATGGTGTTGGACATCGTGAGCACCTGGTGTTCCTGATCGTAATAACCGATCTTTACGCGGGAACCGAGTATGATAGTTCCTGCATCCTTTGGAAGAAGTTTGTTTATCATCTTCAGGATGGTTGTCTTTCCGGTTCCGTTGCCCCCGATGAGTGCAACATGTTCACCTCGTTTTATATCCATATCGATCCCGGTGAAGAGGTTGTTGTCGCCAAAGGATTTTGAGAGTCCCTCTATGGTCAGAACATCCTCACCGCTTAATATATTCGGTTCAAGGGTGAGTTTCATCTCGGAGGCGACCTCCGTAGGCTTGTCGAGTCTCTCTATCTTGGATAGCATCTTTTCGCGGCTTTCTGCTCTCTTTATGGATTTCTCGCGGTTGAACTGTTTGAGTTTGGTGATGACCTCCTCCTGGTGCTTTATTTCCTGCTGCTGGTTCAGGTAAGCTTTCATCATGCTCTCCCTGATCTCAGCTCGTTTGCCTGCAAAATATGTGTAGTTGCCGTTGTACACCTGACCATGACCGTTGTCCAGTTCCACGATCTTTGTGACTATCTTGTCAAGAAAATAACGATCGTGGGAGACGATGATCACGCTGCCCTGGTAGGAGGCGAGAAATCCCTCAAGCCAGGAAATGGAATCCATATCAAGGTGGTTTGTAGGCTCGTCAAGTATGATGATATCCGGTTTCACCATGAGAAGTCTTCCAAGAGCCAGACGGGTACGCTGACCTCCCGACAGGGAATCGGTGTGTCTGTCGTAGTCTTCTTTAGAAAAACCGAGACCTTTCAAGACACCATTTGCCTCGCTCTCACAGCTATAGCCATTTTTATATTCAAATTCATGGGTATAGCGGTTGTATAGTTCCAGAGATTTCTCAAGCGTTTCTCCGGTCTGATGTTCCATGGCAGTTTCCAGTTCGCGCATTTTATCCTGAAGTTCGAGTATCGGCTTTAAAGCATCCAGCATGACACCGCGAACGGTAGTATTGTAGTTGCTTTCCTGATACTGAGAGAGATATCCAATGGTTCTGTCCTTGGAGATTATGACCTGACCGGAGTCAGCCTCCTCCTCGCCCATGATTATCTTCAGAAGAGTGGTTTTGCCCGCTCCATTTATACCGACTATTGCCATTTTTTCCTTTTCTTCCAGATGAAAGGAAATATTATTCAGAATAACATCCGTGCCAAATGATTTACAGATGTTTTGACAATCTAATATCATAAAAAACCTCGCATTCGTACTATATAATTAGACATACAAAGTCAATTATATATAGAAGACTTTATTTTCGCAAGGACACAGTGGCGTTTTCTTGTGTCAGAGGTGGAATTGCACTGCTTTTTATAAAATCTTCATAATTTTTTATGCAAATTAGACAATACATGTGGTATACTATAAAAGTATGAGAAAATCTAACGTATAAATAATAAAAGGAATGATGTAATGGATTATAGCATTTATGACTATAATAGTGAGGAAAAACTTTTGCAGGAGCAGGAGATAGAGGAGATCAACAATGTCAAGATGAGCCTTCTCAACACTCTGGTTACAAAGCTCAATAATGCGGGAATATATTTTAACAGTACTTCGAGAATAAAATCAGAATCGTCACTTCTTCACAAGCTTGAGACGGGTAAGTATTCACTTGAGGAGGGCGGACGAAAGATACAGGATATCATAGGTATAAGAATCAACCTTTTTTACCTAGAGGATATGGATATATGTGAAAAGATACTTGAGGAGACATTTCTCCTTGACAACTGGTCAAAGACCAAGAACGAGGAGAATAAGTTCGAGGCACAAAAGTGTAACGGCGTATTCAGGATACCGAGCAAGTATCTGAGAAATATACCGGCAAGCGTGTGGACAAAGCCGTTTGATCAGACATTTGAGGTGCAGCTCAGGACAGTCCTCTTTGAGGGTTGGCATGAGATAGAGCATGAGATGAGATACAAGTATAAGCTAGGTTCAGATTCAAAGGAGACTGATCTGTGGACAGGGCATGAGGATCTGTCCAGAGTCATGAACAGTATCATAGCCAATCTGGAGCTGTGCGATTGGTCCATCATGCAGATATTCAACAGCATACATGATTCCCAGTACAAGGAGAAGAACTGGGAGAATGCGATCAGAAGCAAATATCGTTTAAGGATAACCCAGGATCCGTTAAAGCCGGAACTCAGGGAGTACCTTGACAAGAATCCTGATATAGTGGCGCAGTTCCATCAGGTTACCAAGAGGGAGCTTGTGGAGATACTCCTGAACAAGAAGTATCACAAAGAGCTGACACCGGATAGAGTGATCTATCTCATCAACAAGGAGATAGTCCACAATGAATATATTTCCAGACTTCTGGACAAGGAGCAGTTTGTTCCGGCGGTGAGACCCGATGTGAAGACAGAGATCAAACCGATGGTTCCGAATGTGGTGTACAGCCATATAGTAGGTATACCGAAGGATGGATATGTAAAGGCATGTGAGATAGTGTACAGCTGGGTACGGGAACATATAAGTATGGTGTTTCCACAGATGCCAGAGGAACTTACCAGCGTGGACTATTCAACCATAGGATATAAGGTCTATGTAGCGTATTCAGATGATGGATATCAGATGGATTTCCAGCACATAAGTAATTCGGAGGCAGGAGTTATCTGGCATGTCACCGTGGATATAGTTCCGGATGGTGATATATACAGACTCAAGGTTGAGAATATCTGCGAGACCATCAATGTGAAGGAGAGACGATACAGCAGACCTAAGTTCATGAAAGAGATATTCAATGAGGTTGGATTTGTCGATGCCGGAATACTCATGGAGGAGGGCAGCAGTCCTGAAGAGATAAGCTACGATAAGCTGAACATGATAGTTGAGAGTCCGGATAGGAATATGCCGATAATAGTCATTGTGAAACCGGATGTTATCCCTGACTGGGCGATAGATTGTGACGGATACATACTCAGAACAGATATGCTGAAAAAAACACTGAATGGACTCTGTCATGTATATCTGTGCAGCGGAGACTGCAAGGCCAGATACGAGGCTGAGTATGGCAAGGAATCTGTGGACGGTGGTGTAATGATGTGGGAGAAGAACAGCAATTATCCGATATTTTACTCCATGGATATTATCAATCAGAGTTTCTTTGAGGAGGTAAACCACAGCATCAACGAGAATGTGGAGTACGAGAAGTCATTCAGATATTCACTCAGAGAACAGGTTCACGATGAGTATTTGAAATAGTATACTAGTATGAAGTCGGATCCGCTGATAGATTTGACAAATATATTGAGATGAGAACAGATAGATGGCAAAACAGAATGATATAAAGAATAATAAATTTAAGAATACTTTTAAGATAGGTGCCGCAGCATTATGTGCTGCGGCAGTTGTCGCTATGGTGATAATAACAGGCAGACAAAACGCAGACAAGGCAGAGAAGTCTTTGAACACAACCGTTATGGGAACAACTGCGTCGATCACTGTGTATGGCAGAGATGGCAGCGACATCATAGATGGTATAATGAAGGTGGAAAATGATCTGGACAAAAACGTGATCTCATGGAGAGCGGAAGGCTCTGAGGTATGGAATGTCAATCATTTCTACAAGGCAGGTGAGGATTATCGGATAAGCGATGAACTGGCATATATACTGGAAAGGACACTGGATATATCGAAGGATAATGGAGATCTGCTTGACATAACGATCAGACCTCTTGCTGAGGTGTGGGGGATAGAATCAGGAAGTACGGAGATCCCAGCGCAGACAGATATAGATGCAGCACTTGCAAATGTTGATGTGACACAGGTGACATGTGTTACTGCCCAGAGTGGCTCTGACGATCAGGCGTATGTAAACATAGCCAGAGATGGAATGTCACTCGACTTTGGAGCTGTTGGAAAGGGCTATGGATGTGACATTGCGGAAAATTATCTTAAAGGAACTTCAGCCACGGGTGCGTGCATTGCACTTGGCGGAAGTATCATGGTGTATGGCAGCAAGCCGGATGGATCAGACTGGAAGATCGGGGTGAAGGATCCCCGCGCTGGCGAGGAAAGTATCATGGGGGTGATAAATGCAAAAAGCGGGGAGACGTTATTTGTATCCACTTCTGGAGACTATGAGAAGTACTTTGAAAAGGATGGGAAGAGATATCATCACATATTGGATCCGAATACTGGGTATCCTGCATGGAAACACACGATAGCGGCGACGGTCGTATGTGATAACGGGCTTTTGAGTGACGCGCTTTCTACACTGTGTATGCTCCTTGACAGAGAGTCAGCGATGGAGACGGTCAGCAGATACGGTGCGGAGGTCATACTGATAGACGACCAGATGAATGTATATGTCAGCGATGGGCTTAGGGGCAGGTTCACATTATCGAGCACAGGTTACAGCCTGAAATAAGAATGACAGATGATTATAGTTTTAATATGTATAAATATGGATAATGTTTGATATGGAAAAGAAAGAGAGATATACAACAAAAAAACGTGATATCGTTCTTGCTCTTGTGCTTTTGACCGTGGGGGCAGCAGGTATGCACATCATGAAATACGGACTTAAGCAGGGAAACACAGCGGACATATATATAGATGACAGACTTGCACAGACGGTGGATCTGAGTGTGGATGATGTGTATACATTTCAGACAGACTGGGGCAGCAATACTGTTGAGGTCAAAGATGGGGCAGTCAGCATGAAGTCGGCAGACTGTCCGGACAAGGTATGTGTTCGCATGGGAGCAAAGAACAGGAATGGCGAGACTATCACATGTCTGCCACATAAGCTCGTGATAGAGGTTCATGGCGGGCAGAAACAGGAAGTGGATATAAAGTGAGCAAAAACAGATGGACTGCAAAGAAAATAGCATATATGGGTATGTTCATAGCGGCGGCTATGGTATTTTCATATCTGGAGTCTTTGATCCCGGTGAACATAGCTGTTCCAGGAGTAAAACTTGGGCTGGCAAACCTTGTGACGATAGTTGTCATGTTCAGGATGGATGCGGAAGCTGCGTGGATGGTATCCCTTGTGAGGGTATTTTTGTCGGCATTGTTATTTGGAAATCTGTCGGTGATGGTATATAGCCTGGCTGGAGCACTGCTGAGTCTGCTTGTCATGACTGTATGTATGAAACTTAGATTCTTTGGACTTATGGGTACGAGCATACTTGGAGCAGTGAGCCACAATGCAGGACAGATAATCATGGCTGCGGTTCTCATGAAGAGTGGAAATATAATGTTATACATACCAGTGCTGTGCATATCAGGAACAATAGCAGGTGTGTGTATAGGGCTGACAGGGGCTGTACTGGTGAAAAATCTTCCAGATTTTTAAATGATAATATATCGCTGTTTAGGTTGTTTTTGAGGGGTTAAAGCGTTATTATAGATAAAGATTTTTTAATAAAAATATAAAAGGAAAAGAGGTAGAACATGGGTTTGTTAACATTTCTGGGCGGAATTCATCCATATGAAGGCAAAGAATTGTCAATGGAAAAGCCTGTCAAAGAATACCTTCCAAAAGGTGACTGTGTGTACCCGCTGAGTCAGCATATCGGGGCACCAGCCACACCTATAGTGAAGAGGGGCGACAGAGTCCTGGTTGGTCAGAAGATCGCGGAGGCCAGTGGATTTGTGTCGGCGAATATACATTCATCAATATCAGGAAAGGTCAAGGCAATAGAGCCTCGATATGTGCCTGGTGGATCGAAGGTTGAGTCGATAGTTGTGGAGAATGATGGTCAGTTTGAGGAGATCGACTTTGCTGCAAATGTCAAGGATCTGTCAACCCTGTACAGGGAGGATGTGAAGGAGATCATCAAGGAGGCCGGTATTGTCGGAATGGGTGGCGCCGGATTCCCTGCAAATGTAAAGCTGTCTCCAAAGAATGAGGATGCCATAGACTACATAATAGTAAACGGCGCGGAATGTGAGCCATACCTTACATCTGATTACAGGAGAATGATAGAGGAGCCGGACAAACTGATACTGGGGCTTGAGATATGTATCAATCTGTTTGATCACGCTAAAGGAATCATAGCAATAGAAGATAATAAGCCAGAGGCGATAGCACTCCTGTCGGAGAAGGTGAGGGACAATGACAAGATAGAAGTCCATGTGATGAAGACCAAGTATCCACAGGGTGCTGAGAGACAGCTTATATATGCGAATACTGGAAGATATGTCAATTCCAAGATGCTGCCTGCCGATGCGGGATGTATAGTTCACAATGTAGATACCATAGTGTCCATATATGAGGCAGTTATAGAGGGAAGACCACTTTATACTAGGATAGTAACAATAACTGGTGATGCCATAGAGAATCCATGCAACCTTATGGTGAGGACAGGAACAAACTGTCAGGAGCTGATAGAGGCTGCAGGCGGATTCAAGGATGGAGTTGTACCTGAGAAGGTTATCTCAGGTGGTCCAATGATGGGAAAGGCACTTTTCTCACTGGATGTCCCTGCGACCAAGGGTGTGTCGGCATTGCTTTGCATGACACATGACGAGGTGGCTGAGCTTGAACCAAGCAACTGTATAAGATGTGGACGATGCGTTGATGTGTGTCCGGGAAGAGTGGTTCCATCACTCCTTGCATCGTTGGCTGAGCACGGGGATACGGAGGCGTTCCTGGCTCACAATGGAATGGAGTGTTGTGAGTGCGGATGCTGCTCGTATGTATGTCCGGCAAAGAGACATTTGACACAGACCATTGCGGGAACAAGAAAATCCATCATAGCAAATAAAAAGAAGTAGGAGGTGTACATATTGGATAATACATTTAAGATTTCGTCATCTCCACACGTAAGAGATAAGCGAAGTACACAGAGCATTATGCGGGATGTGATAATAGCATTGCTCCCGGCAACTATATTTGGAATCATCAACTTTGAAATGAATGCCATGATATTGGTACTCACATGCGTGGTTTCGTGTGTGCTGTTTGAGTGGATGTATCAGAAGATGATGCACCAAAAGGTTACTATAAGTGATCTGAGTGCAGTTGTAACCGGACTTTTGCTGGCACTCAATCTTTCGCCGGATGTACCGGTGTGGATGGCTATACTTGGAAGTGCATTTGCCATCATCATAGTTAAGCAGCTTTTCGGCGGACTGGGATTTAACTTCATGAACCCTGCGCTGGGTGCAAGATGTTTCCTGCTCATATCATTTGCGGGAAGAATGACATCGTTCTCATATGACGGAGTTACCACGGCTACACCGCTGGCGGTTCTCAAGAATACAGGGGATCTGGCAAATGTAAACGTACTTCACATGTTCCTCGGAAATATACCAGGAACGATCGGAGAGACATCAGTTGTATGTATACTTGTGGGTGCTGCATATCTTCTGATAAGAAGAGTCATAAAACCAGTCATACCTCTTACATATATAGGCACATTCGCAGTTCTTATCATGATATATGCGGTTGCATCAGGAAGAGGATTTGATATGACGTTCCTGGCAGCACATCTGTGCGGCGGTGGTCTTATGCTTGGCGCATTTTTCATGGCAACTGATTACGTTACATCACCGATCACACCGGCAGGAAAGGTTGTGTTCGGCGTGATACTCGGTATACTTACATTCTGTTTTAGAATATACGGAGGTTCCGCAGAGGGAGTATCCTACGCTATCATATTCTCCAACCTGCTCGTTCCACTCATAGAGAGATGGACACAGCCTAAGAGCTTTGGAGAGGGCGCAGAACTTGCAGCCCAGGGTGATACATCGGGAACAAAGTCCAAGATGGATACAAAGTCTATAGTGATCGCAACTATAGCTATAATGATAATCACGGTTATAGCAGGATTTGCATTGGCATATGTATATAAGATCACAAAGGATCCAATTGCAGTTACTGAGCAGAAGGCCAAGGAAGAGGCATATAAGGCAGTGTTTGATGATGCCGATTCATTTGACAGCTATGCAGATTTTGACGCAGATGCGGCAGCAAAGGTTCTGTCAGATGCGGGATATAATGCAGATATAGATGAGGTGGTTACTGCCAAGGGCAGTGATGGCTCGGTGCTTGGATACGTGGTTACAGTCACATCCCATGAGGCATACAGCGGAGATCTTCAGCTTGCAATGGGTGTCAGAGCAGATGGCACTACAAATGGAATATCATTCCTCTCACTCTCTGAGACAGCAGGTCTTGGAATGGAGGCAGACACAGACAGTTTTAAGTCACAGTTTGCCGGAAAGAATGTTGACAAGTTCCAGTACACCAAGTCAGGTGCCACTGTGGATGAGGAGATAGATGCCTTGTCAGGTGCTACCATCACAACAAATGCTGTCACAAATGCAGTCAATGCAGGACTTGAGTATGTAAAGTCGATAAACGGCGGGGCAGCAGATTCATCAGATGCATCGAACGGAGGTGACAAGTAATGGGAAAATGTACAGAGCGTTTATATAACGGTATTGTCAAGGAGAACCCAACCTTCGTGCAGATGCTTGGAATGTGTCCGACATTGGCTGTAACTTCATCAGCCATCAATGGCGCAGGTATGGGACTTACGACCACATGTATTTTAGTGCTCAGCAATTTTATGATCTCAGCACTCAGAAAGGTCATACCTGATAAAGTCAGAATACCGTCATTTATAGTTATCATTGCATCGTTTGTTACGATCATACAGTTTTTGCTGCAGGCATATCTGCCGTCACTCAACAGCAGCCTTGGACTGTATATACCACTTATAGTTGTAAACTGTATCATTCTGGGTCGTGCCGAGGCATATGCATCAAAGAACAAAGTCCTTCCATCTATATTTGATGGACTTGGAATGGGACTTGGATTTACAGTTGGACTTACACTCATAGGAATGTTCAGGGAGCTTGTCGGAAAGGGATGTGTGTTTGGTTTCCAGATACTTGGAGACGGCAACAGACTTCAGAACTCATCAGGTATAGTTAAGGGTATAGGTAATGTTCTCAGCTTGTACACACCTATAACAATATTTGTACTTGCACCGGGTGCGTTCTTCGTGCTTGCGTTTATCATTGCATTCATCAACAGAAGAAATGCAAAGAAGGCAGCGGAGGCTCTGGCAAATGGACAGGAGGTACCTGCAGCATGCAGACCTGATTCATGTGCTGGATGTATCAACGCAGCCTGCTGTGGCAAGATCGTGGATGCCGCAGCAGCAGAGAAGAAGGTTGTGGATCAGCCAAAGCCGGAGTCTCCAAAGAAGGAGACTGAGGAGAAGAAGGATGAGCCAAGGGTAAGCCCATATGCTCCTACAAGGGAATCAGTCCTTGCAGATATAAAACTTGTTCCAAATGCCACAGGCAAGATGCTTAAGGAGCATGCCGAGGAGGAGAAGACGGTGGCAGAAACAGTGGAGAAGAATGAATCACAGGATCAAGCAATCCAGCCAGAGACATCACAGCCAGAGACATCGCAGCCTGAGACATCGCAGCCTGAGACTCCACAGTCTGAAACACCCCCATCCGAAACACAGGAGACGGAGGTAAAGCCGGAGATTCCTCAAGAGGTATCACAGCCGGAAAATGCGCCGGAGGACGAGACAAAGCCGGAGGATCCCAAAGATACAGATATAAAACTAAAAGAGACTATGGCTCATATAAAGAATAAAAAAGGAAAGGGAGGTAAGAGATAATGAATATTTTATTGTTGGCGATCGGAGCAGCACTTGTAAATAATGTTATTCTCAGCCAGTTCCTTGGACTGTGTCCTTTCCTTGGAGTTTCAAAGAGTGTAAACACTGCGACAGGAATGGGAGCTGCGGTAGTATTTGTCATGACCATAGCGTCATTTGTCACAAGTGTTGTATATTACGGAATACTTAGAAGATTTGGTCTTGAATATCTCAATACGATAGTGTTCATACTGGTGATCGCAGCACTTGTGCAGTTTGTAGAGATGTTTCTCAAGAAAAAGGTGAAGTCACTGTATGAATCACTTGGAGTATATCTTCCACTTATCACCACAAACTGTGCTGTACTCGGTATAGCACTTTCAAATGTCCAGAGTGGTTACGGTATACTTGAGAGTACTATCAACGGATGTGGTTCCGCGGTAGGTTTCACTATAGCAATAGTGATACTTGCAGGAATCAGAGAGAGACTGGAGCACAGTCCGATACCTGAGTCATTCAAGGGAACACCGATAGTTCTCATCACATCAGGTCTCATGGCGATCGCGTTCTTCGGATTCTCAGGACTTATATAAGGAGGGTGCATATATGACAGGAATATTGATAGCTGTGGCAGTTGTCGCAGGCGTAGGTATTGTGATAGGTATCCTTTTGGGCGTTGCAGGAGAGAAATTCAAGGTAGAAGTAGATGAGAAAGAAATAGCAGTAAGGGAATTGCTCCCGGGAAATAACTGCGGTGGATGTGGTTATCCTGGATGTGACGGACTTGCAGCAGCCATCGCAAAAGGAGAGATGCCGCCATCAGCATGTCCTGTAGGTGGCGAGGCTGTAGCGGCGAAGATCAGTGAGGTCATGGGCGTTGAAAACGCTGAAAATACAAGGTACGTGGCATTTGTCAAGTGCGCAGGAGACTGTGAGAAGGCAAAGGATGTGTATGAGTATGTGGGACCTAGAGACTGTAAGCTTGCACAGAATAATCCGAATAATGGACCTAAGGCATGTACATATGGATGTACAGGATATGGCTCATGTAAGGCAGTGTGTGAGTTTGGGGCTATTGACATTATAGATGGAATTGCGGTAATTAATAAGGAGAAGTGTAAGGCATGCGGTAAATGTGTCACAGAATGTCCTAGACATCTTATAGAGCTTGTTCCATATGATGCGGAGAGACTTGTAAGATGTAATTCTCATGACAAGGGACCACAGGTCAAGGCGGTCTGCAGCGCAGGATGTATAGGATGTACATTGTGTGCGAGAAACTGTGAGGCAGGAGCTATCACCATCGACAGAAACCTTGCCCACATAGATCCTGAGAAGTGTACGAATTGTGGCGCATGTAAAGCCAAGTGTCCAGTAAAGATTATATCGTAAGAAGGACCCGCCGAAGGTGGGAGATATCTTGCGATGAAGCAGACGCCGCGCGAAGCGCCGCTAATGCGTCTGCACCACTAATATCGTAAGGAGAAAAATATATGAGATGTCCATTTTGCTCAGCAGATGATACTAAGGTCATTGATTCCAGACCTGCGGAGGACGGAAGTGCGATCAGAAGAAGAAGACAGTGTGATGCATGTGGAAAGAGATTTACCACATATGAGAAGGTTGAGACCATACCACTCATAGTCATCAAGAAAGACAAGAACAGAGAGACATATGACCGTTCCAAGATAGAGTCAGGGGTTATAAAGTCATGTCATAAGAGACCAGTGTCTGCAGAGGCTGTCACAAAGTGTATTGATGATATAGAGAACACTATCTTCAACATGGAGGTCAGAGAGATAGAGAGCACGACCATAGGAGAGATAGTTATGGACAAGATAAAAGATCTTGACCAGGTAGCATATGTCAGATTTGCGTCCGTATACAGAGAGTTCAAGGATGTGAATACATTTATGGATGAGCTTGGCAAACTGCTCACCAGCAATTCGGAGAAGAGATGACAGAGACATATAACACTATAATCAGTGATGGACAGGATGAGATAATCGAGAAGAAATCGAGATTTATCGGGTATGCCGTGCCGGTCTCCACGGAGGAAGAGGCGTATGCCTTTGTAGAAAAGATAAAGAAACAGCACTATGATGCGAGACACAACTGTTTTGCATTTGCCATAGGAAATGAGAATACATTACTCAGATTTTCGGATGACGGAGAACCACAGGGAACTGCAGGCAAGCCGATACTTGAAGTGATAACAGGAAATCAGGTTGTGAATATATGCATTGTAGTAACGAGATATTTTGGTGGTACACTGCTGGGAACAGGCGGGCTTGTGAGAGCTTATACAGAGGCGGCAAAACTTGCTCTGGCTGATGCAGGTATACACAGGATGCAGCTCATGAAGATGGTAAACATCACCACAAATTACAATGATTCCGGTAAAGTTCAGTACCTTCTGAGCAACAGCGAGGCAATAATTGACGGAACAGACTACACAGCTGATGTATGTTTCAGGATAGCGATCCCAGCTGGCGAATATGGACGTCTGGAAAAGCAGATAACAGAGTCTACATCTGCGAGAGCTGTGATAGAAGTAACGGGAGAAGAGTACAGATGATGATAAATGGCATCGCTATAGAGAATGACCTGTATCGTCTGAGGATCAGACCGGTTATCATTGATGCTGCAAGGCTAAGAGCCGAGATGACGGCTACGTGTATCAGGATATAGTAAGTATGGGCAATGCCCATATAAATAATAAGAGACAGAACACTTATTATAGCAGCGGGAATTATTCCTGCTGCTATATTTTTTATGCAAAATCCAATCTTGCCGGATTTTGGCAGCATGGAATACACACCTCCGTCTAGATCTTTCAGATAGTTCTGAGTGCCAAGGAGAGCACAGATGAAGATAGTGATATATATCAGGAGTTCCACAGGAAAATTATTCGGAACAATCTTGTCCTGGGATACATATTTTCCGGTCAGGCTCCCATTTATTGAGAATATGTCATCGTTTTCTATATAACCATGAAATCGCTGCCTTATGAATTCCTTTATATAGCTGTCAGTATCAGAACTTAAGGCATCTGATATGTAGCGTTTTTCTAACATGTTCACAGACATATCAGCTGCGTATGCTGTGAGCAGAGCAGAGTACACTGATTCGCTTGTAACGCTGTAAAAAGAAGTTCCCACAGTGGTGAATACATTTATCTGAACACTGTCATCACAGTTTATGATGGATGTACTAAAACCAGCAGGCAATGAATATCCGGAGTCAAGTTTTCCGGATGCGACATCATCCATCATCTCGTCAAGATTGTTGTATATCTGAAAGATAAATCCTGTGGATGTGTCATCAAGAGAATCTATAAATGTGTCTGTGTAACTGTCGGGTTTCTCTACGAAAATGCCGGAAACGATCTCGGTGGACTGTTTCTTTTCAGGCAGAAGTCTGACAGATATGAGGGCAGCAGGGATGAGCATGAGTACAGCGATCATGGCAGGTCTGCAAAGTATTCGTTTTATTAGGATGTTGATCTGAATAAAGTTCTTCATATGAGCTCCTTACGAAAAAAATTGACACAATAAATGTACGCATCTGTTTAGCGGTGACAGTCTGCAGATCTCCTTAGCAAAGTTTGGCAGCAGTGATTCAGGTATAAAGAAACCGCTGAGGTATGCAAATATCAGAGCAGTCACAGCAAGGAGAAGAGTGCATCCGTGGGTTCCTGCGGGAACAGAGCAGATGACATTTATAAACAGTGCGATCATGGCGGATATGGCAAATCCAAATAATACACCGGATATGCTCAGACGGATCTGTAGTGATGTGCTGAAAATGGATAGAATGGATAGTGTTATGTAAACTATCATGTACAGCATATATTCCCATACAAATAAGGATATAAAGTCGCTGAGAAATCTGCAGCCAGCTCCCATGTGATACGTTTTTAGGCGAGTTTTGTATGATGTAGGAATATCTGTGACAAATGGAATAAATACTGCACCGCTCAGCATCATCATGAAAACTATCGAGGCGCATGTATAAAACGTGGTGGTATTGGCGGATCTCACTGCATTTAGTTCACTTACAGCAAATGTGGATGCGCGGTTCAAAACCTTGCTGAGGAACATTGCGTTTATATCATTGCTCAACATGTTCTGAGTATCCTCTGGAAGTGCCATATCCCTTCCAATTGCCTGTACAGAATAGATGGCAGCCTGGGATATGCCGAGCATTGAGGATGTGGAACGAAAAAGGTCGTTCAGCACAAATGTATCGATGGAGTTCAGATCCGAATAGTACACTTCGACAGGGGTGTTGGTGCCATCCATAATATCGCTTATGATGTTGTCAGGTACATATATCACGGCAAATAACTTTTGATCCTTGAGCATGGACAGAGCAGTGTCCTTGTCATCGATCTCGGTAAATATACATGAACTCCGGTAGCTGTCCATATCTTCGATGGTGGTGTATGCCATGCGCGCAGTCTTTGAGTCCGCACTCATAACTATACCGATTGACAGTGGCTCCCGGTTGCTTTCTGCATATAAAATGTCATCTGCCCTTGTTGCGATACATAAAAGTACTGACAGAAGGACAAATGCTGCTGCGATCATATATATCCCATAGTGAGTTATTCGTTTAAGATCAGTTCTTATGAGTCGAAAAAACATAACGCTCCTTTGCAAATATAAATAATCAGTACAAAAGTTTTATATAGGCATCCTCAGAAAAGCCGGTTGGATCAACATTTTTGTCAAGAGCAAGAGCCAGATTACCATTCTTAAGTGTGTATATCTGATCACAGATATCAAGTGCCGATGTCTCATGGGTGGCGATGAT
The DNA here is from genome assembly GCA_050874325.1 of Coprococcus sp. Taxonomy (GTDB): domain Bacteria; phylum Bacillota; class Clostridia; order Lachnospirales; family Lachnospiraceae; genus Coprococcus. The sequence continues at coordinate 34,665 of JBNMKK010000017.1, read as the reverse complement.
GACACTTCCCCCACCAGCAGTAAATGTCTGAAGATATTTCAGAATCCCGTTTTTGCAGAGCAGATCAAGTGATGCCAGAGGTTCATCAAGAAGCAGAAGATCAGGATGTGACATCATTGTTATGGCGAGACTAAGCCTTTTCTTCATACCGCCGGATAATTTGGAAACACGTTTGTCAAGGTATGTATCCACGCCAAGATTTTTACAGATGTCCATATTGTATGTGTTCATTACGGATTTCTTACTGCCGGGATTCCAAAGTCTTATGTTGTCCAGAGCGGTAAGCTCGGGAAGAAGTGGATTGTCCTGCGGAAGAAGGGCTGCGGAGGCTGGCGAGTCAAATCCATAGCTCCCTGAATCAGGCTTTATATTGCCAGCCAGAATTCCGAGCAGGGTTGACTTGCCGGAACCGTTGATGCCGAGAAGTGCGATGCATTGCCCCGGGGCGACAGTGAGTGAAATGTCTGTCAGCACCTTGTTTTTACCATAACTTTTATTGACAGAGGAGACAGAAAACATTCTAATATTCCTCCTCGATCACATGAAAATCAAGATAGTCAAAGTCTATATCCTCAACAAAATTGTCTGCAGTAAATCTGGTTCTGGCGTTCTGGATGAATTCCTCTTTGTTTTTCTGCAGCCAGATAGGTTTTGCCAGGTCAAATTCATAGCACATATCTTCAAGAGCCTTGTACACCTTGTGTGTACGGGTCATTTCGTAATCATTTATGCATATGACAGTGTCTTTTAAAAGGTGATTGTCTTTTATAAGTTTGCCCCATACTCTAAACATATATAATCCTCCTGATGTTTATTACCTGATTAGTATATATCATTTGTGCACAGAATTAAAACATTAAAGACACAAATATGACACATTTAATGCGTATAGTATCAACTGTAAGAAAGAGAGAGGCACATAGGGCCGACTAAAAAAATATAATTATTCAAATCTGTAATTGAGAATCAAATATGTGAAAGGATGATAGATATGGAACAGGATAACAGAAATCAAATGAACGGCGAAAATAATGCAAATGTTTCAGCTGGAGGCACACAGCTGGAGCAGAATATTCAGAACAGTCAAAGTGCACATCAGGAGCAGTTTGGTCAGAATCCTCAGCAGGATGGTCTGTATCACTACAGTTATATGAACAACAAAGGCGATGCAAGGTTTGACAGACCTGCAGGAGAGACACCACAGCAGAGATCGGACTCACAGGCATCACAGAATATGCATGGAACTGCAAATGCACAGGGCGGTACACAGAATGCACAGAACACAGCATATTCGGGATTCCAGAGAAATGTGAACGGTATGGAGGCATGGTATGACAGCCAGAGAATGAATGCCGGATATCAGAATACTGGAAACAACATGGGATCATATGGATCTGGAAACCAGTCGGCACCTCATAAGGCTGAGACTTCACACAAGCATGAGAAACAGCCTAAGCCAAAGAAGAACAGCCGAGGCAGGAAGAGTGGATTTGGCAAGAAGGCAGCTGGAGTCGTAGCGGCAGCAGTTGTATTTGGACTGGTGGCAGGAGTTGTATTTCAGGGTGTCAGGTATGGTTCGGACAAGGTGCTGAACAAGAACAGCGCAGTTGCTGAAACAACCACAGAGCAGGGCGCAGATGCATCCACAGAGAACAATGCACCACAGCTCAAGCAGGCATCATCGGATGCCACAAGCACAGTATATGATGTGGCAACAGTGGCACAGAAAGTTATGCCTTCGATAGTATCTATCACAGGAACATATGTAACAACATATGATTACTGGTTCAATTCATATCAACAGGAGTCCACGGGAGCTGGTTCAGGAATAATCATAGGAAAGGATGACCAGTACCTGTATCTTGCGACAAACTATCATGTAGTACAGAATGCAAAGTCATTGTCTGTAACATTCGTCGATGACAAGAGTGCAGATGCAACGGTAAAGGGATACGTTGAGAACAATGATATAGCGGTTGTAACAGTAAAACTTTCTGATATATCTGATGACACTTTAAATGAGATAAAGGAGATTCAGGTAGGTTCATCGGATGACCTTTCAGTAGGTGATCCTTGTGTGGCTATCGGAAATGCACTTGGATATGGACAGTCAGTTACAGTTGGATATATAAGCGCACTCAACAGAGAGATCAGTGCGTCAGATGAGACAGTAAAGGTACTTCAGACAGATGCAGCCATCAACCCTGGTAACAGTGGTGGAGCTCTCGTCAACATGCAGGGTGAATTGATAGGTATAAATACAGCAAAGTATTCAGACACAAGCGTTGAGGGTATGGGATATGCACTTCCTATATCAGATGTACAGGATATCATCAACGACCTCATTGCAGGAAAGGATGTGGCAAGTGACGGAACAGCATCAGGTCAGGCTTACCTTGGAATATCTGCACAGACTATCACAAGTCAGTATTCACAGCTGCTCAACATGCCAGAGGGTGTATACATTTCATCCGTTGAACAGGGATCAGCAGCAGAGGAATGTGGACTTCAGTCAGGTGATATCATTTGCAGCCTTGACGGTGAGGATATAGCAGATATGGATACATTCCATGACAGGATAGTTGCATGCAAGCCGGGTGACAAGGTAACAATAGTATATTACAGGAACAATAATGGAAATTACGAAAAACAGACTACCACAGCCACACTGCAGGAAAAGCAGTAGAGTATCAAACGACAAATTCAGTGGTGATTTAGCACGGAGCTAACAGAACTGAAAGCCTATAGATTGGATAACGGCACTTGTAAGTGAAATTACAGGTGCCGTTTTAGTTATGTGTGAAGTGTGCCAAAGTATGCGCTTGCAAATTCAGTTAAAATGGTGCATTATATGACAGGACAACTGTACTCACATAAAAATATGACATATGTGGGTATTACATACCGTCCGGCTGTGACGGGGACATGTGACATTAATAGAAAGGTTTACATAAAAATGTACAAGATACTTTGTAAAGATGGAAGAGCGAAGAGAGCTGAGTTTCAGACTGTACACGGAACAGTGCAGACACCGCTGTTTATGAACGTAGGTACAGCGGCGGCCATAAAGGGCGCAGTGGCAACCACCGACCTCAAGGACATTGGCTGCCAGATAGAGCTTTCAAATACATATCATCTCCATGTGAGACCTGGAGACAAGATAGTTAAGCAGATGGGTGGTCTGCACAAGTTTATGTACTGGGACAGACCTATACTTACAGATTCAGGCGGATTTCAGGTTTTCTCACTGGCAGGACTCAGAAAGATAAAGGAAGAAGGAGTTACATTTAACTCCCATGTCGATGGACGAAAGATATTCATGGGACCGGAGGAGAGTATGCAGATCCAGTCCAATCTGGCGTCCACTATAGCGATGGCATTTGACGAGTGTGCTCCGGCACTGGCGGACAGACAGTATGTTGAGAATTCGGTTGCGAGAACAGCAAGATGGCTTGTCAGATGTAAGAATGAGATGGAGAGACTGAACAGTCTTCCAGATACCATAAATAAGAATCAGCTTTTATTTGGAATAAATCAGGGTGCTATATATGAAGATATACGAATCGATCATGCAAAGAGGATCAGCGAGCTTGACCTTCCGGGATACGCGATTGGCGGTCTTGCGGTAGGTGAGACTGCGGAGCAGATGTATCACATCCTTGACGTGACAGTTCCTTATCTTCCAGAGGACAGACCTACATACCTCATGGGAGTTGGAACCCCAGCCAATATACTTGAGGCTGTGGACAGAGGTGTGGATTTCTTCGACTGTGTATATCCGTCGAGAAATGGTCGTCATGCACATGTATATACCAAGCACGGCAAGCTCAATCTCAAGAATGCAAGATTTGAGACAGACGACAGACCGATAGAGGAAGGCTGTGGATGTCCAGCTTGTCAGCATTACAGCAGGGCATATATAAGACATCTTTTAAAGGCAAATGAAATGCTGGGCATGAGATTTTGTGTCTTGCATAATTTGTATTTTTATAATAATATGATGAAAGAAATCAGAGAGGCTATTGAAGAAGGAAGATATCAGTCATATAAGAAATCGATGCTTGAGAGCCTTGCTGGTGGAGAACAGTAGATACACACAGAAAGTATTGGATCTACGTGTAAATATTAACCAAGAAGGAGACTAGAGAATGAACTCACTTTCAACTATTTTGTCTAACGCATCTTCAGGTACAACTGGTACAAGCGGCGGTGCTAATCTCATGATCATAATCGTTTATGTCGTTGTATTTGGTGCAGCTATCTATTTCTTTATGATCAGACCACAGAAGAAAGAGCGTATTAAGACTCAGGAGATGCAGAAACGTATCGAGCCAGGTGATAATATCATGACAACAAGTGGATTCTATGGAACAGTGCTTGATGTTGTAGATGATACAACAATAATCGTAGAGTTTGGAAACAACAAGAACTGTCGTATCCCAATGCATAAGAGTGCTGTTGCAGAGCTTGAGAAACAGGGCAGTGCAGTAGAGTCAGATGACGACAAGGATAAGAGTAAGAAGTAATATATGCTTATCGTTTAGAATAAAAAAGGTAAGAGATCATCATGATCCCTTACCTTTTTTGTTATCTGTAAAACGGATGACTGTCAGTTTTGGTCAAAGCAGTAATTCTGAATATCGTGAAATACTGCTTCGGTGATTCGCAGCCCACCGCGGCCACTTCCAACAGATATGTCCGGTTTTGCCGCTCCATGAAAATCTGAACCGCCGGAAATGAGCAGACCGTGAGCACGCGCGATCTCCCGTAGTTTTCCGGATTCGTAGGCATTGTTGGAAGAATGGTATACCTCAAGTCCGGTCAGCCCACACGGTTTCAGTTCCTCGATCATTTCCTCGATCTGTCTGTAACCGAATCCATAGAGAAGAGGATGGGCTATGAAGGCGGCTTTTCCATATGTCTTTATAAGTTTGATAGCATCAGCTGCCGGTATGTCGGGGGTAGGTATATAGTATTTACATTTCTTGCCAAGGTATTTTTTGAATGCCTGGTTCATGTCCTTGCATATTCCCTCGGCAATAAGGACTCTGGCAAAATGTGCCCTTGTGACTACCGTGTCAGGATTGCCGTGCTGGAGTTTTTCCATCGTCATGTCTATTCCATCGGCTCTGAATCGTGCACACATTTCCTCGTTTCTGTCATAGCGACCTTGCTTTATTGATGCAAGGCGAGATATAAGCTCGGGATTCGTGTGATCCATGTAGAATCCCAGGATGTGGATCTCAACGCCGTTGTATATGGCAGACATTTCTATTCCCGGGACGACAGTTATGCGATTATCTGCATAGGAGATAGCCTCGGCGACACCGTCTACAGTATCGTGGTCGGTTATGGCGATGGCTGCAAGTCCCTTGTCTATGGCAAGCTGGCATACCTCGGATGGTGAGCATGATCCATCCGAGGCCGTCGTATGAAGATGCATATCAATAAATCTCATAAAGAATAACCTCCTTAAATTTGATATTGCTATAAGTGTATATTGGTATTTTATAATACCGGGGACTATTTGTCTAAGGATGTGAGAGCAAATAGGGTGGGTTATCAAAAAAATTCTCAATAAGCCTTTATGTACATGATAAAGTACATGCAAATGCGACAAATTTTTTCAATAAGCTATGGACTTAAGACTCTTTTTGTGAGAAAATACCACTGATGGTTTGAATTAGAGAATTCGAAACCGCTTTTAAGAATTCATATTTTGAAAGGAGTTTCACAATGATTTACACTAAGGAAGTTGAAAACATGTGCCCTGTTGCAAAGGGTGCAAAGCATGAGCCAGCTCCTATTCCAGAAGAAGGAAAGTGGGTTTACTCAAAGGAAATCAAAGACATCTCTGGTTTTACACATGGTGTAGGCTGGTGTGCACCACAGCAGGGTGCCTGCAAGCTTTCACTTAACGTAAAAGAGGGTGTTATCGAGGAGGCTCTTGTCGAGACTATTGGATGTTCAGGTATGACACATTCAGCAGCTATGGCAGCTGAGATCCTTCAGGGTAAGACAATCCTTGAGGCTCTCAACACTGACCTTGTGTGCGATGCTATCAATACAGCAATGAGAGAGTTATTCCTTCAGATCGTATACGGACGTACACAGAGTGCATTCTCAGATGACGGACTTGCAGTTGGTGCCGGACTTGAGGATCTTGGAAAGGGTCTTCGTTCACAGGTTGGTACAATGTACGCAACAAAGGCAAAGGGTGTTCGTTACCTTGAGATGGCAGAGGGTTATGTAACAGGAATCGCACTTGATGCAGATGACGAAGTTATCGGATACCAGTTCGTTTCTCTTGGAAAGATGACTGACTTTATCAAGAAGGGTGATGACCCTAACACAGCTTGGGAGAAGGCTTCAGGTTCATATGGACGTGTTAAGCCAGAGCAGGGCGCTGTTAAGATCATCGATCCACGTAAAGAGTAGTCGGAAAAAGAGGAAAGGAGAACGAGACAATGGCATTATTTGAAGGATATGAAAGAAGAATAGACCAGATTAACGCTGTACTTAACAGCTATGGAATCAGCTCAATCGAAGAAGCTGAGAAGATCACAAAGGACGCTGGACTTGACGTTTACAATCAGGTAAAGGGTATTCAGCCAATTTGTTTTGAGAATGCTTGCTGGGCATACACAGTAGGTGCAGCAATAGCAATCAAGAAGGGATGCAGAAAGGCAGCAGACGCAGCAGCAGCTATCGGCGAGGGTCTTCAGGCATTCTGTATACCAGGTTCTGTTGCAGATCATCGTAAGGTTGGTCTTGGACATGGTAACCTTGGTAAGATGTTACTTGAGGAGGAGACAGAGTGTTTCTGTTTCTTAGCAGGTCATGAGTCATTTGCAGCAGCTGAGGGTGCTATCGGTATCGCTGAGAAGGCTAACAAGGTTCGTAAAAAGCCTCTTAGAGTTATCCTTAATGGTCTTGGTAAGGATGCAGCTCAGATCATCTCAAGAATCAATGGATTTACATATGTTGAGACAAAGTATGACTACAAGAAGGCTGAGCTTAACGTAGTATACGAGAAGGCATATTCAGATGGTATCCGTGCAACAGTTAAGTGCTACGGCGCTGACGATGTTCAGGAAGGTGTTGCTATCATGCACAAGGAGAACGTTGGTGTATCTATCACAGGTAACTCAACAAACCCTACACGTTTCCAGCATCCAGTTGCAGGTACATACAAGAAGGAGTGTATCGAGCAGGGTAAGAAGTACTTCTCAGTAGCATCAGGCGGTGGTACAGGACGTACACTTCACCCAGATAACATGGCAGCAGGTCCTGCTTCATACGGTATGACAGATACTCTCGGACGTATGCACAGTGATGCACAGTTCGCTGGTTCATCATCAGTTCCTGCACACGTAGAGATGATGGGACTTATCGGAATGGGTAACAATCCTATGGTTGGAGCTACAGTTGCAGTTGCAGTTAGTGTTGAAGAGGCTGCTAACGCTGGCAAGTTCTAAGATATAAGCAATATAGTATTAATAAAAAATGGTAGGGCATGTATGATATAACATGCCCTATTGTTATATTGAGGGGGAGATGTAGCTATGGATGAAACAACTATAAAGTTTACAATTTATTCTTTCGTGTTTTTGTTTATTATTTGTTTGATAATACCGATTGTAAGAACAGCTATTATCACTTCAAAAATAAAGAAATTAGCAGACAATACATTGGAAATTACACCTGATGATTTTTTTAAAATTAGGAATGCATCAAATGGCGGAAGAGGTAGAAAACATATTTCAACATCAAATGATTTTACAGGTGTATATATTTTATATAATCAAACAAAAAGGTTATATTATGTAGGATAGGGAAAAAGTGTGTTTACAAGAGTGAACGCACATTTTACTGGACATGGAAATGGAGATGTCTATGCAGATTATAAATATGGTGATAAATTTACAATTAAGATGATTGATTTGAAGAAAAGTGGGTTTGACAATATAAATGAATTACAACGTAGTACTATAAAAACATACGACGCATTTTCAAAGGGAAATAATAGAACAAGGGGCAACAAATAATTTTATATATTTTTTACAAATAATTAGCTATTTTAGAAATAAGGAATGGACTTTAAAAGGATTATGTTGAACACATACGGAGTTGTTTGAATAAATGGGGATGTGACAATAAATTACTTGCTATGCAGGTGATTGTAATATGATATATAAGTGAGCACCTTTTCTTGTACATATAACCGTGATATAGGGAGTTTCAGATCCCTGAGAACATCACGAAAATGTGCGTATCTCGCGAAAATTCGCTTTATACGCGCATTTGTGAAAATCTATTGACTTATGGTTGATTTAGGGCTAAAGTGTGGCTACCGATCGGAAGAAAAAACAGGAGGTAGCAATATAGATTGACACATAAAATATTTGACAGCACATTTAAAAAGATACTTACGCTGTCATCAAAGGCGGTTGTAAATATGATCAACGGCTTGTTTAATACATCATATGATCCGGATACCGCAGAGGTATTTTATCATTGGACTGAAAGTGTAAAGGATGATGGTACGTTAAGTACAACTCTGGCTGATACGATACTGGTGATAGATAATTCGGATGCATATCATATAGAAGCGCAGATGGCGAAGGATGAAAGTATTATTTTCAGGGTATTTTCCTATGGTGCTGGTTATGCAGATAAAACAAAGAAAATATTGCAGGATGAAGATGGGCAAAACATATATCAGATACGTTTTCCTACTCCATGTATAATATATCTGAGCAATGTATCTGAATCTGTTCCAGATACATATTCTTTGTCAGTAGATCTTGGATTGGATGTTCCGATAATCTATAAAGTTCCGGTTGTAAAACTTATGAATTGTTCAACAGATGATATAAACAATAGAAAGATGGTCATTCTGGTTCCGTTTTTTCTGCTTAAACTCAGGGAAAGATTAAGAAACAAAAAATATCGCACTCCAGAAAATATAGCATCGTTGAAAAGCCTTATAAAAACAGATATAATGGGTAGCATAGATAAGAACATTGAACTTGGAAATATAACACTTGAGGATGGGGCACAGCTCTACAAGCTTACCCAGGTGTTATATACTAAACTGTATTCCTATTACGAAGAGACAGAGGAGGTTACAGATATGGTAGATCAATCTATAGTTACATTTGTCGATGAATTTCAGGAACAGAAGGCTAAGCTGGAGCAGGAAATAGCAGATAAGGATAAGAAACTTGCGGAAAAGGATAAGGAGCTGGCAGATAGAGACTGTGAGCTGGCAGACAAGGATAAGGCGTTGGCAGCTCAGAAAGCGGAGGGGGACGCGATCATAGCAAGACTTCAGGCCGAGATAGATGAGCTAAAGAAGAATCAGCAATAAAGGGAACCACACTCCAACTTCCAGAATATATTAAATTATATCATGGACAAGGAGGTGAACATATATGGACAGATTTGCAGTCTGCCTCGTGGTTGTGGCGGCTTGTTGCACACTGATATCGATAATAACGGAATTTACTAAAGAGGTAGGAGTATTGAAGAAGATTCCTACCTCTTTTCAGGTCCTGATCACCAGCGTAATTGTGTGCGAGGTGGGACTTTTTGCTGGACTTTCATTTTATCATATGACATTTGTGTGGTATTATCCTGTGGCTGCGTTTTTCGGAGCATTTGTCATTGCAATCATATGTACCCGTGGATGGGACTACCTGATATCAATATTCAAGAGATTTTACAAGGGCGGAGATAAGGGAAAGTGGCATGAAGAAAAATGACATTAAAGTAGATCCCGTGAGATGAGACTGAAAAGTGTAAGCTTGAAATAATGATCATGAGTTTGTCTCCTGATTCACAGTCTGGAATATTATATACAGACAAAAGAATTCAGGAGACAATCTTATGGTTTCGTTGAAAGGATACATGGATGGTATAGATATATCGGCTTGGCAGGATACTATAGATATAACTAAGGTGCCATGTGATTTTGTGATAGTGAAGGCAACGGAGGGAACGGATTACAAGAACAGGTATTTTGCAAAGCACTGTGAACAGGCATTGCGGTCAGGAAAACTCCTTGGGGCATTTCATTATGCAAATGGAGGAGATCCGCACAGTGAGGCGGATCATTTTCTTGCATATAGTAAGAAATACGTGGGTAAGGCTATATTGGTGCTTGATTGGGAAGGACAGAACAATCCACAGTTTGGCAGGAGTGACAGAGCGTGGTGCAAGGAGTGGTGTGATTATGTGTACAGAAAAGCCAAGATAAAGCCCTTTATCTATATACAGAAAAGTGCCATGGACGGCGTGAAGGGTCTAGGATACAGGCTGTGGGTTGCCCAGTATCCGGATTATGAGCGGACTGGATATCAGGAACATCCGTGGAATGAGGGAAAGTATGCGTGCGATATACGGCAGTATACGTCGGTGGGAAGACTCCCGGGATATGATGGGAACCTTGACCTGAACAAATCTTATATAGATATGAACACATGGAAAAAATGTGCAGCAAAGGTCAACAGCACGCAGGGAAAGGACAAAGATAAGATCAACAGCGGAGAAAGCAGTGTTAAGAAGAAAAGTGTAGAAATCATTGCAAAGGAAGTTGTAGCTGGCAAATGGGGAAACGGGGATGACCGAAAGAACAGACTTAAAAAAGCGGGGTACGATTACAGCAAGGTTCAGGCGGCGGTCAACAGTATAATAAAAGCATCCCTGAAAAAATCAGTGGATGTCATAGCGAGAGAAGTTATTGCAGGAGATTGGGGAAATGGTGAGGATAGGAAAAACAGGTTGAAGAAGGCTGGTTATGATTATGATAAGGTGCAGAAGAGGGTTAATGAATTGCTGGGAAAATAATAAAGATAAGATTACTAAAAAGTGAAATAAGAATGAAATATAGATAACAAGTATTGACGTGAATGACTATATACATTAGTCTATTGAAAAAATAGCAGAGAAATGCATATGAAAGGAAAAGGTGATAGATATGCCATATTTTGGATTTTATTTCGACCCAACATATATATTGGTACTCATAGGTGTAGTACTGTGCTTTATAGCATCTGCACAGGTAAAGACGACTTACAAAAAGTACGAGAATGTGATATCAAGGTCTGGATATACAGCAGATCAGGTAGCTTATATGATACTGAGAAATGCGGGTATAACTGATGTTTCGATACGTCATATACGGGGCGATCTGACGGACAACTATAATCCGAGAGAGCGCACTCTTAACTTATCAGATAAGGTATATGGTTCCAGATCTATAGCGGCTATAGGTGTCGCTGCACATGAGTGTGGTCATGCGATACAGCATGCAAGACATTATGTACCGTTGACTGTAAGATCAGCGATAATACCGGCAGCAAATATTGGGTCATCACTGGCATGGCCTCTGGTTCTGATTGGACTCATTATACCGAGATTGGATTTCTGTATAACAATTGGAATCCTGTTATTTTCATTGGTGGTGTTACTGCAGTTTGTGACACTTCCGGTTGAGTTCAACGCATCAAGGAGAGCGATTGAGATAATAGGCAACAGCGGCTATCTTGCCCCAGACGAGCTGAAGGGCGCAAAGAGTGTACTCAAGGCGGCAGCTATGACGTATGTGGCAGCTATGGTATCGGTTTCACTTCAGTTGCTGAGACTTGTAATACTGCGTGACAGCAGGAATGATGATTAGCCCTTATGCAGCACTAAGCTGACAGAATATATGAATATTTACAATGTAAGCCCCATGCAGGACATATATGATTTGTCTGTATGGGGCTGTTTTTAGTTGGAATAAGATGGTATACTTAATTTGTATGCGCATCAAGAGAGTGTATAAAATGTTTATATTATAGAGTTATACAATGGGAGAATATACTTAATGGTACAGATAGGAAGCAGGATACTTGAATATAGAAAAAAGCTTAACATGAGTCAGGAGGAATTTGCCAATAAGATAGGTGTGAGCAGACAGGCTGTGTCAAAATGGGAGCTTGATAAAGCATACCCTGATCTTGACAAGCTGATGGATATATGTGAGATGTTTGGGCTTAGCCTTGATGAGTTGGTAAATGGCAAGGAGCAGGCAGAGACAGAAGACATAAATATAAAGGATGATAGCCTTGAAACAGAGGGGCAGATGACGGATGGATCAGATGAGGAAAAAACGGATGAATCAGCAGATTTTGATGACACGGATGGACAGATCGTCGACAGGCGAAAAAGAATACGAGGAAGAAAGATAAGGCTTTATACATCTATGTATATCACTGCAGCTTGTGCCGTATTCTGTATAGTTGTGAGCAGTGTGATCATTTTCCAGCAGGCGAGGAATAGAGAACGGGCAGTGACAATGAATATTGAGAAAGTGTACAGTCAGTACACCCTTGCGGATGTAAGATACTTGAACAATGAGCTTGATGATAAACGGAGAGTTATGTGGCTTGACACAAAGGGAATCAGGGCAGGGGATTCAATCACCGGATATATTGATGAGGACGGTGAACTGGCATATGTAGATCATGATATGAGTACACTGCTTATACCATGTATGCTGGCACTTATATTTATCATAGTGTGTATCCTCATTAGGATAGAATTGTCGAAGTTATACAGCAGGGAATTGGAAAAAGTGATTAGCGATAAACAGGAGAAGGCATAGTGAGAAGCAGGAACAGATACATACGGATCGCATTTTCTGTGGTGGGATGTATGCTTGTGATCATGGTGGGATTGTGGTTTATGGGGATTATCCCATGGGGACACAGAGCCGCAGATATAAAAATATATAGTAAACCAGAAGAGAACGATGAATATATGGTTTATGACGGCATGAGGTTTCCACTTGCACAAAATGTTACCGTGTCGATGACAGATAATGGATTGATCATAGAGAGCAGAGCAGGGTATAGCATACAGTTACAGCATCAGGATAGGACTGTGAAAGACTTTTGGGAGAATCGTGATGATATGGCTGAGAGATACAGGAAGTCTGGATGTACATATGATTATGACGCTCAGCGCTATACTGATGATGGCAGAGATTATGTGAGATATTCTCTTATAAAACAGCCGGTTGACAGTGGTCAAGACGAGACGTACATGCAAATATTTTTAACTTCGGATGGAACTGACGGCAGACTGTTTATAGGTGTCATCTACGATGAGGAAGAGAATATGGGTGACCTGTCCCAAATGGACAGAAAAGAGATATATGACAGAACAGCCCTTGAGATACAGGAACTTATAGATCAGGCGGAGAAGACAGATGAGCCTGACGATGAACCGGGGAGAATGTTGTACTCGGAGAAGGATATGGATGAGGACCAGGTCTATAAGGGGTATGATGTCTGTGATTACGGCAATGGAACGGTGAGATATGGATTGCCGGATGGGTTTATGTCCGGTGCAGATGAGGAGCAGTGGAGCGGAGTTTATAAGTCATGGGAAAAGGATATAATGCTCGTGATAAATGTCTATGATTATCCGTCCCTGTCAGATCAGAGTGACGACGGCGAACTCAAAAAGTTAGTCGACGTGTTTGCCAGGGAAGACCATGCATATCCTGAGAATTGTGGAGATATTGATGTGGATGGTAGGAGATTCTACTACTACAGCTATTTTACACATTCCTGGTGCGCTGATGGAACGTTACTGGTTGAGTATAATTTTAATGCATACTGTAATCTGGGAGATGGATTCGTATATTCTATATCTGGAAAGTCATATACAGACCCGGAAACCATGGGTATAGAGTTGTATAAGAACTGTATGCATCTTGAATAAAAAAGTCTTGTGAATTTGTTGATAGTATTTGCAACATTACTGTGATAGAATGAGTAAAGTGGCAATATTTTACATATTCACAAGGCTTTTTTGCGCTATAATGCACAAAAATAAAACGAGATAATGCTATGTAGCGGAAAGTAAGTACGAAAAATTATCAGGGAGGGTAATTGATGAGAAAAAGAAAGTTAAAGGGAGGGATAGCTGTACTTTCACTTGCGGCGGCGATGTGCATGGCGCAGGGCGTGGTGACGTATGCGGATGAGACCGGGGATGGTGATGCACTGAGATCAGTGGATCAATCCAAAGGCATAGAGTACAGATATTATGAGGGTTCTACCACTGCCATTGAGGGAATAGTCCTTAACGGCAATTCAGTAATTATCAAACAGTCCCCGAATTCTACGGATTCAGACTCGTGGATCAATATTTACAATGATAAGGATCGGGACGGAGTGCTCGATGAGGGCGAGGAGGCATTTGAGATTGATGGCAGCTCGGATATAAGACCATATCAGGTGTTTGGTGTGTATGGTGAGAAGGCAGTGGAGCCGATTTCCATCACACTTGATGGAGTTTATATGGGAAATATATGGGGTGTATATAAGGGATCCATAGAGAGTGCCGGGGAAACACCAGCTGTGACAATATCGGTAAAAGAGGGAGCAAAGATCAGTAAGGCCATTGGTGTGTATGATACTGATGCAGTCGGCACACTGAAAGTAGACATATCAGGCAAGTGTGCAGTGGGACAGGCTGAGGCTGCAGACCAGGCGAAATTGACCGGTGATGTAGACGTGGATGTGGCTGACAATGCTTTTGTTGAGACACTGACCGGAATGATGGACAGTTATGGCACAGGAAATGTGGATATTCATGCGGATGGTACGGTTGATATAAGTACATTAAATGGAGTACATTCGTCAACGATAGATGGAGACCTGATATGTGATATCTCTTATGCGGCAGGCAATAGCAGCAGTTCAGCATACGGTGCGACCAATGGAACATACAGAGACAAGAATAATAAGAGTATGGATTATGCGGTAAAGGGCAATGTAAACTTTACTGTAAAGAATGCGCAGATCAATTCTCTGTACGGTGCAACAAACGGAGCCGCTGTACAGGGAGATCTGAAAGTCGATGTGACCAGCACCAAGTCAGGGTATATGTGCGGTTCCGGCAACAGTGCTACAGTCGGAGGAAACGCAGAGATCAGGGTCGATGGCATGGAGAACTCAGGCTATATAAATGTATGTGGTATAAGCAGTTCAACTGTCGTTGGAAACTTTACAATAGATGTGAAGTCCCTGAAGGGATCCAATATATCTTTTTCTGGAAGTTACAATTCCGTAGTGAATGGCAATGCAGATATCGATGTAGATGGAGGCGGAGAAACATTTAGTACGGTATATGGATTCCAGTCTGGTTCGTTAGGTGGAACATCAGATATAAACATACAGAATATGAGTATTACAAGTAGTCTGTATGGTCTTTATTCTGGAAAAATGGAACAGACAGAGCCAGCAGACAAGGATGCCTATGCAAATGTCATAACGTTCAAGAATATAAAAAGTGACAGCTATTACAATTGTGGTTCACAGGGAATGTCCAACATGGGTTCTACACATGTTACTATGGAAAATGTGACCACATCGGGATATCTGTATGGATTGTCATTTCCTAATGCTGTATACGGTAAAGTCCGTATAGATATGTCCGGCTGTACTGCTGGAAACGGCTATGCAGTGAATGGAAACGACAATAATTCGTCAGGTGTAACGGGCGAAGTTGAAGTCAACATGACAGATTGTTATTTCAACAGTGATCTTTATCTGTTGTACTCCGCAGTGTACACAGAGAATGTATCTTTAAATGTCCAGAATGTTATCAGCAACAGATGTACAGTGGCTTACTATGGAACATGTAAAAAGAATCTTGATCTGAAAATGCTCTACGCAAATGATCCAGATACAGTAGATGAGAACGGTGATACAGTTGTTGATTCATACAGCAATGCCGGAAAAGGAGATTTCAACATTCTGAGCGGATTTGCAGTATGGGGAGACATGAATGCAGAGCTGTCAAATATACATTATGCATCATGTGGGCTTGCAGGCGGAAGTTACAGCACTGCGATCAGTGGTAAGAATATTGTTATTGATCTTAAAAACAGTAGTTTCACAACCACAACCACGAGACCTACGGTATATATGATGAATGAGGATACTGTAGTGTCAAATCTTGATCCAAATGAGAAACTGACAGCACAGTTCAATGTGATCAATACAGATTTTACTGGGATGAAGGGCGCAAGTTTCCAGTTGAGTCCTAACCAGAACAGACGCGTAAGAGTCTCATTTGATGAGGAATGCAAACTGCCTGATGATTATTATATGTGTCCATCATACAACTATAATGGCGATGTAATAATGACTTATGGCGGTGATATATATTACGGTGGAAATAAGGTCGTGATCGATCAGGATGTGACAGCTGACAATATATATTTTGGTAACAGTGCAAGCAACAGGTCAACATCATCCGTGGTTGCAGAGATAAAGAAGGGCGTGAAGATCACAGCCCAGGAGGGAATATATGTAACAAATGGTGCAAATATTCTAAACTCCGGTACATTTGAGGGAACATTTAAGAGGCTCGATACAAATACTCCGGGTTCTCTGTATATGAAGGATGGAGTCATCACAGACGATGATGTATACGAAAATGCCAGAGTATACTATCCGATATCACTTGAGTACAATGAGAAAGCCGTGACAACTTCAGCACTTGGAAACGGTATGCAGATAGACAACGATACAAAGTATGCCGAGGTCGATTCAGAACAGTCCATGATCGCAACGGTCAAGAGAGGATATACACTTGAAAAGGTTGTCTACAGAGGTCAGGATGAGACACAGGACAATGAAACTGTTGGGACATCGGGAAAGTATACATTTGTAATGCCGAGAAAACCATGTACAGTTAAGGTTGTAACAAAGGGTAAGCAGATCAAGGCATCGAAGACCAAGGCAGATCCTTCAGCAGTACTCGGACAGAAGTACACCGCTGAGACGCCGCTATATGATATGTCGGATGTGGTCATTTTAAATGATGCCAAGGATGGAACAGTCACATATGAGGTGGACAAGGATTATCTTCTTCCTGAAGGCCTTGAGCTTACGGATGGACTCATAACGGGTACACCTGCCATGGCTTACGAAGACGGTAAGAAAGTTGTAATACATATAACAGGAAAGAATGATACGAAGACACAGGTTACGTTAAATGTGATAGTTTCAAAGGAACAGAAGGTTCAGGACAACACGGATGGACGTATCCTTGTGGATGAGGAGAATAAGAAAGTATGTCTGAACGGAACATCGGTTGTGATTCAGGCTGGCGCGGCACAGGCAGCAGATGATGCAGCTGAGAGCAGCGTTATAACAGAGATATATGCCGATGACGATAAGGACGGTAAGGCCGACAGCAAGACACCGATGTGCAGTGGTGATCTGTCAGAATATACAGTGGTCGGTGTAGACGACAGTGTATTCAACAGAAGTATCAGCATCACAATGCTTGGAGGAAGTGTCAAAGCCCTGTACGGAGCAGTTGATTCTGAGATAACATATGATGGTGGTGTGGCAGTAGCTGTGAGTCTGCGCGGAGGACATGCAGAGGAGGCTTACACACTCGTAGACACAAAGGTTGTGGGAACTGTTGTATATGAGGCTGCAGATGGCACCAAGGATAAAGGTTCTGTAGCTCCAGGCAGCACATCATCATACACAGGAGCGCTCACAAGAACAAATGATTCCGTATCCATCACAGGTGAATACACAGTATATGACAAGCTCACAGCTGACGTTATAGATGTGGAAAGCAAGGCGATCGTCAAGTTTGAATGCCCAGTGGAGGTTGACACAAGCTTTAGAGCAAATTCAACTGCGACGGTGGTGATCGCAGATACACTCACAACAGGCAATCTGAATCTGTATGCAGGTGCAGTTGTTGAGGTAAATGGAAATGCAAAAGTAAAAGAACTCAACATGAATGGATATAACTCCATGCTTACGATCGGAGAGGGAACACTCTTTGAGACTCAGGCCGTAAGCAGTACAACAGGTTATTACAGAGTATATCAGAAGGGTACTTTTAGCTGTCCTGCTGATACATTCTCCAACAGAAGTATTTGGGTAAAGGCTGGTGACTTTGTTGAAGGAGTGGATGCCAGCACATGGAATGGCATTTACTACAAAGTAGAGGGATACCAGACAAATATGAAGGGAACAAAGGTATCAATCCCTACTCAGAACTATGCTGTTGAGTATGATGGACAGATATATGTACAGAACAACAGTAAGATTTCCGTTAACTATACAGATGTCAAGGGATATACAGTGTATGTATCAGTAAATGGCGGAGAGCCGGTTCTCGGATCTGCGGGTTCAGCATCGGTTGAATCTGTAAATGGCAGCATAAGTGTAACTGCTGACTATGTGGCAAATCAGATATCAGTATCGAAGAAGTATGCAGATCCAGTGATAGCAGCAGATCATACATATACTGTAGAGGAGCCGGCTTACGATCTGACAGCCCTTGATGTGGCAGATGACACGACATCAGCATATGGTACAGATATGCAGTACAGAGTGAAATCTGGATCAAAGCTCCCTGATGGACTTGTGCTTGAAAATGGACTTGTGACAGGAAAGCCTGCTGATGCAGGTGAGACTGATGTCACATTTGTGGTGACAGGAAGAAACGGAACATCTGTTGACGTGGATGTGAAGTTCACAGTCAAGAGTTCAGGAGCAGAGATACCTGATATAAATGACCTGATCACAGGTGCTACTTTAAGCAGTATAAATCTTGCGGGCAATTCGGTAGTAATAATTGAGGATCCTGAAACGACTAGCAGATCCGCGATTTATCTTGATGCGGATCATGATGGTATAGCAGACAATAACAGAGCACTTAAGATCGCAGGAGAGGCAAGCTATGATCTTTCTGGATGTAAGATCTATGGTTACAAAGACAGCGAAAATGCCTATGTCGGAGATATATCAATAACACTCAGAAGTGGTATTGTTGGCGCACTGTACGGCGCAGGTTCCAGTGAAAAGAATGCGGCAAGAGTAACGGTTGATGGTGATGTAACTGTAAAAGTGCTGGGAGGCAAGGTAAAGACAGAACTTTATGGTGCATACAATGCGGATGTTGCCACATTAAATTTTGACGCAGAGGGCGGTAGAATATACAAAAAAGCATACGGCGCTTACAATTCACAGATACAGGATATGAATTTTGCATTTGTGGGAGCTGCAAAAATGTATGCGGATACCAATAAATCAAGTACAGGCAGACTGGACCTCTATGTAACAAGTGGAGGAAGTGTTATCGGTGATGCAAATGTACAGATAGGTACAACAGACAGTGTATTTGTATATGGAATAAGCCAGTCTACAAGCTCGTATTCATATTTCGGCGGAGTAAATGGAACAGCGGTAGGCGGAAATGTAAACTACACACTCGATGGAAACTGGTATGCAGCGAATTTGAATACCATGGTCAACAGATCCAACGTCGAAGGTGATCTGAATGTAGAGCTGAAGTCAGGTCGTCTTACAAGTGGACAGTCGAATGATAATCTCAGAGCACTTGCCGCAGGTGATAAGAACAACAGCATCAGAAATATAAATGTTAAGTCTGCCACAGAAGATACAGTCGTAGGAAATATTACGATCGTGTCAGGCTATACTGTAAATGATATATATTTCAACGATGTGAGCGGTAAGACGACAGCGACAGTGACAGGACTTTCCACATCGTTCGCTCCTACACATACCGGTTCACTGTTCATAAAGACGAGATATGGTCTTACACTCGGCGGAACATACAAAGTAAATGAGGATATAGATACAGATGAACTTAATGTCCTTAAGGATGCAAAGATAACAGTGGCAGAGGGAGTTAAGGTAACTCATGGTTCCAGTGCAACGATCACAGGAGAAGTGGAGAACAATGGAACATGGGAGTCAAATGGCACACTTACACTCACAGGAACATTTGTCAATAAGGGAACATGGAATATCAATAAGAGCGCACATCTGGGAGATACAGGAATAGCAAGTGATAAAGGCTGGGTAGATAACTACGGTACAGTAAAAACCGTTTCAAGCAAGTCCTATCTCACACGTATATACGCAAATGCCAAGTTCATCAATCGTGAGAATGCATATTATGAGTTTGGATATATTTCAAATTCAGGTGCGATAGTGAACTATGGAGAACTCAAGGAAAATTATTATAATACTACATCAAGCATAGGTGTGGTATATACGACAAGCACGCCACACTTCAAGTATCAGCTCAAGAACTACAGCAAAGTATACTATAAGGTGGATGTGGAGTATCCTGCATACTGTTTCAAGGATGAGGATGCAGGAATCGAGATCGGAGCGGTAAGCAGCACATATCAGAAGACATCAGGTATAGAGGGTGATAACAATATCTATATATCTGGCAATAATGCATTTTATGTCAGCATAAACGGAGAGCCTATAGATGGCATGAAGGTTGACTCAGTGGTATACGGTTCAGCTCAGAGTCAGGCGACATCAAATGACAATATCAAGTGGACGGGATATGTGGTATATGAGCCTACTACAGCGGTGATCAACATGGCTAAGCAGGAGGCGACAAATATCACTCTTGCAAAGACAGAAGATACGGTCACAGCACAGGTAGGAAAGACAACATACGCATACAAGCCATTATATGATCTGACAGCTATTGAGATACAGAACGATGAGACGATCGACAATGGATATGTGGCATATTCACTTGCAAGTGGACAGACTTTTCCGGAAGGACTTGTCATGGCAAATGGCAAGATATATGGAACACCGACTAAGGCAAAGGATGAGGCGCAAACAGTCAAGTTCAATGTGAGGGGGCAGAACCAGACCATGGCAGAGTTTACTCTCACAATAGAGAAGATAGAGAAGGGCATTCCAAAGCTTGCGGAGGCAAAGGCGGGAGATGCCTATGCTGGAAAGACTCTTGCAGATGTGAAACTTCCAACATCATCACAGGGTGTGTACAGCTGGGCAGATCCATCACAGGTGGTCGGCAAAGCGGGAACAAAGTCTGAGTATGATGCATATTTTGTTCCAAATGATACAGCCAACTACGACTGGAGCATGCTTGATGCAGAATCAGGCACATATGAGCAGCTTGAAGATGGCAGTGTAAGGATAGCGGTTAAGCTTTCTGTATACGTCAGAAAACAGGATCCTGTATTCACAGTGCCTGAGGGTGTGACAGCAATCTACGGAGATACATTGAGTAAGACAGTCATTCCTGAGACAGAGGGCGGAATGTTCATCTGGGAGAATGCAGATGAGTCAGTTGGAGAGGTTGGAACAAAAACCTTCTTTGCAACATTTGTTCCTTCAGATGAGGATATATATGAGAGGGCAGAGCATATAGAGATACAGGTTGAAGTAAAGCCTGCTGCGGCAAAGTTCACCCAGGCAATAGATAAGCTCACAGTGAAGGAGAATGGTACTCTGGCAGACATAGAACTTCCGGACAGAGATGACGGAATATACACCTGGCATACAGACAGAAGTACGCCAGTTGTTGATGGTGAAATGTACAGTCTGTGTTTCAAGCCTGCTGACACCAAGAACTATGACTGGACTGGTGTGACAGGATGGAACAGGGCACACAGGGGAGTTGTGTTCACTGTAAAGGTAGAGATCTATAAGGAACATGTACACGAATATGGCAGCGTCTACAAGAATGATGCAACATATCACTGGTATGAGTGTACCTGTGGTGATGTCAAGGATAAGGAAAATCATACATTTGACAATGGAGAAATAAATAAATCCCCTACTGATACAGCAAGTGGAATCAAGGTCTATAAGTGTACAAAGTGCGGATATGTAAAGACAGAGAAAATACCGGCACTCGGAAGAGATATAGCCAATACTGCCTACAAGATAATTGTCAGTGGAGTTACTGATCAAAACTATACTGGAAACGATGTTACTCTGAAAAATCTCAAGCTGACAAGAAATAAGACAACTCTCAGAAACGGTACGGATTACACTGTAAAATATTACAACAACAAGAAACGCGGAACAGCAAAAGTTGTAATAACAGGTAAAGGAAACTACAGAGGTACGATCACAAAGACATTTAAGATCAGCATTGCCAAGAATAGTGTATTTGCTATAAAACAGGGCAAGACAAACGTTGTGTACAAGTACAAGGTGACAAATGCCGCTACAAATGGAAAGGGCACAGTTGCACTGATAGGAACCACGAAGGTCAAGACAGACCGCAAATACATAACGGTAGTACTGAGTGATACAGTAAGTATAGATGGTGTGAAATTCAATGTGACAGCCATCGGACCGAAGGCTTTTATGGGATACAAGTATATCACTAAAGTTTCAGGAGGTAAAAATCTTACGGTTATCGGTGACAACGCATTCAGGGATTGTATTTCTCTCACAAGGATGCCGATAGGAAACGGTGTCAAGACGATAGGACAGTATGCGTTCTGTGGTTGTAAGAAACTTGGCAACGTGGCACTTGGAGCAAATGTCACAACTATAGGACAGTATGCATTCTATGGATGCGAAAAGTTTACTTCGGTTACTTTGGAATCAAGGGTTACAACCATTGGCAAGGGTGCATACAAGAAGTGTACATCACTTACAGCGGTTACTATTGGCGCAGGAGTGAAGACTATAGGTGAGTCAGCATTTGAGTCGTGTAAAAAGCTCAAGACAGTTGCCATAAATACCACAAAGCTCAGTAAGGTAAGCAAGAATGCGTTCAAGGGTGTTGCATCAAATGTAACATTCAAGATACCTAAAAAGAAATATACAGCTTATGTGAAAGCAATCAAGGCAAAGACAGTGGCAACGCCATCTAAGGCAGTATATAGAAAATATTAAACGATCAAACAGGCACAAGAGCATAAGTAAATTACAGGGCAGGGACATCTGAGAGGATGTCGTCTGTCCTGTTTTTATGTGGAAAGAGAGAAGGTTTGACGAGGGATAGTGTATCTGATATACTGAACATATGTTTGCTGTGACCGGATTACGGATGCAGGAGATTATATGGAATACGAAGATAACGATAAAATTCAAAGGGATGAAGTTACGGATATGAATAGCTTTAATGAAAACAGCAATGATGATTACTTAGCTGAGCTCAACGAGAGACAGCTTGAGGCGGTGACGACGACTGAGGGATATGTGAGGATCATAGCAGGAGCAGGTACTGGCAAGACAAAGGCTCTGACATACAGATACGTTTATCTTGTGAATGAGCTTGGAATATCCACCTCAAATATACTGTGTGTGACATTTACAAATAAAGCAGCGCGAGAGATGAGCAAAAGGATAAGAAAGATGATCGGTGACAGTGACACAGGGTATATATGCACATTTCATGGATTCTGCGTGAAACTTCTCAGGGAGGATATACATGCCATCAATTTTCCACAGAACTTTGTTGTGATGGATGGTGAGGACACAGAGGAGATCCTTAAGACAGTTTATGAGAATGCTCACATACAGTCGCGCACATATACATTTGACATGGCGCGTGATCACATAACGGCCAGGAAGACACACATGGATCATATACCATACCTGGAGGAGCTGGGCAATGAGAGGTTGCTTGCAGACTATGAGAGCGCGACTGCGGTGGAGGATAAGGTGTTCCTTGGCTATCTCTACGAGCAGAAAAAAGTGTATGGTCTCGACTATGACGATCTGATAACCATAGCACTCCATATACTCCAAATCGATGAGGCAAAGCGCATCAAATGGCAGGAGCGAATGATGTATGTCATGGTTGACGAGTTTCAGGATGTGAGCGGCAATCAATACGAGCTGGCAGAAATACTCAGCGGATATCACAGGAACCTGTTCATAGTAGGTGATCCTGATCAGACCATATATACATGGCGCGGTGCAAAGATAGAATATATCCTGAACTTTGATGCAGAACATGGGGACACGAAAACTGTATTTTTGGATGTCAACTACAGGTCAACACCGGAGATATTGGCTGTGTCCAACTCCCTCATCGAGAAGAATAAAAAAAGACTTCCCAACAGACTTGTTGCAAATGGCGATTCAGGGGCAAGACCGCTCTATATACATTCCAGAACTACGGGGGATGAGGCTCAGTGGATGACTGCGGAGATACAGAGACTGATAAGTACAGGCAACTCACACAGCGATATAGCTGTGCTCTACAGATCCCATTTTGTTTCAAGAAGCATTGAGGAGGCATTTATAAAATCAAAGATTCCGTATACACTCTACAGTGGTGTGGAATTTTATAAAAGGAAAGAGATAAAGGATGTGCTGGCCTACCTCAGAATGATAGTGTACTCAGATGATCTGTCATTTCGCCGCGTGATAAATGAACCGAAACGCAACTTTGGCAAGAAACGAATGTCTCTGCTCAAGGCGTATGCAGATTCTCACAGATGTTCCCTCTACAATGCACTTTTGGATCTTCTGGAAGAAAAGTCTGTAAAGACCACTGGTGCCACAGCGTTTGTCGATATCATAGAGGGATTTAAGAAGACGTATAAGGAGAAAAAGCTGACAGATCTGGTCACAGAGATACTTGAGCAGACAGGGTATGAGGTGATGCTCAGACAGTCGGGTGAGCAGGAGAGACTTGACAATCTGGCGGAACTCAAACAGTCCATAGATGAATTCGAGAAGACGTCTGGTGAGGAGAATACTCTTGAGGAATATTTGCAGAGCATTGCACTCTACACGAACAGCGACAAGGAACAGGACAAAGAAACGGTGAAGATGATGACTATCCACACCGCGAAGGGACTCGAATTCCCGTACGTGTTCGTGTGCGGCGTGAATGAGGGGATATTCCCGAGCAAGCATGTGGACACGGAGGATATGCTGGAAGAGGAACGCCGCATGGCGTATGTGGCATGCACCAGGGCTGAGCGTGGTCTGTACATCAGTGACGCGGAAGGACTTAACTATGATGACTCGTTCAGGTATCCATCGAGATTCATATTTAACATAGATCGAGATGCCATAGACTATGTGAATGAACTCCCGCAGAGACTGGTGGATGATACCAAGAGCTATATAGCGACAAATGAGGCTCGCATATATCCTCCAGACACAGAACTTAAGCCTGGCGACAGGGTGAGGCATAAGGTGTTCGGTGAGGGAGTGATAATCGATATAAGAGGTGATATAGGCTGCTATGTCATCAAGTTTGATAAGGTGGCAACGGAGAGAAATCTGAAGATAGGGACGGGACTTGAGAGGGTGTGAGGATGGGAGGTATGCATAGAATTGCATTGATTTACATACCTGATTTGGTGGAGCAAATACCGGCAATGGGCGATTGATGATCGTTCGTTGCCGGTATTTTTTATGGAGGGGAGTGGGTGTTAAGAAGACTATTTTGTGTGGAGAAAATCGGACATAGGATGATGTAAAATTATATAAAATGAGGTTGTAAAAAGGAGAAGAGGTTTTACATTTAGGAAAAATGATTGTATAATATAAAATGTGTATACCAAATCAAAAAATTCAATAATAATATTATTTGTAAAACTAAAATGCAAGCTATAATAAAAGCTTGTATTTTATACAAGCTTTTATACATTGTGGTAGTCCCAAAATGTAACAATTAGTAGATTACATATAAAATGTATCAAATTTACATTCCACAATGTAGTTGGATTATATATTAAATAATCGCAGATATCAATAATAAATGGGAAATGATAAATGTGGTGTTTGCGAAGATAGAAAATAAAAGTAATCCATTGATTCATTTTATAAGGAATAGATATTGACGGATGATGAGATTTATGTTAAAAATAAAACATAGGAAAGGAGGTGGATTATATAAATGTTTCAACTAAAAATTCTTTTTAAATTGGAGAATAATCATTTGCCAAAGGAAATGGATCGGCTTATGCTCAGTTTCTTTAAGGCGGCGACAGAACGATATTCGAAAGATATGTTTAATGCTTTATATGATAAAAGCAGATCAATAATAAAAACATATACATATTCGTTTAATCTTCCTGGTGCCGTGTTTGTTAAAGATGGGATAGAGTTACAGAAGAATGAATTTACAATGTTTTTCTCAGATGCTGATCAGGGGGAACTTATGATGTTCTTCAACGCATTTCAGGGAATGAAATTCCAGAAGTATCCTATGGCGGGTAATTCCATGCAGCTGGTGTCGATGTATATTCAGAATATGAATGAGATTAAAGATGACGAGATAATAATCAGAATGTCTAGTCCTTTGATCGTCAGGAGACACAATTCAGATGATAATTCCGACAAGTATTATGTATACAATACGGATGGGTTCGAGCAGGCACTGAAGGAGAATATAGATATTTTTATCAATAGGATGAACATACCTGTAAAATCTGACAGTTTTGGGATTGAACCAATCAAGGCAAAAAAGGTTGTGATTCCTGTGTTTGGTAGGAACACAGATGCTTCGCTAGGTATATTTAAAATCAAGGGAGACATTAATCTGTTGAATCTATTGTATATGTCAGGAATTGGCGCAAGGAGATCTGAGGGGAAAGGTAAATTTGATATACTCGCGTAGAAAGGAGGGAGAAGAGTGGACAGGATAGCCATAAATTTAGGAGATTTCTTAAAGAATGCAGGAATTGTGGGACTTAATTACATACTTGAGGATGTTATCTGTGCAGAAAGGGATAAAGACTACGGATATACACCAGATAGACAGGCAATATGGCTCTCAAGAGACTTTGCTTTGAACTGCGACTGGACAGATATATATTTTAAAGCGTTTACGAAATATTATAGAGATTATTCAGTGTATCAGGCGGTTATAGATGAGATAAACAGTATACTTGCAGTAGTTGAGAATGATAACTTTAAACTAAAAGATGTGAAAGAAAAGTTGAAATTTATCAATGATAAATTACTTTCAAACAGCTATAAATCAGGATTTGCCAGTGTAAAAGATCAGCTTGATGTGACTCAGCCATATGAGGAATTACAGGCACAAAAGTTAAAAGATACAATGGATGTCCAGGAAGTAAAGCTAAGACTAGAAGAACTTTTGCGCTTTCTGAAACAGCCGGTATGTGAAGAGACGTTTGTAATGAAAAGTGCATTGTACAATTATATAAATCGTTTCTGGGATGGCAAATGTTTTTTGCTTAGAGCAAATGCAGCAAAAAACATGAGGGAAGTGTTTGAGGCTGACTTTGCAGTGCCGTTAAGGGAATATATAAAGAAATCACATGATAAGGAAAAGGATATATGTATAGACTGCGGAAATCTTATATCCGGAAAAGAGAAAGTTTCTATAGCATTCATGAAAGATATGGCAGATGACTTGAGTAGAAAGAGATCTGCATTCTGGAACTGTAAAGTGGATGCCTTTCTGTGTCCGGTTTGTGCATATATATATGCTTTAGCGCCTCTTGGATTTTTGATAATTGGCAGACGATATGTATTTGTGAATGTAGGCAGTGACATTGATAATTTGCTAGCTGCAAATAACAAGTATAGTTACGAAAGTATAAAATCACAGAAAGACACAGAAAAAGAAGAACGATATAGTTCATGGATAGCAAGAACCATAAATATTTTGCTGGGAATAAAGACAAAAGGCCTCAGTAATGTACAGGTTATAACAAGGGGAATAAATGATACGGATACCTATACCTTTGATGTTATTAGCAAGAATGTGCTGTCTATATTGAATGATAAAGGGATAAAAAACAGTATAGATTCACTTAGTAAACATCCATATGTCAAGAATGGACCAGATTATATAAATGTTCACGAAAGTGTAATATTGAATATTCTCAGGTATAGAAGTCAGTATGATTTGTTAAACACATTACTGAAAATAGCTATTGAAACAAATGGGGTAGTTTACACAGCGGCAAATGTTTATGATGTGCAACTCAGAACAAATGTCCATAATATTGATACAGATAAGAAAAAAGGAGGAATAATAATGGGTCGATACAGTGTGAGGGATCGTGGTTACGAATTGCGTAAAGCGTTGCTTTTGGCAAAAGGTGCTACAGATGATTCGTGTATAAGAGGAACTGTGTATCAGCTGTTAAATGCATTGTCTGTGGGAAATGCAAATAAATTTATGGAAATTGTATTAAGAGTATATTGTTCCACAAAGCTACAGGTACCTAATGAGTTTGTAGAGTGCCTTGGCGATCAGAGTAGGTTTAAAGAATATGGCTATGCGTTTTTATTAGGACTGCAGGGTAGTCATTATGAGAAGAAGGAGGAGATTACTAATGAGTAGAAATGGTTTAACAGTTACAATGGTATTCCTTGCCGAGAGTGCAAATTATGGTGAGGGTGTAGGAAACATCAGTACATTAAAAAAGATGACAAGGGGAAATTATGAGCAGTATTCATATATATCAAGACAGGCACTCAGATATAATATGATACAGCAGCTTGGATGGGATACAACTCCGGTTGATGGAAAAAGTGGTGTTGTACAGTTTGCTCCATCAGCCAATATAGTGGATTATCCTGAAATAGATCTTTTTGGTTATATGAAGACAAGTTCAAAGGAGGATGATAAAAAGGGAGGAGCAATGACAAGAAGTGCAGTTGTAAGGCTTAGTAACGCAGTTGCACTCGAGCCATATAAAAGCGATTTGGAGTTTCTTACAAATATGGGACTTGCACGAAGACAGAATCTTGAAAATGGCATAGCTCAGAGTGAAATCCACAGATCCTTGTATACATACACAATAACAATAGATCTGGAGAGAATAGGTGTTGATGGTGATATAAATATTCCTTCCGAGGAGAAAGCAGATAGAGTTAAGAAATTCCTGGACATAGTGATGTTCCTTTACAGAGATATAAAGGGAAGAAGAGAGAATTTGAGCCCTGTTTTTGTGGTTGGTGGTAGATATTCAAGAAAGAACCCATTCTTTGAGAACAGGATTGCGGTGAAGGAGTCTTGCTTGAATGTTGGAATGATATCTGAAGTGATCAATAGCAATGATGATGTAAAAGACAACACTATGGCAGGAGTTATGAGTGGTATATTCACAAATGATAAAGAGATAAAAGATACGATCAATGCAGTTACGGTAGCGGAAGTATTTACTCATTTAAAGAAGGAAGTTGATGAATATTATGGAGAGAGCAATTAGGATCGAATGTTATCAGAGTACAGCTAATTACAGGAAACCTAGTAGTTTTATCATAAAAGAGTCGTATCCTATGCCGCCATACTCAACGGTTATTGGAATGGTACATGCTGTATGTGGCTTTAAAGAGTATCATCCAATGAAAGTAAGTATTCAGGGGACAAACTCTGGATCTGTGTCGGAACTATATACAAGATATTCATTTTCTATAGACTCAAAGTATGAGGCAGGACGTCATAATATCTGTATTGATGAGGGTGATAAAAAATATGGAGCATTTAAAGGTATAGCCCATGTAGAACTGATATGTAATAGCAGATTGATCATTCATGTAGTCCCAGAGGAGCAGGATTATGATAGGGTATTTGAGGGCTTAAAAAACCCTGTCGTATATCCCTCTCTTGGGAGATATGAAGACCTGCTGGATATACAGTCAGTCAGAGAAGTTACGTTGAGTGAAGATGAGGAGATTGAGACTCTTAATGATATCTATGTGCCGGTAAGTAGTGAGATTGAGATGGTGGGAACTGTTTATACACTCACTAAAGAATATGAGATAACAAAACAGGGACTTCGTCGTTGGAAGAGGGGAGGCGGCAAGATCAGGGTATATCATATGACAAAGGGGACTGTATTTGAAGAGGTGTGTGTCGATGATATGGGGGCTGTTGTAGCATTGGCATGATTCTAGTCTATTAATAGTTACATTTTGGATTTATTGGGGGAAGGTAGCATGGAATATTATGCAAAATCGGTTGAGAAGGGCTTGCCGAAAGATAAAATAGATAAAATTGTAGAAAATACAGTTGCATTGATAAATGAATATGACGAAAATATATATTCTGAGTTAATAAGCAAATTAAAAAATTATTTGAAAAATATTGATTCAAAGTTATCTGATAAAGGACAAAAAACATTGGCAGCACACACGGAGGAAATATTGTCATGTGCAGAAAAATTCTTTGGTATATATGGAACATATTTTACAGACAAAGAAAAGTATCTGGTCATGAAAGCCTGTGAATGGCACGATGTTGGTAAGGTGAATTTAGTATTTCAGTCTATAGTCAATCCAAACATACATTTAGCTAGTGATGTGGCGCAGATTCCACATGGTTTTCTGAGTGCATTAAGTATTTCCAAGAAAAAAATATGTGCAGAAATGATGGAAAATAATTTGGAATTACTGAAAGATGATTTTAGGATACTGGTTTCTGCAATATATTATCATCATGATAGAGATGATGTATACACTAATAGTTATATAGAAAAATATGCTGAGAAATGGTATATAGATGAGATTGAGAAATATCTGGGTGAAGAAAGATTTAAGTTGAAAAGAACTAATAGAAATAAACTATTATTTTCAGATGTTTCGGATGTTCAACTTGAATCAATAAGTATTTCGGAGAATATATGGTGCAAGTATATGCTTGTTAAAGGCATGTTGAATAAGTTCGATTGGACGGTCAGTTCCGGATATGAGGAAGCAGAGCTCGGTGTTGATATTTTTGAAAAGAAGTTATGCAAAAATATAGAGATGAAGATGCAGGGATCTCTTAGACCGGCCCAGGAATACATGAAGGCTAACGCTGACAAAAATGTCGTGATGATAGCACCTACTGGCTCAGGAAAGACAGAGGCAGCATTACTGTGGCTGAACGGCGATAAAGGATTTTATACATTGCCACTTAGGGTATCGGCAAATGCGATATATGAAAGAATTAAATATAAGTATGAATTTGAAAATACAGCTATACTTCATTCAAACAGCATGAGTTATTACTCCAGCAATAATTCAGACTCTATTGGCGATCAACAGAAACGGTATGAGAGGGCAAAACTACTTGCATATCCTCTTACAGTGTGTACTGTTGATCAGTTATTGAAATTTGTGTATAAATTTCCTGGCACAGAAGTATTTGCGGCAACACTGAAATATTCAAAACTCATAATCGATGAGATACAGGCGTATTCGCCCAAGATAGTAGCGGCATTGATATATGGACTTACAGAGATAAACAGAATGGGTGGAAAATTTGCAATCATAACAGCTACATTTCCACCAGTTATGTCGTATTTTATGAACAAGTATGGGTTGCTGGAAGACAGGGATTATGTATATCAGGATTTTTCGGCAAGTGCTACGCATGAAAGACATCGTATAAAGGTGGTGGATGGAGATTTTGATATTGACAGGATTATTGAAGAGGGGCAGCAGAAAAAGGTACTTGTAATCTGTAATACAGTTACAAAAGCACAGAAACTATATAGGGATATTATTGAAAGGGGAATGTGCTGTGATCTACTCCATTCAAGATATATAAACAGGCATAGAAAGATACTGGAAAATAAGATAATGGATTTTTCGAAAGATGAATCCGCAATAGGAATCTGGATAACAACACAGATAGTAGAGGCCAGTCTCGATATAGATTTTGATGTACTTTTCACTGAGATGGCAACTGCGGATAGCATATTACAGAGAATGGGACGTTGCAATAGAGCTGGATATAAAAGTACGGATCAGCCTAATGTATATGTATATGTAAATAACTCAGGTGTAAAGAATGATAAGAAGAGAGGAATATATGATAGGGTTATATATGATCGGTCAGTAAAAATGCTGCGAAGATATGATGGAGAACTGATGTCGGAGACAGATAAGAGAAACTACATAAATGATGTGTATGATGTGAAAGAAATAGAAGGTACATGGTATTTTAAAACTATAAAAGAAAATCTAAGAGAATATGAAAACTTAAAGCCTCTTGATTATAAGAGCAAGAAAGATGTGGACGATGACTTTAGAGAAATAAACAGTATTACGCTTATTCCTGATGATGAATACTATAATAACTGCGATATTATAGAAAAAGAGATAGAGTTATTGCAAACGCCGCGAGTTGATAGAGAAATCAGGCAGTTGATAAGATCAGACATATTAGACAGGACACTAAGTCTTAATCTGTATTCGAGCAAATATGGTGTGGATGGTATAGATACATGTATTGAAGGGACAAATATTCACAGAACATCGATGCGTTATGAATTTGATGAGGAAACAGGTACAGGAATAGGGCTGGATCTGTTCAATAAAAATGATGAGGATAATTTCCTGTAGGAGGATTTGCATATGGAGAATCGTATCACAGGTGTTATGGTCTATTATTACTTTGTGTGTAAAAGAAAGTTATGGTATTTCAGTAATGAGATACAGATGGAAGGAGATAATGAGAATGTTCAGCTCGGAAAACTGCTGGATGAGGAGAGTTATAATCGCGATGAGAAACATATAAATATAGACAATATTATTAATATTGATTTTATAAAAGACCATAACGAATTACACGAGATAAAAAAGAGCAGAGCGATTGAGGAAGCTGGAATATGGCAGGTTAAATATTACTTATATTATCTGGATAAAAGAGGGGTAATTAATCTGAAAGCAAAAATCGATTATCCTTTGATAAAGAAAACTCTAGTTGTGGAGCTTAGCGATAGCGACAAAACTGAGTTGGACAGTATATTAAAAGAGATAGACATAATAGCCAGAGGAGAATTTCCTCCTGCATTTGAGGAGAAAAAAATCTGTAATAAATGTGCATATCATGATCTCTGTTTTATTTAAAGGGGGATTTTATGGGACAAAGTTTTTATGTATATAACGATGGGGATCTTAAACGTAAAGACAATACATTAAGATTTACATCGTATGAGGGAGAAAAGAGGGATATTCCGATTGAGCGTATAGATGATATATACATAATGTCAGAAATGTCATTTAACACAACTTTCCTGACATACATATCTCAATATGGAATACCAATTCATTTTTTTAATTACTATAATTTCTACACAGGCAGTTTTTATCCGAGGGAACAGATGCTTGCAGGGAATTTGCTTGTAAAACAGGTAGAACATTATACTGATTATACAAAGCGTATGGTTATAGCCCAGAAATTTATTGAGGCAGCAGCTGATAACATATACAGAAATCTGAGATATTATAATGGCCGTGGAAAAGATGTTTCTCAACAAATGAGGGAAATTGATAGTTTGAGAAGGGGAATCGACAGATCTAATACAATTGAAGAGCTAATGGGAATAGAGGGTAATATAAGAAGAAGTTACTACTCGGCTTGGAATATTATAGTAGATCAGGAGATTAACTTTGATAAAAGAGTCATGCATCCACCGGATAATATGATAAATTCGTTGATCTCATTCGTAAACTCGCTTATATATTCAAAGGTACTGAGTGAGATATATAAAACCCAGTTAAATCCAACTATAAGTTATTTGCATGAACCTGGTGTAAGAAGATTTTCACTGTGCCTTGATATATCAGAGGTATTTAAGCCACTTATAGGTGACAGATTGATTTTTTCATTATTGAACAGACGTCAGATTACAGAAGATAGCTTTACAAAGGAACTAAACTTTTTACATTTGAAAAAGGAGAGTTCAAGGCTCATTGCTCAAGAATTGGAAAAGAGTCTGAAAAAAACAATTATGCATAAAGAATTAGGTCGCCAGGTGTCGTATCAGTATTTGATGAGACTTGAGGCTTATAAATTGATAAAGCATTTAATTGGAGAAAAACAGTATGAAGGATTTAAAATATGGTGGTGAAAAATGTACATTGTACTGGTATACGATATTAGCTTAGATGATAATGGCCGGAAACGGTGGTCACATGTATTCAAGATATGCAAGAAGTATCTGACACATATTCAAAATTCAGTATTTGAAGGTGAAATTTCAAAGGTGCAACTTGTAAAGCTACAGAGAGAATTGGATGAGTATATTGATAAGCAACAGGATTCGGTGATCATATTTAAAAGCCGTCAGGAAAGATGGTTGGACAAAGAATTCTGGGGAGTTAAAGATGACGCAACTAGCTTTTTTATTTGATGTCTGGTTTATTGTCGACCTTAAATGTTGCAAAAATTCAGGGACGTCGACAATGTAGTATCTATGCGGAGAATAAAGAAAGTTAGTTATGTATACATATATTGTTACCATGAATGATGGTAGGTCGACAAAAAAGCACTTTGCAGGCTTGAGGAATGCGAGTGTGTTGCGGTACGGGATTTAATAGAAACATAGTGGAATGTAAATGTCGGAGTTCTGCCTTGACCGCCTCCTCGACTTTCGGATTTAATAGAAACATAGTGGAATGTAAATACATCACTGTTGAGACTGTACTTTTTAC
The DNA here is from genome assembly GCA_050874325.1 of Coprococcus sp. Lineage (GTDB taxonomy): Bacteria > Bacillota > Clostridia > Lachnospirales > Lachnospiraceae > Coprococcus. The sequence goes on along the minus strand of JBNMKK010000017.1, from coordinate 430 downwards.
TCCATTAGATTTAATAGAAACATAGTGGAATGTAAATGTTTTTGATGTTACAAATTCGCTTAACGCGATACCGATTTAATAGAAACATAGTGGAATGTAAATCTTAACCGAGGCTTGAAAGAGCTTGAAGGATTCCAGATTTAATAGAAACATAGTGGAATGTAGATGCATCTTACCCGGTAACTCTTTGATCTTGTTAATAGATTTAATAGAAACATAGTGGAATGTAAATGACATTATAGTCACAAATAAAATCAACTTTGATTATGATTTAATAGAAACATAGTGGAATGTAAATGTAACAAATCGTTTAAAATACTTGCACCAAACAATGATTTAATAGAAACATAGTGGAATGTAAATACATTTAATAGTGAGGAGGTTTAAACATGGCGATCAAGATTTAATAGAAACGTAGTGGAATGTAAAT
>JBNMKK010000016.1:0-58574 GCA_050874325.1 Coprococcus sp. | reverse complement strand
CCTTCAGGGGTATTAGCAACGCGTCAAGTGCAATAGTGACTTGAACGGAGAGAAAGTCTGGAGCGCCTTGAGACGCTGTCCGGTGTTAAGGGCTTATAGCCAGCACGTCGAGCCACCCCTTTTAGGGGTGGCGGCGACTTGCATTAGGTATAGCGGTTCGTAGTACGGTCATTTTCTGATGTTAGAGAGATAACCGAAGAACGCGCCGATTATACCTCCTATTATATGGGTAAGGTTGGATACATTGTCCTTGATAAATACCCCATCTACGATCTGCCCGCCGATATATAGAATAGCGACAAGTATAAATGTGAGAGGTATCGAGCCGTCCTTTATGCATGCAAAGGATGACAATAATATAAATGCGAATACAACTCCGCTTGCACCGAGAAGTGCTGTCCCCGGGAAAAATATGAAATGGACTATTCCGGTGACAAACGCTGTGGTCACAGTCACGATGAGCAGATCCGATGACCCATATTTTTCTTCGAGAAGAGGTCCGATAACAAGGAGCAGTGTCATGTTGTTGATGAGGTGACTCCAGCTTGCGTGTCCAAGCACATGTGTAAACATCCTTACATAGGTGAGTGGACTGGTGAGCGGGGAGCGATACACCTCAAACAACAGAACATTGCTCTTTCCGTTTGTCAGACAGTTAAGCAGATATGCGGCAAGGCATATGAGTGCAAAACTGAGAACGACCGGTGAGTTAAATGATATACGCAATATGGTCTTTTGTTTAGTTTTTGCCATAATCTATGATTCTCCATTAAGCATCGTAATCAGGCATATCGTTAAAGTACATCTTGAGGAAGTTGGTGCTGTTCTCAAGAACCCTCATGGTCGAAGGGAGTGGTACTGCGATAAGATCATTGAACACATATTCCCCGGCGGCTGAGTCTATCTCATGTCCCATCTGGGTCTCGTTGTGTGTGTAATCGGCGTTAAAACCGCCGTATTTGTTGCCTCTTGCATCAAGTCTGATCCACTTCTTTAGATCAGGGTGATATACGGCGTTCAGCGCGTGCATTGCAAGCTTACCGCCCTTGTGTTTGATCCTTATATAGCAGAAACCAGTGTACAGATTGTTGGCTCTGAGTAGTGCAGCCAACAGGTTTGCCTTTGAGTAGCTTATTCCAGTGCGAGCCTCCAGAACATCGGAGGCGCTTATCGTAATAACTGTAAAATTGCTGTCGTAAGTGTGAGAAATCTCATCCCGGACAAAATAGTAACATGCCTGTATGATCTCATCGCTGCTTTTGCAGTTTGCCGCAAGTTCTTTTGCTTTGGCAGCGACAATAGGATTGTCATAATCTACATATTTGTCATATTGTAAATATGCTGAATCCCTATTTCTCTGAATTAGTTGCATTGTGTCATCTCTCCTTTATTACTTGGAATATATAGAACTTCAGATAATAAGATTCATCTGCAGCCCACAATATTGGGTGGTCAGGAGCTTGTGTACGGAATTCGACCTGGCGGAGTCTGACATGAGAATTCATGGCGGCCTGCCTTATGGTCTTTGTAAAAAGTTCAAAATCCATAAAATGTGAACATGAACAAGTTGCCAGGAAACCACCGTCTCTGACAAGTTTCATGGCGCGTAAATTTATCTCGCGATACCCTTTTACGGCGTTTTTGATTGAATTTCTTGATTTTGTGAATGCGGGTGGGTCGAGTATTACTACATCAAACTTCTCACCCTTTGATTCCAACTCTGGAAGAAGATCAAATACATCTCTGCACTCAAATGAAACAGTATCCTCAAGTCCGTTGAGTACTGCGTTTTCTCTGGCCTGGGCTACAGCAAGTTCTGATGCGTCTACTCCCAAGACGCTTGAGGCACCTGCTATGCCTGCATTAAGTGCAAACGAACCTGTGTGAGTAAAACAATCAAGAACCTTTGCACCCTTACATAATTTCTGAATAGCAAGACGATTATACTTCTGATCCAGAAAGAATCCGGTCTTCTGACCGTCCTTCACATCAACAATATATCGAACGCCATTTTCATTTATGTGAACATTGGTGTCAAATTCGTCACCAATAAATCCCTTATATGGCTCCATCCCCTCGTGTTTTCTGACCTTTGCATCGCTGCGCTCATAAACACCCGATATTATTATACCATCATTTTTGAGTATATTTTTTAAACTATTTATTAACAAATTTTTAACTTTATCAATTCCAAGAGCGAGAGATTCAACGACAAGGACATTTTCAAATTTGTCGATGACGATGCCGGGAAGAAAATCTGCCTCTCCGAACACTATTCTGCAGCTGCTGGTATCAACAGTTTTCTTGCGGTAATCCCATGCGTCCTGCAGTCGCTTTGTGAAGAATTCCTCGTTTATCTCTGTATCGGCGTTTCTGGTGAGCATTCTGACAGTTATCTTGGAGTTGGTATTTATGAAACCTTTACCGAGATGGTATCCGTCAAAATCATTCACGATCACAATGTCGCCGTTTTCAAAACTTCCAACTATGGAATCAATCTCGTTGTCAAATATCCAGGCACCGCCTGATTTGAGAAGTCTTCCCTCACCCTTTTTTAATGTAACGATTGCGCCCATTTCTGATAGCCCTTCTTTCTATATATAATGTAAGATTATTGTCTGTATTAAAAAATACAAAAATGCTTTTTATGTTGGCTGGAAAATTGCCAGCGCATAGATTGTATTTTACCATACATATGCATGAAATCACAATACAACTATTTGAGCTATGCAAGATGTCGCGCAGCTCAAGAATTTACAGTTAACAGAAATGTAACAAAAAACATATAGAAAAGTTATACTTGTAAAAGTTATGTAATACGTGTATACTACGTGTGGAAAATAGTACAAAGGAATAGAAATCTAAATAATCATAATTATGAAGGAGATCAGATAATGAGTACAAAATTCAGAAATACCAGTATGTATGCTGCATATAAGCGTTTCATATGTGCGGTATTGGCATGCGCGTTAGTAATGTCAACATTCTTTACAGGAGATGTGACTGTTATGGCACAGGGGTCCGAGGACGAAGTGACGGCTCAGATTGCCACTGGAACGGACGCAGATAAGTCAGGTCTGGTTGCTGAGGAAGGCGGATACAGATATTACATTGATGGAGCAGCGGTCAGCACAGCCGGATGGATAACAGCGGATGACAGAGAGCTTTATATTGACGAAAATGGGTATGTTGCAAAAGAGTATTTTGCAAATGAGCGTCAGCTCAATATTTATAATGGTACAGAAGTTACAGCGGCATCAAACATCGAGACAGTCCTCAGTGATGGATATGATTATGTCTTCGACAGTCATGGTATAAAGATCATGGAGATGGGCTGGATTCTGGTAGGCAATAGCAAATATTACATAGATGGAAATGGCAGCGTCAAGCAGAAATATACCAGAACAGGTGATATTATAAAGCTTTATGGCGACAGCGAAGGCCAGGGTAACTGGGAATCATACACAGATACATGGGTGACGATAGATGGAGTAAGTTTTTATTTCAGCAGTACAGGTGTGTGTACAAAGTTTTATTCCATAGATCTTCGCAGGGCAAAGGTGCTCGAAGGTGATAAGCTTGTCCTTGCAAGCAATAAGATAGTATCTATGAACGATGGCAGAGAGTATTATTTTGACTCGAAGGGAATCCGCATATCAAAGGCGGGATGGTATACATCAAAGAGCGGTATCAATATATACGTTGACGCTCTCGGCAGAGTTATAGGAAAGGTGAGCCAAAAGGGTGGCGTGTACAGATTGTACAAGGTTGATTCTACAGGAACAAAATGGAATCTCCTGAAAAACCAGTGGAAAGATACAAACTCATTCTTATATTATTTTTCAAATGATGGACGGGCTACAGTTTTATACAGCAAGTCATCAAAAAAACTGTATAAGTACTCTGCGAAGTCAAAGAAGTATGTTGCAGTGAAGAATGAGCTTAACAAACTCAATGGAAAGGCTTACTATTTCTACAACAACAAGGGTGTGAGAGTTACAAGCACCGGATGGAAAAAGGCAAATTCAAAAACATATTACTATATAGGTTCAAAGGGATATATGACATCAAAATATGTTGTATCAGGATCCACAAAGAAACTGTATGATTACAGCTACTCAGCAAATAAGTGGGTTGCCCAGAAGAACAAATGGCGTCAGGTCGGTGGGCAGAAGTATTACTTCAATTCAAAGGGTGTTGCAACTGTTGGATATGTCACAGGTACTCAGAAGGGGTACAAACTGTCCAAGGGCAAATGGGTCCTTATAAAGAGTTCTATACAGAAGATAGGAAGTTCAAACTATTACTTCAACAGCAAGGGCGTTTTGGTTAAGAAGGCAGGAGTATATAAAACTGCAAATGGCTACCTGGCTTACGTCAACAAGAGGGGTGTCGTATATAAGAGAGAATACAATCTTGAGGTCAAGAGATATTACACTATAGACCTTGGACACGGAAAGACAACAAAGGTTTACGGATATTATGATCTGAGTGCAGCCAAGAAACTTATGGCTGAAGTAAATGCGCACAGAAATGAAAATGGTCTTTCATCTCTTGCTGTGTCATCATCAATGACTGAGACGGCGACGACAAGAGCTAAGGAGATAAGCAATAAATACAGCCACTACAGACCAAATGGAACACTCTGCATCAATTCGATGTATGAGCTGTTTGGTGAAAACCTTGCATGTGGTTTTGGTGATGAATCATTGGCGTTCAGAGCGTGGACAAAGTCAACAGATCATGACAGAAATATGCTTGATACCTCATATAAAACATTGGGAGCCGCTGTATTTGTAGCTCTCAGCAATGATAAAGAAGGCTACAAGAGATATTACGTGTTGACATTTGGAAAATAAATAAAAAACTTGCGGAAAATTATCAGAATAAAGATGACATAATACGCTCTAATTGACTTAAATTAAATTGAATTATATGTGAAAATAGAGTACCATACATAGTAGAGATTAATTGGTCGGATATGGAATGACTGGCTAGTTTGGGAATGGAGATTGTGTGTGGGATTCATATATTCGTCTTTAAATAAATGTGACAGCGAGAGCTGGTCGCAGTTTGACAACAGAATAGCAAGGATGCTCCCATTTGTGACGGGTATTGTGTATTTTGACCTTAGAAATTATGATTCCCGGACAGGTGAATTTGGCGTATATGCAGAGTGGGATCAAGAACTTGAAAATGTGCTTGGGTATGCTCTCCCATGTGGGGGATATTTTGTCAAGGCAACTATATCTCAAGCGTACAGATTTCATGGGCTTGGTTGTGGTCTGCCTGTGTATACAAAGCTTATATCACATGGTGGAAAGTTATATCCATATAGAACATATGTCATGATGGACGGCAGACCGTTCAGTCTTGAATTTGGCGGTGGTGAGCTGATACCTATAGCTGATAGGTATGCTGAACTTGGCTGTGCTGCAGCCGAGGAAAAACAGGTAGAAGTGGCCTCTGCGAAGTCGTCAGACCACCAGGGCAGATTTCGTCATCTGACGGGCAGCCAGTATGGTTTCCGTCATTTGGCAGGCAGTCAGAGGTTTGCCTGGAGTGGTAGCCAGCGATTTGCGTGGAGCGGCAGCCAGCGATTTACATGGAATGGCAGCAGGCTGAGGACGCTGTTTGGGAGCCAGGGAGGATTCCATTATCTGACGGGCAGCCAGAGGTTTGTGTGGAGTGGTAGTCAACGATTTACATGGAATGGCAGCAGGCTGAGGACACTGTTTGGGAGTCAGGGAGGATTCCGTTATCTGACAGGCAGTCAGAGGCTCGCGGTGGGGCAGGATAATGCGCCAAGTCGGTTTAAAAACAGCACAGACTCTACCAGAGTCAGCCAGGATCTGCTGTTGGAATTTCCTCAGGAATGGCAGCTTATCAACAAATGCAGGAGACCTGAAAAACGGATCGGCGGCAATGCCAGATTTGGATATGGTCTGGATCTGATTTAGACCATGGAGGATATATGAGAGATATAGAAGGTTTCCATACATTGTGGACAGCCCCTTATTTTGAACAGAATACAGTAGACATATACAGCATGCAGGATTATGAGCTTTTGACCATGATCCTGTCTGCTCTTATGTGGAAAAAAATGAATGGCCCTATCACTTTATACGGTGATGCAAGGGCCATTGATTATGTGGAGAAATTGGGCATAGCACATATCTGGAATGGTGGGGTAAATGAGATAAAAGTTCCAGAGAAGATCTCCCCTAAGGTATTTTGGGCTGCCGGAAAGTTGTATGCGCTGCAAAAAGCACATATGCCGGCGGTGATGGTCGATCTCGATCTTGTTGTATGGAAAAATATAGAACATTATATAGATGGCACTGATATATGTGCAATACACAGGGAAGGAATATATCCTGATGTATATCCTGAAAAAGAGTTTTTCAATATGAAGGATGGATATGCGTTTGATCCGGAGTGGAACTGGGATGAGCCGCCTGTGAATACGTGTATGCTGTACATGGCGGATGAGCAATTTAAGAACTATTATGTGGACAGCTCCATAGACTTTATGGAAAATTGTAGGGAGACTGAGGAAAATCTGTGCCACATGGTATTTGCGGAGCAGAGAATGCTGGCTATGTGTGCGGGACGGAGGGGAAAGATGATATCGTCATTTTTCCCGGAGGCGGCAGATATAGAGCACCAGGATGTGTTTACGCATTTGTGGGGGTACAAGAATATACTCAAGTTCAATTTTCAAAAAAGAGTGGAGTTTAATAATCGCCTCTGTGACAGGATAGAGAGGGAGTTCCCTGAAGAGACGGTTATAGGGGAGTTAAATGTTTGTAGATAAGGTGCTGAAGAAGATACCCAGGGAGATATATATTTATATATTGTGGGGAATAGTCGTCGGGGCAGTGAATCTGGGATCTGCATGGATATTTATGTCCAAATGTGGTATAGACCCGGTGAGAGCCAACTTCTTGGCGTGGATATTGTACAATTTTGTTTCGTTTATAACCAACAGAAAGTCGGTATTTCATACGGCTGCGGAGACTGCATGGGAGTTTATAAAGGAACTGCTGTCATTTTATGTGAGCCGTATTTTCACGCTGATAGTTGAAGAAGGACTGATATATATACTGGTGGACAGACTTCATCTGTGGGCTATGGGAATAAAGACATTTACATCGGTGTTGGTTATATTTTTGAATTATTACATAAGTAAAAAATTCATTTTCAGGAAGATAAAAGAGCGTCTTTGATAAATGTTAATCGAAATTTTATATAAAAACATGTATACAATTACTTCCAAACATTTGACAGTTGGAGTATAATTGAGTGGTTATGAATGATTTTTATAGAATAATAAATAGTTCAAGGAGATAAGTATGAAGAAGAGAGTAGTAATAACAGGTATAGGAGCCATCACTCCAGTCGGCAACACAGTTGATGAGTACTGGAACTCACTTAAGGAGGGTAAGCATGGTTTCGGACCTATTACACAGTTTGACGCGTCAGCATATAAGTGCAAGCTTGTAGGTGAGGTTAAGAACTTCGTTGCAAAGGATTACATTGATCCAAAGTCTGCAAGACGTATGGCAAGATTTACCCAGTTTGCTGTTAAGGCAACACAGGAGGCTATGGCAGATTCAGGACTTGATATGAGCAAAGAGGATGCATACAGAGTTGGTACATGTATAGGATCAGGAGTCGGTTCACTTCAGGAGCTTGAGAATGCATATGGAACCATCCTTACAAAGGGACCTCTTCGTGTGAGCCCATTTGTAGTTCCTATGATGATAAGCAATATCGCAGCAGGTAATGTTGCTATCCAGTTTGGTCTTAAAGGAAAGAGTATAGATGTTGTAACTGCATGTGCTTCAGGAACCAACAGCATCGGTGAGGCATTCAGAACTATCCAGTATGGTGATGCTGATGTCATGGTAGCCGGTGGATGTGAGGCAGCTGTTTCACCAATCGGTATATCAACATTCGATTCACTCACAGCACTTACATCATCCACAGATCCTGACAGATGTTCAATCCCATTTGACAAGGACAGAAGTGGATTTGTTCTCGGCGAGGGCGCAGGTATAGTTATACTTGAGGAGCTTGAGCATGCAAAGGCAAGAGGAGCAAAGATCTACGCTGAGCTTTCAGGATATGGCTGTTCAAGTGATGCACATCACATCACAGCACCAGAGGAGTCTGGTGAGGGCCCTGCAGTTGCAATGACAAATGCAGTCAAGGACGCAGGTCTTCCGATGGATGCAGTTCAGTATATCAATGCACATGGTACAAGCACACATCTCAACGATCTTGTTGAGACAAGAGCTATAAAGAAGGCATTTGGAGATCACGCAAAGGATATAAAGATCAATTCAACAAAGTCTATGACAGGACATCTTCTCGGTGCAGCTGGTGCTATCGAGGCTATTGCCTGTGTAAAGAGTATAGAGGAAGGTTACATTCACAGAACAAGAGGTCTCATCGAGAGTGAGGAGGAGCTTGATCTGGATTACTGTAAGGAGCCATGTGAGATGGACGTCGATGTTGCAATAAGCAACTCACTTGGATTCGGCGGACACAATGCATGTATCGTTTTACAGAAGTATAAGGAGCAGTAAAATCATGTTATTTATCAAAAAGAAAGCAAAGGATGCCGAGATTCTCGCAGCAAAGGCTGCAGAGGAGGCAAAGGCTGCTGAGGAAGTTCCGGAGGCACCTAAGATCGAATTCGTAAAGTGCCCTAAGTGCGGAAAAGAAGTTGAAAAGGAAAGAGTAAAGAACGCAAAGTATATCTGTTATGAGTGCGGATCTTATTTCAGAGTAAAGACAAAGAACAGAATAAAGATGGTTACAGATCCAAAGTCATTTGAGCCATGGTTTGAAGATATGCCAAGCTCAAACCCTCTTGGAACTGAGGGTTATGAGGAGAAGGTTGCCGCAGCACAGGCAAAGACAAACCTCAAGGAGGCAGTTACCATCGGAAAGGCAACTATCAATGGTGAGCCTGCTGTGATCGGTGTATGCGATGCAAGATTCCTTATGAGTAGTATGGGATATGTAGTCGGTGAGAAGATAGCGAGGGCAGTCGAGAGAGCAACAGAGGAGAAACTTCCTGTAGTTATGTTCTGCTGTTCAGGTGGAGCGCGTATGCAGGAGGGAATCATTTCACTGATGCAGATGGCAAAGACATCAGCTGCGTTCAAGAAACATTCAGATGCAGGTCTTCTGTATGTATCGATCCTCACTGATCCTACTACTGGTGGTGTGACAGCCAGCTTTGCAATGCTTGGAGATATTATTCTTGGAGAGCCGGGAGCGCTCGTTGGATTTGCCGGACCTAGAGTTATAAAACAGACTATAGGACAGGAGCTGCCTGAGGGATTCCAGAGATCAGAGTTCCTTGTTGAGCACGGAATCATAGACGGTATAATCACAAGAGATAAGATGAAGGATACCATGTATGAACTCATCGTTACTCATAAGCAGAGACAGGGTTATGCCAATTTTGATCAGGCTGAGGATGACGAGAAGTTTGATATCAGCGAGATTCTGAAGGAGAGACTCAAGGATGACGAGCCAAAGACTCCATGGGAGAAACTCAGAGGTGCACGTCAGATGAGCAGACCATCGGGATTTGATTATGTGAAGTATATCTGCGATGATTTCCGTGAGATACACGGAGACAGAACAATGAACGATGACAGAGCCATTGTAGGTGGTATCGGTCATATAGATGGACAGCCTGTAACCGTTATATCACAGGTTAAGGGCGCGTCCATGGCTGAATGTATGGAGAGGAATTTTGGTATGCCTCTTCCTGATGGTTACAGAAAGGCACTTCGTCTGATGAAACAGGCTGAGAAGTTTGGCAGACCGATCATAACATTTGTAAATACACCAGGCGCGTTCTGCGGACTTGAGGCTGAGGAGCGTGGAATGGGTGAGGCTATAGCGAGAAATCTCTATGAGATGTCATCACTCAAAGTTCCTGTACTCTGTATCCTTATCGGAGAAGGCGGTAGCGGCGGAGCACTTGCGCTTGCAGTCGGCAATGAAGTATGGATGCTTGAGAATGCGACATATTCCATTCTCTCACCGGAAGGATATGCATCTATCCTCTGGAAGGACAGCAACAGAGCTGAGGAGGCTGCAGAGGTTATGCAGATCACGGCTCAGGATCTGAAGAGACTGAATGTCATCGAGCAGGTAGTACCTGAGTATGGCGGAGCAGATGAGCAGTCAGTTCCATATATAGGTAAGTATCTCAAGATGAACATCAAGGAATTCCTGAAGAAATACTCAGATAAGACTCCTGAGGAGATCGCACAGGATAGATATGATAGATTCAGAAATCTTTAATCATTTAGCGATATATTAGAAAGAGATATTGAAGGCATTTCCTAAGTGAGAAATTTATCTCGCTGGGAAATGCCTTTTATTCATGCAAATGTTGAAGAACTACAGTTTTTTTGGTACACTTTATATATGTGGCTTAAAAGCGGGCATGAATTGGAGGATAGTTTATGAAAAAACAGTTAAAGGTGACATTGATTGTGATAGTTGCGGCGATAATTGCAGCGGCAGCTATATATGTTGTCAGATATATTAAGAGCGATAATGATCTGCTGACACCGGTTGGCACAAGGGCTGAGTTTATTGGCAATACGGACAAGTATCCGTCTATGCTCAGCACAAAGGGAGTGCAGATAGTGAATGCAGAGGGCGAACAGGTCGTGCTAAAGGGCGTGATGGTTCCTGAATCCCATAGATTATATGATGAGAAAAACTTTGACGAGGATTTCTACAAAAAAGTATTTGATATGGGTGGAAATGTTATAAGAGTTCCGGTAGATCCTGCGGAGTATAAGAGTGATGATTATTACATGTGGAGATATCTGGATAGGATCGTCACATGGGCAGGAGAGAATGACAATTATGTTATCATAGACTGGGATTACACGGGCAATCCGATAGACGGAAGTGGAGATGAAATGCCTGACTTATCAGAGAATCCGCTTGATTATTCAGCGGAGTTCTGGAAGAATACGGCGGAGTATTTCAAGAATACGCCAAATGTAATATTTGAGATATATAATGAACCGGTTGGAATGAGTGATTCTGAGTGGAAGAGATGTGCAGACAGTCTTATAGGCGTTATAAGAGAAACAGGGGCAAAGCAGCTGATCATAGTCGGAAGTCCTGATTACTGTTATGACCTTGGATGGCTCGATGAGCTTGGAGAGACCAACAACAATACTGCATTTTCTGTGCATGTTTATCCGGACAAGGCATTCTGGCAGAAGTTCCTGTCAGGATATGTGTCAAGTTATCCAATCATAGTGACAGAGTGGGGATATGCTGATGACGATGTGGAAGTTAAGAATGAGAAACTTAAGGGTACAAGAAATGTATTTGGAATAAAGTTCTCTTCATATCTCAAGAAACACGATATAGGTTGGGTGGCGAGCAGCTACGATTATAAGACAGAACCAGCCATGTTCAAGAAAGCTTACAAGAATAAGACCAAGTGGGGAGAGTTTGTGGCTGAACTGCTGGGTGAAGAGGAATAGAAGTGGGAGAATATATAAATGGCAATAAGAATAATGGGAACAGGCAGCTGCCTGGCAGAGAGAGAAGTATCCAACGATGAGTTATCAAAGTATGTAGATACATCAGATGAGTGGATCTCATCGAGAACAGGGATCAAGAACAGAAGGATAGCGGTGACAGAGACTACCACCAGTATGGCTGCTGAGGCTGCCCAGAAGGCTCTGGAGATGGCAGGGAAGTCTGCTGAGGATGTAGAGCTTATAATTCTGGCAACCGTGACACCGGACTATTATACTCCAAGTGGTGCCTGTCAGGTTCAGGCGGCTATAGGTGCGGATAAGGCGATCGCATTTGACGTGAATGCTGCATGTTCCGGATTTGTATTTGCGCTGAATGTTGCAAAGATGTATATAGAGACAGGATTTGTGAAGAATGCTCTTGTGATAGGTTCAGAGACGCTGTCAAAGATCCTTGACTGGAACGACAGAGGCACATGTGTGTTGTTCGGTGACGGTGCAGGAGCTGCGTATATAGAGGAGTCGGACAAGGGAATAATAAGCATTGTCCAGGGATCCATCGGCAAGAAGGGTATGGTACTCAACTGCGAGAGCAGAAAGACCAACAATCTGTTTATAAGTGAAGAAGTGAAACCTGACTATCTGTACATGGATGGGCAGGAGGTATACAAATTTGCCGTGAGACAGTGCCCAAAGTGTCTGATAGAGGCACTTGATAAGGCAGGAATGACGGCAGATGATGTTGATTATTTTGTACTTCACCAGGCAAATGTAAGGATCATAGAGTCAGTTGCCAAGAGACTCAAGGCACCGCTTGAAAAGTTCCCTACTACACTTGACTACACTGGCAATATGTCAGCTGCAAGCGTTCCCGTTCTACTGGATCAGCTGGTGAGAGAACATGGTCTGAAACGCGGTGACAAGATCGCCATGTCTGCATTCGGCGCAGGACTCACTTATGGCGCAGTTGTCATGGAGTGGTAGAAAATAAGCTGCTGACTGACGTTTTGAGGACCAAAAATACCCACAGTATAATAGTTACAATCGGTAGTGCAGGTAACCGAACATGAATGTAACTATTATACTGTGGGTTTATTTTTACTGCCTCCAAAACGCCAGTCAACAGCTATACTGCCTTAACTCTTTGCACAAGTCCCGGTAATTGGGGAGAACCTTCTCAACTTCCGCCCAGAACAAGGGGGAATGGTTCATCTGCTTTCGATGGCATAGTTCGTGTACCACCACGTAATCGATCAGTTCGGGGGTGGTGTTCATGAGCATGCAGTTGAAGTTTAGATTGCCGGATGAACTGCAGCTCCCCCATCTTGTCTTTTGGTGGCGGATGGTTATGCGACCATATGTTACGCCGATGATGGGAGCGAAATGTCTTACACGCTCCGGAATGACAATTGCGGCTCTTTGTGCCAGAGCTGTGATCTCTGTATCTGAAAGAGACCTGTGTGAGGCAGATGTCTCCTGCGCCATAAGGCGTTCTCGCATTATAGCCAGGTGATCGATTATCCATTTATCTTTAGATGCCACAAATGCCCGAATCTGTGAATCGGGCATTCTCCGTGGCGCACGGACCTTAACCTGCAGATCGGTGCTTATCTCTATACATATTGATTTTCTGTTACTTCTGATCACGGTGTACTCATAGTGATCGAAATTCTGTGTATGGGTGTTATCCATGATAAATCCTGCTTATAGAATTAAAATTATCTCTCATCTATAGGAACATAAGGCTTAGGCTCAACCAGACTTGGATATGCCGGTCTCATGATCTTGTAGCTGTTGACAAGTTCCTCCATACGGTGAGCACTCCAGCCAACCACACGACCTATGGCAAACAGTGGAGTGTACAAAGCGTAAGGAATCTTGAGCATCTTGTAGAGGAGACCACAGTAGTAGTCGATATTTATACATACTCCCTTGTAGATCTTGCGCTCCTCGGCAATGACTTCAGGAGCGACTCTTTCAATGAGCTCATAGAGTCTGAATTCATCCTTCTCGTGCTTTTCCTCGGCGAGCTTTTCAACATATTCCTTTATGATCATGGCACGAGGGTCTGAGAGTGAATAAATAGGCTGTCCCATTCCGTATACGACGCCTGACTTGTCAAATGCCTCGCCGCGAACGATCTTTCTTATGTATTCTCTTATCTGATCTTCGTCAGTTATATCCTCGACATTGTTGTGGATGTTCTTCATCATTTCCATAACTTTGAGGTCACCGCCGCCGTTTAATGGCCCCTTCAGTGAACAGAGGGCAGCTGCGACTGTTGCGTATGTGTCTGATCCTGATGATGTCACAACTCTTGTGGTGAATGTAGAATTACTTCCGCCGCCGTGTTCCATGTGAAGTACAAGGGCAAGATCGAGAACCTTTGCCTCGAGCTGAGTGTACTTTCTGTCGGAGCGGAGCATGCTCAATATATTCTCGGCAAAGGAAAGCTCTGGGTTAGGCTTGTGAATATAACAGCTCTTGCCGAGCTCGTAATGCCTGTATCCCTGGAAGGAGTATACAGCCAGACGAGGGAATACACTTATGATCATGAGGCACTGCTGGAGAACGTTGTCCAGGGATATATCTGTCTCAGATTTATCATATGAACCCAGAGCGAGAATACTCTTGGTCATGTTGGAGATGATATCCTTGGTTGGATTCTTCATGATGACATCCTGAATAAAGTTGTGAGGAAGATCGTATGCAAGATTTAGAACCTGCTTAAACTTTGCAAGTTCGTCTGCGTCAGGAAGTTTGCCAAATAACAGAAGATATGTACACTCTTCAAAGCCGTATCTGTTTTCAGATACAAAACCGTTGATGAGCTGTCTGATCTCGTAACCTCTATAATAAAGTTCCCCATCGGTTGGGATAAGTTCATCGGTATCCTGTTTATAAGCGCGGCTTAAAGATATATTGGTTATACCTGCGTTGATTCCGATTCCGTTCAGATCACGGAGACCACGTTTTACGCCGTATTCTTCATAGAGACTGTTGTCTATTGAGTCGCTCTCGATGCAGAGTCCCACACGGGCTTTTGTAAATGAACTAAGATTATTGATTGACATAAAAATGCTCCTTTCAAGTAAGCTTACTGTAAATTATCGCACTTATTTGCCACTATTGCAATGTGAAATGATTGTGTGTCTGGAAAATATTATGTATAATGAGTAGACAGATAATCATGATACATGGGAAGACATGGAGGAGGAAGTACAATTGGTAGACAGACAGGATGCAGGTGACAGAAGGGAGTCACAGAAAAATAGAGCTGCAGGAAACAGACCGGAGATCAGACAGAGCAGTAAAGCGGCGGGTAGCAGACCGTCTGGAGCTCATTCAGCAAGCAGCAGACCGGAGGTCAGGCAGAGCAGTAAAGCGGCGGGTAGCAGACCGTCCGGAGCTCATTCGGCGAGCAGCAGACCGAAAAGTGCAACCGCAGTTCAAAAGACCAGAACGAGTACAGGCAGACCTCTTGAAAAAGGAAGGGCTGATACAGCGGGAAACAAAAATGTAAACAGAAATGTAAGCAAGAATGTTCCTAAAAAGAAAAATACGCGTCCGTCGGCAGGCGGCAAAGCTGGCAGCAAGAAACGAAAGCAGAGCAGTAATGTGGTTTTAAATGCAAAGGCTATGTTTATTGCAGCTGCGGTGGTTGGATTGATACTTGCGCTTATAGTCACACTGATAATGAGAGCAAATATGCTGAAGGTTAGACAGATAGAGGAGAATTACAATATAGGTGATGCATTTGCCATAAATAACTATTTTGAGGCGGTCAGCAAAGACACAGTCCTGGAGTATGACACAAGCGATTTTGCTCCGGATGAGCTGGGAACATACAAAGTGAAATTCACAGTGAGACGCGGCAAGATGTCCAAAAGGAAGACGGGAAAGATAAATGTGGTGGATGAGGTGAAACCATATATATCCGGACCTGAAGAGATAGAGGTGAAGGTTGGTCAGGAGATAAACTGGAGTGATTACTACACGGTGACAGATGAGGATCCTGATATACAGAGTAAGCTGAAGTCAGTGAATGAGATAGATACCGGAAAAGCGAGGGCTGTGAGTGCGACCCTCACAGTGACTGACTGGGCAGGCAACACATCAACCAAGAGTATAACGGTTATGGTGGTTGAAGATCAGTCTGCAAATTAAAGATAAGCAATATAAATATAAACAAAAAAGAAGTTCATCACCCATTGATGTTGATAGGTGATGAACTTCTTTTTATGATAATGGTGGTCGTCTGAGTTCCTCGTCAAGCTCGGAATTGTCGACCAAAGTTGTCTTTGTCTTCTTGACCTTATCTTTCTTCTTAACCTTGTTTTTCTTATGTATATTTTTGATAAGAGATACGATCAGCAGGAGGATAACGCCAATGCTGATCAGGACAACGGACAGTCCGTATTTGTCGAGCAGCTTATCAATAAAGTTGTAACTTGACTTCTCCCACAAACCGTCTGCCTCAAGATCTGCCTGAACCTTTGTAAGACAGTACTCAGTTCCTGTGCATGAAGGAATTCCAGGTAATCTGTCTGCAATGGCAGTCAGGTTTGATGCCTGAGAGTCTGTCACGTTGAAGTACTTGTAGGAAAGAGCCTCCTTGCCGGTTGTTGTGATAGGATCATCCAGTCCAAGGTTGATCAGATACCATTCACCGCCCAGATAGACGGCATTCCATGCGCAGTTGTTGATGTAGTTTTTCTCTCTGAGCTGTTTCTGCGTATCTGTGGAGTCATCGAGAAGATCTGAATTCTGACCTTCTATGTATAGACATGGAATATCTATGTAGTCCATGACTGCCTTAAATGCTTTTGCATATCCGTATGATACAGCAGTCTGATACTGTGAATTGAATACACCGTCGGCTGTGTATGCATATATGTTCTTGTCTGTTCTGTCAGTTACGTCGGATGCGTAGTACACTTTGTTGATGATCGCATTGTGGATCAGATATACTTTTTCGTAATCCTTGGCATTTTCATTAAGTGTTGCTGCGTAGGTCTTGACAGCAAGATCAAAATTGTTGGCATATACTGCACGGGTATCGCCGTTGGCATATAATGAGTAACATTCAACCGTCAAAAGCTGGAACTTCAATTCTCCTGATGAGGAGGCCTTGCATTCGTAGTTGTCAGACATCCAAAAGTATTCTGGATGATCTGCCAGAACTGCATTCATGACTTTCTGAAGTCCGTCATTTCCGATAACCTCCCAGTCCTTGTTGCTGATAGATATGGTAAATGCGGTATAGTATCCACCGTCCTGATACTGTGCGGTCTGGTTCGATGCGTGAAATGCGGCAGCAGCATCGTTGATCTGGTTGTAGACAGTTCTGTATGCACTGTTGTCAAATTGATCGTAGAAATATGTTCTGCCGTTTATCGTACTGGAGCCAGAGCTGTCACTCGCCGGATCATCGTTTCCCTCGGCATACGCAGTCTGCGCAAATGGCAAGATCATGGTGAGGGTGAGCAGCAATGCTAATAACATCTTTTTCATAACTGGAAACACACTCCTTCTTTTTCTTGTGGAAATCCCCCTAATATACTTCTCTCAATAATACCACATTATAACATTTATTACCAGTAAGAAACTTGGTTAAATAAGAGAAACAAATGGATTTTTGGGGATGACGTGTGTATAATGAAGTTACTTTTGTAAATCAACAGGGAGAGAACACCTGGGTGTACAGATTTTTATTAATTTAAGGAGGATAATGATGGCTGCCAGTTGTGATATGTGTGCTCATTATGTATATGATGACGAGGACGATTTCTCCGAGTGCCTGGTGAATATGGATGAGGATGATTTTGCCAGATTTATTGCAAGGGGATATGACAATTGTCCCTATTTCCAGTTGGATGATGAGTATAAGATAGTTAGACATCAGATGTGATGTTATATAATTCAAAAAATGAGATACCCCCAGAATGTGAACAGTGAATGCATGACCAGTGGTCTTCTGTGCATATTCTGGGGGTATTTTGTGTTTAGGTTAGGATTGATATTATTGTTTAAATGATTCAGCCAGTTCGGTAAGATACACGTATCTGTCCAGGAGGTGGTCGAGTTCTTCTTCAAGTTTCACCTTTTTCTCTGTAAGTTCGTTCAATTTGACAAAGTCTGACACGGAGTTGTTGATGTCCGATTCTGTCTGGGCGATCTCTTCCTCCTTTGCGGCAATATCGTCTTCTATAGTGTCGTATTCCCGCTGTTCATTAAAGGAGAACTTTTTCTTAGCAGCTGGTTCTCGTCCCTTCTTTTTGTTCTGATCCGTTGATGCTGGTTCACGTTCCGAGTCGATGCTTTCCTGAGCCTTCGATGAAGGTGCTTTTGGTGTGGAAGATGATCTTGATACAGCATTTGCGGCGTCTGCGGCACTGTTGGCAAATGATCCGTGAGTTATATAGTAGTCGGTGTATCCGCCCTCAAACTGGGAGATCCCGCCCATTCCGTCAAATACCAGAAGTTTGCGGATAACCCTGTCCAGGAAGTATCTGTCGTGGGATACGACGATGAGTATTCCCTGGAATGAGTCAAGGTAATCTTCAAGTATGCAGAGGGTCGATATGTCCAGATCATTTGTAGGCTCATCCAGGATGAGTACATTTGGTGACGACACAAGGACTTTCAGAAGATATAGCCTTCTCTTTTCGCCTCCAGACAGTTTCTCAATGCGCTGGTGCTGCAGTGTTCCGTCAAACAGGAAACGTTCACACATGGTTGATGCAGATATGAGTCCCTCGGTGGTCTGTATATATTCGGCGGTTTCTTTGACGTAATCCAGCACCTTCATATTCGGGTCAAGTGACTCGTTTTCCTGGGAAAAATACCCGATACGGACAGTTTCGCCTATGTCTATATATCCGCTGTCGGGCTTGATGTTCCCTGTTATGAGTTTCATGAGGGTGGTCTTGCCGCAGCCATTTGGACCTACAACTCCAATTCTGTCGGTGCGCAGGAAGTTGTATGAGAAATCCTTTATGACCGGATTTTCACGTCCGGGCCAGGTCTTGGATATATTGTTTATCTCGATGGTTTTGTTGCCCAGTCTGCTGGCGATGGAACTCATGGTGACGGACTGGGTTTCCTTTATGAGTTCCTCACTTGCGAGCTTTTCGTATCTCTGTATATGCGCCTTCTGTTTGGTGCTCCTGGCACGGGCACCTCTCTGCATCCACGCGATCTCTTTTCTTAAGATGTTCTGGTGTTTGCTCTGGGTTGCGAGGGCAATGTTTTCTCTTTCTGCTTTGAGCATGAGGTATCCCTCATAATTGGCGTTGTAGCTGTAAGTCTTTCCCTTGTCTATCTCGACTATCCTGTTGCATACCTTGTCCAGAAAATATCTGTCGTGAGTGACCATCACAAGCGCGCCCTTGTAGTTGTTCAGGTAATCCTCAAGGTATTCTGTCATGTCGTTGTCCAGATGGTTTGTCGGCTCATCGAGTATCAATATGTCACAGCTTGAAAGCAGTGCGGCGGCGAGGGCAACCTTTTTACGCTGACCTCCGGAGAGTGTGTTTACCATGAGGCTTGTATCGTCAAATCCGAGCCTGTGGAGAAAGGCCTTGGCATCTCCCTCTATGCTCCACTGGTTTTCCTCGTTGGAGTTGGCGGTTATGACGTAGTCGTAAATGCTCACAGCCTCAGTGAAATCCGGAGTCTGTGGAAGGTATCTGATGACCACATTGTTTCCCTTGGACAGCTGCCCTGAGTCACAGGTGTCGATTCCGGCGATTATCTTGAGCAGTGTTGACTTTCCGGTTCCGTTTACTCCTATGACACCGATCTTCTCCTTTGAGTTTATGGAGAAGTCTGCGTTGTCAAAGAGGACTTTGTCTGTATATGATTTTGAAAAATTTTTGATGGTTAATAAATTCATGGCGCTGCCGGTGTCCCGGTTATCCTTTCGTCAGATTATAAAAATGTCATATGTGTAGATCAGTATATTCTCTACGCACAATATTGTAAATGCGTGGAAAAGTAACGTCAATAAGCATATTGTATATTGAACGGTCATAAAATGACATGTTCCGGGCAAAAAAGTCGCCTGAAAATTGTACAAAATTTTGTCAGGCGTTATTCCGGCAGAGAGGGATATTTGTAAAAAAATATTCTGCAAATTAGGCAATATGCCCAAAAAGAAATCGAAATCATATGTTTTGCTTAAGAAAAACAAGGAAATGCCACAAACGACTTTACAATTTCTTGTTTTTGTAATTTGCAAAATATTCCAGAAAGTAGTATAAATGGAGCATTGATGGCAGTGGACCATGAATGGAGGTAATAAGTATGGTAGAATCAACAGATATCAAGGTAAAGCTCAATTCAGTGGAGCAGGTCAGACAGTTTGTAGAGACTATGAGAAAATATGATGGAGATGTTGACGTATATTCAACAAATCGAAATTATCTTGTGGACGGTAAGTCTATCCTTGGAGTGTTCAGTCTTGGACTTGACCAGGAACTTACAGTCAAATTTTATAATGGTGCAACAGAGACATTTATTAGCACATTACAGCCGTTTATGCTGGCTGCATAAAGCGACAAAATTACAAGTATTTCCATAAGTATTCGTGGGCAGTATGCATTGACACACTTCATGCGGGAGTGTTAGAATGTCCTTGTAAGCGAGTTGATAAGGGGAGAGCCAAGTCATTCGCAGAATAACATATTAAGATATATTAGGGGGCGCAGCCAATGCAGATTACAGAGATGAAAGCTAAAGTGAACACAATGGATGACATCAAGAAGTTTGTATCATACCTTAATCAGTTTCCAAACGATGTTGACGTTTCATCCGCTCAGTATGTTGTAGATGGAAAGTCAATCTTAGGTGTGTTCAGCTTAGATCTTGAAAGACCACTCACTGTAAAATTCCACGGAGAGGTAGCACCAGAACTTCAGGCAAAGCTTGATGAGTTCAAGTGCTGATCTTATAAGATACATAGGAAAGCTTACCGAAAAGAATCAGTAATAAAGAAAAGCAGGCTGCAGATTTTCTGCAAGCCTGCTTTTCTTTTGCCCAGTGAGGTTATGACAGGAGGGATTGATATGGTATATGAATCAGAACAGGGACTTGAGTATCATATAAAGGTTAACGGGGATATGATAGGACGGTATGTGATAATGCCGGGGGATCCCAAGAGGTGTAAGGCGATCGCGAGATATCTGGACGATGCAAAACTTGTGGCGGACAGCAGAGAATTTGTAACATATACAGGATATCTGTGCGGAGAGAAGGTCAGCGTGACATCCACGGGAATAGGAGGTCCTTCGGCAGTGATAGCTCTTGAGGAGCTTGTACACTCTGGAGCGCATACGTTCATACGTGTTGGAACGTGTGGGGGTATGCAGACGGATATAATGGGCGGGGATATAGTTGTTGCCACAGGTTCGGTGAGGATGGAGGGTACATCAAAGGAGTATGCCCCGATAGAATATCCGGCGGTGGCTGATTTAGATGTGGTAAATGCACTCGTCAGGTCGGCAAAAGACATGGATGTGCCGGTTCACGCCGGGGTCGTGCAGAGCAAGGATTCATTCTATGGACAACATTCACCGCAGATAATGCCTGTCAGTTATGAACTGTCAAACAAATGGGAGGCGTGGAAACGGATGGGCTGCAAGGCGTCAGAGATGGAGTCAGCGGCACTGTTCATAGTAGGTGCATTTCTGAGGGTGAGGGTTGGAGCTTGCTTTCTGGTTGTGGCTAATCAGGAGAGAGCGGCAGCAGGACTTCCAAATCCTGAGGTCCATGATACTGACAGAGCTATACAGGTGGCGGTGAATGCCGTAAAACGGTTGATAGAAGAGGACAGAGAGAATGCGTGAAGACTTACACAGGATGTAAAAAATACAAAGAAATCCGTACACGGAGAAAGGTAACTTCTCTATGTACGGATTTGCTTTTTTAGAATTTGAACACTCTGCCTATATCGGTTTTGTAGTTTTCAAGGTAATCTATGATTGCGTCAGCATCGTCCATTACCGTGTATATCTCGTTGGTCGCAGATGTCATAAAGCCCTTCTCAGCGGTCTCCTTCATCATCGTGAGCAGTGGGTCAAAGAAACCGTTCTGATTATATATCACTATGGCTTTGCCGTGTCGACCGAGCTGCTTTAAAGTCAGTATCTCGAAGAATTCCTCGAGGGTTCCGATTCCGCCTGGTGTCATGATGAAGGCGTCCGCTCGATCTTCCATTATCTGTTTCCTCTCACGCATGGTTTCTGTGGTTATCAGTTCAGTGACATTCTCATAGAGGATACCATCTACATTGAAAAATGTCGGTGTCACCCCTATTATAGTTCCCTGCTCCTCATGAACGCCCCTTGCGACTGCTCCCATCAGACCATTTGCACCTGCACCATAGACAAGGGTGTGCCCGCGTTTGGCGATCTGTCTTCCGAGATATTCTGTCTGTTCTATATAAGAGCTGTCGATAGTGTTGCTTGACGCTCCGTATACGCATATGTTCATAAAAATCCTCCGAGTTAGTGTATTACATTATACTTATTCTGCTGATTGCAATTTAGTATCTAGTATAAATAAAAAAAGGGTATTATTAAAGACGAAATTTGTAAAATCCTGCAAAATTATGTGGAATATAAAAGTAAAGACTGCCGTGGCTGAGTGTGTATAACCTCAGCTATGGCAGCCTTTTAAGTTCTCATATGGATAAATGTGTAGTTATATCAGTTTACAACATTTCTACAACCTGACTAAGAACGGCAGTCTCCTTCTCCTTTGCGCTCATAAGATACTTTTCAAATCTGTCCATACAGTCAACCTTACCTGTGATAGAAGTCTTGATGAGAAGGTTTCTTGCTGTGAGCATGAGATTCTCAACCTCCATGTAGGCGTCGAGAATGTCGCCGTTGAACTCAAGATATCCGTTGTCCATCATGTATTTAAGTCTCTCCATCATAAGAACCTTGTGATCGTAGAGAATGTGGAGCGCACGGATGTCGAAATCAGGATCTTCAGCAGATAACTGCTTTCCGATCTGTTTCAGAACCGCATCATATACGCTTACACCGAATACTGTGTCATTGAAACGGTTTCTCATCATACGGAAGTGATTCTTGCTGTCCTTGGACTCAAGATACTCGATAAGGGTATCCTTTATGTATTTGGTGTCAAGTTCATAATATGTCTCTGCGAGGTTCTTCTGGATCACATATATACCACGGCGTCCCTTGTAATCATCTTTGAAGATGTGATCCTCCGCAGCTGTGATGGTGTTGTAGCCGTTTCGTACATCTGAGTATGAGACGGTTGAGTATGAATAGTGCTCGCCAAATGTGAAGTCACCTACGTTGAACTCCTGCTTTTCGTCATCGTATCCGTAGATGAAAAGCTCGTGAGGGAACTTGTAGTCGGCACCTGAATCACAGAGGATCTTGGCCTCATCAAATACGCCGTATACATATCCGCCCAGATTGATGGTCTTCTTGATAAATGTGAGAATGTCTCCGCAGTAGCTCTCCACCTGCTCTTTAGTCATGAGAGAGAAGAGGAGATAAGGACATTCTTTTAAAGAACTGCTGCCCGGCATCATGTCTGCCAGCAACATCTCGTCTCCTGTGAATATTTCTTCGATGTTGTAACATCTCAACTGTATATAATTGCTGAATATCCAATTCTTGGCTTTCTCATCATCCCCAATGATTGAGAAAAGTGTGGCATGCCACTGCCATGAAGTGATCATTGGATAGCTTATTGGCAAAACTTTTTTGCTCATGTGTTTATTACCTCCATTAAACTAGCTGACCTTAGCCTCGACGGCCTTGATCATGTCATCCATGTCATAGTACAGACCGAGAGCAAGCTCAGAATCGTCAAATTCTATGTTGAACTCGTTTTCAAGTCCTACGATGAACTGTATGATAGACACTGAATTAACCCCGTAAGTTGTGGTAAGTGGAGCTGTCATGTCCAGATTTCCCGCATCTATCTCTGGAAGAACATTAGAAAAAACCTCCAATACCTTTGCTGTTAATGCCTTTTTGTCCATTTCAAACCTCCCATTCGTTATGATTTGTTACCAATGCACGTTACCTTTATTTTAATGTGTTTAAACGTATTTTTCAATAAAATTATTCAAGTCATACAGAAATATTTGTGCATTTTTGTGTTAAATGGTAAAATGTCCATGAAAAATCGTGTAAATAATATGGTATAGTTGAATAAAATATGCGGCGGGATTTAATAAAAATGACGTTTTGTCACTGCAAATGAGAGAAAAATACATTGGGATAGATCTGGCTGCAGATGGTATGATAAATAAAAGACAATTTATAAGGCAAGGTGATGAGATATGAAGATAGTTGTTCTCGATGGATGCGCAGCCAACTCCGGAGATATAAGCTGGGACAGTCTGGCACAGTATGGGGATCTTACGGTATATGACAGGACTGACAATGAGGACGTTATCGCCAGGATAGGTGATGCGGAGATGATAACAACGAACAAGACGGTCATAGACAGACATGCGATGGAGTCGTGTCCTAAACTTAAATACATAGGTGTTCTTGCGACAGGCTACAATGTCGTTGATCTGGACGCGGCGAAGGAGCATGGAATAGTGGTGACAAATGTGCCGGCGTACAGCACGGATGCGGTGGCACAGTTCACTTTTGCACTGCTGCTTGAACTGGCAAATCAGGTCGGTGCCCACAACAGTTCTGTGAAGGACGGAGGCTGGGTCAGAAGTAAGGATTTCTCATACAGTGTGATGCCGACGATGGAACTTTCCGGAAAGACGATGGGCATCATCGGATATGGCAGCATAGGACAGAGAGTGGCGGAGATAGCCCATGCATTTGGCATGAATGTCCTGGTGAGCAGCAGAACTGAGAAGAAACTTCCGGATGGCGGCTGGATAAGCTGGGGAAGCCGTGAAGAACTGTTTGCGCAGGCAGATGTGATCAGCATACACTGTCCGCTGTTTCCTGAGACGAAGGGCATGATAAACAGGGAAACAATAGAACTTATGAAAAAAACAACATTTGTGATAAACACGGCAAGGGGCGGATGTATCGTTGAGCAGGATCTCGCGGATGCGCTCAATTCAGGACGGATAGCCGGAGCAGCGGTGGATGTGGTATCTCAGGAACCGATGAAGGAAGATAATCCTCTGCTCACTGCAAAGAATATCATCATAACGCCACATATTGCCTGGGCTCCGAGGGAAGTGAGACAAAGGCTGCTGCAGATAGCGGGTGACAATATGGGCGCATTTCTGGATGGACATCCGATAAATGTGGTCAACAGATAAATAAATTTAGATATAAAAGCGTTCTTATGACTTTTGGAAAGGGGATATGTATAGATGGAGAGCAGCTCATTTGAAGATGTGAACAGACTTGTCAGAGATGAGTTATATGAACATATGGATCTGGAATTTGGCAAATATCTTGCCATGAACCTGCCTGGATGCGGCAATGTGATCGGAGTCAGACTTGACGATCTGAAGGAGATCGCACAGCAGATCGCGGAGATCAACTGGAAGGAATACCTGAAACATGCACCGGACGACACATTAGAGGATGTGGTGCTGCAGGGGCTTGTCCTCGGATATGCACAGGGAAAACTTGAGGAGATACTTGCATATGCGGATGAATTTGTGCCAAAGATAGACAACTGGTGGGTGTGCGATTCGTTCTGTGCCAATTTCAAGGCGGCGTCCATATACCAGGAGATCGTGTGGGAATTCATCATGAAATATATGGGTGACTCTGAACTGAATCCGGAATGGAGAAAGAAACAACAGGAGGCGGAAGTTCCGGAAGGACAGGGAGGAATAGCTGTTGGAACATGGCAGGATATGTCCGATGACTTCAGACTCCGGTTTGTGGCGATCATGCTCAAGTGCTATTACGTCAACGACAGATACATAGACAAGTGTCTGTATGCATTTGAGCACATGCAGGACGGCGGTTATTACGCCAAGGACGGGGTGGCATTTGGACTTGCGGAGAGCTATTTTATATTCCCGGATAAAACCGTTGATTACATAAAGAATGCGAAATTTGAGGATCGTATATTGGAGATGGCGAGGGACAAGATCGAGAAGATCTACAGACTTCCTAAAGAGGATGTGGAGAGATTCTCGGAAGTGCTGACAGCTGCTAAAAAATAAGATTTTCATGGAGCCCTTGACTGCCATGGAAGCATGAATATATTAATATAGAAAAGGACATCATATGTGCAGGAGGAATTCTTATGGAGAATTGGAATGCGTATATGGATGTCCTTTTTGTTATGCAGGAGATCCGGCGGATGGGAGACTCTTTCTGGCTATATGCCGTAATTTTGCTGTTGGTGGCGACTGCTGTGATACTGATTGCTGCGGGGGTTAAGGGCAGGCGTGAAAATGATGGCGAAACCTCTAGTGAGGATGAAGAGACAGACAGTAATGGCAGAACTATAAATGACAGTAATGTGGTCGATAGAAATGCGAGTGACAGAAATACAGCCGACAGGAATGAGAATGAGTCAGGAATGCTGGCAATTATCGTAGATGCCCTGGGCGGAATGGACAATATATATAACTTGGCATGCAGTGACACACGGCTCAGAGTTACTGTGAATGACGGCGCGCTTGTAAACCGTGTGAGACTCAAATCTTCTGGGGCGCTGGGAGTTCTTGCAAAAGGGCGGCAGGTTCAGGTGTTTTATGAAGATCAGGTGGAACGCATTTGCAGGGAACTTAAGAGATACATTGAGAGTCGCAGATATGTTGAGTCAGATCAGGAGGAGATTGATTATGAAAGAGTGCTTAAGAAAGTGTATGTGCCTGTTGAAGGTGATGTTGAGTGCGTATCTGATATTCATTGCATACAGGACGTGGGAGACAGGTGTATCGGCGTGTGTGCGATTCGAGCCGCACGGGGAGAGATCAGAGCGCCGTTTGACTGCAAGGTTAGATATAGTAAAACCAGAGCAGGTCAGATAGTATGTGTGTCGAAGGAAGGATATACGGTAGAGATATATCTTATAGCTGAAGGCCAGAGGGATTGGCAGAAGGTGCGCCAGTCCATAAATATAAGATTGAAGTGTGATGAAAATGTGCGTGTCAGGAAAGGAAAATTGCTAGCTGAATACCCGTATGAGACATTTGCGGGAATGGGTGATCAGGTGTATGTGGTGATGGAGGCTGCTGTCTGTGAAAATGCAGATATTGACGATGGCAGCAGAGCACAAATGGTGGACGGCAGATATCACCTGAGGGTTAATACAGGTGAGCGGGTGAACTATGAGCATGTGGCCTGTGAGATAGTGGAATGATGCTGGAGATGCATACTATTCTCGCACGGCCCGCTCAATTATTCCGGCCAGAGTATCAATAACCTTTGCGGGATCCTGATCCTTGTACTTCAGGAATGTGTATGCGCAGCCCTGAATAAACATGGAAAGCTCTACATTCTTGGCGAGGTCATCTCTGAACTCAGGACGTACATCGTAGATCTTCTCCTTTATGAGTGCATCAAGTTTGTTGGTGAGTATACCGTAACTTCTGTTGTCGTCAGGAAAGAGAATAGAGAACAGGTGTCCCTGGTTGATAAATGCGCTGCACAGCTGGCGGCTTGCCTCGGCTGGATTGCTCAGCATATATTCAGGGTTTGGAATATCTCCTATGAGAGACAGGAGGGCATCGTTTTCAAGGTATTCGGACAGATCATAGATATCCTGGAAATGCAGATAGAATGTCTGTTTGCTGATGTTAGCCTTTTCAGTGAGTTCTTTCACAGTGATCTTTTCAACAGGTTTTGTCGCGCGCAGCTCTATAAATGCGCTGAATAAACTGTTGCGAGTTCTCTGAATTCTTCTGTCCATAAAAGCTCCTTTCTGATCCTCATCGGTCCGATAGGTATGATGCCAGATTTATGGTCTGTACACGGTTGATTTTTTATAGAATACACCAAAATGTATATATAGTCAAAAGGGAGAGACAAATTCTGTTAATTGTCAATAATTGTCTATAGTCAATTATTTTACCTTTGTCTATAACGGTATATTCATATAGATCTGAAACGGAGTTATACTAACAATAGTTTACTATAGTCAATAAATGCGTAAACCATATGCGGATATTGACGGTAAGAGATAAGATAGCGAGATTTATGTGGAGGGATTGCTATGGATCTGTATGAATTTTATTCAGGAAAGTGCTTTGATGCCTACAGCGAGATGGGCGCCCATGTTGTGAAGGAAAACGTGGGCAAGAGCAGAAAGAAGACTGTGACAGGGGTAAATTTTGTGACGTATGCACCGAATGCGGAGTCGGTGACAGTGACGGGGGAATTTAACTCATGGGGCGAGACTGTCAT
Organism: Coprococcus sp.; assembly: GCA_050874325.1. GTDB lineage: Bacteria > Bacillota > Clostridia > Lachnospirales > Lachnospiraceae > Coprococcus. The sequence goes on along the minus strand of JBNMKK010000016.1, from coordinate 30,682 downwards.
GGAGAGATGCTATGACGGAAGCTTTTTCAAATGCTTTGTGCCTGGGGCTGAGGCAGGGCAGATGTACAAATATAAGATATATCAGAGGGACGGACATTGTGTTGATCATTGTGATCCGTACGGATTTGGAATGGAACTCCGTCCTGCATTTGCATCTATAATAAGGGACATGGACGAGTATACATTTGGCGATGCCAGGTGGATGCGGACGAGAAATGAGTGCAAGGGAGGCCCGCTCAATGTGTATGAGATGCACATGGGTTCATGGCACTGCAAGCCGGTGTATGATGATAATGGAAAACAGCTGACCCCGGAGGAAGTCATCGAGGCTGACAGAGTGTCTGAGGGTTGGTATACATACAGGGAAATAGCGCCGATGCTTGTGGAATATCTGAAGGAACAGGGGTATAACTATGTGGAGTTTATGCCTCTCTCGGAGCATCCGTGTGATGAGTCATGGGGATACCAGAATACAGGTTTCTTCAGCCCGACGGCGAGATACGGAACTGCGGATGATCTGAAATTCCTGATCGACACCCTGCATAAGAATGGCATAGGTGCGATCATGGACTATGTACCTGTGCATTTTGCGCTGGATGGTTATGGCCTTGCGAAGTACGATGGAACGAATCTGTATGAGCATCCGTCTGACGATGTGGGCTACAGCGAGTGGGGCAGCAAGAATTTTATCCACTCAAAAGGAGAGGTTCAGACATTTTTAAAGAGCGCGGCAAATTACTGGCTCACGGAGTATCATTTTGATGGACTCAGGATGGATGCCATCAGCAGGATCATCTACTGGATGGGCGATGAATCCAGAGGTGTAAATGACAGAGCTGTGGAGTTTATAAAGGGACTTAACCAGGGTCTGAAGGAGAGACATCCTTCATGCATACTCTGCGCTGAGGATTCCACGGACTACAAAGGAACGACCAAAGAAGTAAGATACGGCGGACTTGGATTTGACTATAAGTGGGATATGGGCTGGATGAACGATACGCTGAACTTTTTCAGGACACTTCCGTTCTGCAGAGGCGACCAGTACCATAAGCTGTCATTTTCTATGATGTACTATTATAATGAAAGATATATGCTGCCGCTCTCCCATGATGAGGTTGTGCATGGCAAGGCGACCATAGCCCAGAAGATGGCTGGTTCCTATGAAGAGAAATTCCCGAATGCAAAGGCACTCTATGCATATATGTACGCACATCCGGGCAAGAAACTCAACTTCATGGGCAACGAGATAGCCCAGCTCAGAGAGTGGGACGAGAAGAGGGAACAGGACTGGGATATCCTCAAGTATCCAAATCACGACTCCTTCAACAGATATATAAAGGATCTGAACAAACTGTATCTGAAAGAGCCTGCGCTGTCGGAATGGGATGACGACCCACACGGTTTCGACTGGATACTCTGCGGCAAAGAGCAGGATGTGGTATACATTTTCCAGAGAGTTGTGAATGACAACAAGATAGTAGTCGTGCTCAACCTCTCGGGCAACACATACAGGGATTATCATTTCAGATATGGCGAGGGAAATTCCATGAAAGTCCTGATGAACACAGACTGGAATAAATATGGCGGCAACACTAAGGACACTGTAAAGAGCATCAAGGGAATGTGCGGCGACTTCGGATTCGACCTGCCGGCACTTTCGGCAATGTACCTTAAGCCGGTGGATTAGGAGTGACGGTATTTTACGGATGTATAAAGCTGGTTGATATTCAAGGCATGGTGATTCTACTGGCAGATTGATTTCAAAGATTTATCTAATGTGAATCATTGAGACAAAATAAGTAGTTGCCTGATATATACAATCCATGTTATAAGTGAAAAACAATAATTAATGAAATTACTACAAAGACAGGCACTTTATAGTGACCGCAGCTGTTGCTCAAGGGTGTATATATGCAGCAATCATATGAGGAATCGGTAATGAAACAGCCCGAGTTTTGCTGTTTCTGTGCTAAGGCGGAGCGGGCAAACGTCCTTATCGCCCGCAGAGCCGCATGCACGATAGAAACGCATGCAAAACGACAGGCGGTGAATGTGATTCCGAGTATGATTGATGCTTGTGCACCTGAGCACAGCTGCGGTCACCATAAAGTGCCGTCCGTCAGACAAGGAGAATTTATGATATTAGATGTAAGTAATCTCAGCCACGGATTTGGCGACAGGGCAATATTTGAAAATGTGTCTTTCAGGCTGTTGGCAGGTGAGCACATAGGGCTGGTCGGTGCAAATGGCGAGGGCAAATCGACATTTATGAACATAGTGACAGGCAGCCTCATGCCGGATGAGGGAACTGTGACATGGGCAAAGAATGTGAAGGTCGGATATCTTGACCAGCACACAGTTTTGGAACCGGGAATGACCATAGGCGGAGTCCTGAGGGACGCATTCTCCAGACTGTTTGATATGGAGAAGAGGATAAATGAAATATGTGACAAGCTTGCTGATGTCACGGACGAGGAAGAGATGAATGCGCTGCTTGAGGAGATGGGACTTCTTCAGGATCTCCTGGACAGCCATGACTTCTATATAATAGATTCCAAAGTTGAGGAGGTTGCCAGGGCATTTGATCTGCTGCAGCTGGGACTTGACAAGGATGTGACGGAGCTGTCGGGCGGTCAGAGGACAAAGGTTCTGCTGGCAAAACTTCTGCTTGAGAAACCGGAGATCCTTCTGCTTGATGAGCCGACAAACTATCTGGACGCTCATCACATAGAATGGCTCAAGAGGTATCTCCAGGAGTATGAAAATGCGTTCATACTTATATCGCATGACATCCCGTTCCTGAATTCCGTTGTGAATATCATATACCATATGGAAAATTGTCAGCTAAGCAGATATGTGGGAGACTATGACAAGTTCCAGGAAGTTTACGCTGTGAAGAAATCCCAGCTGGAGGCTGCGTACAGAAAGCAGCAGCAGGAGATCTCAGAGCTTAAGGATTTTGTGGCGAGAAATAAGGCGAGGGTTGCAACCAGAAACATGGCGATGTCCAGACAGAAGAAACTTGACAAGATGGATGTTATCCAGCTTGAGCGGGAAAAACCAAAGCCAGAGTTTAACTTCAAGGAGGCCAGAACCTCCGGTAAGGTTATATTTGAAACTGATGATCTGGTGATTGGATATAGCAAGGAAAAGCCTCTCTCGAGGCCGATGAACCTCCGCATGGAGCGAGGAGACAAGATCGCTATCACAGGTACGAACGGTATAGGAAAGACGACGTTCCTCAAGAGCGTGCTGGGGCTTATCCCTGCCATATCGGGCAAGGCACAGCTTGGAGATTATCTTCATATCGGATACTTTGAGCAGGAAGTAAAGGCGAGCGAGAACACCTGCCTTCAGGAGATATGGGAGGAGTTTCCGGGATATACACAGTACGAGGTGCGCGCGGCTCTTGCAAAGTGCGGACTGACTACCAAGCACATAGAGAGCAAGGTGAAAGTCCTCTCCGGTGGAGAGCAGGCGAAGGTGAGACTGTGCAAGCTCATAAATTCTGAGACAAATGTTCTTTTGCTAGACGAGCCGACAAACCATCTGGATGTGGATGCAAAGGATGAACTTAAAAGGGCGCTCTCCGAATACAAGGGTTCGATACTTCTCGTGTGTCATGAGCCGGAATTCTACGATGGACTTGTGACGGATGTGTGGAATCTGGAGCAGTATACATTATTACAGTAAACGTTTCCCCATAAGTAGACGAGGTAGATAACCCAAATCTATTTATGGGGATTTTTGTGTTTGTGCTATATTTGACTAACCGCGGTTTCTATATTATTCTATATAGGATAGTTTACTGTGGTAAAGTGCTAAAGATAAGAGCATGATAAGTGTCGGAATATATAGAAAGCTGGGTTAGGATGAGAGCGTTAGTTACGGGCAATGAGAATAAGACGGAAGGAATGCAGTGGTTTTGGCGGTGGCTGTTCTATATATTGGGACTTGCGACGCTGGCGCTGGGGCTGATACTCAATACCAAGGCACAGCTTGGCGTGTCCCCGATCATATCGGTGGCGTACAGCACTTCGGTGATTGCCGGTTGGAACTTTGGAAATGCAACGTTGGTGCTGTATGTGCTGTTTGTGATCGCTGAGTTTATCCTGAAGGGAAAGAACCGCCAGTGGATCGATGTGTTTCAGATAGTTCTCAGTATATTGTTCACCAGAGTGATCAATATATTTGACAGATATATAAATATAGATGTGACTCATATGTGGCAGAAACTGCTGGTACTCCTCGCGGCTATCATATGTACGGGAATTGGTGCGGCGGTGTCGGTAAATATGAAGTTTGTGCCGAATCCGGGCGATGGCATAGTGGCTGCGGTAGCTGACAGGATACACAAGAAGATGGGAATAACAAAGAACATATTCGATGTGGGCTGCATCATATGCACGGTTATCATCAGCCTTGTGTTCGAGCACAAGCTGGTCGGAATAGGCATAGGAACGATCTGTGCCATGATACTGGTGGGAAGAGTTATCGCTCTGTTTAACCACTTTCTGCTCATTCCTATGGCAAATGTTACGGGGCTTGCGGTTCCGGATCAGTACCTTGACGTGAAACAGCTTGAGGAGCTTGACGAGGAGAGGCGCTCTGAAAAATAAAGACAAATACAAAAATAAAAAGAGATGGAGATGTTGAATGGATATACTTGAATGTTTGAAGGATAAACTGCTTGTAGCAGACGGTGCATTTGGCACATGTTATGTTGGAATGTACGGTGAGCAGGGGACGGTTGCGCCTGAACTTGCAAATATACGCCATCCCGAGCGGGTGCTTGAGATACATAAGGAGTACGTGAAGGCGGGAGCCAGACTTATAAGAACCAATACATTTGCGGCAAATACGGCGAGTCTGGATGCCGATATGGATTATGTGGTCACAAATGTGCGATCAGCGGTGAAACTTGCCAGGCAGGCTGCGGCAGATGCTGACGATAAAGTCTGTATAGCCGGTGACATAGGACCTGTTCCGGGGGATGCGGGCTTGAGTCTTGCTGAGAGAGTCAGACAGTACAAGGTGCTAGGCGAGACGATGCAGGATATGGGAGTGGACATCATCTGGTTTGAGACGTTCCCGGAATTCAATGTGATTGAGCCGGTTGTCAAGTATTTGAAAGAGCGGAAGGATACACCGATCATGGTGTCGTTTTGCGTGAACCAGTTTGGATACAGCAATGGAGGTTTCTCCGCCAGGGCACTTTTGGCGCAGGCAGCAAATGATCCGGGCGTCGATTGTGTGGGATTCAACTGTGGAGTGGGACCATATCATATGCTCCAGCTGCTCAGAAAACTGGACATCGACTGTGGAAAGCCGATATCTGTCATGCCAAATGCCGGATATCCGAAGTTTACACAGAGCAGACTGGTGTTCAATGACAATAAAGAGGGATTTATAGACAAGATACATGATATAACAGCTCTTGGAGTGGACATCGTAGGTGGCTGCTGCGGAACTAATCCGGAATACATAAAGCAGATCACAGCCCGGGTGGAATCAGGGGATATTGCGAAGACTGCCAAGACTCATGTGGAGAAGATACAGACTGCAAGTCTTGAAAAGGATAATTTCCTCAAGAATCGTCAGAAACGTGGCGAGGCAGCAGTAAAAGACGCAGGCACACACAAGCTGATCGCTGTTGAGCTTGCCCCTCCGGTGGATGACAATGACCAGAAGCTGCTTGACGCAGCACACACACTCAAACAGGCACATGTGGATGTGGTGACATTTCCTGATTCACCTTCAGGAAGAACCAGGGCGGATTCGATACTCATGGCTGAGAAGGTTCAGAAGGAGACAGGACTCAGGGTTATGCCGCATCTGTGCTGCAGGGATAAAAATGCGATAGCTATAAGAGGCAGTGTGCTGGGAGCCCAGCTGAACGGTATCAGGGATTTCCTTGTCATAACAGGAGATCCGGTTCCGGTCATGTTCAGACAGACAACCAGAAGTGTGTTTAACTTTGATTCGGTTGGAATGATGAAACTTTTGCAGACGATGAATGAGGAAGTGTTCAGTGCGGACAAGATAACATACGGTGGCGCGATCAACCAGAATAGGTTAAATACTAAATTCGAGACAGACAGGATAAAGAGGAAGATGGAGGCGGGAGCTGAGTTTTTCCTGACACAGCCGGTATTTTCAAGGCAGCAGGCACGGGTGCTCAGGGATATGAAGGCTGAGACCGGTGCGACTATACTGGTGGGCGTTATGCCGCTGGTTAGCCGGAGAAATGCCCTTTTCATGAAAAATGAGATGGCGGGCATAGATATCCCGGATGAGATCATAGAGAGATATGGCGAGAATGCGACGAGACAGGAAGGCGAAGAGTGCGGTATTCAGATAGCCAGGGAGATACTGGAGTACACCGACGATTTTGCGGATGGATACTACTTCTCGTTCCCGTTCAACAGAGTGCATATGCTGGCACATATCGTTGACTAAAATGTGAGTCAAGGTTATTATGGAATAAGCTGGTTTATATGCAGTGGATAAAATACAGGATGCGCGGGGGCGCAGAAAGGAACAGACATGGATTACAATAGTTTAAGTCTTAAGATGCATGAGGAGCACAAGGGTAAGGTAGAGGTAGTGTCCAAGGTGGCAGTGAAGAACAGAGATGATCTGAGCACAGCGTACACACCGGGCGTTGCAGAGCCTTGCAGAAAGATCCGTGATAATAAGGCTGACGTGTACAAATATACATGCAAGGGTAACATGGTTGCCGTAGTATCAGATGGAACAGCGGTTCTCGGTCTTGGTGATATAGGACCTGAGGCAGCTATCCCTGTAATGGAGGGAAAATCAATACTTTTCAAGGAGTTCGGCGGCGTGGACGCATTCCCTATCTGTCTTGACACAAAAGATGTTGATGAGATCGTTGAGACTGTAAAGCGCATTGCTCCTGTATTTGGCGGAATCAATCTGGAGGATATATCAGCTCCAAGATGTTTTGAGATAGAGAGAAGACTCAAGGAGGAGCTTGACATCCCTGTGTTCCATGACGATCAGCACGGTACAGCTATCGTTGTGTCCGCTGGACTTATCAATGCATTAAAGCTTGTCGGCAAGCCATTTGGTGAGGCAAATGTTGTCATCAACGGAGCCGGCTCAGCTGGCATTTCAATATGCAAGCTTTTACTTCAGCTTGGGATAGGCAATGTGGTTCTCGTGGATAAGCAGGGTGCTCTGTGTCCTGGACAGGACTGGATGAATCCGGCTCAGGCTGAGATGGCTGAGATAACCAACAAGGACAGACAGACAGGTCCTCTTGCAGAGATCATGAAGGGCAAGGATGTATTTGTCGGAGTTTCAGCACCGAATATCGTGACAGCTGAGATGGTCGCATCTATGGCAGCAGATCCTATAGTATTTGCCATGGCTAACCCAACACCTGAGATCATGCCGGAGGAGGCTGCAAAGGGCGGCGTCAGAGTCATGGCTACAGGACGTTCAGACTATCCAAACCAGATCAACAATGTACTTGTGTTCCCTGGAATATTCAGAGGCGCTCTGGATGCCAAGGCAACGGGCATAACAGAGGAGATGAAGATGGCTGCAGCCAAGGCAATAGCATCCATAGTCACAGACGAGGAGCTCAAGGAGGATTACATCATACCAGGAGCATTTGATGACAGAGTTGCAAAGGTAGTCGCAAAGGCTGTTGCAGATGAAGCTGTAAAGCTTGGAATTACAAAGTAATGATCATATCATATCAAATATAGACAATCTATAATTTGAAATTATAAGTAAACATTTTTACTAAAAACCGTGTCTCATGCAGATATTCGTCATGGGATGCGGTTTTTTGTTGCCCGCATTTGTTGTAAAGTAGTCTTATTGTTTGACGTAGACAGAGAAGGGGTAAAGAATGAATAGTACAGTTATAGGGCAGCGCATAAAGTATGCGCGGAAATCAATGAATCTCACGCAGGAGGAACTTGGGAGGCAAATGTGTACAGATGGAAAGTACATAAGCAGACTGGAGAGTGGCAAGAGCCTTCCGAGTCTGAAAAGACTTGTGCAGTTGTCAAGAGTGTTGGGGTGCTCTTGTGATTATTTTCTGTGGGACATGGATGTGACGGAGACGGTTGTGGATATTGATTTTGATGTGAACAGAGCCGTGGATATGATGCTTTCCGTGTACAGCTCCCTAAAAGATAAATAATAATGGAGGTATATGGTGGCAAAGATAGCAGTGTATAGCACGAATCCATATGGTATGGAATTGATGTGTGGATATATAGGAGATGCGGAGAAAAAATACGGGCTCAGGGATGAGGTGGTAAGATACGATTCTGAGGATATTCTCATGTGGGATGCCGAATCAGTGGGGATGTTTGATCTTGTGATCGTGTATCGCGACTGGCAGGCTGCGGCGGCATTTAGAAAGAGATTTAAGGAGATGGATATTGTGATGGTTGCTCTGGGGATGAGCAGAAGACTTTACGATGTACAGCCGTGTTATCAGATCTACGAGCCAGCGGGGAGAGAGGATTTTATGAGAGTATTTATGGCGGCGTTAAATGGAAAACAGAGCAGCCGGTGTTTTGTGTTCCAGACCGGGTGGGTCAGATATAGATTGAATGTACACGAGATAATGTACTTTGAAAGCGACAAGAGGGTTATAAGGATAAAGGGGGTGTATGGAGATTACAGTTTTTATGGGAGTATGAGAGAACTCTCAGAACAGATAAAAGAACTGTGTACGATATTTGTGAGGGTGCACAGTTCCTTCATTATAAATACAGAATATGTGAGGTCGTATAGTTCCAGACAGATAGTTATGCTGGATGGCACTTGTATCAGCGTAAATGACAAATGGAGACAGGATGCGGTTTGCAACTGTGGTAACAGGGAAATGGCGTCTATCAAACATATTTCAACAGTTCTATGTTGAGTCGTCCCTTTCTTGTCACTGTTCCGGTATCCACAAATTCATATTTGCCGTAGCCGCGTATAGAGAAAACATCTCCGGGTTTCAGTTGATAGCTGCTGTTCTCGTACAGCCGGTTGTTCAGTGTAAAATTTTTCTCTCTGAACAAAAGGGATGTGTTGCTCCTTGAAAGTCCGGTTATTGCAGCGGTGACGGCATCAGCCCTTGCAGATGCTGCGATTATATGAAGAGGTTCCCTGCGAAGTTGGATCTCCTGGGCGTCCTGTGCGGTACAGATCCTGCATTTTACATTGGTGTGTCGTATTTTTGTGAGGTTATCCATGATATAGTCGGTGATTGAGTCAGCACAGAATATATATGCGGCACTGTGCTTTCCTGTCTTGGCAGACTCAGCCACGAGTATATCCCCGATCATCTCCCTCTCGATACCCAGATTCATCAGTGCGCCCAGAAAATCACGGTGACTAAGATCTTCAGAAAATTTGTCCTGAAGTGCGGCAACTTTTATGATGGATATTGGAAATGCAGGTTCGTATCCGCAGTCAGCCTCGTTCCCAAATGCGATCATGACTCGTTCGCAGCCCTCTCTTCCGCCAAAGAGCCGGTATCCGGCAAATGATAGTTCTTCAATATTTCTGTAAAAGACATCTATATCAGCAGCGCTGAGAAAGTTGGTATATGTATATCTGTTCTGGGTGTATGCTGTATCAGCAAGATCGCTCAGCCTGCCCTTTAAAATATCGTTTTCGTTCATAGCAACATCTCCTATGGGTAATTGATAATCGATCGTGATTTATATTATAGTACGGATGTTGATATTTTTTCACTATAATTATGGGAAAAAGATGATCATATAGTGAACAAATTGTACAACCAAGCAATCAATTGTGAAAAAAACGATCATTTGTCATTCAAAAAAATTCAAAAAGCTATTGAAATGCGCAACTGTTGATAAATTATAACAAAAAAAGGCTGTCGTTTTATAAAATATTGCGTATTTACAATTTGAAGGTGTTTTGATAGTATATGGGCATAACAAGGAGATGACAGAGAAACGGTAAAGAACTTGATGAGATCTTCTGGTTATATAAAAATGACAATCACATATATTTTGATATACGGAGGGTTCCCTTAGCACGAAATTCGTAGAAATCCCTTTATACGATGTAATGTAACCCCATAACCCCAAACCCCAAAATATAGGAATCCTCCACTCCCCCCTTCTTAATAACCTATCGCTTTTGCGATAGGTTATTTTTGTATGTGCAGGCAAGAGTTCTGACAAAGGCTGCGTATCTGCAAGAGCAGTCTTCAGGATCTGGAAATATGCTCTGCCTGTGTGCAAGAGAGAATACATATTGACATGCTCTCTCTATGACTTCGGGTGTGATGAGGTCATTTTGATTGTTGAACATGAGATTTCTGAAATTTTCCAAGAAAGAATAAACATCCAGATCAACATCTCGCATATGGGTTGCGTGTATATGTCTTATCAGATGATTGGTACATCTTATGGCATCATTTACGGTGAAGATATTTTCAGAGTCTATATACAAGATAGATTCGGGAACAAAAAAATCCGGACGCATAAACTTATGGTCGTTGTGTAACATTTCTATTCTTTGTATTGTTGGAGGGTTGAATGAGAAATGATTTCTGTACTGCTCGATCATCAGGAGAGTGCTGGTACAACTGCTTTTGATGATGGCGGTTCTTCTTTCGTTAATGTAACATTTGAGTTCAACGAGAAGAAAGTATGCGTCTGGGAGTGAAAGGCATTTTATATTGATGGGGAACAAAAATCCTTGTGTCATGCTCCTGAAAAAACTGTCAATACGGTAATAACTCTCCAAAATATCAATGGACTGTTCTATATCAAAATATCTGATAAATTCTCTTGTGGCTGGCTTGTAGAATGTAGCTGCATCGATGCGGCATATATAATCGTCTAGTATTGCAAGCTTTTTTTCTGCATCGGTTATGGAATTATCAAGAGAACAATAGTCTGTGATATCACAGAAATTAAGCGGGATTCTTGGGCATAATAATGGGTCGGTCATATCTAGCCTCCTTGTGTTAGTGTGTAAATTTGGTTGTGTATAGAAACTATACAATTTCTTTTATCTAAATAAAAAGGGTAGCACTTAAACGCGATTAGTGGTAGGATATTCTATGACGTAAAATTGTACTATGAGTCCAAAAACAGCAAAATCTGTGCAAAAATCGGCAAAGATTTGGAAAATATTCAGCAAATACGACTTGTTAGGCAAAATACAAAAGTTATGAGGATAGAGAGAATGGAGAGAATAGAGAGAGACAGAAGATCAGACCGGGGAGCCAGGCTGAGGGTGGAGGTCGCGGACAGTATAGGCTGTAATATGAAGGATATAAGATGCAACTGCAGATCGTCAAAGTTTACAGTCAAATATGTTGTATCGGAGATAAACAGTGTTCTTCCGGATAAAATGAAGATAACTCCGTCATTGTACTATAAGTGGGAAAATGAGGAACGTCTGCCCACGGCCAGACATATTCCTGCGATAGCCTATGCCCTTGGGGTGTCCGAGGCGGCATTGTTCCACTGGCAGACATTTAAAAAGGATGTGGGTATGGGAGATCTGGACAGACTGATAGAGAGTGTTTGTGCCCTGAGTGACGAAAAGATAAAAGAACTCGCATGGCTTGCTTCCGGCTGGGATGGCGATGCGAAGGCGTTGGTGGAATTTGACATGCTGTATGCAAGCATGCCGGTGGAGGACAGAAGGGATGTGGCATCGCTTGGAATAAGGCTCTACGATGTATGTAAAAAGGAGGGACGTCTGAGACAAGATGTTCCGAGTGCCGATTTTGCATATCTTCAGCAGGCACTACGGGATATGTGGGCGTCGGATAATGGTAAATACAGAAACTGAAATGCCTGTCAAAAATGTCTTGACTTAAGAGAAAAAAGAGATATGATATAACTATAGTGCAACCGATTGCGCACATATAGGATAAAGTATTACTTACTGGATAGTGTTGAGGAGAATCGTATGGAGAAAAGGGAACCGGAACAGCAGGCTGGAAAAACAGCAGAAAAGACAGCAGGAGACAGCACAGGGCAGGGCAAGATGACGATAGCAGATGTTGCGGAAGCCCTGAATATATCGAAGACAACTGTATCAAGGGCGATATCTGGAAAGGGAAGGATCGGAGCAGAGACCCGCAGAAGGGTCATGGAATACATAGAGGAACACAATTATAAACCAAGTGTCATTGCGAAAGGGTTGGCCCAGTCAAAATCATACAATATTGGATGGGTGATGCCGAGTGATTACAGTGTGGTGGATCTTCCGTTCTTCCAGAAATGTCTCATGGGTCTTCTGGAGATGGCGGCACCGGTGGATTACGATGTGCTTGTGTGTACGGTATCACCGGATGATATGAGCCAGCTTGAGAGGGTCATCGAGAATCATAAGGTGGATGGAATTGTCCTTGGACGAACACTTGTAAATGATGCTCCAGCTGAGTATCTCAAGGAAAAGAATGTCCCATTTGTGGTGGTTGGAAGTATGGATGATGACAATGTGATACAGATAGATCATGATCACAGGAGCGCCTGCAGGGAGCTTACCTCCATATTGCTTGCAAAGGGAATGACAAAGCTTGCTCTCATGGGAGGAAATAAGAATCATGTGGTCACCCTGAACAGATACAGAGGTTATCTGGATGCCATGGAGGATATGGAAGTTCCAGTGGACAATGGACTTGTATTCTTCGATATTGACAATTCGGTATTATGTGAGCATGCTGTCGAGGAGGTCATGAAACAGAATGTCGAGTGCATCCTGTGTATGGACGATGGTATATGCCAGAATGTGCTGAATATATTGGACAAGAAGAATATAGTTGTGCCGGATGATGTCAAGGTTGCATCGTTCTACAACAGCTCACTTTTGAATAACTACCAGCCGGCAATCACATCACTTCAGTTTGATCCGAGAGAACTTGGCATGGTGGCATGTAAACTCTTGGTTGATCATATAGAAGGAAATGAAGTCAAGAAAAAGACTCATCTGGGTTATGAGCTTCGACTGAAGGAATCCACGAAATAAAAAAACAGGCTATAAGATAGTTAAAAATAGTTGAAGTAAGAAGTCTCCCGGGCAGAGGATATCTCAGCCCGGGAGATTTTTTGTATATGATGTGCATATACAATTAAAAAGGTTAGATTTGAAGATAAATGAGTTGCGCAAAGTTGCAATGCCGTGTAACAATATACACTGAGTGATACATGGTGTTATGTGGATGAAGGAGTGTGAAATATATATAAATTTGTAAATAAGGCATGGCGGATGACATAAATCAATGCATTGTATGGCTGCTCAATGTGTAATGCGCACATATTACTATGACAATATTTACCAAAAACAACCATATATTGGGCGCTGTGCAAACGTGTGCGCAAAATATGATGACTATGGAAACGTTTCTAGCAAAAACTAGTTGTGCAAAATGTATATTTTTTTATTTCAAAACTTATTTCAATTAGTAGTTGACAACAATAAACAGAACTGATAATATATAACCATAAAGAACAACCGATTGCGCACGGGAAACAAAACAGAGCAACTAATTATTCTTATTATTAAGAGGAGGACATAAGAATGAGAAAGAAAGTTTTATCATTAACACTTGTTGCTGCAATGATGGCAGGATGCCTTGCAGGATGTGGCAACGCAGATTCAAAGGACGAAGGAACAACAGCAGCTGCTGGTGACAGCACAACACAGGCTGCGGCAGCATCAGATGACGCTATTCAGAATCTTATTGATGCTACAACAGGAACTGTAGATCTTACAGTTTGGGCATCAGAGGAAGATCAGGAGCTCACAACAAAGCTCATCGACAACTTCAAGGGTCAGTACCCAGATGTTGATTTCAACATCACACTCGGTGCTGAGTCAGAGTCAAAGGCAAAGGATGACATCCTGGTAGACGTTGAGGCTGCTCCAGATGTATACGCATTTGCTGATGACCAGATCAACGAGCTTGTAAACGCCGGAGCACTTCAGGCAGTACAGGCTACATACACATACGATGTTGCAAGCGCTAACCTTGCAGGTTCAATCGAGGCAGCTACAGTAGACGGAACACTTTACGCTTACCCAATGACAGCAGATAACGGATACTTCATGTTCTACGATTCATCAGTATTCACAGAGGATGATATCCAGTCACTCGACGCTATGATCGAGGCAGCTAAGAAGGCAAACAAGAAGATCGCTATGGACGTATCAAACGGTTGGTACATCTACTCATTCTTCCAGGGTGCAGGTCTTGACCTTACACTCAACGATGATGGACTTACAAACACATGTAACTGGAATCAGGCAGGTGGTACAGATGTAGTTCAGGCAATACTTGATCTCTTCAAGACAGGCGTATTCGTAGATATGGGTGATGAGGATCAGGCAACAGCAATCGCAGAGGGAACAATCTGTGCAGCAGTTAACGGAACATGGAGAGCAGACGACGCTAAGGCAGCATGGGGCGACAACTATGCAGCAGCTAAGCTCCCTACATACACAGTAGCAGGCAAGCAGGTTCAGATGTCATCATACTCAGGATACAAGCTCATCGGTGTTAACCCACATTCAAAGAATGTAGGTTGGTCAATGCTCCTTGCTGAGTACCTTACATCAGAGGATGTACAGATCACAAGATTCAACGAGAGAGGCCTTGGACCTTCAAACATCAATGCATCAGAGTCAGATGCAGTTAAGGCTGATCCAGCTATCTCAGCTCTTGCAGCTCAGGCAGCATACGCAACACCACAGCGTGTAGGTGGTAACTACTGGACACCAGCTGAGACACTTGGTTCAATCCTTGCTCAGGGTAACCCAGATGGTACAGATCTTCAGACACTCCTTGACAATACAGTAGACGGAATCGACGCACCTGTATCACAGGAGTAATAACAGACAGCGGCTCACGCAGGGGCGCAGCATGTTATATAGTAAAAATAATATAAGTACTTTAAATGTTATATAGGTAATTAAGAGGATGCCCCATATGTCATTCGTGGCATATGGGGCATTTTATACAAAAAGAGAGGAGCTTATTAATGAAGAAAATATCAGGATTCTTTAAAGCAATAGGTAGATACTTCAAGAATTTTGGTGTTGCTTTTGCAAAAGGCGATATATGGGTTAAGCTCTCAGCGGTTATCATGGGTGCAGGTTACTTTGCAAGAAAGCAGATCATCAATGGTTTGATAATGCTCATCGTTGAGGCTGCGTTCGTGCTAATGTGCGTAGGCTATGCAGCACCGAACCTTGCCAAGTTCGGAACTCTTGGAACTGTAAAGTTTGAGCAGGTATTTGATCCACTCACCATGCAGACAACTACAAATAACTACGACAATTCTTTCCAGATCCTTCTCAATTCAGTAGTTGCATTGTTCATCATTCTTGTATTTGTGCTTTTCTACATTCACAATATCAAGACGGTGTACAAGCTTCAGCAGATGAAGGAAAATGGAGAACACATAAATACGTTCAAGGAAGATATGAAGTCTCTCTTCAATGAGAAGTTCCACATAACACTTCTCACACTTCCTACAATCGGTGTAGTCATAATGAACATTTTGCCAATACTTATACTTATAGCAGTGGCGTTTACCAATTATGACCAGCAGCACCTTCCACCAAACTCATTGTTCACATGGGTTGGTTTCAGAAACTTCAAAAGTCTGTTTTCAAACAGCATGACAGTGACATTTGGATATTCATTCAGAAAGGTTCTTGGCTGGACACTCGTATGGGCGGTCATGGCGACATTTACCACATTCATCGGTGGTATCCTTCTTGCCAAGGCAATCAATTCCAAGACGACCAAGCTGCCAAAGATGTGGAGAACACTCTTCATCATATCGATCGCAGTTCCACAGTTCGTAACACTGCTTTTGGTTAGAAACTTCTTCGCTGATTCAGGAATCGTGAACACTATCTGTTCAAATATCGGTATCACAGATATGCTTAAGCATGCGGGACTTGTCAGCGATCATCTTACATACATACCATTCCTTACTGACCCACACTGGGCAAAGGTAATGATCATTCTCATCAATATCTGGGTCGGTGTTCCATACCAGATGCTGATCGCAACAGGAGTTCTGATGAACATACCTACAGATCAGATAGAGAGTGCAAAGATCGATGGAGCAACAAACTTCCAGGTATTCTGGAAGATCACAATGCCATATATCCTGTTCATCCAGGGTCCGGCACTTATAACAGACTTTGTAAAGAACATCAACAACTTCAACGTAATCTACCTGCTCACACAGGATGTATTCGTCACACAGAATCAGGCTCTTGCCAATTCACATGCGAAGGAAGTTGACCTTCTTGTTACATGGCTGTTCAGACTTACAAATGAATACTACGACTACAAGATGGCATCCGTTATCGGTATCATAGTATTTATCATATGTGCAGCATTTACACTTATATCATTCTCAAGAATGATCTCAGGAGATAAAGAGGAGGAGTACCAGTAATGAAGAAAACAATAGGTTCAATCTTTAAACACATCGTATTACTTGTCCTCGCAGTTATATGGCTGGTTCCTATCATCTGGCTGGTTGTCACTTCATTCAGTGGATATAAGGGAATCAACACAGCACATTTCTTCCCAACCAGCTGGTCTATGGACAACTTTGTTCAGCTGCTCACAAGACCTGACTCGGTTGTACAGTATGTGGCATGGTTCAAGAATACACTTATCATTGCAGTATTCACATGTATCATCTCTACTATATTTGTAGTAATGGTCAGCTATGCGATGAGCTGCATGAGATTCAACGGCAGAAAGCAGATCATGAGTGCGTCACTGATACTGAACATGTTCCCTGGCCCACTTCTCATGATAGCAATTTACTTTATCCTGAAGATGCTGGGACTGACAAACAGCCACTTTGGTATGATTATCGTTTACTCAGCAGGATCAGGACTTGGATTCCTCATCATGAAGGGATTCATGGATACAATACCTCTGTCACTTAAGGAGGCTGCCAGACTTGAGGGCGCATCTGAGGCGAAGATATTCGTGAAGGTCATACTTCCGCTGTGTAAGCCTATCGTAGTGTACCAGGTAATCAGTTCTTTTCTTATTCCTTGGGGCGATTTCGTGTTCGCAAAGCTTATGCTCAACTCAGGAGTTTCAAAGGATTGGACAGTAGCTATAGGTCTTTACAACATGCTTGAGAAATCACTGGTCAACAAATACTTCTCAGTATTCTGTGCTGGTGGTATCGTGGTAGCTATCCCTATCTCAATACTGTTCGTCATCATGCAGAAGTACTATGTAGAGGGTGTTACAGGCGGTTCTGTAAAGGGCTAAGGCAGACGGACGCCGCCTGTGATGGACGGACGCCGCTTGGAAAAGACGGACGCCACAGTGGAGGTGTCCTGATATATTCAGAGGTCGTTCGCACTCGACTTCGGACGTAGCGGACACTAAGCTCAGGCTTAGAGCCTTCGCTAAGTGCCGACGTCCTCGTATGCCTCTGAATACATGCAGGACACTCCGCTGCGGCTGAGACCGGCAGAAGTTACAAGCGGCTGGGATCAATCTGATTTACAGGCGGCGGTCCGAGAAGAATAATTAAGATAAGAGAAAGTGATTAGAAATGCAGACAATTGCAATGATGTAATATTTTAGAAATGAGTGGAAGTGCAATTGCCTTATAAAAAGGAGATGGAAAAAATATGGAAAATACATTTGTTGTTAACATTATCCACCGTCCTGAGATGGTTCCTGAGTATGCCGAGAAGGTTACAGGCCATGGTCAGGCTGAGGATATCGGAAGAAAAGCTCTCCTCACAGAGTCACTGGACATTTTCAAGTTCCAGCAGGAGACAGCTCACAAGAACGGACTCAAGACTACTATTCAGATGACATATGCCAGCCTTTTCAATGAGGAGGCTGTATCACTTGCCAAGGAGCACCATGAGAAATACGGAGATGAAATAGCACTCTCACTTCTCGGACTTCCTTGTACAGAGTTCAGAGAGAAGTATAAGACCAAGGATTTCTGTATCTGGATGTTCTCAATGGAGGACAAGAAGAATATCGTTGATGACGTATTTGGCAAGTTCCACGATATATTTGGTTTTTATCCGGTATCGACAGGTTCATACTATATGGATGCTGAGCTTACAAATTACATCAAGGAGAAGTACCCATCAGTCAAGTGTGCAGTTGCAACATGCTGGGAGGAGGGTCCTAAGGCTTACCACACATGCAACAACTCATGGTACACACTGTTCGATGGCGGCCCATGGAATCCATGGATACCTTCAAAGCAGAACACACATGCACCTGCAGCAAATGAGGCTGAGGACAGCGGAATTGTTGCTATCCCTCATCTTTCAAGAGATCTGCTGGCATGCTACGATGGAAATGGTTCAAACTTCGGTACACATCCACAGAACGTTCTCCGTGGAATGATCTACGACAGCAAGACATGGGAATACCCATATCTGTACAATCTGATCGACCAGTATCGTCATCTGGCTAAGTTCAACAACGGTTACTCATACAACATGATGTTCGTTGGACCAGGCTGGCTTAACAAGATGGGACGTTGGGAGGCTCCATACGAGCTGCTCAAGAAGAGCTATGAGGATGGCATGAAGTACTACGGCGACCTGAAGAAGGAAGGCAAATGTATCGACATGACAATGGCTGAATTTGCTGACTTCTACAGAGAGAACAAGACATACGAGGAGCCTGAGTGTGCTCTTTGGAAGGATATACTGTACGGTTCAGACAAGCAGATCTTCTGGTACTGCGATCCATACATGAGAGCTCAGATCAACATGGATCAGGGCGGTGCAATCGTTGACCTCAGACCATATGCTGCAAAACTCAATTGGCCTGTAGGTATAGGAACTCCACATGTTCAGGATGCATCATATCCATTCCTGATCCAGGAGAAGTACAGAGCAGGATATTTCACTCACTATGCTGGAGAGGGTACTGTGAGAAGTGCAAAGATCAGCTATAAGGGTGAGGAGGTTGACCTCTGTCTGTGCAGAACAAAAGCTACATTCTCACAGGAGGGCAATACGAGAATCCTCACACTTGACCCGGTTGATATTGAGTTCTATGATCTGACAGTTAAACTTCAGACAAAGATATACTTCGAGGAGGGTTCATCCAAGATAAGACATGAGAGAACCATCCTTGAGATGAGCAACCCTGATGCAGAGGTTGAGATCAATGAGTACATGGTGGCATGCTACGGTACAACAGAGTACCCTGAGGACATGACAGGAATCACTCTCACAGCGCAGAATGCATCAGAGAGCAAGTCACTCACATATGAGTACAAGTGCAGAGAAGAGGATCTGGCAGGTGCCGATGAGGTATCAGCAGTTATCCCAGCGATCGAGACAAAGGCTGCTATGGGAGCATCAAGCAGTGATGCAACAGGATATTTCAAAGAGGGATATGCGTTCTCGCCAATGTTCACTCTTGGTTATACAAAGACACTTAAGGATAAGGAGGTATTTTCAACATGGCTCAGTCTGGAAAAGGCAAATTAAATTACAGATGTCCGATGTGTTTCATGAGAGATCTGGATATCGATATGTTCTATGATAAGGACAAGAAGGAATACTACTGCATCCGTTGTCAGTATGTTGGACCGGAGGAGGATGTTCTGGCAAAGAACGAACTTATCAGAATAAAGTACGGAAGAATGTACGACAGAATTACATTTGACGATTAATTGACTTGAATAAAGACAGATGAAGGAGACAAAAATATGGCAGATTATATAAAGGGCGTGGATCTCTCCACTGTTGTCGAGGCTGAAGAGTTAGGTGCGAAATATTATGACAATGGTGTGCAGGGTGATATATTTGACATACTGAAGGGCTATGGTGTGAATTCTGTGAGACTTCGTCTGTGGAATGATCCGTATACGGAGGACGGTGTACCTTATGGTGCGGGCACAAATGACCTTGAGGTATACAAGAAACTCGCAAAGCGTGCTATGGATCATGGAATGAGTGTTCTGCTTGATTATCACTATAGTGATTTCTGGGCTGACCCGGGCAAGCAGAGAGTGCCGAAGGCGTGGAGAGGCATGGATGCGGATCAGCTTGAGCATGCTGTGTATGATTACACAAGGGAGACTCTTTTAGAGATGAAAGAGGCGGGCGTTCTCCCTCAGCTTGTTCAAGTTGGAAACGAGCTTACAAACGGGTTGATGTGGCCTCTGGGACAGAAACCAGAGTATGACAATATCGCAAAGTTTGTGAGTGCTGGAATAAGGGCGGTTAAATCGGTTGACGCTGATATTCCGGTCATGATACATCTCGACAATGGCGGCAACAATCCTATGTATGTGGACTGGTTTGATCACTACATGGAAAGAGGAGAAGATTTTGATATAATTGGAATGTCGTATTATCCGTTCTGGCATGGAACCATGAAGGAACTTGAGGCAAATATGCGGGATATGGCGGATAGATACGGCAAAAAGATAGTTATCGCTGAGGTTTCCATGGGATTTACCATGGAGGACTATGCTGACTATGAGAAACTGGGGCTTGATGATAGAAAGGGCTATGCCACAAAGCCTTCACTGGTGGAAAAACTTGACTATCCTATGACACCAGAGGGACAGGCAAATTTCATGAACGACATAATGAAACTGATAGATGATGTTCCGGGCGGCGATGGTTTTTATTACTGGGAGGCCGGTTGGATACCGGTGCCAGGAAGTGGCTGGGCTACAGAGGGCGCTCTGTCATACATAGAGGAGTCTGGACCGTGCGGAAATGAATGGGCAAATCAGGCACTCTTTGACTATGATGGACATGCTCTGCCGACGCTTAAAACTATACGTGATTACAAGCCGGAGCATGACGATTATCCGCTCAGATAGAGTCTGCTGGGATTTTGATAGTAAAGTACATGTTTATGATACATTTGGATATGTTTTGAAAGGGCGGGTCTGTGTATAATATATACAGATGCGCCTTTTTTATATATTTGGCAAATTTACGGATGGGGGACAGGATGGTTTGTTCCAATTGATCAGGAGGTAATTTATGAAGAAAGTAGCATTGTTCATGGACGGCTGGAAGAGGTATTTCACATATGCCTGGCCGCTGGGATTTATGCAGAAGATAAAGGATGCCAACGCAGATGTTAATCTGTACATATTTAACAGCAACGGCAATTGGAACAGGGATGATGGCTACAGTTACGGAGAGTACAATATATATAATCTTCCGGAACTGACAGATTTTGATGGAATCATAATATCCGTCAACAATATCAAATATCCGGATGTCACGGCTGAACTGCTTGACAGGATAAGAAAGAGCGGAGTCCCGGCCATAAGTCTTGAGACAGCATTTGACGGTCTGCACTTTGTGGGAATAGACAATTATGATGCCATGTACGACATGACTCGGCATATGATAGAGAAACACGGTGCGAAGAAAATCTGGTATCTTGCAGGCCCGAAGGATAATTACGAGGCACAGGAGAGATGCAGGGCATTCTGCGATTGTATGGATGTTTATGGACTTAAAGTCGAGGATGAGGATGTCATGTTCGGAGATTTTGGTTTCAATGACGGTGTGACCGGGCTTGAGGAACTGCTCAGAGCGCATGGTCATACGTGTATAAAACACGAGAAGGACGGACCTGATTATGGCGGACCTGCTGAGGTGTACGGAGAGATAACGAGCGGAAGTTTTGCTGATTCGGCTCCGGGTGCTGAGACTTTGAAGACCGAGGAGATCGAGGCGCTGGACGAGAGAAGGCTGGAAGAACGGGAAATGGTGAGGAAGATCCTTCCCGATGCGATCATCTGTGCAAATGACAATCTGGCGGTCGGCGTGTGCAACAGGGCGGAGTCCCTCGGACTTTCGGTTCCCCGGGATTTCAAGGTGACTGGGTTTGATAATTTTGACAAGGCTGCATATTACACCCCTCGTATAACGACTGTCAGCAGGATCCGGGAGAAGATCGGATATGCGGCGGCGGAGATAATGCTGAACATCTGGGCGGGTAATGCCCCGGATACCAGTTCATACATAGACTATAAGTGTATATTTACAGAGAGTTGTGGATGCGGAACCGATGCCATGCTGAACGGCAGGCAGTATCTGAAGAATTACATAATGGGTGTGGTCGAGCGCGAGGAGATAGACGAGAGTACTCTTGACTTCACACATTTGCTGAGCAAATGCGGCAATTACAGCAGACTTTATCCGTGTGTTCAGACTGCGTATTCAGAGGCTACATGCAGAAAGTGTGTGATGGTGGTTGATAAGTCACTTGTCGAGATGGAAAGATCCGGACCGACGCTTTCGGGTGCTTACGATGAGGATGCATTTGTCACAAGGGGATATCCTCAGAGAATGAGATTTGTGTACAAACAGGGTGTGGATGACGGCGGAGATGACGTATACCGCAGTATGTTCCCTCTGCTTGATGACGAGACGGGGGGGAATATATTCCTGTTTGCTCCGTTCCACTTTGGAGATAAGGCGGTGGGATTCTGCTGCGTTGAAAATGGCTACTACCTCATGGATAAGCAGCTGTGGGCGACGGTCATAAGCGAGATGAATGTTGCCATGATAACGTTGTTCAACAAATGGAGACTTGAGCAGATCAATCAGGAACTGGCGGTGATATCCATAAAGGATCCACTGACCCAGATCTATAACAGGGAGGGAATGAGGCAGATAGCAGCAAAGGCATTTGACGATGCGGCAAGGCAGAACAAGGCGTTGCTTGTCATGTTCGCCGATATGGACAAGCTCAAATACATAAATGACAATTACGGTCACGAGTATGGAGACAAGGCCATAAGGGGTGCCGCAAGAGCCATAGCAGGCGGAGGTGGAATAAACAGTATTCCAGTCAGATATGGTGGGGATGAGTTCGTGTCGATCTCTGTGTATAACGAGGATGAATCACCGGAGGAGATGAAGTCTGCTATACTGGAGAAAGCGAAGGAAATATCCGCTCAGGAGAAACTTCCATTTGATCTTGAATTCAGTATAGGTTATGTTGTGACAGTGCCGGATGGAGAGAAATCCCTTGAAGAGTATGTGAGGGAGGCAGACCACATCATGTACCGGGAGAAGATGCAGAAGAGGGTGAATAGACCCCGATAAAAAATAATAAAATGTATCAAAAAATGGAGAATCAGACCATATGTGCTGATTCTCTATTTTCATTCGGTATGTTATAATAAACTGTCGTCAGATCATAAGGACGCAGCGAGGACTATTTATATACATTTGTATAAATGCAGTAATTAAATATTTAAATCAAGAGGAGGATATATAATGCTTAAGAATGTAACTGACTCAGTATTTTACGTTGGTGTGGATGACAAGGACATAGACCTGTTCGAGAATCAGTATATCGTGCCAAACGGTATAGCGTACAATTCTTATGTCATCATGGACGAGAAGATCGCAATTATGGATATGGTGGATGCAAAGTGTGCAGACCAGTGGTTTGCAAATGTGGCAGAGGTGCTTGGAGACAGAAAGCCTGACTACCTCATAATCTCCCATCTGGAGCCTGATCACTCAGCAAATCTTGGGGATGTGCTTGCAAAATATCCGGATATCAAGATCGTTTCGAATGCTAAGCTTTTCGGAATGCTGCCAAACTTCTTCGAGGTTCCTGTGGCAGACAGAAACGTGACTGTGGCAGAGGGACAGACACTCTCACTTGGAAGTCATACACTTCAGTTTTTCATGGCCCCGATGGTCCACTGGCCTGAGGTTATGGTCACATATGAGCAGAGCGAGAAGATACTCTTCTCAGCAGATGCATTTGGAAAGTTTGGCACACTGGATACAGACGAGGACTGGGCGTGTGAGGCGAGAAGATATTACTTTAATATAGTAGGAAAGTATGGAATGCCTGCTCAGGCACTTCTCAAGAAGGCAGCAGGACTTGATATACAGAAGATATGTGCGCTGCATGGACCTATTCTCACAGAGAATCTTGAGTATTACATCGGCAAGTATCAGCTGTGGTCAACATACACACCTGAGGACGAGGGAATCTTCATCGCGTACTGCAGCCTCCATGGCAACACGGAGAAGGCTGCAAAGAAACTGGCAGAGATCCTTGAGGCAAAAGGTGCGCCAAAGGTTGCTATATCAGACCTTTCCAGAGAGGATATGGCGGAGTGTATAGAGGATGCTTTCAGATACGACAGACTTGTTCTTGCGGCACCTACATACGATGGCGGCATGATGCCTGTCATGGCAGATTTTATCAATCATCTCAAGATGAAGTCATACCAGAAGAGAAAGGTTGCTTTCATCGAGAATGGCTCGTGGGCTCCTATGGCAGCAAAGCTCATGAAAGAGCAGATGTCAGCCATGAAGGACATAGAGATAGTGGATGAGCATGTGACGATAAAGTCTGCGTTTAAGCAGTCGGATGTGGCAGCGCTTGAGGCACTGGCAGACAAGTTGTTATAAAAGATAATGTAAGGAAGGTGTAAGACATGGCGAAGTCCATGGTTTCTGGAAAGCCCATAAGTCTGATGATGCAGTTTGCCTTGCCACTGCTGCTTGGCAATCTGCTTCAGCAGACCTACAATATCATAGATGCAGCTATAGTGGGACAGATACTGGGTGACAAGGCCCTGGCGGGGGTTGGAGCCAGCAGCAGCATACAGTTTCTTGTCCTTGGTTTCTGTATGGGATGCTGCGCAGGTTTTGGTGTTCCGGTTGCAAAATATTTCGGCGCAAATGATATGCACAAGATGAGAAAATACATATTTAATGGTGCGGTTCTTACGGGTATTATAGCATTGGCTGTAACTGTGACGTGTTCGGTGTGCTGTAATCAGATCCTTCATCTGCTCTCTGTTCCACAGGATATATTTGATAAGGCGTACTCATATCTTATAGTCATATTCCTCGGAATACCATTTACACTTATGTATAACTATCTGTCCAGTGTGCTCAGGTCGCTTGGAGACAGCAGGACACCATTTATGTTCCTTGCGTTCTCGGCGATACTCAACATATTCCTCGATCTGTTCTGCATACTGGTGCTCAAGTGGGGATGTGCAGGTGCGGCTATAGCGACCATAACGGCACAGGCTGTGAGCGGAATATTATGTCTGGTGTACATTTTCAAGAAAGTTAAGGTGATGCACCTTGAGGCACAGGACAGACATGTGGAGGTTTCGGCGGTCAAGGAAATGCTCATAATGGGTATACCTACAGGATTACAGTTCTCCATCACGGCGATAGGAAGTATGGTAATGCAGTCTGCAAATAATAAACTGGGCAGCGTGTATGTGTCAGGTTTCACAGCCGGTATGAGAATAAAGCAATTCACGATGTGCCCATTTGACGCATTTGCAACGGCGGCATCTGTATTCTGCAGTCAGAACCTTGGAGCCGGACAGGCAAAGCGAATAAAGCAGGGCTTGTGGCAGGCGATTGCTGTTGCGGTTGGATACGGAGTTGTTGCGGGGCTGGTCATGATACTATTTGGCAGACCGCTCTCTATGATATTTGTCAAGAAGAGTGCGGTTGATGTACTTGACGCATCCGCCAAGTATCTTAGATGTTTGGGTTGCTTTTACTGGAGCCTTGGTATACTGAATGTGGCACGAATGGTGACACAGGGGCTGGGATATTCGGGACGAGCCATATTCTCCGGTGTCACTGAGATGTTGGCGAGGATCATAGTCAGTCTTGGATTTGTCGGAACATTTGGATTCACAGCAATATGTTTCGCAGATCAGACGGCATGGGTTACGGCAACCATTTACATATTGCCGACATGCCTTTACTGCGTGAAGAAGTCCACGGCGAAGATCGCAGCGGGAACGCAGTGATAAATCTTAATCTGATTTTAATCTTTCTCATATTTTAGATTAATCATCGGTTGGTATAGTAACAACATCAGTTGATGATATCAGCAACAAACGATAAGAAAGATGACAGATCATCGGAAGACGATGAAACTAGGATAATGAGAAAGGGTGTAAAGATCATGGATAAACTTGAAAAGGTAGAAAAGTTAAGAGAAAAAACAGGTGTAAGTTACGAGGATGCAAGGAACGCACTAGAGGCGTGTGATTACGATCTGTTAGATGCCATCATTTATCTGGAGAAACTTGACAAGGTAAAGGCTCCGGAGGTAGACAGTTTTGTGACAGGTGGAGATCAGCAGGCGTCGACAGAGTTTGAGCAGGCACAGCAGACCTACACAAATGATTGCAATAAAGTGACATTTGGACAGATGATGGACAGATTCTTCAAATGGTGTGGCAAGATATTAAAGAAGAGTGTGGACAGTACTTTCATAGTAGAGCGAAGAGGTCAGACTATGATAAATGTTCCGGTTCTTGTTCTGGTGATCGCACTTATACTTGCATTTTGGGTGGTTCTTCCGCTGCTTGTGGTCGGACTCTTCTGTGAGTGCAGATATCATTTTGAGGGAATAGGCGATATCAATGTAAATCTCAACAATGCGTGTGACAAAGTAGCTGACTCAGTAGACAACCTTAAGTCAGACGTAAAC
This sequence comes from Coprococcus sp., assembly GCA_050874325.1. Lineage (GTDB taxonomy): Bacteria > Bacillota > Clostridia > Lachnospirales > Lachnospiraceae > Coprococcus. The sequence continues at coordinate 4,179 of JBNMKK010000016.1, read as the reverse complement.
AACAAGTAATATATAATAAAACTGGAGAAGGGAAAAGATATGGCACAGAGAATTCTCATTGTGGAGGATGAAGAGAAAATTGCAAGATTTGTTGAGCTGGAGCTTATCCATGAGGGATATGAGGCTGAGAAGGCATTTGATGGAAGAACAGGGCTTGAAAAGGCACTTTCCGAGAAATTTGACCTTGTGATCCTGGATGTGATGCTGCCTGCACTCAACGGATTGGAGGTACTCAGGAGAATCCGCAAGGAGAGTGATGTGCCAGTCATAATGCTCACTGCCAGGGATGCTGTTATGGATAAGGTGTCGGGGCTTGACGCAGGGGCGGACGATTATCTCACAAAGCCATTTGCAATAGAGGAATTGCTTGCGAGGATAAGGGTGGCTCTGAAGAAAAGGGGAAGTGTGGAGGTTTACACCCACAAAATAGAGATACATGGGGTAAGCATGGACACAGACAGACATGAAGTCACGGTGAATGGGGAGATAGTGGAACTTACCAACAGAGAGTTTGAGCTGCTCCGGACGCTTATGGAGAACAAGGACATTGTGATGGACAGGGAAAAACTGCTCAGCGCGGTGTGTGGATATGATTATCTGGGAGAGACAAACATCATAGATGTGTATGTGAGATATCTGAGAACAAAGATAGACGACAGGTTTGGCGTGAAACTTATAACCACAGTCAGAGGCGTGGGATACGTCATCAGAGATTGAGAGAAAATATATGGAAAAGAAAAGCAGGGAAAATAAAAGAATGTCGTCGATAGCCAGAAGGATCAATATGAGTTTCTGGCTCAAAGAGGTGGGCAATGTGATACTTATTGATATCGTCATTGCCTTTCTTATTGTAGGAACATTTGCCTGGTGGGGAAGAAATCAGCTGCCGCAGGGCGTTGGTGGAAGGCATTATTATGTTGAGAAGAATGATGATGGCGGAGCTTATGAATATATCATAGAGGGATCAGATGAAAAGAAGTATAGATATGACTTTAAGATCCTGTGGGATATCATAGAGATACCGGGTATCGTGTTGCTTGGAATGGAGACACTGGTTCTGTTTCTTGCGTTGTTCCGGACGGCGGATGTCAGAAGACGTTTAAAACCATTGAATGATCTTGCGGTTACGGCGGAGAAACTCAGCAAGGAGCCGATGGATCACAACAAGATAGATGATCTGGAGAAAGCCATATCACATCTGTCAGCCGATGACGATGAGCAGGTGATACACACTGGGGATAAGGATCTTCAGAGTATAGAGATCGCGCTCAACAGTCTGCTCAAGAACATGAAGGATAATGAGAAACGCCAGATGAGGTTTGTGTCAGATGCATCCCATGAGCTGAGGACACCTATAGCTGTTATTCAGGGCTATGTAAATATGCTTGACCGCTGGGGCAAGGAGGATGAGCAGGTTCTGGGAGAATCCATAGAGGCACTCAAAAATGAGTCGCAGCATATGAAGGAGCTTGTCGAGCAGTTGTTATTCCTGGCCAGGGGTGACAGTGGAAGGCAGCACTTGAACATGGAGAGGATGGATCTTAACCGTATGGTAAGCGAGGTGTGGGAAGAATCCATGATGATAGACGAGAACCACAGGTATGAGTTTAAAGGCACAGAGTCCGAGGCGTGTGTCAACGGTGATGTGGCGATGATAAAGCAATCTGTCAGGATATTTGTGCAAAATGCGGCGAAGTATTCTGAACCCGGTACTACGATCAAGCTGGGGGTGTCAGATGAGGCTGGATATGTGAGTTATTTGATAGAAGATGAGGGAACAGGAATGGAATCCTCAGATATCATTCATATATTTGACAGATTTTACCGCTCAGATGAGGCGAGAAACGGCGAGACCGGAGGTTCAGGTCTGGGGCTTTCTATTGCCAAATGGATAGTTGATGCACACGGCGGAACGATACAGGTCATATCGAGGGCGGATATAGGATCAAGATTTATAGTGAGATTTCCAAAGCTTAGATAGAAGAACTGATTTAGAAGAGAGTCTCTTTTGAACATGCAATCATAGCGGCGAGGGTCCCTGCATAGACTGTAAAAACAGAATATGCGGGGGCTTTTTCTTTGAAGGGATACATAGAAGAACGGGCGGTAGAAGCAGCAAATTATATCATTGACACCAGAGCGACGGTCAGGCAGACGGCGGACAAGATGGGGATAAGTAAATCGACGGTCCACAAAGATATAACGGAGAGACTTATAAGGATCAGACCGATGCTAGCGGCTCAGGCAAGGGTCGTTCTGGATGCAAATAAGGCGGAGAGACATATAAGGGGCGGACTTGCTACCAGGGAAAAGTATCTGCATGAACATGAGGTGGAGGAGCAAAGGAGGCATATGCAGGAGTGATCACAAAGATTTAATACCTCGTGTGTTGTAATTTTCTCCGATATGGGGTAAACTTTTGTTGATTATACATAGGTGTGAGATATGCCTTATGTGGATAGATATCAACAGTTTAATTACGATCAGAGGTTAAGATATGAAATTTATACATGTTTCGGATGTGCATCTCGGGATGACACCTGATAAGGGCAAGCCGTGGAGCGAGATCCGTGCAAAGGAGATAGAAGATACATTTGACAAGATACTTGATATCGCGGAGGAGAGAAAGGTTGATCTGCTGCTCGTGGCGGGAGATCTGTTCCACAATGCGCCAGGGGTGACTGAACTTGACAGACTGGACAGCAGACTGGCCAAGCTCACGAATACAAGAACTGTGATAATCGCAGGAGACAGTGACTATATAGAGAAGGGCTCTCCTTCGGAGACATATGAGTTCAAGTCGAATACGGTTATACTTCCGTCTGGCGAGTTCAACAACGCGTACTTTGAAGATATCAATACCTGTGTTACAGGATTTAGCTACGGACAGGAAAAATATACAGAGAACTTCTCTGAGGGTATAGCGCCTCAGATGGAGGGTGCTGCAAATATCCTTCTCATGTACGGTGGAGATGAGGAACATGGCGCATTTGATTTCAGAAAGCTTGCGGATGCAGGCTTTGACTATGTTGCGCTTGGATATCTGAGAAAGCCAAAGCACATGATAAAGAATAGAATGGCATATCCGGGTTCGCCGGAGCCTCTCTCTCACAGGGATACCGGAAAACACGGTTTCATATATGGTCAGACGATCCATGGTGAAACCAGGATAAAGTGGGAGCCTGTGGCATGCAGGAGTTATATCAATCTGGGACTTGAGATAAAGCCGGAATACACTGCCGCGCAGATAGAGAATGTAATTGCAAAGCAGATAGACAAGATGGGCAGCGAAAACATTTACAGGATCATCCTCAAGGGGCAGAAGGGAAGAAATGTTGACACGACATTTGAGAAACTGTTATCTGATCATATGATATATGAAGTTGTGGACAACACAATGTTTGATTACAATAAGGACAGTCTTATGAAAGACAATGAACACAATGTGCTGGGAAGGTTTATAGCTGAACTTTCAGATAAGGATGACGTGGTCAGCAGGAAGGCACTTGAGTATGGTCTTGAGGCTGTGATAGCTACTGGAGAAAAGTAATGTATATAAATAAACTGTTTTTGAAGGAATTTGGAAAATTCAACAATAGGGAGATCAAGCTGGAACAGGGATTAAATGTTCTGTATGGTGATAAAGGCTCCGGCAAGAGTACTGTGAGAGATTTTATCACGGGGATGCTGTTTGGCATCAGCAAATCACGGGGGCTTGGCTCTGGCAGAGATAACTATTTGGTCAGAAAGCCAAAGGGGAGCAACGGATATTCCGGCAAAGCCCATGTGACTGATTCCGGCAAGAATCATCTTCTCGAGAGAAATTTCAATATGGCGGCTGATGGAGCAAGGCTGACTGATATTGAGAGCGGCAAGGAGGAGAGACTCCGTGCGAAGAACTCGTACAGAGGTGTTCTGTTTGATATGGATAAGAGTACCTATGTGGATGCTTTGAGTATTGAACCGTCAGACGAGGATGGTGCTGATGACAAGGCTGTGTGTGATTTCCTTGAGAAGTATCTTCACAATATCAGGGAGACCGGATGCAGCGGCATAAACAGAGAGTCAGCGGTTGAATATCTTGAAAATGAACGCAAGAAATATGACAACAAAAAGTACCTGATGCAGATCGAGGAACTTGAAACTCAGATGGATGAGTTGGGTGACGTTGACAAAGAT